>UWSI01000054.1 GCA_900541895.1 uncultured Actinomyces sp. | reverse complement strand
CAGGCATAAAAACAAAAACAAACACACTATCGAGTTCACAAACAACACCCCCACATTTGCAATTCACCCGAGGATGAATCTCAAAGGGGCTTTCGCGCTTTACAACGTTTCCGTCGCCCTCAGCGCAACGAGTTATAGATTAGGCCGTTTAGAGGCTCATCGTCAAATCAAAACACTATGATGACGAGCACACCTTTAAAAACGGGTCATCGGACAGCAACTACAGCCAGATTCCTGCGGCCCTTACGGATCAAAACCAACCCGCCGGCAAGCAGATCATCAGCACTCAAAACTGCCTCTTCATCTTCTACCTTGACCTTATTGACATAGGCTCCGCCACCCGCGAGGGTACGACGCGCAGCAGTGCGCCCCTTCTCAAGGCCGGTCTCTACAAGAGCGTCAACAAGAGTCGCCCCCAACTGAAGTTCCGCACGCGGAAGGTCACTGGTTGCTGCAGCCAAAGTGGCCTCGTCAATCGAGGAAAGGTCACCGGTTCCCCACAGCGCCTCGGTTGCAGCCTGCACACGCTCAAGTTCGTCTTGACCATGGACCAACGCAGTGACGCTGGCAGCCAACGCTTTCTGTGCAGCACGCTGATGCGGGCGCTCAGCGACCTCAACCTCAAGGGCCTCGATCTCTTCGCGTGAGAGGAAAGTGAAGATCTTCAGAAAACGAACTACGTCGTCATCGGCAACCTGCAACCAGAACTGGTAGAAGGCGTAAGGGCTCATCATCTCGGGATCGAGCCAGATCGCGCCACCCTCGGACTTGCCAAACTTTGTTCCGTCAGCCTTAGTAATGATGGGCGTCGTCATCACATGGGTATCGGCGCCTTCGATCTTATGAATCAGGTCGACGCCGCCAACCATATTGCCCCACTGATCATTTCCACCGGTCTCAAGGGTGCAACCATAGCGACGGAAAAGTTCGAGGTAGTCATTTGCCTGAAGAATCTGGTACGAGAATTCTGTGTAGGAGATCCCCTCGTCAGAGGCAATACGGCGCGCAACAATATCCTTGTTGAGCATGGTGCCCACACGGAAGTACTTACCGATTCCGCGCAAGAGATCAATAGCGCTCATCTCTTGCGTCCAATCGAGGTTATTCACCATTCGCGCTGCTGCAGGTCCCTCGAAGTCAAGAAAACGAGAAATCTGCGCACGCAAACGATCTGCCCAGCCCTGAACAACTTCGGTGGGTTGGAGTTGACGCTCACCACTTTGACGCGGATCGCCAATCTGGCCCGTTGCACCACCCACGAGTGCAAGCGGACGGTGTCCCGCGAGTTGCAGGTGACGCATAACGATCAGCTGAACAAGGTGACCATGGTGAAGTGAAGGAGCTGTCGGATCATAACCGCAATAGAAGGTGACCGGGCCCTGCGCAAAGTGAGCACGAAGTGCATCAAGATCAGTGTGCTGAGCAATCAGACCACGCCATTGGAGGTCGTCAATAATATCGGTCACGGAAATACCTTCTTCTTGTTGGAATACGTGCGCATTACAGTGTACGGGAAAAGACTCGCCTTAAAGGACGCGTCTTGATTGTGTCTCACGAGGCCGCAGATCGGTCTGCGTAGCCGGCAGCACCTAGCCGACGCGTGGCCTCGTCCCCACGTCGAGGCGGGTGAAAGTCAATTGATTCTGCTCGGACCTTCAGCCAGGTAGCAAAAGCAACGAAAAGAACCCAGTTACCCTCGGTGAGCAAACGAGACTCGGTAAATGACTGGACGAACATCGCGAGCATAAGAACAGCGGCCAGGACGGGGATCAGATCGCTCTCAAGATCACGAAGGGCAACTCGGAAGATACGAATCATGACCCACAAGACCGCGAAGGCCAAAAGCATGAGCCCAACAATGCCAGTCTGGAATAGTGCCTCGATATAAGCGTTATGCGCCTGCATGGTAGGCGTACCATCTGGACGAACAACAAGGTTCTTGAACAGAGGCAACCACGGGGGCCACATCACAACCCACCCCCAGCCAAGAAGGGGATGCTCGGTCCACAATTGCAAAAGCTTCGCCCAAATGACACCACGCCCGGTCATATCAGAACTGCGTCCTAATATCTCGGTGACCTGATCCTTCATCACAACAGCCACCAGCAGGAAACTGGCCGCAGCGGTCAAAGCCACACGAACAGCGAAACGCCGCTCATAGAAGCCGAGATGACGAATGATCAAAAGAAAGACGAGTGCACTGAGGGAAACCAGCGTGGCAACGAACACCGTTGCCGAACCAGTGAGAATAAGAATGCCAACACAGGCACACACCCACAGTAAGTTGCGAATGTGCTGATTCCGATCTTGAATCCAGAAGACAAGCACGCCTAGAAGCAGTAAGAGCGCAATAAACGCCAAAGGATTGCGGTTTCCCACGAAACCTTGAATCGGCCCTCCCCTGAACAGGGAATCATTGATCCAGTAATAGAGCTCTGGAACTTTTTTCCAATGGCGCATATACACGGGAGGAATTCGATGACCAACGAAGAGCGAGACCCACAGCTCGAGAACATACGACAGAACAACGACGATCTTCATCGCATCCATGAATACTTTCAGCATCTGTCGAAGCGGAAAAGCAATTGCTACAAGTATCCCCGCTGAGCTTGTCGCAAGAGTGATCAGAGCTGAGGCGAAAGTTTCAAGACGGTACTGGCTCCAAATCACCGACAAACAGCAGAGCACGATGAAGGATGAAACAGACAGCGAAATCCTTCGCAAGGTCACGCGTCGTCCGGCAAGAAAAAACACGACCCAGCATGCAAGCAGCACCAAAACGGTGATAATGCCAAAACCGAGCCAACCGAATGTGTTACGAACCCCTTGGCCTGCAAAGGCCAAGAAGAAAATCGCGACCCCCACAATGGGCAGCAGCGACTCGGCTCGAGAGCTAACTGTTGTATTCACGCATGTCCTCAAGACAGAAAGAAATTCTAGTAGGGAGAATAGCGGCAAGAAGCCGTGCCCGCTAGCGACAGGCTAGCGG
>UWSI01000053.1 GCA_900541895.1 uncultured Actinomyces sp. | reverse complement strand
CGTTCGAGCGGGTCAGTCCCAGCTCGCGCGAGAGCACCGCGGGGTGGCTTGGACCGTCAAGCAGGGACATCAGGATCCGGGAGCGCGTCGGGTCGGCCATGGCCCGGCCGAGCCGGTTCATGACGTCGAGGCGCGAAGCAATAGTCAGCATGCACTGAACTATACAGTGATGGCTGACCAATAGTCCAGTTGCAGGGGCTGCCGCGCCTGAGGACCATCAGTATCCACTGATGGTCCAACCCGGTTCACCTCTGCCGATTTTCCCCCACTCGGAGGGCCTGCGTCAGCGCATCTGGTGGGGTGCGGGTGACCAGCAAAGCCAGACGATCACTGCGAATACGCAGGCGCTTGATGCATTCAGGTCCTCCGTCTCGGTTGAATCCTCGAACGCCGTCAACCTGATCAACAAGAGCGCGAATTTCCCCGTGCGCGTGCGTAACTCACTTCCCTGGCCAGTCAATGTTGAAGTGACTTTGCTTCCCAGCGACCCCCGCCTGCGCGTGACCAGCACGGGAACGGCCACGATCCCCGCGAATTCCTCCTCGAATGTGGATGTGCCAGTCACGGCAATTGGTTCGGGAGATATTCGCGTGACCTATAAGGTGTCAACGCCCAGCGGAGCTGTCCTTGATGATTCCCAGAAAGTCCTGGTGCGAATGCGCGCGGGATGGGAAGACGCAGCCACCGCGGTCATGACCGTCATTGTCGGAATTGCCTTCCTTGGCGGCATCATTCGGACCATTCGACGTCGTTTAAAGTCCTCGCAGACCGAAGAGTCTTCGCATCTTCCCGGTATGGGCGGCGTCGAAAAGGGCACAGTGAACGTTCCACTTTCCAGCGGAGGTTTTGTTCATGCAGGACGTCCCCCGCGCTACCCGGATCATCCGGAAAGCTCGGATTCACCCAAACCAGATGTAGAGGATCAGAATGAGTGAAAGCCAGGCCCGCAACGGCTCACTTCTTCGAGCCAGCGTACTGATGGCCTCGGGAACAATGGTTTCCCGAGTCCTTGGCTTCATTAAAGCCGCCATGCTCTTGGCGGCCCTGGGTTCTGCCGGTGGCGCGGTCTCCGCGGCTTTCCAAACGGCTAATACTCTTCCCAACACCATCTTCAATCTGCTGGCATCGGGCGTTTTCGATGCGGTCCTGGTTCCCCAGATCGTGCGCGCACTCAAACGCGACGAGGGTCAGGTCTACATCAACCGACTGATTACTCTGGCCGGAACGATTCTGTTCCTAGTCGCCTTCGTTTCAACTCTCTTGGCACCGGTACTCATCGTCATCATGGCACCCGGATACAGCCAAGACATTCGCTCACTTGCCGTTGCTTTCGCGTTCTTGTGTCTCCCGCAGATTTTCTTCTACGGCCTATACAACCTCTTGGGCGAGCTGCTCAATGCCCGCGGTGTCTTCGGTCCCTACATGTGGGCGCCAGTGCTTAACAACATCATTGCAATCGCGGGTCTGGTAGCTTTCCTCATTCTGTGGGGCGCCCACGAAGATTTCGCAATTTCTGACTTCACATCCCCTCAGTTCTGGCTGCTGTCGATCACAACCACTTTGGGCGTGGTCTGCCAGGCTCTGGTGCTCTTCATTCCCATGCGGCGTGCGGGAGTTTCCTTCAAGCCTGATTTTCACTTCCGTGGAACGTCTTTTGGCTCCGCCTCTAAGGTTGCGGGTTGGACTTTCGCAACCTTGGGTGTGTCTCAGGTTGGTGTTCTTTCGACGAACGCGATCGCTTCGATTGCGGATAACTACCTGAACCAGAACCCCATGCCCATCGCAGGCCTGGCGGGGTATTCGGCAGCCTTCTTGATCTTCATGCTGCCGCAGTCGGTCATCACTGTTTCTCTTGCAACCGCAATCTTTACGCGATTGAACTACGCGGTTGCCGACGACAATGACGAAGAAGTCGCCGAGCACTACCACACAGGCATTCGCCTGATCACCTCACTGACGGTTCTTGCCGCTGCGATCTTCATGGCGGGCGCTGCTCCCATGATGCAGCTGGTTGTCACGAACACCGCCCGCCCCGAACTGATTTCTTCCTACGCCTTAATCCTGGTCTCCCTCATGCCCGGTGTGGCTTCCACGGGAATCGTCTTGATGAGCCAGCGCGTCTTCTTCGCCTACGAGGACGCCAAGCCCGTCTTCCTCATGGGCATTGTTCCGACGATCTTGCAGATCATTGTCGGTTGGTCGATCTACTTCGCTACCGGCGTGCGCTGGTGGGTGATCGGCGCGGCTCTTGGCGAAACGGTCTGCCGAATCGTTCAGGGTTTGATTGCGATGCGCTGGGTCGGACAGCGCAACAGCTACGTAAATTCCTCAGAAATCACGCGCTCCTACCTCACCTATGTCGGGTGTGCGATCATCGCCGGCGGTATCGGTTTTGGCGCTCTTTGGCTCATGGGAATCTACACGACCCTGTCCTCAAAGATCCTGCGCTGGCTGCTTTCGGGTGTGAAGTTCGGCGTGGTGGCCATCATCGTCACCGTCGTGTACATGATCGCAATGCGTGTGATCAATCCTCAAGAATCTTCAACCAGTATTCGTCCCCTGCTCAAGCGTTTACACCTTCCGATCGCGGTATGTGACCTGCTTTCGGCCGCGCAGCCTACACCTGAACCGCAAAGCGTTCATAATGGTGTGGCACCGTCCCCTCAGGAGGAAACCATGGCTACCGAGGATCAGCACACTCCCCGTGAAGGAACGCCACATTGGGTTCCCCTTTCTGTTGACCTTTCGGTGCCGACCTTCGATGATGTTGTTCATCCTGACGGCGAGGGCCACCCTGCGGCATCGTCTCATTCACCCCAGCAGGACACACCTGCGAATGTCCCAACCCTTCCTCACAGCAATCGCGGTTCCCAAGGGAGCGTCCAGATGAGCCAAGCAAAGCCCGAACACCCCATCGTCCCGACCTTGCCCGCAACCGCGCGCATGTACGACGTCGACGCAACCGCGCCCGCCGGTATCCCCTTGGGCGCTGCAGCTGCCGAGGCCTCGGCTGAGACGGCCGCCGCTAAGGCTCAGCATCAGGAATCATCTTCTCGTATCCCCGCTCCGCTTCCCCACGGTTTTGCCGAGGGCGCGGTTGTCGGAGGGGCTGCAGCATCCGTTGCGGGTTCCGCCGCGGCTGCCACCCCGACTCGTTCCTCGGGTCACGGTCATTCCGAGGCCGGCGGAGGCAGTAACGGAGGCTCTGGCGGTGGCCGTGGAAACTCCGGCGACGCTCAGGGTCACGATGAAC
>UWSI01000052.1 GCA_900541895.1 uncultured Actinomyces sp. | reverse complement strand
ATCTCTCTCCGCCCGCGGGGGGGGGGGACCGCGGGAGCGGCCCTGCCATGACTCCGGCAAAGCCCATTGCCTCAGCTTCGGCAGAAAGCTCGATGAATTCTTCAGGGTGCACCCAACGGTCGATCGGGTGATGCAGGGGAGAGGGGCGCAAATACTGCGTGAGCGTGAGAAGATCACAGCCGGATTCATGCAAGTCACGCATGGCTTCGATGATTTCTTCTCGGGTTTCACCCATACCAAGAATCAGATTCGATTTGGTGACCATTCCGCCATCGTGGGCGCGCTGGATCATCGCGAGGGAACGCTCGTAACGGAAAGCTGGGCGAATTTTCTTAAAGATTCGCGGGACAGTTTCAAGGTTGTGGGCAAAAACTTGGGGTGCAGCTTCAATGACCATGTCGATGGCTTCGTTCGAGCCGCGGAAGTCGTCGACGAGTAACTCAATACCGGTACCTGGGCTCTTGGCACGGATTTGGCGCGTTGTCTCTGCGTAGAGCCATGCTGCGCCATCGGGAAGGTCATCTCGGGTGACGCCGGTGATGGTTGCATAGCGAAGTCCCATCTGTGCGACCGATTCAGCGATACGTCGTGGCTCATCGCGGTCGTATTCTGTGGGGCGGCCGGTGGCGATATCACAAAAATCGCAGCGGCGTGTGCAGATTGCTCCGCCGAGCAGGAAGGTTGCCTCGCGGTCTTCCCAGCATTCGTAAATATTGGGGCAGCCGGCCTCTGCGCACACTGTATGCAGCCCTGCGCCGCGTGCAAGAGAACGCATGTCCTGGTAGTTCTCACCAGCGCGAGCAGTTGTACGAATCCATTCAGGCTTGTGCTCGATTGGGGTTTGTGCGTTGCGAACTTCAACGCGCAGCAGCTTGCGTCCTTCGGGATCAGGCAGGGTGCTCATTGCGTGGGTCCTTCCGACTGTAATTCCGACGAGGCCGTCGGTGCGAATGCGCCAGCGGGGGCTTCTTCCCAGTGAATTGGCTCTGGGCGCGTGGCTAATTGAGGGGTAATGGACTGAATCAGGTGGGGGACAAGCAGATGGGCAGCATGAGGCACATCTGAGTAGATTCCCTCCCATGAGAGTGAAGCGACGTCGGCATCAGCTAAGCCGCAAGGAATAATTCCGCTAAAGGCATGTGCGGGATCAATCGCCACGTTCAGAGCGATTCCGTGCATGGTTGCGCCGCGTGCAACTTTGAGGCCGATCGCGCAGATCTTTCGATCTCTGCCTTGGGATCCGCGCAGCCAGACTCCGGCTCTTCCTTCGATTCGTTCGACGGGAAGTCCCCACTCTTTTCGTAGGGTTTGAAGAACGCCATTTTCTACACTTCGGATCCAAGCGTAGAGGTCCACTGGTTCTCTCAAGCGAACAATCGGGTAGATAACAACTTGTCCGGGGCCATGCCAGGTGGCGGATCCTGCTCTGTCGACGTGGATGATGGGCACAGTTGAGTCCGGGATATCTTCGGGTTTCGTGTGACGTCCCGCAGTCCACGCGGGTGCGAACTCGGCAACGATCAGAGTGTCTTCGGCCTGTCCTGAGGCCACTTGGTCGTGAAGAACATGCTGGAAGTCATTCACGGCCGAATAATCGGTGAGTCCGCTAGGGATGAGGTTTAAAATCCGCACCCCTCAATTTTAGTTGCGGGTAATTCGCGTGTCTTGGTTAGCGAGTGGGACATTCGTCCTATCGATGTGACCTGTCAGTCACCCGGCTACACTAAAGCTATGACGAAGTGGAATGTTGGTGACGTTCGTTCGCTGATGAATCAGTGGTATCCGCCTGAAAGTGCCCATGGATGGGACAAGGTCGGATTAATTACCGGAGGACCACAGACTCAGGTTGATCGAATTCTTCTTGCGCTAGACCCCACCCAGGCAGTGGTCCAGGAAGCGCTGCAGTGGGGTGCAAATATGATTATCACTCACCACCCCTTGCTGCTCAGAGGAGCCTCCTTCCTCAATCAAGAAAGTGCGAAGGGGCGGATCATCTCCGCGCTGAATCGCCACGAGATTGCGCTCTTTAATGCTCATACCAATGGTGACGTCGCACAAGATGGCGTTGCGCAGGCCTGTGCGCAGGCACTGGAGCTGAGTGATATCGAAGTACTTTTACCCGAATGCGTGAATGCTGATGGCCAAGCGATCGGTTTGGGAAGGATTGGCTCCATCAAGCCAACACCTTTGCGTGAGTTCGCTTATACGGTTGCACGGGTAATGCCGAAAGGCCCAACGGGCCTCTTGGTCGGAGGAGAACTTGACACTCTGGTTCGACGTGTGGCGGTTAGTCCCGGTGCTGGAGACTCGATGTTTGATGCTGTACGTGCCAGTGACGCTGACGTATTTATTACCGCTGATCTACGTCATCATCCCGCCAGTGAATTCCTTGAAGATGGTGGCTGCGCTCTGATTTGTGCCAGCCATTGGGCAACAGAAAGCCTGTGGCTTCCTGTCCTTGCACAGAAACTGAGGGAAGAAGCACGCCGCTTGGCTATCACCTGCGAGGTGAAAGTCTCTACCATTGTCACAGAACCTTGGAGCCTACATCTGGATACGGAGGGAAGTTACCTGTGAAAGCGCCTCATCCTCAGCAACTTGTCCTGCTTGAGCTACAAAAGCTAGACCAGAAAGAATCTGCCCTGCGCCACCGTCGCCAGGCTCATCCCGCACATGAGACAGTTCGAGAGCTTGCTGGACGTCTTGCTGACCTGCAACGCGCCGCGGTAACGCAAGGAGCCGTCATTTCAGACTGCGAACGTGAGGTGGCCAGGATCGAGAATGATATCCAACGCGTCAAGGCTCGTCGCGATCGTCAGAATGAGCGTATCGAAAAGAACCAGGTTCCCCTGCGTGATATTAATTCGATGCAACACGAAATCGCTCAGATGGATTCGCGTATTTCCCGTCTTGAAGAAGAGCAGGTCGCTGCTGAAGAGCGCACGGAATCAGCACGCGCCGCCCGTGAGCAGATGAATGCGGAAGCTCAGGCTATTGAGGCGGATATCGAAGCAACTAAGGCGCGCTTCCTCGAAGAGGTTGCTCAGCTAGATGATGAGCTTCGCGCAATGATTGCTCAGCGTCGTGAACGTGCTGGCCAGATTGATCCCGAGCTTCTTGACGAATATGAGAGCGTGCGTTCAAAGAATGGGGCGCTCGCGGTGATCGAAGTCCGTGATGGGAACCCAATGGGCTTCGCAGAGCTCTCTCCTATGGAACTTGAGCGTATTCGCCTAACTCCCGCCGATGAACTCTACTTTGCCGAGGAAACCGGTCAGATCGTCGTGAGAACCCGAGCCTAGATCTTTAGTGGAGCTAGAGCTCTCAGTCCTCGACTGTCACCAACGTGAGGGTGCGCGTACTTCCTCCCTGGGAGGTAGCTTTTGCGGGAGAGACTTCGATTTCTTTCACATGACTTGTGGCGCCGCGTGCATCACGAGATCGTAGCTTTGGTGTTACTTCGGCTAGGACATCTTCCAAATCGCTAGCGTTTTCAATTCCGCCGCATCGCAAAGCTAGTGCTCCGCTGAGTATTCCGCGCCATTTTTTCGCATTGTGAGAGACAACGGAACGTTTTCCGTTCCGTAGGCGTTCAACGCGAACTTCCCACAGGTGTGCCCACGGCGCCAGACAGGCCTGCTTGTAGTCACTTGAGCGGCAATCAAGAACGAGCTTTTCAGAATAATCTTCTGCGAGCGCGCTGCCCAGGACTGACTTCCACAAGGAGGTGACGTTTCCAAGCGTGGGGAGCTTTGTTCCCATCGCAAGGCGGTGTAAAGGAATGAGGTCAGTTGGCTTCAACGCGCCAAATAGTCCTGAGAAGATCGTGATGTGTTGGCTTCCTTCGCCTGTCCATGCGCGGGGTTCTTGGGCGGTAAGTGCGTCGAATAGTACGCCGTTAAAAACTGCCGACGCCGGTGCGCAGCTTTGGGACATCAGCGCTTGGTTGGCCTCAATTTCTGCTGAGTGGCGAAGACTGGCATTGAAGATCTGATGTGCCTGTTCGTCATCAGTGATTTGTGCACAGGCGTCGATGATCTTTTTACGTGTATCTGTTAAAGACGGGAAAGAGAGTGCTGAGAGGCTAAGAGATGGACCTTCTCCAGGCGGGTTCTTTCCTTCAGATGGGGGCAGCCAAATTTCCACGCCTCCACACTAGTGGGAAACGCGCTAAAATTCCCTGTGCATGTCAGTCGACTGGGCGGCCGCGCGGCTTTTGTCTCGAGGAACGTCCGGGCTCCACAGGGCAGGATGGTGGCTAACAGCCACCCGAGGTGACTCGCGGGCTAGTGCCACAGAAAACAAACCGCTGCATAGAGCAGTAAGGGTGAAACGGTGAGGCAAGAGCTCACCAGCGATACGGGTGACCGTATCGGCTAGGTAAACCCCATCCGGAGCAAGACCGAGCAGCAGACGTTAAGAGGTGCCCCTTCGTTGTCTGCGGGTAGGTTGCTTGAGACCATCGGCAACGGTGGTCCTAGATAGATGGTCGCCACTACGAATACGTAGAACAGAACCCGGCGTACAGGTCGACTGTCATGCAAGTGTGGCCGCTCGTTAACCCGAGCGGCCACACCTTTTAGGCAGAAACTG
>UWSI01000051.1 GCA_900541895.1 uncultured Actinomyces sp. | reverse complement strand
GTGTCATTTGCGGGGGGGCGGGCGGGGGAGGGGAGAGGGGCGAGGCGTCACGCCGAGCGATCAAGCGAAGAGCCTTTCTAAGTCTGGGGTCCACGGTTTTTGGGGGAGTGCGCGCAGTTTCTCAAGATCCATTGATTCAAGAAGCTGCGAGGCGGAATGCACCCCTTCAACACCTATTGAGCGGGCTAAAACCTCAATGATCTGGGCAATAGTCACCCCGCGTTCCGCAAGTTCCTCGATGGTCACTGCACCATCGCGCTTAGCGAGCCGCGCGCCCGATTGCGCTAACACCAGGGGGACATGTGCGTAGGTGACCGTGGGATACCCCAATAAACGCGCCAAAATTGCTTGGCCTGGCGATTGAGAGAGGAGGTCGTCACCGCGAACCACTTGGTCAACCCCCTGAAATGCGTCATCAATGACGACCGCCAGGTTATATGCCGGTGCACCATCAGAACGCTGGATGACAAAGTGATCGACAGGGCCCGTGAACTCACCAAAATATTCGTCGTATACAGTCCACTCCGATACGGGAGCTTTCAAGCGCAGGGCGGGACGGCGTCCCTCGGCCGCGAATTCTTCGCGCTTTTGGGTGATTTCAGATGCGCTCAGGTGCAGGCACGTCCCGGGGTAATGGCCAGGTGGAACGTGAGGAGCGGATGCAGCTTCACGGATGTCTTTGCGCGAGCAGAAACATTCGAATGCATACCCATTACGCAGCAGTGTTTTGACAGCTTTATCATGGAACTTCGCGCGAGAAGACTGAATCAGAACCTCGCCATCCCAATCAATCCCCAGTGCCTGCAGCTCGTCAATTTGGCGTTGCGCGGAGCCCGAACGCACACGGTCGATATCTTCAATCCTCAATACGAAACGTCGGCCGGTGAGCCGTGCCCACATCCACGCGAGCAACGCGGTGCGAAGATTGCCCAAGTGGAGGTCGCCACTGGGGGAGGGTGCGAAGCGTCCGGCGCCTGGAGTGTGCGTGGGGTGGCCTTCTCCGATTGTGATTTCCGAGGCCGAGTTTGCAGGGGAGGAAGCCGAGTTTCCCGCTCCATCGTGTGCCTGGGATGTCAAGGTCGACGCAAATGCCATACCCCCAGACTAACCTTGTAGGCATGGAGACACGAGCGCATCTGAAAGGTGATGAGCTGGAAGTCGGCGTATCGGCGCATCATCACCTAAGCTGGCTCACGCGCATTCCCTCGTGGTTGTGTGTTGCTTTCGGAGCCTTCCTTGGCACAGCAATTCGTGCGGGATTGGATCTTGCTGCTACGGGTAGCGGGAAACTTACGGTTTTTTCTTGGTCTACGGTGGCTGTCAATCTTTGTGGAGCCTTCTTTCTTGGTTTTGCCACTGCCTGGGCACAGGGTCGTTTCCGCGAGGATGCAGTGCGCAGAAAAGTCATGCTTGTCGTAGGAAGCGGATTCGCCGGCGCCTTGACCACATACGCCACCATGGTCATGGCCAGTATCCATAATGCAGTTCAAGCAATGACAGCAGTCCCCGCTGCTGGGGGTGAGCTTTCCGGAGCTGTCTCTTCTCCGTTGAGTGCTGCGGTGGGGTCCTCCTTGCCTCTACTCATCGAGGGAATGCTTGCAAGCCTTGTATTGCTCGTAGTTGGGATTGGGTTTGCTGCTTTGGGGTACTCTCTTACTCCACATGAGGAGCCAGGCCTTCGGGGGGCAAAGAAATGACCCCACTGCTCTTCCTTCTCGTGTGCGTTTTCGGTTCCCTGGGCGCGCTCTCTCGCTGGCAGCTGGATCTTTATCTCAAAAAGCGTCGAGCAAAGCGAACACCCCAGTGGGGGATCGGTGTGGTCAATCTATTGGGATGCACATGCGCTGGTGCGCTCGCGGGTATTCTTGCCCCCAATGCTCCTGTTTTCTTCCTGCTCTCAACGGGATTTTTAGGCGGATTTACAACCTTTTCCACTGCCGTACTCGACGCTGTGATGCTTCTGAGCCGTCATCGCTATTTGTCTGCAGCGGGTCTAGTTTTCGGCGTCTGGCTGGGAGGAAGCGTCCTGGCTATCTGCGCATTTCTTCTCGCGTCTAGTTTCGCAATGTGAAGCTGTGTAACGAAAAATTTGGACACTCCTGCACGGACTCATACTCTAAGGGTGCATGAAAGGAGGGCCCAGTGATTGATCTGATCGACGTCTCGAAGATCTATCCCGTGAAGGGAAGTGATGATGTCGTTGCCCTTGATCATGTGAATCTGCACGTTGAAGCAGGAAGTATTCACGGAATCGTGGGCCAATCGGGTGCCGGTAAGTCAACGCTCATTCGCTGTCTGACGGCTCTGGAAACACCCACTTCTGGGTCGATTATCGTTGACGACATTGATCTGTCACAGCTTCGCGGTCGCGAGCTGCGCCAAGCTCGACGCAAGATCGGCATGGTCTTCCAAGCAGCTAACCTTTTCGACGCCAAGACCGCGGGAGAAAATGTCGAATTCCCGCTGAAAGTCGCTGCGAAAAAAGAATTCACCCGTGAGGAACGCAAAGGACGCGTTCGTGAACTTCTTGCGCTAGTCGGCCTCGAACATCGTGGTGGTGCCTACCCCTCAGAGCTTTCCGGTGGCCAGCGCCAACGCGTCGGTATTGCGCGTGCACTTTCAGATACCCCTCGAGTCTTGCTCTGCGATGAGCCAACCTCAGCCCTTGACCCTGAATCAACCCGCGCGATTCTGTCACTGCTGCGTCAGGTGCGCGACGAAACCGGCGTCACGATTGTCATCATTACCCATGAAATGTCGGTCGTTCGTGAAATCTGTGATTCTGTAACACTCCTAAAAGACGGAGGAATTGTCCAGAGCGGAACAATCGAAGAAGTTCTGGCTGACCCGGGTTCGCCTCTGGCAAAGGAATTGGTTCCTGCGCCCAGTGTTGATGAACTGGATGTCACGGACTTCAATCGTGAGCTGACCGCACGCGAAATTGCCGCAGAAAACAACTTGGTGAAAGCAAAAGCACAGGCCCAGCCCTGGGAATCTGGAAATATCCTTTTGGACGTGATCTTCACGTCGCATCCTGGGGTTCCCACGGGTTCGAATATGCTCAATCTTGCCGCAGAGCTTGGTGCGGATGTGACCGCAGGGACTTTCGAGTCGATGGGTTCTGTCCAAGTTGGTCGCCTGGCTCTGGCGGTTCCCGCCGCCCAGCGTTCGTCGATTATTGACCAGCTTCGTGCCCAGGGTGCGCATGTGGAGGTGAGGTCGCTGTGAACCTTTCGGCTCTTTCAACAGTCCTGACGCTGCTTCCACTGGGTAAAGGTGACCCGACGTGGGGAGACAACCCCGCACTCACCCAGCAGTTCCTCCCGGCAATCTGGGAGACCCTGCTCATGGTCTTCTTCGGCACCCTCTTTACCGTGCTCATCGGCCTTCCTTTGGGTCTGCTTCTTGTCCAGACCTCGAAGACGGGACTTACCCCTAACAAGACCATCAACCAGATCGTTGGTTTGATTGTCAATGTTGGCCGTTCTTTCCCCTTCCTTATCCTCATCATCGTGCTGCTTCCGGTGACCAGATTTGTCATGCGTAGCGCGACTACCTGGCAGGGAGCGACCTTCCCCTTGGTTATCGGTGCGATTCCGTTCTTTGCTCGCCTGGTGGAAACCAACCTGCTTTCCGTCGAAAACGGTAAGGTCGAGGCCGCCCTCATGGCTGGAGCCTCAAACCGCCGGATCCGTTGGAGCATTTTGGTTCGCGAGGCCCTGCCCGGCATCATCCAGTCCGTGACGGTTTTGGCGATTACCCTGGTGGGCTACTCGGCAATGACGAGCGTCGTTGGTGCGGGCGGTCTTGGAAAAATGGCGATTGACTACGGGTACCACCGCTTCCAGACAGACACAATGATCTGCTCAGTCGTTGCGATCATCATCATCGTTCAGTTAATTCAAATGATTGGCGACATGCTCAGCCGGCTGGTGGATCACCGCTGAGCATCCACCAGCCGGGTCGCGAACTCTGCTTGGTAATTAGGAAAAATTCGCGGGATTACCCCGGGCCACTCAGGTCCCCCCGCTTGTAGGAAACAGACAATCTAAGGAATTACTCTCATGCGTCACTCTCGTTCTCTTCGTACTCTTGCTGGTCTTGGCGTTGCAGCAGCACTGGTCCTCTCGGCCTGCTCTAGCGGTTCTACGGGCTCTTCATCATCGTCGAACGGTGCAACCACCATTACCGTTGCTGCCAGCCCCTCACCTCACGCAAAGATCCTCAAGTACATCCAGGACAACCTGGCAAAGGATGCGGGAATCAACATCAACATCAAGGAATTCACCGACTACGATCTGCCCAACCGCGCGTTGGATCAGGGCGAAGTGGATGCCACCTACCACCAGACTGTTCCCTACTTGGAGAAGGCTGAGCAGCAGTTCAACTACGACTTCACTCCCGGTAAGGGCATTCACCTCGAGCCCCTGGCTGTCTACTCCTCCAAGCACAAGTCCCTGAATGAGCTTCCCGAAAAGGGCGGAATCATTGGCGTGATCTCCGATGTCACCAACCAGGAGCGCGCACTTCGCCTTCTTGCTGCGAACGGTTTTGTTGAGATCCCCGCAAGCGGTGATGTCAATGTTTACACCGTTAAGAAGCTGAAGAACTTTGACTTCAAGGAAATTGACGGACCCGTTCTGGTATCTAACCTGGGTGAGACTGACTACTCGGTGATCAACGGTAACTTCGCGCAGGAAGGTGGCCTGGCGCCCTCGCGCGATGGTCTGGCTGTTGAGTCCCCCGAGAACAATCCTTCGGTGAACGTCCTGGTGTGGAAGACCAATGTTTCAGGCGATAAGGCCGAGGCAGTGAAGAAGCTGGATGAGCTTTTGCACTCTGACCAGGTGAAGAAGTACATCGAGGACACCTGGAAGGATGGCTCGGTGATTCCGGCCTTCTGATCAAGGCTTCTTACGATTAACTGATCGTTACTTTGATGTGTGGGGGCGCGGCTTGGCCGCGCCCCCACACGCATGTCCGCACGCATAAA
>UWSI01000050.1 GCA_900541895.1 uncultured Actinomyces sp. | reverse complement strand
GTTCCCACCACCACTCATTTTTAGGACTGCTTATCTAAGGCTCGTATGCTCCAATCCGGTAAGTCACCTCAGATATCAACGTTCCTACAAGCATCCTTTCCTTCCCCGACGATAGAGCACTCCACCAGCAAGGGCTCCGACTCCCGCGAGCGAGACGACCAGAACACCTGAAGTGCCAGTACGAGCAACCTTCGGACGCTCGGGCTGTTCCACGTTGAGGGTTTGCTCAGCTGCATTGATATCTCGATGGAATGCGATTCGCTGATCACCGAGAAATAGATCTTCGAAGACGACAACTTTCTTTGCTTTGATGTCTTCTCCCTGAACATTAATCATCACCTCTGCACAGCCAGACGCTGTCTCAGCAGTGAAATCAGCTGTTCCTTCTACCAGTCGACCAGCTGCATTCAATGGTTCACCGCTTTCTCGGTCAACCACAATTGCTTTCAGGGAGTATCGTTTCCCTGCCTCGAGGCCTTCATAGCACACCTGGTCAACGATCTTGGATGGCCCCAAGCGGCCTATGATCTGGTCACCATCACCCCCATCACGAGCACGAGTTGCCAGGCGAATAATCGAGGGTGCTTGTCGCGTGTACTGTTCATGCGGATCCTCGACACTGGAACGGAATGCTTCAACGCGACCGTCACCGTCAAACTCTGTTGTAAACACGTAAGTTCCGATACGCTGCGGGTCTACTGTGAATCGCAGATCGCCAAGCGATGGATAGTATCCATTCTTTGCAGGGAGCTCGACAGCTCCAATTTCCTCTGCCTTCTCCCGGTTTTCTTCAACAACCTCAAGGCCTTGAGGGAAGAAAAGCAGACGATGACGCATGTGGGATGTATCGGCAGCAATTCTCTCAGAACCACTCCAATGAGTATGCCCTTCTGGAAAACCGCTCACCCAGAGATCATCGATTAAGAAGTCTCCCCCATTGGTCTCTTTGAGCTGTGCGGCAGAGTGCATCTGAATTTTCCAGGGAATCACTTGAGTTTCATGAGCTAGCCCCAGCTGGTCGGCCCAATCGGCATGGATAAGAGGAGCGTATTGTCCCTGTGCTTCTTTGCTCACCCTCCATACCCAAGAAACAAATCCCGGTTTTGCCTGTCCTTCAGGAAGAGGAATACTGACCTGGCGCTCTCCTTCTCCGCGAAAAACGACCGTTGCGCGACCAAGAACTCGCATATCCTTCGAGATGAAACGTACATCCAAAGGCTCGTTTGGAGGTTCGCTCCCCAGATCGTAGGCAGTCCCTTCGAAGGTTACCGGTATTGGCCCGTGCTCATCATTGATCCACTTTCCGTCCCCGTAATTGGGATCTGCAAATGCCGTGACGGTATCACTCAGGGTATTGTCCTTCACGCTGGTTTGGGAAACTTGTGAGCGTCCCATGGGCTGAAAGTCCATGAGCACCTTCCAGGTTCCTCCCTTGAGGCTCTTTTCTTCCTTATCGCCACCCGGCCTGTTTCCATACGAGGCCGTATCCTGGGTTGCCGAGTTAACTCCGTATTTCGTGAGCGTCGAGCGCACAGGGTTTTCGTAGTTCCCTACCCATTTCACGGTTCCGTTGCCCGTCGCTTCCCACTCAAGATTGAGGGCATTTCCTTGCGTTTCTCCATCCCATCGGCTGGTACCCGTGGAAGTGAACCGTGCAGGTCCAATGAGCATGAGGTGGAGTTTGAGTTTCGGAATCCACTCCCCTTTTTCATTCTTCACGCCGAGGTCTTTGAGTAAACCACTGCGAGGAGTCTGGCTTTCTACGCTTCCATTTTCGTAGGTTGTAACAGCAGATTCCTTAGCTTGGCGCACGTAATCTTTTGCCCTGTCAAAAACTTGCGGCAGTTGACGGCGCACGCCGTCAACCAAACTATTGACGGAATCTTGAGTATTCTTTCCTGATTGTTCTCCTTCAAAATTCGCGTGAATCAGAAATGAGAGAGCTGCTCGGTTTTCTTGGTGTCGGTCGTCCTGGTAGCGATCAAGAAGCCACGCCATTTGCGCGGTCGATAGATCAAGCTCATCCGGCCCCCAGCGCTTGGATTCTCCCAAATCTGTAATCGATGCGGTGTCCTGCGGCTTGGGATTTGCTCGCCACATGTGAGTGCACCACACCGGGTAACGCGTCTCAACGTTGTGCGGTGCGGTGTAGGCCCCTAGCCAAAATCCTCCAGCAGATTGCGCTCCGACACCTTTAACGTACATGCCGTTTCCTTCAAAGAGCGCGTGCGCTGGCTGCGGATTCAACGCCAGTGTGCTGAGAGTTCCGATTGCCGTTGCAAAGACCAGTGCAACAGCTCCTTTTCTTGCACGATTTCTTGCACGATGCACCCAGCGTTTTTGAATATTTGGATGCCTCCCGATCATGGCTCATTCCTTTCGCAATCACTGGAGGTCGCTCCTCCATGATGCGAGGGTATGAGGATGTCTTATCGGCTCGGGACGAGGATGCAAAATCTGTGGATAACTTCTTTCTGCGCTTACTCTGTGGACAAGATTGCTGCTCAAGCAACGCGAAATCTTATGCAGAGATCAGCGGGTGAACGAAAAGTACTATGGATCAAGCACTGCCCACACTGCTGAGCAGTGCGGGCAGTAAAACTAAGGTTTGACGACGCTATTCGCGCACCTCACTTATGCGACCAAAAACGGATCACTGTCTGCGGCTGGCTAGAATTTTGGAATGATCGAGCCATCTCGCCCTGATAGGTGTAGTCATCCAAGAAGCGAGTAGAGGACGTCGGCAGGTACTGCGGGTCATCACCAAGGATAAAGTTGTAGACCTTCTTGTTGCCTTCCCATGAAAAATCCATTGCGTCATTGATCTGAACACCATCAGCCTTAGGAATCCAATAACGATGGGTCTTTCCATCAACCGGATTCACCCAATCGCCGTCCCACCAGTAGAGAGAATAATTCGCATCTTCAGGGATACCTCGATCAACCTTGCCATTGACTCGAGCGTAATTCACAACCAGATGCTGAGGCTCGTAGCCATCCCAGTCTCTACGTGGATTACTACCAATGCTCATACCGCGAAGTTTCATCTCTTCGGAGTTGAACGCAAAGTCTGAGCGAACATCCTCTGCAAAAGGACGCACGATGATGTTGTCGTAAAGATCAACGCCAGCAATGCGGCCGTTAACCTGAACTTCTTGGAAGTCGATGGCACCGCGGTGTCCGCCATAGTAGTCGTCCTGCGTACCACTGCGCACAATCTTGTTGCGCTGAATGCTAGCCCTCTTGTTTAACTTCAAGTTCCAGTCGAAATTATGACCGCCAAAGACAGTGTTTAGTCGAATACCTGCACCCTCAAAATTCCCCGTAATGAGGTTGTTCTCTGCCTTCTGCCCAGATCCGCCAAAGAAACCGATTCCGCCTGCGCGCCATCCGAGCTCGATCGTGTTGTGAGTGAACTCGATATTGTCGGTGTGACGAGCATTTGATACATATTGGACAGACTCACCAGGCAGCGACTGTGCATGGCTTGACCATGAGGCGAGGCCGTCATCGCCGTTCCCGCGAATATTCGAATTACGCACGGCCGAATCCCGACTTCCCTGTGAGTAGTTCAGGCCATCGGCAAAGTTATTGCGAATACGGGAGTGATCGACCAGCATGTGCTCTGTGTACTGCATTTGTTTTTCATTGACATAGTCTCCCATCCAGAATCCACACTCGAAGTGTTCAATCCACAGGTTTATAAACTGTGAGTTCTTGGTGACGCCTTGGAATCCCTTATAGTTGGCCCCTTCGTCGTAACGGGACTTGAGATTAGTCGACATGTAGAAGTCTCGGAACTGCAGGTCATGGCTGGTATGTTCAAGAACAATGCCACCGCTTGCCTTGTTCGGGTTACGGAAGAAGACATTCGTGTACCAGATGCCCGCACCTTGGACCGTCAGTTGATGGTTGTCATTCGGAGAATGCCGAACGACAAGCTGGCGATCAAACTCAAAGGTTCCACGCGGAATATACAGAGTCTTGTTCTCATCCGACGCACGCTTCAAAGCAGCCAAGAATGCATCAGAATCATCTTGTCCATCATTAGGGCGCGCATAAACCTTACGAGTTTCCCAAACACCCGGCGATTTCTCTTCAGTCACCGTCAAGTCATCATCAGTAACACTCACTGAATTAGCAGGACGCTGAATTTCCGGAAGCGCCTGCTCAAGCTCAACAAAATCAATGCCATAGACATAACCTTCACCCCCCATACGAACAACGCTAACCGTATCTCCCGGGTTTACCTGCCGGTTAAGCAAACCGTGAACCTCATCAAAAAGGAAGCGGGCATGTGCCGGGCCATTACCGGGATCTTTCTGCCATTCCTCGTCAAACACCTTGCTCTTCTGAACATACTGATACGCAGTTTCTGATGAGAGATTAAAAGTGGCAGCCGTCTCTCCGTTGACACGAATATCAACACTTCCGGCCGCGTGATCAGGAAGAGTGAATCGAAGATCAATTGCATTCCCGGGAACTTCGGCAGTGAAGCTCACGGAAGAATCCTTACCTTCGAGTTCAACATAGGACTGTTCGCCAGCTTCAATCGCCGTCGAGTCGAGCATTGTGTTGACAAGCTGACTCTCGTCAAGCGAGACGACGTGTGCACGGTCAAGTCGGCCACGCTCGGCCTCGTAACGGGTATAGGGGAAAGAGGCCCCATAGGTCGTGTCGTCACCGGCAGCAACGGCAGTGTTACCGCCCAGCGAAGGCACCATTGCAATGACAGCAGCCGCACCAACTGCGCCCACAATTTTTCGGCGTTTCATGAAGAAGTTTTTCCTTTGTATCGGCAGCGACACCACTTCCGCATATGAGATTGCGAAATTTGGTCGCCTCTAGGTGTCGAAATAGGCAGCCCGAGCGTTTTTACGGCTATGAGAAGGCCTATACGTTTTCAACCCTAAGGAAGCTTCGTGGGAGCATTTGTAAAGGAATCTTGATTCGGACTCATCATCTGCTACAAGATTTCTGCACGAATTCTTATGAATTACTTATACATTTCGATGCGCATAATTTAGCGGATTTACGCGCAAAGCGATGCGCATCAATGCGTAGCGAATCTTTGCTTCGAGTTACTCAGAAAGCACGCTTTCCGAAGCCTTGGAAGCGAACATTCACCAAGTTATTTTGCTGGATTTCTCGATTTCAACGTCTGTGGTCCTCTGCGTACATCCTTGACGCATCATTGGGCGGAGCACCGCCCTCAAAGACCATCAAAGCGCGAAATAACAACAGAAAGCCTCGGAACTTCAACGAAGTTCCGAGGCTAATTGTGGAGATGGGGGGAA
>UWSI01000049.1 GCA_900541895.1 uncultured Actinomyces sp. | reverse complement strand
GGCGGGTTCAGCACTCGGCCCGCTCCATCGCGACCAACCAAGGTCGGCGCTGCCATGCAGACATCCGAGATGCCTTCCCAGTCTTCAAGGAGTGTCGAGACAGTCAGCACACGCTGCTCATCACGCAAAACCGCACGTGCAATGTTCGACCCAGCCAAGCCGATTGCGTAGTTTGTCGCTCCCTTGCCTTCAATGATCTTGTAGGCAGAGTTCACAACGTCCTTTGCAATTTCTTCGCGAAGCTCCGTATCAAAGAGTCGGCCCGAAAGCGTCGGTCCCCAGTGGCGCAGAGGAACATTACCAATCTCAGCAGAAGACCACAGGGCAACTTCAGAATCTCCGTGTTCACCGGCGATATACGCGTGAATGTTCTGAGTGGCAACACCTGTTTCGCGCGAAACCAGGTAACGCAAACGCGAAGTGTCCAAAACCGTACCCGAACCGAAGACCTGATTACGCGGAAGCCCAGTAATCTTCAGCGCCGCATAGGTGACGACATCGACGGGGTTCGTGATGAACATAAAGCGAGCCTCGGGGGCAACGTTCAACAGATTAGGGAGGATCTTACGCATGAGGTCAACGGTGGAACCAGCAAGTTCCAGTCGTGACTGACCGGGCTTTTGCTTGGCACCGGCAGTGACAATGACCAGGTCTGCTCCACGGACGATCTCAACATCATCCGAGCCCTCAATGGAGCCAGAGGGAGTGAACTGAATGCCATGTGCCATATCCAAGGCTTCGGCTTCCACCTTCGGCTTGTTGATATCGTGCAAGACGATGTCACGCGCATCTCCGCGCATCAAGCAGGCGTAGGCAACGGCAGTACCAACAGCTCCTGCGCCAATAATCGCAATCTTTGAAGGACGGCCAGTAGAGCTGGGATACAGGCTTTGTGAATGGGTGGGCATGAGCAACCTCCTAAACAAGTGAACAGCCCTATTCTCTCAGATCACCCTGCATCGTGATAGGCCAAAATCCCTTATTGAACGAAGTGTGCTGCTTCAGTCTTCATGCAGCTCAGCATTGAGTCTTTCCAAAGCGCCCGTCACAACATCAAGGTCACGTGTACGCCAAAACTCAGGCATCGACTGAATAATAAAACGTCCGTAGCTGCGGGAGTGAAGCCGCGAATCAAGAACGGCAACAACGCCTCGGTCGTTATGGGATCGCAGTAGGCGTCCGGCTCCCTGCGCCATCATGAGCGCTGCCCTCGTTACGCTCACTTGGAAAAAGCCCTTGCCTCCCTGCCGATCAGCATCTTCGGTCAGTGCCTTGACTATCGGATTTTTTGGATGAGGAAATGGGATTTTATCGATGACGACCAAGCGACATGAGTCCCCGACGACATCTACCCCCTGCCACAGAGACATCGTCCCAACCAAAACGGAATCACGCTTCGAACGGAAGCGCTTGATCAACGCCGGTAGCGAGTCCTCTCCCTGGAGCAACACCTCTGAGACCCCCTCGTCTCGAAGCTTTTGCGCACCCTGTCGCGCCGCAGCCCACGAGGCATAAAGAACAAGAGCTCCACCGCCGCTGGCCTTGACCAGAGCGACCATCTGCTCCATCGCTGCTGGACTAGGTTGCCCATTAGTCGGTGCCGGAAGCCCTGCTGCGATGTACAAGATCCCCTGGCGAGAAGCATCAAATGGTGATCCGACATCTACTCCCCTCCACGGCAGTGGAGCCAAATTTAACCCCGTACTATACGCCAGCGAATCAAAACTCCCACCCAGACTCAATGTTGCGGAAGTGAGAATTGCCGGCCGCTGACCAAAGGCGTTATCAGCCAAAGAAGGCGCAACATGCAAGGGCGCGATCATCAAGGACGACAGGCCTCGGTCTTCATCGCGCTCAACCCAGGTCATGCTCTTCTCAGCGTCACGCCCCCACGCTTGCAAGACCTCGTCAAGTTCATCACTGAAGGATCGCACCAGAACTTTTGTCGCGGCCTCAAGTTGAAGAGTGGAAATCTGCGTATCAAGATCTCGTTTAGCCGTGTCCAACGCGGACATCACTGGTTTGAGGCTTGTCCGGTCAGTCATTAATCCGACGTGGAAGCTTTGAAGGACACCATCAAGCTGCGCGGCAACATGATCAAGCATATCAGTGTCCACAGAGGCAAGACTTCGAAGCCTGCGTGAAATCCGCGTCATAGACTTCAGGGACACTGCGACCGTTGCCTGTTCACGCACTCGCTCAGCAAGCTCATGGGCCTCGTCAACCGCGAGCGCGCCAATCGACCCAAACAGGTCGCTATCGCTCAAAGCACTGATCCCCAACAACGAATGGTTGGTGACGACAACGTCGGCTTCTTGTGCGGTTTCACGGGCAGCCTGGGGAAAACAGTCATCAATCATCGGACACTGCTTGCCCAGACATTCCAAACGTGAGACTGAAACTTGCGACCATGCTCGATCGCTTACTCCGGGGTCGAGTTCATCTCGATCCCCCGTTTCCGTTTGCGAGGCCCAGCGGCGTAAACGGACAATCTCCGCGCCCAACTCACTGGCCGGCGCGGCCTCGTCGTCATCATCATCGCGCTGGTTTGGAACATCAAAGAGTGTTCCTTCCAAGGGATATCCGCCGCCAAGTCGGAAGGTGCACAGATAGTTATTCCATCCTTTAAGAAGGGCGACCCGAGGCCTGCGTCCGTGAACATCTTCGATTGCTTGGGCTGCGACCGGGGCATCTTTGGTGAGGATTTGGTGCTGGAGGTTCAGTGTTGCGGTAGAGACAAGGACTCTTTCATCTCGGCTAACCGCAAAATCCATCAGAGGAATTAAGTACCCAAGAGATTTACCCGTACCGGTTCCCGCCTGAACAAGAAGGTGCTCAGGGGCTTCAAGAGCGCTGCAGATTTCCTCGAGCATCGTCTCTTGTCCGCTGCGCACCTGACCGCCCATTTCGCGAACAGCCGCGCTCAGCGCTTGCTTTGCCGTTTTGAGGCTCATTCGAAGTCCTCGGCAGGGGCCACCACGTCCAGATCGTCGACGCCTTCAAAACCTACGTCCTGAGCATTTCCGCGGGCTGGAAGAGCAACTGCTCGCAGGGCCGCAGCTAATGCACCGTCGACACGAGCCCGAATGCGCTCTCCTTCGCCAAGGTACTCTTCCGCAAGGACTTCTCCTTCTTCGTGGATACGATGAAGGAGCGCTCCATGAATATAGGGAACGATGCAGTCAACGACCTCGCGAGGGCGCGGGAGCATTGATGCGATGGCTTTTTGAAGTTCAGAAATCCCCTCGCCAGTGACGGCACTGACGAGCACCGCACGTTCACTCAGAGAACGGACAAACGCGCGTTGTTCATCACTGGCAAGATCGGCCTTATTGAAGACGATGAGCTCGGGAATATCTCGCGCTCCCTCAATCGTATCCAGAACCGAATGAACAGCTTGGATCTGGCCAATTGGATCGGGGTGCGCAGCATCGACAACGTGAAGGATCACATCGGCCTCGCCGACTTCTTCCAAGGTCGAACGGAAGGCTTCAACAAGCTGGGTAGGTAGGCGCGATACAAAGCCAACGGTGTCTGAAAGCGTGTAGGCACGCCCATCCTCTGTTTGCGTACGACGAACCGTTGGGTCAAGGGTTGCAAAGAGAGCATCTTCAACCAAGACATCCGCACCCGTCAGGGCATTGAGAAGCGTAGATTTTCCAGCATTCGTGTACCCCGCGATGGCAACAGAAGGAATAGTTGAACGCGAGCGATTCGCGCGCTGCGCTTGGCGCGCCGGCTCCATTCGGCGAATCTGCTCACGCAGTTTTGCCATACGGTTTCGAATGCGGCGTCGGTCCAGCTCAATCTTCGTTTCACCTGGACCTCGCGAACCAATACCTTCGCCCGAGGCGACGCGGCCACCAGCCTGACGCGACATCGAATCGCCCCACCCGCGAAGACGCGGAAGGAGGTATTCCAACTGTGCCAATTCGACTTGAGCTTTACCTTCTCGCGATTTGGCGTGTTGGGCGAAGATGTCCAAAATCAACGCGGTTCGGTCAACAACCTTGATCTTGACAACGTCTTCCAAGCCGCGCCTTTGAGAAGGGGCAAGATCACCATCAACAATGATTGTGTCTGCACCATCAGCAGCAACAAGCTCAGCCAGTTCACGAGCTTTACCAGAGCCCAAATAGGTTGCGGGATCGGGATGCGAACGTTTCTGGATGACACCGTCGAGGACTTGCGAACCAGCTGTTTGAGCCAGCGCTGCCAGCTCACGCAAAGAGTTCTCTGCTTCTTCTTCAGTTCCCGTAGTACGCAGCCCTACAAGCACGACCTTTTCAAGACGGACCTGTCGGTACTCGACTTCAGAAATCTCTTCAAGGTCGTTCGAGAGCCCTTGGATACGACGGGTCCCCGCACGTGCCTCTCGTTCAAGTTCACCCGCCTGCGCGTGATGATCTTGTCCTTGAGTTGATTCCAGGGCGGTTCCTGTGCGCGCAAGGATACGCGCGACAACACTTTTTGCCCGCTCAGTGGAATCTTCGGTCATTCAGTATCTCCAAGATGGTGAAAGTTCGGGTGGGATCCGCTTTTTATTTTCCCATGTTTGGACTATCTGCGGGCGCACCTGTGGAGAAAAAGAAGAGAGTTTCTCGCCGGGCGTATCACTTCTCAAGTACCCTTGAAGCGTGGATGAACAGTACTTCACCGATTCTGAGCCCGCCTCAGCTGATGAGCTTCACCTAATTCGCGATCGAGTTCGCGGTTTCGATCTGGAGATGTGGGTGAGCGACCGAGTCTTTTCTGGTTCGCGTATTGATTTGGGGACCCGCCAGCTTCTTGCCGAGGCCCCTGCCCTCCCCGAGCGCGGCAACTTCCTTGATGTGGGATGCGGCTGGGGCCCTTTAGCTGTCGTCATGGGCTTGGAGTCCCCCGAGGCAAGCGTTTGGGCCGTCGACGTCAATTCGCGCGCGCTTGACCTGACCGCGCGCAATGCCTCCCTGAACGAGGCCGAGAATGTCCATACGCTGCATGCCGAAGAGGCTCCTGAGAAGCTTCGCTCTCAAGGAATCACCTTTGACGTGATCTGGTCTAATCCTCCTATCCGCATTGGAAAGAATGCTCTTCACGAGCTGCTGATGACATGGCTTTCCATGCTGAGCACGAACGGTGTTGCCTACCTGGTTGTTCAGAAGAATCTTGGCGCTGACTCTTTAACACAGTGGCTGTACCAGCAAGGTTTTCCTGCAGAAAAGATCGCATCCAAAAAGGGCTATCGGATTATTGAGGTCCGTGCGCATTCCTGAATCTGCATCCCAATAATTTCAGGATTGTTTTGACATGAATGAGTGGGTGGGGGAACCCCGGGGTTCCCCCCACCCACTCA
>UWSI01000048.1 GCA_900541895.1 uncultured Actinomyces sp. | reverse complement strand
GGCCACTGCCTTATCAGCCTCCGTCGACTCAAGCGACTTCCACTGTCACAAGAGGAACAATTCCATTCAATGCATCCCCCATCGCATCTTCAGCACAGTCAAGTTCGTAGCGCATCTGCAGGTTCATCCAGAACCCCGGGGTTGTACCGAAGTAGCGGGACAGCCTCATCGCAGTATCCGCCGTAATCCCACGCTTCTCATGGACGATTTCATTGATACGACGAGGCGGAACCCCAATAGCAACAGCAAGCTTGTGCTGCGTAATTCCGAACCCCTCGATGAAGTCCTCCATGAGGACTTCGCCCGGGTGAATCGGAGCAATTTTAGTGGTAGTCAACGATCTCAACCCCTTCTGGACCAGCATCGCTCCACCTGAAGCAGATGCGCCACTGATCATTGATTCGGATACTGTACTGCCCCGCCCGATTACCGCGCAGAAGCTCGAGCCGATTGCCCGGAGGGATCCGGAGGTCCTCCAAACGACACGCAGCGTCGACCTGACGCAACTTGCGCAACGCGACACGTGCGATGCGCGAGTCCAATGAAGGAACAGGTTCTCTCGCAAACAACCGCTCAGTCTGACGATCACCGAACGACTGGATCATGACACAACAATATAACGTAAAACGTTATTAACGCAAGACGTTATTTTTCAACACCCCATCCCACGTTCACCCTTGATTCAAGAACTTACAACAGCAAAACCGGGCCACGCCCTCGCACGACCCGGTCACTGCCCCATTCAGGAGTGATTAAACATTAAACCTGAATTCGACGATATCGCCGTCCTGCATAACGTAGTCCTTACCTTCCATGCGGACCTTGCCGGCAGCCTTCGCTGCGGCCATGGAACCGGCCTCGATCAGATCGTCGTATGAGACGATCTCAGCCTTGATGAAGCCCTTTTCGAAGTCCGTGTGGATGACGCCGGCAGCCTTAGGAGCGGTGTCACCCTTGTGGATTGTCCAGGCGCGTGCTTCCTTCTCACCAGCGGTCAGGTAGGTCTGCAGACCGAGGGTATCGAAGCCAACTCGCGCCAGCTTATCCAAGCCGGATTCGCTCTGACCGGACTCAGCCAGCATTTCTCGCGCGTCGTCCTCGTCTAGTTCAACAAGCTCGGACTCGAACTGCGCATCCAAGAAGATCGCTTCAGCGGGGGCAACAAGCGAACGCAACTCGTCCTGCAGTTCCTTGTTGTCCATTTCTTCGGCATCCATGTTGAACACGAAGATGAAGGGCTTAGAGGTCATGAGCTGGAAGGACTTCAATGCATCCTGGTCGAGCTTTGCACCCGCGGGACCGCTGAGCAGTTCGCCCTTTTCGAGCAGTTCCATTGCCGCGCGCGCAGTTTCCAGGACGATCGCCTCGGTCTTCTTGCCGCGCACTTCCTTTTCCAGACGCGGGATCTGCTTTTCAAGCGTCTGCATGTCAGCCAGAATCAGCTCAGTCTTAATGGTTTCAATATCCGACTCAGGATCAACCTTGCCATCAACGTGCACAACGTCGGGGTCGGAGAAGGCACGCGTCACCTGGCAAATGGCGTCGGCCTCGCGAATGTTCGCAAGGAACTGGTTACCCAAGCCCTCACCCTCAGACGCGCCACGCACAATACCCGCGATATCAACGAAAGAAACGGTCGCGGGAATGATGCGCTGAGAACCGAAAATCTCGGCGAGCTTATTCAAACGCGCATCGGGAAGCGGAACGACACCCACATTCGGTTCAATGGTTGCGAAGGGATAGTTCGCAGCCAGAACAGTCGCGCGGGTCAGAGCATTAAACAGAGTGGACTTGCCAACGTTGGGCAGGCCGGCGATACCAATAGTTAAAGACACGCCCCTATCCTATCCGACGAGGCCGCACTCCCGTTCGCCCGCGCCTAGAAAGTGCACGCATCAGCGGGTGAAATTTCGCTCAGCTGGTGTGATCAGGCCCGGCAGTGCGACGGGCATGCGGGCGAACATCGATCTGTCCGGCCTTCTTCAAATCTGAGCGTAGGTCACGGGGAAGGGCGAAGGTCGTCGTTTCCGTCTCAGTTCGAACTTCCTCAACAGTCGGGAAACCATGTTCCTGCAGCCAGGCAATCACATCACGGACAAGGATTTCGGGTACTGACGCACCCGAGGTCAAGCCCACGGTCTTCGCACCTGCGAACCATTCTTCCTGAAGCTCTTCGGCCTTATCGATACGATACGCAGCGGGAACACCCGATTCGAGCGCAACATCAACCAAACGTACCGAGTTCGAGGAATTCGCTGAGCCCACAACAACCATGACATCAACCTGAGGGGCAATGACCTTCACAGCCCCCTGACGATTTTGTGTTGCGTAGCAAATGTCGTCTGAAGGTGGATCAACAAGTTTGGGGAAGCGCTGGCGCAAACGATCGACCGTTTGACGGGTCTCATCAACAGAAAGGGTCGTCTGCGAAATCCACACAACGCGCTCGGGGTCACGAACAACCAGGTTGTCGACTTCTTCAGGCGTTCCAACCACTTGAATGTGTTCGGGAGCTTCACCAAAAGTACCTTCAACTTCTTCGTGGCCTTCGTGGCCAACCAAGATGATGTCGTAGTCTTCCTTCGCGTAGCGCACGGCCTCTCGGTGGACCTTCGTAACCAGCGGACAGGTCGCGTCGATTGTTGCAAGATGACGCTGGGCTGCAACCGCATGAACTTCAGGCGAAACCCCGTGAGCAGAGAACACCACACGTGCGCCTTCGGGAACCTGATCGGTTTCTTGAACAAAGATCGCCCCGCGCTTCGTCAAAGATTCGACGACAAACTTGTTGTGAACGATTTCTTTACGGACATAGACGGGCGCACCGTAAAGATCCAAGGCTTTTTCAACGACATCAACCGCGCGATCAACACCCGCGCAATATCCACGAGGCGCTGCAAGCAGGATCTTCCCACCTTCGACGTGGGAATCGCTTTCGCTATTACGAAGGGTGTCGTCATGAGTCATAGATCAACCGTACAGGCCGCCATGTGCATCTGCGAACCATAATTGCTTTTCCTTCCCACTCTGGACGCAAATGCCACTGGCCTGTGTCATGCTTATTTCGTGCCAGAGAACATGCCCCCCGCAGCTAAAGCTGCTGATACTACGCGCGAAAACCCGTGGCCACTGCGCAGACTTACGCAGAACATCAAGATCTACGTTGACCGAATGTCTTCGCTCTGGGTGGAAGGCCAGGTCATCCAATACAACCCGCGTCCGGGCTCACGCATGGCGTTTTTCACCCTGCGCGACACCGAATCTGACACCTCGATGACCGTTACAGCTTTCCCGAATGTTATTTCTGCCGTTGGCGCCGGTTTTGAAGAAGGCGTCAAAGTCGTCACGCGCGTTAAGCCCGTTTTTTGGGAACGCAGTGGAAGCTTGAACCTCCAAGCAGCCGAGGTTCACCTTCAAGGTTTGGGCGATCTATTGGCTCAAATCGAACGCCTGCGTCAAAAACTTGCAGCCGAAGGCCTCTTCGACGAACGCCGCAAGAAACCCCTTCCTTTCCTTCCGCGCGTTATTGGCCTTGTGTGCGGGCGAAATGCGAAGGCAAAAGATGACGTCATTGTGAATGCAAGTGCACGCTGGCCCGCTGCACGTTTCGAGGTCCGCGAGGTCGCAGTCCAGGGCCAGTACGCGGTGCGTGAGGTCAGTGATGCCATTGCCGAGCTCGATCAGATCCCCGAAGTTGACGTGATTGTTGTTGCCCGAGGCGGCGGTTCCGTTGAGGATCTTCTTCCCTTCTCTGACGAGGTCTTGGTACGTGCCGCTGCAGCCGCTTCCACTCCCCTGGTCTCGGCAATCGGGCATGAGGGCGACGCGCCACTTTTGGATTATGTGGCCGACTTCCGCGCATCGACTCCGACGGATGCGGCCAGGCGCATTGTTCCTGATCTTGCCCAAGAGCTCGAGGGTTTGGCTGGTGCTTCTCAGGCAATGCGCAATGCAATCGAGCGCAGACTGACACAAGAACGCCATCATTTAGATCTTGTTGTTTCACGTCCCGTTTTCCTTACGCCGGCCGCAACACTGGAACCTCATCGCGTCCTTATCGATTCAGCGGTAACAAATTTGCGTTCCCGGATTGAACGACGGCTGAGCGAGGAACGTCAAGGAATCGTTCAGGCCTCGGCGACCCTGCGCGCGCTCTCACCACAGGCCACTTTGGAACGCGGGTATTCCATGCTCAAGCTTCCCTCTGGCGAATTGGTTCGCGACGCCTCGCAAGTTCCTAAGGGCACCCTGGTCGAAGGCATCCTTGCCTCAGGCCGCTTGGTTGCCCAAGTCGTTGGCTCTACCCAAGCAACAAATAGCGCAGCACCGGCAAACGAATAACCCGTCCTACTTTCTCACCAAAACAGCCACCCAACTTGGAGGAACACATGGCAGAAAATACACTCCCGGCACCGGAATCCCTGTCGTATGAAGCAGCACGCGATGAATTGATCGCCATCGTGAAGACGCTGGAAAGCGGACAGGCGCCCCTAGAAGACACTCTTGCCATGTGGGAACGCGGCGAAGCCCTTGCCGCCCGCTGCCGCTCAATTTTGGACGCAGCAACACAACGGATGGAACAGGGAACAGAAAATTAATTCTCCGTCGCCCAGGACCCCAGAGATTGGTTAGACTGAGAACGTCAATTGTTCGAGGAAACCAGCCGACGTGGTCTGGAAACAGGAGGAAACATGGACCTCGCAACCGACCCCCACATCCTCTCCATCGGAGAAGCTCTGATGGATATCGTGGTCCCCGCGGATAGCCCTACCGCAGTCGCCGAGATCCCCGGAGGCTCACCGGCAAACGTTGCAATGACGCTCGGACGCTTGGGCCGTAACGTTGGCCTGCAAACGTGGCTGGCACACGATGAACGTGGCGATATCCTCGAAGAACACTTCACGGCCTCGCACGTTGTCATCACCGAAGAGTCCTTCGGAGCTGATCACACGCCGACTGCACTCGCAAAACTCAACGAAAAGGGCGCGGCAACCTACACCTTTGATCTCGATTGGTGTCCAAATAGCCCCATCGCCGTATCCACGCAGGCCCGAATCGTTCACTCCGGTTCCATTGCTGCAGTGATCGAGCCCGGCGCACACGCCGTTTTGGATGCCATGGTCACTGCGCGACAGCATGCCATCATCACCTATGATCCCAATGCTCGCCCCGCGCTCATGGGAACGCCTGAAGAAGCATTGGCAACCGTCAACAAGTTCATCGGCATTTCCGATGTTGTCAAGGTTTCCGACGAAGATATCGCTTGGCTCACCAACGGACGTGAGATCGACGAAGTGGTGCGCGATTGGCTCACTGCAGGTCCCTCACTGATCGTTGTGACAAAGGGCAAGGAGGGTGCAGCGGCATTCACCTCGAGTGGTGTTCGCCGTTCTATCCCAGCCGGAGATGTCAAGGTCGAAGACACCGTCGGTGCAGGCGATTCCTTCATGGGAGGCCTGATCGACGCACTGTGGTCGCTCGGTCTGGTGGGTGCCATGTCGCGGCCCGCTCTGCGTGATTTGGATGCCGCAAAGGTCGACTTCATCTTGGAGCGCGCAGCAACGATTGGCGATATTACTGTCTCTCGTGCGGGCGCGAACCCACCGTGGCTTTCTGAACTCGCTGAGTTCCTAGCCTGAGACAACTCAATCGTAAGGCGTTGAAAGACGCAGGGGGCGCGGATCC
>UWSI01000047.1 GCA_900541895.1 uncultured Actinomyces sp. | reverse complement strand
CCACAACACTCTTCAAAAGAGAGGGGGGGGTTGGAACACTGTTCCAAACCCCCCCTCTTTCACCCACACGCGCCTACCAAGCAAACACAACACGCAGCAGTGTTCCACACCTGTATACACACACGCGCGACTTTCGGGCTACTACGGTACCAACCCCACACAAACACCCCACGCCCCTGAGAGGCAACGGCCTCGTAAAGTCAGGCTCAATTTCTTTGCTTGCGTATTTGTTCTTATTTTCTTCGTATGAGCCTCTAGATGCTTTTCTTAGCGGAGTTTTGCGTGGCTAGCGGACTTTTGAGTCACTAATGGGCTGTTGTTCGGTCGTCTGTTTTATTCGGTGTTAAAGGCCCTTATTAGGGGTATCAGGTAATTAAGTTTTTGAACCATGGATGGTTATTAATTAACTTTTGCGGTGCCCACTTAGTCTTTTGGGGGCTACTTAGGCTTTGGCTGTCTTTTACTACGTTTCACCTAGACTACGTGCCCACTGTGTCTGTTCGCGACGCAGTTGACGCAGTTTCTCTTTGCGATGTACAAGCAGTGCCCGCGAACGGACGTTCGCGGGCACATGTGTCTTACTGCGAATGGCAGTTCACTTTAGATCCACGTCGGGAACCACATGTGAATGTGCCAGAAGTTGTACGAGATGAGATCCCCTCTCCACAGGGGCATAAAGAAGATCGAGACAGCTGTAATGAGCAGAACAATGACCACAGCGCCAATGGCAAACCTTTGACGCGCCACGACATTAGCGCCCATCCATCTGTAGTCTCCCTCTTCAAGAGGTTGAGAAGCATACATGCGGTCAGGATCTACTTCGCAGCGAGTTTGATCCAGCATCAGCCCAATCACCCATGCCGCACTCAGACAGACAAAAGGTACGAAAGCAATCGTGTAGAAATTAAAGATCGTTCGGTTTGCATTCAAATACCAAGGGAAGTACATCGCCAAGTATCCACAGACAACAAAACCAGTCCTCCAGTTGCGGTCGCGCAGCGTCACGAACAAGACGATGAAGAAAGCAATGGCTGCAAACCACCACAGAAGCGGATTCCCTAGTGCGACAACCGCGTTAACGCAATCCGATTTATCGCAGCTTGCATCCGCAATTTTGTTCCACGCGAAGGACGTCGGACGTGCCTGAACAAACCACTGTGCGGGATGAGCCTGATAGGTGTGCGGAGTGGTCAAACCCGTGTGGAACTTCAGCATTCCTACGTGGTAGTCCCACAGGTCGCGGAATGCTCCAATAAAGCCGTGAGTTTTGTGACCGTACGCATTCCAGTGCCTAAACCAGCCGAACCATGAGGCGACATATGTGATAACTGCGGGTGGAACCATGGCCAAGAATGCAACAGAGGTGTCATTGATCAAAGTTGCGTAAAACGCGCGCGGATGCCCAAAACGACGGCGCGTCATCCAGTCGCGGAAAGCAACAAACAACCCCAAGACAGCCAGCGCGTAGAGCCCCGACCATTTGACCGACATCGCAAGGCCACACAAGATACCCGCGACCAATAGCCACCAGCGTGCACCCGCATGAGGGCCGATTCGAGAAGGATTATCAGGATCCGGCTTCCATTGGGAAAGTTTTTCGACCAAACGTGGATGTGAGATCTCCTGATCTTTCAGGACAGCAAGGAATGCGGCAGCGGCAAACATCGCCAGGAATACATCCAAAAGCCCAGTTCGCGAGAGAACAATTGCGATGCCATCTGTTGCCATAAAGAATCCCGCAAGTGCTGTGATAGCGGGGGATCGGAACAAATGCTGTGCAATTCGCGCGGTAAGGAAGACAAGAATGATTCCTGCGATGGCTGCACTGATGCGCCAGCCGACCGGATTGGTTGCTCCGAAGACGCGCATTCCTAAGCTGATCAGCCACTTTCCGACCGATGGGTGAACGACGTAACCACCATTGGTCGAAAGCCCAGAGTAATCACCCGCGATAAACATCGGGTCGTTATCCTTCGCCCAGCTTCCCTCATAGCCCAAAGTCATCAGGGAATAGGCGTCTTTCACGTAGTAGGTCTCATCGAAGACCAGAGTCTTAATTGTTCCAAGACCGGGAAGCCTTATGAGCGCTGCCACAAGCGTCGTCACAAGAGTTGCAACCCAGCCGGCTTGCGCAGACATCGGGAACCGCGCCCACCTGGGAATGGGGACGGGCTTCCATTCGCGTCCCGTTCCTTCGGGAGCGGCATCAGCCTCTTCGTCGTCTGCCGAGGCCTTGTTCGCCTCTGCCGAGGCCTCGTTCACCTTCGTCGAAGGGCTAGGCTCGCCTTCCTCGGCCTCGGGAAGAGGCTCGGGGCGAGCAACCGGGGAAGCCTGGTCCGACCCCAAGGCGGGGTCTTCGGGAATATCTGAATCGGAAAGAGTCTTGTCGTCCACCCGATCAGTTTACCGAGGCCCCTGCTCAACTGGAGTAGCACACCCAAAGGTGCGACGATTAACGCGTGAGTGAAGACCAGGATTACATTCAGGCCCCCGCGTCAATCCTCCTTGCGGCTACCCCGATTGGCGACGTACGCGATGTCTCCGCGCGCTTAGCTCCTGCTCTTGAGCAGGCGGACATTATTGCTGCCGAAGACACGCGCCGCCTCCTCGCCTTGGCCTCGAGAATGGGAATCCATCTGAGCGCCAAGCTTATAAGCCTCCACGATCACAATGAGTCCGCTAAGGCCTCGGCAGTCGTCGAGCAGGCGCGGGCAGGTGCACGCGTCGTCATGGTTTCCGATGCCGGAATGCCGACGGTTTCCGACCCGGGGTTCCGCCTGGTTCACGAGGCCACGGCGGCTGGCGTCCGCGTCAGTGTCCTCCCAGGGCCCTCGGCTCCCGTTACTGCGCTTGCCCTGTCTGGGCTTCCTTCCGATCGCTTTGCTTTCGAGGGTTTCCTTCCCCGGAAAACTGGTGAAGCAACGCGCTATTTGAAGGTCCTTGCGCAAGATCCTCACACCCTGATCTTCTTCGAATCACCTAAACGCGTCCATGACACTCTGATTCTCATGGCTGAGGTCTTTGGTGCCGATCGCCAAGCCGCGCTGTGTAGAGAGCTCACAAAAACCTACGAAGAGGTGATCCGCGGGAGCCTCGCAGAACTGGTTGAGGCCACAGAAGGTGAAGTTCTTGGTGAAATCACGCTGGTGATTGCACCCGGGCATGCGCAGGGCAATGCGGATGACCATGTTGAGGCAGTGCTTGCCTTGGCAGCAGAGGGAATGCGTTTGAAGGACGCCGCTGCCGAAGTCGCCGAGGCCACAGGGCTACGCAAGAACGAGCTTTACCGCGCGGCACTCGCACGCACAAACTAGGGCAGCGGGTGCGAATCAGAGCAGTGGATGCGAATTACGCCTGAGAGGGGACTAGCTCAACTCCGGCCTCGACCATGCGTGCGGCGGCGAGCTCACCCAACTCGGGGCTGACGGGCTCAGTGAGGTCCGTGAAGACTCGCACCTTGAAACCGTCCTTCACGCCGTCCAGCGCTGTTTCGCAGACGCAGTGGGACTGAGCAAGGCCAACGACATCCAGCGAATCGATACCTTTGTCGCGAAGGAGCTCAAGCAAGGGGCGTTTCGTTGCTACATCCTCGCCATCGAAAGCAGAATACGCGGCCTCGTACATGCCCTTGTGGATGGTGACATCCGCGTGGAGGTCAGCAAGGGCTGGGTGCAGCTCGGCCTCGGCAGTACCTGCAACGCCGTGAGGAGGCCAGGTGTCAACGAAGTCGGGATGGTCAGAGAAATGCGAACCCGGATCAATATGCCAATCCTGCGAGGTCACAATGCAGTCGTAATCCGCTGCGTGAGCGGCAACAAAATCAGCGACGCGCTGAGCGCAGGCATTCCCACCTTCAACAGGAAGAGCACCGCCCTCGCAAAAAGTAGGTTGAACATCAACAATGATGAGCGCGCGGGGCATTACATCCTCCCAAAGTATGAGCAGCGTGTGCTTCGAGAATACGGCAGGGACGACTGAAGCGCCAATAGGCACTAGACTAGGGGACCATGAGTCGTATTTTGTCTGCCGTTGCATGGCCCTATGCCAACGGCCCTCGCCACATTGGTCACGTTGCCGGGTTCGGAGTCCCCTCCGATGTTTTCTCTCGCTACATGCGAATGGCCGGGCACGACGTGCTGATGGTCTCCGGAACCGATGAACACGGAACCCCCATTCTGGTTGCCGCCGATGGCGCCGGAATGAGCGCGCGAGAGCTGGCCGACCAGAACAACCGGCTCATCGTCGAAGACCTAGTTCAGCTGGGACTGTCCTACGATCTTTTCACACGTACGACCGCTGGAAATCACTACCGCGTCGTCCAAGACATGTTCCGGACCGTCCGCGATAACGGTTACATGATCGAACAGGTCACCCGCGCGGCGATCTCGCCTTCGACCGGACGCACTCTTCCCGACCGTTACATCGAAGGTACCTGTCCGATTTGTGGTGCCGAAGGCGCTCGCGGTGACCAGTGCGATAACTGTGGTAACCAGCTCGATCCCACAGATCTGATCAATCCTCATTCCCGAATCAACGGTGAAACCCCCGAATTCGTGGAGTCCACGCATTACTTCCTGGATCTTCCCGCACTTGCTGACGCGCTTTCCGCGTGGCTGGATGACCGCGATCGCTCGGGCACGTGGCGTCCCAACGTCATCAAGTTCTCGAAGAACTTCCTTGAGGACATCCGCCCGCGTGCAATGACACGCGATATCGACTGGGGCATCCCGGTTCCCGGTTGGGAAGACCAACCCGGTAAGCGCCTGTACGTGTGGTTTGACGCGGTTATTGGGTACCTGAGCGCTTCCATTGAATGGGCACGCCGCACGGGGGATCCCGAAGCGTGGCGCCAGTGGTGGAATGATCCTGAAGCCCTGACCTACTACTTCATGGGTAAGGACAATATCGTCTTCCACTCGCAGATCTGGCCTGCCGAACTGCTGGGGTACAACGGTCAGGGATCTAAGGGCGGCCAGCCCGGTGATCTTGGAGTGCTCAACCTGCCCACCGAGGTCGTCTCTTCAGAGTTCCTCACCATGGAGGGCAAGAAGTTCTCTTCTTCGCACGGCATTGTGATCTATGTGCGTGACATGCTCAGCCGCTACCAGGCTGATGCACTGCGCTACTTCATTTCTGCGGCTGGTCCTGAGTCCTCTGATGCGGACTTCACCTGGGCAGAATTCGTGCGTCGCACGAACGGCGAGTTGGTGGCAGGCTGGGGCAACTTGGTTAATCGCACCGCCTCGATGATCCACAAGAAGTTCGGCGAGATTCCGGCACCGGGAGAGCTCCAAGAAATCGACCGCGCCTTGCTGGATGCCATTGCCGCGGGCTTTGACGAGGTCGGAGACCTGATTCGTCACCACCGCCAGAAGGCCGCTCTTGCCGCTGCAATGCGTTTGGTCGGCGAGGCCAACAAGTACGTTGCAGATACCGAGCCCTTCAAGCTCAAGGCCCCCGAAGAACGCGAGCGCTTGGCGACCGTGCTCTGGACGCTGGCACAAGCCGTGGCTGATTTGAACCTGATGCTTTCACCCTTCCTGCCTCACGCCGCAAATGATGTGGATCGCGTGATGGGTGGCAGCGGCGAGATCGCTCCCATGCCCTACATCAAGGAAGTTGAGGAGCTGGACCCCGAGGTTCTTCCCGCAGACTTCGAAGGCCGTACGGGATACCCCGTTATTACCGGCGACTACACGAATGTTCCCACCTGGGAGCGTCACGATATCGTCGTTGGTACTCCGATTGAGAAGCCGACCCCGGTCTTCCAGAAGCTCGATGAGGCCATTGTCGAGGAAGAGCTTGCGCGCTACGCGGAGTCTCGCCCTGATGATGTGACGGGAGCCTGAGCTTTTAGCTGTTGTGAGGGTGTGGCCCAAGC
>UWSI01000046.1 GCA_900541895.1 uncultured Actinomyces sp. | reverse complement strand
AAGCCGCACCAACAATACCGGCGGGATTACGTAGCTTTGCGGGGACAACGGGGGTACGGAGGTTCAGCAGGGGGAGGAACTTCTCGTGATTAGCACTCACTCCGCCACCGATAACGAAAAGGTCGGGGGAGAAGAGCATCTCAACGTGCGAGTAGTAGCGCTGGAGGCGCCCCGTCCACGTGACCCAATCCAGTTTCTGCGCGGTCTTCTGACCTGCAGAAGCTTGAGTTTCGGCATCATGGCCGTCAATCTCAAGGTGACCAAGTTCCGAATTTGGAATTAAGACACCATCATTGATGATGGCCGATCCGATTCCTGTTCCAAGAGTGGTGACAATGACAACTCCGGGAACATCTTTAGCGGCGCCGTAGATCGCTTCGCCTAATCCGGCGGCATCGGCATCATTCAGAGCAACGATGGTTCGCCCCAAGTGGCGATCCATGAGCTCGACAACATCGATTCCTGCCCATGATGGATCAAGATTCGCCATAAAGGGAACTCGTCCATGAATAATTGGCGCGGGGAAGGTGATCCCGACGGGAATATCATCGGTGACGTCGAGCTGGTGGAGAAGATCACCGCAGACCTGTGCAACTGAATCTGGAGTCGCCGGGGCCGGGGTTTCGATCACTACGCTTTCGCAGGAGTAGGTCCCTGTTTCAAGATCAACAAGGGCACCCTTGACACCTGAACCGCCAATATCAATTCCACACGCAAGTGTCATGTTGTTCTCCTTCGAAGGCCTTTTCTCTAAGGATAACCGTCTTTATCGAATCGTTAAAATTCACGCCAGAATTATGGAAGCGTCAGGATTTCAGCGCCGTTTTCTGTGACAACGATTGTGTGTTCGAATTGTGCAGAGCGACCGCGATCTTTTGTCACGACTGTCCACTGATCATCCCATTGTTCCCATTCAACTCCGCCCAGATTCAGCATGGGCTCGATGGTGAAAACCATGCCTTCTTCCATGATTTCGCTATGTGCGGGGGCAGTGTCGTAGTGTGGGACAATCAAACCTGAGTGAAAGGCCTCGCCGACACCGTGTCCGGTGTAGTCGCGAACAACACCGTAGTTGAAACGATGTGCGTACGATTCAATAACCCTGCCAATGACATTGATTTCTCGACCAGGGCGAACAGCCTTGATGCCGCGCATCATCGCTTCACGTGTACGCTCGATCAGAAGATGGGACTCCTCATCAACGGTCCCGACTTCGAACATCGCGCATGTATCTCCATGCACGCCGTCGTAATAAGCGGTGATGTCGACATTGATAATGTCGCCATCTTCAAGGGGGCGATCATCGGGGATACCGTGGCAGATTACTTCGTTGATTGAGGTGCACAGGGACTTCGGAAATCCCATGTAGCCCAAGCATGAGGGGTAGGCATCGCGCGAAATAATGAAATCGTGGCCGATACGATCCAATTCGTCAGTGGTTACCCCAGGACGAATTGCTTCCCCCACTGCTTGGAGAGCCTGTGCTGCGATTTGGCCGGCTTTGCGGATTTTTTCAATGGTTTCCGGTGTCTTGATATCAGAGGCCGTGATTACTTCTGGACCCGAGTGGTACATGTATTCCGGACGATCAATGTGTGTCGGGACAGGACGACGCGGAGAAATTATCCCAGGTTTGAGATTGCCAAGCGGGGCGCGCTCGGCACCAGTTGAGTGCGGCATTGCGGTGTAGTCCTTAGTTTGTTCGGTAATTCTCGGTTGAGGGGAATGAACCGTCGCGAACACAGGAGATATAGCTTTGTGTCGCGGAGTGGAGTTCTTGACCGATCTGCGCGAAACGGCGTGCAAAGGAAGGCGACCACGAGGTCATACCGGCCATATCCGACCAGACCAAAACCTGCCCGTCGGTGTGTGGACCCGCGCCGATTCCAATCGTAATGATCGAAAGTTCCTGACTCAGTTGAGTGGCGATCGGTTCAGGGACCATTTCAAAGACGACTGCGAAAGCACCTGCGTCAGCTAATGCATGGGTATCGCGCGCAAGGATCTGTGCACCTTCGCCGCGTCCTTGAACGCGAGGCCCACCCAAAGCGTTTTCAGATTGAGGGGTGTAGCCCAGGTGTGCCATGACCGGAATACCTGCCTCGGTCAAGAGCTTGACGGTATCGGCGCGCTGCGCACCGCCCTCGAGCTTGACAGCGTGTGCACCTGCCTTCATCAGGCGGACTGCGTTTGTAAGGGCCTGGGCGGGGGAAGCCTCGTAACTGCCAAAGGGGAGGTCCGCGACGATGAAAGCGCGTTTACTTGACCGTGCAACGGAGGAAGTGGCGCGTTCCATGTCCTCAATAGTGACCGGTAGCGTCGAGGAATATCCCAGAACAACGTTGCCCAGTGAATCTCCCACCAAGATCATATCGATCCCGGCCTGATCAAAAATCGAGGCAGTGAGTGCGTCATAGGCCGTTAACATCGAAATCTTAACGCCCTGCTCTTTTGCTGCCTGAAGGTGCTGGATACGGATCCGTTTCTTATCTAGAGGGCCTTGGGAAGCCTGAGAAGGGGAGGGTGAAGCATCCCGAGGCACTGAATCGTCAGCAAGGTAACCCGTCATTCTTTTCCTTTCGTTGCCCTATGAGCCTAGTCCGCACTACGGCTTCGTTCCAGCCAGAAGAAGCTGTTGACCTACAATGAAGAAAACCCTCGTATTTTCACGAGGAAAAATGCTGACACCAATCATAGGAGAGTAGGACATGACCGGCACCGCTGGTGGCCTCAATCCCTTGGATGAGCAGGCAATTGAAGAGCTCGTTACTCAAGCGACTTCAGCTATTGCTCATACCGAAACCCTCGATGAATTGAAAGCAGTTCGCCTGGAATTTATGGGAGACTCAGCTGCTCTTGTCCAGGCAAACCGTGGAATCGGGCAATTGGATCCGAAAGATCGAGGCGTTGCTGGTCGTCTTTTGGGAGGTGCCCGCTCGCGCATTACCCAGGCATTGGACGAGCGTCAGGAGCTCCTCCAGGAACGTTATGACGCGCAGGTCTTGGTGAGCGAAGCTGTAGACGTCACCATTCCTACCGCGCGCGAGCGTCAAGGTGCACGTCATCCCCTGGAAACGATCATGGAAGAGATTTCGGATTTCTTCGTCGGAATGGGATGGCAGATTGCAGAGGGACCGGAAATTGAACACGAGTGGTTCAACTTCGATTCTTTGAATTTCGATATCGATCACCCCGCGCGCCAAATGCAGGACACGCTCTACATTGATGGTCGCAGCGTCGGTGGTGAAAATGAAGAAGATGGCCACTTGGTGATGCGAACACACACATCGCCCGTGCAATCGCGTTCGATTCTTTCACGAGGCGTTCCTCTGTACATGGCTTGCCCCGGCAAGGTTTTTCGCTCCGATGCGCTGGATGCGACACACACCCCTGTCTTCCACCAAGTTGAAGGACTAGCGATCGATCGCGGTCTGACAATGGCGCATCTTAAGGGCGTGCTCGATCACTTCGCTCGTCACATGTTCGGCCCCGATGCGAAGACACGTTTGCGTCCGTCATTCTTCCCCTTCACCGAACCCAGCGCGGAGATGGATTTGTGGTTCCCCCAGAAGAAGGGCGGAGCTGGCTGGATTGAATGGGGCGGTTGTGGAATGGTCAACCCGAATGTTCTTCGAGCAACGGGTATCGATCCTGAGGTTTACACAGGTATTGCCTTCGGTGTTGGTGTCGAACGAACCCTGATGCTGCGAGACGGCATCGCAGACATGCATGACATCGTCGAGGGCGATGTGCGTTTCTCTGAGCAATTCGGCGTTAATGGACTGGGAAGGGGCAACTGACATGCCAATGGTTCCAATGAGCTGGCTGCGTGACTATGTCGATGCAGATCCGGCAATGACCACCGAGGAGCTCGCAGCTGCCCTGGTTCGCGTCGGGCTTGAGGAAGAGACTATTCATCCGGCTCGTGTCAGCGGTCCGCTTGTCGTTGGGCGTGTTCTGACGCGCGATGAGTTTGAAGCGTCCAATGGCAAGCTCGTGAATTACTGCCGTGTTGATGTTGGAGAGCACAATGACGCTCCCGGCACGGGTAAAGAACCTAGTGATCTCCCATCACGAGGCATTATTTGCGGCGCGCACAATTTCGAGGTCGGCGACTATGTCGTTGTCTCACTTCCGGGTGCGGTTCTTCCCGGTCCCTTTGAAATTGCTGCCCGAAAGACCTATGGCCATGTTTCTGATGGCATGATGTGCTCGGCGCGCGAACTCGGCTTGGGTGAAGACCATAACGGCATCATCATCTTGCAAAAGGAATTCCCCGATGCAGAGTTGCCCGCTGTCGGCTACAGCGTGATTTCCTTCCTTGGCTTGGGCGAAGAGGTTTTGGAAATTAACGTGACTCCGGACCGTGGCTACTGCTTCTCTGTGCGAGGCGTCGCTCGTGAGTTCTCACATTCGACGGGTGCTCCCTTCCGCGATCCTGGAATGGTTGGCACTCTTGTGTCTTCGGTTCCCGAGGCGAACGAGGCCGGTTTCCCCGTTGTGGTTGCTGACAGTGCCCCCATCCATGGACGCGTGGGTGCGGACCGTTTTGTGACTCGCATTGTTCGCGGTGTCAACCCCAAGGCTCCTACTCCTCGTTGGATGGTTGAGCGTTTGGAGATGGCGGGGATGCGTTCCCTGTCTCTGGCGGTCGATATTACGAACTACGTCATGCTGGATCTGGGGCAGCCTATGCACGCCTATGACCTATCCGCACTTGCTGCACCGATTGTGGTTCGCCGTGCTCGCGCAGGTGAAGAATTGACAACTTTGGACGAGGTCACTCGTTCTTTGGATCCCGAAGATTTGGTGATTTCTGATTCGCCCAGTGGTGAAGAAGGCTCGCGGCTCTTGGGCATCGCCGGCGTGATGGGTGGTGCTTATTCCGAGGTCGAGGATTCGACGACTGATATTCTCCTCGAGGCTGCGCATTTCGATGCGGTTTCGGTTGCTCGTTCTTCGCGCCGTCACAAGCTGCACTCTGAGGCAGCGAAGCGTTTTGAACGTGGAACTGACCCGCTCCTTCCTGCGGTTGCAGCGCAGCGCGCTGTTAACCTGCTTGTTCAATACGGTGGCGGTCAGGCCGACCCTGCAGTTTTTGATCTCAACACCTTGCCAGTGCCGACGAGCTATGAGTTTGCGTTGAGCGATGCTGAGCGTCTGACTGGCGTTTCCTACGCTCCCGAGCGTGTTTGTGAGTTGCTTGAGCAGGTCGGATGTGTCCTTGAGGATATTGATGGGCAGCGCGTTCGCGTGACTCCTCCTTCATGGCGGCCCGATCTCACGGGTTCTGCACACTTCGTGGAAGAGATTGCGCGTTTGGATGGCTATGACCGTATTCCCTCGGTTTTGCCGACAGCTCCTGCAGGTACTGGTTTGACTACTGCCCAGCGCGCACGACGTTTGGTGGCCCAGGGGCTGGCCCACGCTGGTCTTACCGAGGTGGAAAGCTATCCCTTCGTGTCAGATTCTTTCGATAAGCAGGGCCTGAGTGCGAACGACCCTCGTCGTCGTGCTGTGAAGCTGCGTAATCCGCTTGCCGATGATGCGCCCCTGCTCCGTACTTCGGTTCTGGATACCTTGCTGGATACCGCCGCACGCAACTGGGCTCGTGGTATCCCTTCGGTTGCGATTTTCGAGATCGCGAAGGTTGTCCATCCCGAGGGTGTTGTTCCCACCGGCTTGATTTCTGCTGAGCATCGTCCCAGTGACGAACAACTTGCCGCACTTGAGGCGGGGACTCCTTCCCAGCCGTGGCATGTCGGTGCAGTACTCGCTGGCAATGCCCGTCCCGCGGGAATTCTTGATTCCCAACGTACTTTCGATTGGGCAGATGCGGTCGAGGTCGCACGCTCAATCTGCGATCAATTGGGAGTGCGCGTCGAGGTGACGCGTGCCTGGCTTGCCGAACCCTCAACGCTTAAGGGGCCTCGACTTCCCGAGGCTGCAACGGATCCCGCTGAGGTCGCTCCTTGGCACCCGGGACGGGTTGCTCGTATTTTCGCCCGTGTGGGTAAAGATTGTGTCGAACTTGCTCTCGCTGGTGAGCTCTCACCGAAGGCATGTAAGGCTTTTGGGCTTCCTGCACGAGCCTGCGCCCTCGAGCTTGACGTCGATGCATTGATTTCGGTGATGAGCGATGAACCCATGCAGGTAAAGCCTGTCTCGACATATCCCGCAGCGAAGGAAGACCTTGCACTGGTTGTTCCGACGAATGTTCCGGTATCGCGTGTTGAACAGGTGATTCGCCAGGCTGCGGGTGCGCTGATCGAAGATCTGGTCCTCTTTGATATCTACGAGGGCGACCAGGTACCTGAAGGTTTCCGTTCCCTTGCCTTCTCTGTGCGCCTTCGCGCCGGCGATCACACCTTGACTCCGGATGAGGTACAGAAAGTTCGTGCTGACATCGTCAGCAAGACAGGTAAGGTTCTTGGGGCAACGCTGCGCGGATGATCGACTTTCCTCTTGCTAGGATTAACGTGGTTATTGGCGCGAAGGAGTAGTTATGAAGGTTTTAGTAACAGCGGCTTCACATCACGGTGCAACCATTGAAGTTGCGGATGCGATTGCACGCCATCTGACCAGCGATGGGTTTGAGGTTGTCCGCAAGTCCCCCGAAGAGGTTGACTCACTTGATGGCTTTGATGCAGTGATCTGCGGATCTGCTGTGTACATGACCCAGTGGCTGCCTGAAGCTCACGATTTTATGGAACGTTTTGCTCAGCAGCTTCACAAGCTACCCGTGTGGGCCTTCTCCGTCGGTATGAATGGTGTTCCCAAGCACGTTCCGCAAGATCCCAGCAGGATCGGTCCTGTGCTCACCCGTGTCGACGCAAAGGAGCTGCGTTCCTTTGCTGGACGATATGATCCTTCAATCTTGTCGCTGCGTGAGCGCGCTATTGTTCGCCTTGCAGGTGCTGTTGAAGGTGATTTCCGTGATTGGAATGCGATTGATCAGTGGGCAGAATCCATTGCACAGCAACTAAAGCAGGACTGAGGTATCGCTGACTCCTGCATCGATGAGGAAACGGGCCGTGTGCGCGAAGATTTTCGCACGCGGCCCGTTTCTCGCTTACACTGGTGCAACGGGAGTGGAGTCAATGTCGATTCACGGACGTAGTTAAGGGGTTTTGATGTCATCTGAAGCGACACCTCAGACGAAAGCTGGCCGCCACGCGGCGATTCGAAATCTTTTGGTCTCCCAAACCATTAGTTCGCAAGAACAGCTTCGCAGTGCATTGGGCAGCCAGGGAATTGAAGTCACTCAGGCCACCCTTTCGCGCGATCTCATGGAAATGCGAGCAACAAAGATGCGCGATCGTAGTGGTGCGCTGATTTACTCGGTTCCCAATGCTGATGGTTCACAATCCCATGAGGCTGAAGCCAGCACTGAACGCCTTCAGCGGTGGCTTCAAACTCTTCTGGTCACGTCAACGTGCGTGGAAAATCAATTGGTTTTGCGCACTCTTGTTGGAGCAGCGAACCTCCTAGGTTCTGCTCTTGATGTTGCACGTATTGACGATGTTGTTGGAACTATCGCGGGTGACGACACCGTCTTGATTATCTGTACCAGTGCTCAAGGCGCCCTTAACGCTCAGGACTACCTGACGTCCTTGGCTGGGGGAGGAACTCACCCGAGCACGCTCTGAGGACGATCGATTCTTAGGTTTTCATCAAACACAGCCGTGCCCGCTAGCCTGTCGCTAGAGGGCACGGCTTTTTGCCGCCTTCGCAAG
>UWSI01000045.1 GCA_900541895.1 uncultured Actinomyces sp. | reverse complement strand
AAACGCAAGTGCCCCGCCAGCCGAAGCTGGCGGGGCACCGCGCTATATCAGCGCTGGACGGTCCTTGCAGACACTCACGCGGTCATATCCGTGTGATCCTCAACGGCTGCACGTCCGGCCTCCAGACGCGCCACGGGCACGCGGAAGGGCGAGCAGGACACGTAGTTGAGTCCAACCTTGTGGAAGAAGTGGATCGATGCGGGATCGCCACCGTGCTCACCACAGACACCGAGCTTGATGTTCGGCTTGGTAGAACGTGCGCGACGCACACCCTCGGCCACAACCGTGCCGACACCGTGAACATCGATTGACTCGAACGGCGAGACACCGAAGATTCCACCCTCGATGTACTGCGGGAAGAACACGCCTTCGACGTCGTCGCGCGAGAAGCCCCACACGGTCTGGGTCAGGTCGTTCGTACCGAAGCTGAAGAAGTCTGCTTCCTCAGCCAGGTCCTCGGCAGTCATGGCCGCACGCGGCAGCTCGATCATTGCGCCGATGGTGATGCCGGACAGGTCAACGCCCTTGTCAGCAGCAACCGCGGCGATGATGCCTTCGCCTTCCTCGCGGATCAGCTGAAGCTCACGCACCGAGCCAACCAGCGGAACCATGATTTCAGGGCGCGGATCCTTGCCACGGGCAACCAGCTCAGCAGCGGCCTCGCACAGTGCGCGCATCTGCAGGGCGAAGAGGCCGGGCAGGTAGATGCCCAGACGCACGCCACGCAGGCCCAGCATGGGGTTCTGTTCGTGGAAGCGACGCACGGTGACCAGCATTTCTTCATCTGCGGGTTCAACGGTGCCAGCAGCCTTGGCGAGCGCAACCTTGACCTCGAGCTCGGTGAGCTGGGGCAGGAACTCGTGCAGCGGCGGGTCGATCAGACGCACGGTCATCGACTTGCCGTCCATGACCTCGAGCATTGCCAAGAAGTCTTCCTTCTGGAGCTTCTCTAGGGCATCGAATGCTTCCTGACGCTCAGCGGAGCCTTCCTCGGACAGGATGACGCGCTCGACCAGCGGACGACGCGATCCCAAGAACATGTGCTCGGTACGGCACAGGCCGATACCCTGTGCGCCGAACTCCAGTGCACGCTGCGAGTCCTCGGGGGTGTCGGCGTTGGCGCGCACCTGCAGGCGACGCACCTCATCGGCGTGGGTGAGAATGCGGTGGACGGCCTCGATCAGTTCGGAGGTACCGGGGTCGCCAGCTGCTGCAGCCAGGCCAGCTTCGAGGCCGTGGCTCAGGTAGGTGGTCACCGGGGAGTCGGTCACGGGGACCTCGCCCAGGAAGATTTCACCGGTCTGACCGTCGATTGCGATGGTGTCTTCGCCGGTCAGGACGCGACCTGCGACGGTGACGGTTCCGGCCTCGGCGTCGATCTCAAGAGCTTCAGCACCGCAGACACAGGTCTTACCCATGCCGCGCGCAACAACTGCGGCGTGCGAGGTCTTACCGCCACGGGCGGTCAGAACGCCCTCGGCTGCAACCATACCGGGCAGATCGTCAGGGTTGGTCTCACGGCGGACCAGCACGCACTTGACGCCTGCTGCTGCCGAGGCCTCGGCCTGAGCGTTATTGAAGACGATGCGGCCAACAGCTGCACCCGGGGAGGCAGCCATACCGCGAGCAATGAGTTCCTTGGATGCAGATGCATCGAACTGCGGGAACATCAGCTGGGTGAGCTGGTCACCGGTCACGCGGCCCAAGGCCTCGTCGCGGGTGATGAGCTTTTCGTCAACCAGCTGGACGGCGACGCGGAAGGCGGCGGCAGCGGTACGCTTGCCGACACGGGTCTGGAGCATCCACAGCTTGCCGCGCTCGATGGTGAACTCGATATCGCAAAGGTCACGGTAGTGGGTTTCGAGCTTGTGCATGATTCCGCGCAGCTCGTCGTAGACCGGCTTGTTGATCTTCTCAAGGTCAGCCAGGGACAGGGTGTTGCGGATACCTGCAACGACGTCTTCACCCTGTGCGTTCTCGAGGTAGTCGCCGTACACACCGGAGTGGCCGGTGGAGGGGTCGCGGGTGAAGCACACGCCGGTGCCGGAGTTTTCACCCATGTTGCCAAACACCATGGTGCAGATGTTGACTGCGGTGCCCAGGTCATGGGGGATGCGCTCACGGCGACGGTAGATGCGGGCACGCTCGGTGTTCCAGGAACGGAAAACGGCCTCGATAGCCATGTCCATCTGGGTGCGAGGATCCTGTGGGAATTCTTCACCGGTCTGCTCGTAGACGATGGTCTTAAAGATATCGACCAGGCCCTTGAGGTCCTCGGCGGTGAGCTCGGTATCGCCCTTGACGCCGCGTTCCTTCTTCATGTTGTCCAGAGCGTCAGAGAAGAGATCGCCTTCAATATCCAGAACGGTCTTGCCGAACATCTGGACCAGTCGACGGTAGGAGTCCCATGCAAAACGCTCGTTGCCGCTGACAGCAGCAAGACCGTGGACGGATTCGTCGTTGAGGCCGATGTTGAGGACGGTTTCCATCATGCCGGGCATGGAGAACTTTGCGCCCGAACGAACCGAGACAAGCAGCGGATTCTTGGGATCGCCCAGCTTGCGACCCATTTCTTCTTCGACCTTGCGAAGTGCGACGGTCACTTCAGTATCAAGACTTTCAGGGGCCGTGCCGTCGTGCAGGTAGACGCGGCACGCTTCGGTGGTAATTGTGAATCCGGGAGGAACAGGCAGCCCGAGCTTCGTCATCTCTGCCAGGTTCGCACCCTTACCTCCGAGCAAGTCCTTCATTGACTTGTCGCCCTCGGAGAAGTCGTATACATACTTGACCATCTGGTCCCTCAACTTCCGTTGTTTCGGGGGGTACCCGTCATCGGGACCCTGTGTATTGACATACTAACCAATGGAAAAGTACTGGCCAAATGATGCGGGCCACGCCGCGAAATTACGCGGGTGGCCCGTTCACCATATGGTCGCTGTTTTATCGAACGATAAATTCGACCAAGACGTTTTCTCCCAGATCAATAACGTCGCCGTCGCTCAGTGGCACGGTAACGCGCGGAGGAACTTCCTGAACATTGCCATTCGAGCTGCGCAACAGGGTTCCGTTCGCACTTCCCAAATCCATCAGCATCCAGGAACCAAAACCGCTGGGAATGACAGCTGCATGCGAACGCGAGATCTCGTTTGCCGGGCTGGGCACACGCATGACGGTTGCCGAGGGGCGTCCCGTCAGAACGCGTGCATTGGGGTCGCGCCCCAAGATGACGTCGTGAGTGAGTTCAACGGGAGCAGCGCCCGCATAAACCAGGTAGCCGGCCTGCGCATGCTGCGAGTCATCGCTCACGCGTCGCAGTACCGTTGCGCCGCTATCGGAGTTATCGACTTCAAAAGCAGGGGTCGCACCTGCTGCCGGAGTATCCTCAGCCGGAGCCTCCCCATACGCTGGGGTTTCTTCGATTTCCGAGGCCGAGGCGACCTCTTCAGCTTCGGGCTGGCTTTCCTGCTCGCCCAGTTCTTGCGCGGCCTGTGCCTCTACCTCTACGGGTTCGTCGGCGGGAACTTCGGTAGAAGCTTCTTCTTCAACGAAAGCGCTGGGCTCAAAGTTTTGCTCGAGTGAGAGAGCATCCAATTCAACGCTGGCCTGTGGCTCTACGCTGGCCTGCGGCGCATCTTGCGAAGCTGCCTGCTGCATTGCCGCAAAAGCCTCAGAGGTGATGGTTTCTTCTAGGGCCTCGGGGCTGGTGTAAACGGGAGCGGCGCTCGGCGTCACTGCTGCCTGAGCCGCGGCAACTTGAGCACCTGCAGCATAAATATCCGAAGTTTCCTCTGGGGCGCTTGCTTCCGCCTCGGGCTCGGGTGCCCACAGATACTTCGGCGCGGGTTCTTCCGCGGCCTGAGGCTCTGTAGCTTCCTCCTGGGGCTGGGGTTCTTCCGCGACCTCTCCCCACACCGTGTGCGAGGCCTCGGGCTCAGTTTCGGTCTCAGATTCTTCAGCGGAGGGGGCATCCTCAGCGTGCTCTTCCTGCACCTGGGCGGGCTTCTCTTCTTCCACCAGCGCGGGGACCGAGGGAAGTTCGGGCTCGACGGGGTAGCCAATACGAACCTGAGTAGCCTCTGCCTCAGAGGTTGCAAAATGTGCCCAAGGCTGAGCATCGTCGAACTCGCTCAATGCGATATCCATGAGCGTCCACTCGCCGGGAACAAATTCCCACATCGATAGCGGGCCACCCCAGGTGAAGGGGGTGTCATAGCCGGGAGCAATTGCGCGAACATTTGCACTGCCACCCAGGGATAGAAGCGGAACGGGGCCGCGCAGGTCCATGTGCGCGAAAGGCAAACCACTGGCTGTAGCGGAATTCACCCAGGTTGTCAGATCTTCATTGGCATCGGTGACAACGCGCTGAGCGGAGTCGGCGAGGTCAGCGGGGACCAAGGCAAAGCCCAGGGGGCCGGCGACGATGAACCCACCGTTACCGCGAACTGCATGGCGGCCCAATTGCAGCATTCGAAAACTCTTTTCTCTATCGGGCGCGGCGCGCCGTTGTGACCGGAAGGGGTCGCACTGGGATACGTGGACGCACGCTCGCGCGTATGTCCCCATCGTAGCGGCTTCCCACAACCGATTGCGCACGGATTACAAGGGCAGTTGCGTTATCACGCGTACCGCCCTCAATCGCTTGGTCAACCAGAGCGTTGGCAATTTCTTGCGCAGATACATCCTGGCTGGCGATATCGATGAAGTCTTGTTCTGAAAGCACTCCGTGAACACCATCCGAGCACAGGACGACGACATCGCCCTCCCGCATTGGGGTCAGGACGTAGTCGGCCTGGGGAAGTTCCGGCATCGCTGCACCGAGCGCGCGAGTGATGACATTCGAGGGGGGAAGAACCAGTTCGGCACCGGTTCGTTTAGCGAATTCTTTAGCTTCTTGGACTGCTGAATGGTCGGTCGTCAACTGAAGAATGCTGCCGTCGGCAATGAGATAGGCACGGGAATCACCGATATTAAAGGTCAGCCACTGCGGACCATCTTGGTCAATGGTCAGGGTTCCGCACAGCGTGGTTCCCGGGGCAGCCGGGTCCTCCTTCTCCCCTAACGAGGCCACTGCCTCTGCAGCCGCGCGGATCGCGCCGACCAACTCGGCCGGGTTCGGGTCAATTGCGTCCAAGACCTCTGGGCTGAGGGCGTTAGAGAGCACTTCAAGCGCGGTTATCGAGGCCAGTTCCCCTTCTGCGTTCCCGCCCATCCCGTCAGCAACTGCGAAGAGAGGGTCTTGGGCAAGCCAAGAGTCTTGATTTGAGGAACGTACGGGGCCGATGTCACTGGTCGCGCCCCACACGGTGCGGATCACGGTGCCGCAGAGCGGAAGGTCCACAGTTCAACCTCCTTTGACGTACGTTCTCTTTTACGCGAAAATAATCCCATATATGGAAGGGCTTGTGCACCTTTGAATGAAAACGCGCGTTTTCAGGTGCCAGCTAAGGTTGAGCTTCCCGTTTCCGGGTCGCACATGGGAGAAAGAGAGTTCCTATGGCCGCAAATGATGCCGTCGGCATGGTTCAAGAGATGCTGAAATCGTCACAGGACAATCTTGATGGTTCTCGAAACGATTTCTCACGCGAAGCTCCTGCCGAACTCTCCTCTCTCACTATGACCCAGACATCCTCAAAGTGGGGAGATGAGGAAGGGCCTGTTTCAGCACGCCAACAATACACAGAGTCCATCTCTGACATGCAGAAACAGGTTACTCAGTGCAATACGGACCTCATCGCCTTCCTGAGCGGTGTCACGAAGACCCGAGAGAACTTTTCAGAAAACGAGCTCTCAAGTACCGAGGCAGTTGCGTATCTCCATGATCAGATCCTTGATTCATATGACGCAGCATCGAAGGTTTCTGAAAACCAAACCCTCTCTGCTGCGATTACTCAAGGGATGGCGCAAGGAATCGTATCTTTCTTCTCTGGGAGGGCATCCGTGGCAGATATTGCCCAGCAGACCGGAGTTACTTTACCTTCCGGCGACACGACTTCTGCTGCCAATACGACTTCTGCTGCGGCTACCCCCGCACCTTCGACTGCACCGACAGCCCAATCTCAAGCAGCAGCTTTTGCAGCAGCCGGAACGCAGATTTTGACTGGAAAAGGCGGCCCCCAGGCTGGAGTCGCGTCAAGCCTCGCTGATGCCACCCTCCCGCCTTTCCTTGCACCCACATGGACGGGAACACCGGGGGAAGACTCAATTTCGACCTGTCCTGCCCGTCCAACCTTGTCCTAAAGGTCTGCAGCCTATTTCTTCTTGACCGCTTCCTTCAGAAAGACATCTCATGGTTTCTATGCCTGCGTCACCCCTCTATGATCGGTTGACCAAAGTCTCCGAACTCGATTACTCCGACCCCGATGCTGGGATGATTTCAAAGGTTCAATCGCAAATCACCTCAATCCGGGAGTCGTGCACAACCTTCACGCAAAACACCGGACTCCAAGGTGCCACTCAAGCCGCAATGACACAGTGGGTCGCTGATTTCCATGCAAAATTGGACGCCCTTGAGACTCGCCTGCAGACAGTGAACACTGCGCACACCGAAGCCCGCACTGCAATGACAACTGCCAAATCCACGCATGCAACGCTGAGTCCGCAGCTTCTTCACCCCTCCGATTACGCATACGCTCACCATTTTGCTGCCGGAAATTCCGATGCTGAGCGCCTGGAGCGCGAGTACCTCGAGAACCTTGCCATTCAGCGCAACTCGCAGCGTGAAGCTGCAGCACAAGCAGCTCTAGATACTATGAACAGTGGCGTCCACTCAGCCGCGTCTGGTTTTTCTCAAGAGGCAGCAGATGCGAATGCTGCAAGGAATTCCGGCGATACCCCCAACAACAATGTTTCGGCTGGAAACAACGGTCCTGCTGGACGAGGCCCGTCAGGTCGCGGGGCTGCCCCGTCAGAAGCCTCCGGGGGCCCAATTGCCGGGCTTGAGGTCCTTCCTTCTGTTTCCCCTTCATCTTCCGTTCTGGCTGGTGTCGATGTCACGACCATGCCGGTTGGCGGGTACATGACTGCGGATGGCCCTGTTGGCGGCCATATCCCCGCTCCCGTCACCGATGCCAATGATCCCCGCTGGAAGGCAGACTACAACCCCTTTTCGACGTCATCACACTCCAAGGATTTGGCCATTGCCGGTGGCGCGCTAACAACCGGTGGCACTTTGGCTGGTCTTGGCCGCATGGCAACTTCCGCGACTTCTATTGCAAGTTCGATGGGTGGTTTCGCCTCACGTGCTGCTACTTCTCAGTTTGGAACTGTGCCGGCCGGTGGCGCGCTCGCTCCCTCGACCAGCGCACGCTTGTCGTCTTCGAACGCAATCTCCAGCGTAATGAATGACCTTGAGCGTGGTGCATTGACTCCTCGTGGAACTGCTCAGGCTGGCAACTGGGGCAATGCGGCTCGCATGGCAAACCCGGGTACTCCGGCCTCGACAGCTGCTCGCGCAAGTGGATTCCCGCGCGGTATGGGAGCCCCCGGAGCTTACGGCAGCGGCGCAACCGCTGGAACTGGCGCAGGCACCTCATCGACGGCAAGTAATGCGTCGACCATGTCGGCACGTGCACGTGCGGCTGCTAGCATTCGCCCGGCAGGCGTTAGTGGCACTACGGCTACCAGCGGAGCTACCGGCGCACCTGCGAACGGCGCAGCCGCCGGGGCACGCGGCACCGCTTCGAGCGCAGCAAAGGGCTCGGCTTCTGTTAAGGCAGGAACAGGCTCACAGTCCGCTGCCGCTTCGGCTCGTTCAACTTCAGCTTCCACCGCTCGCGCAGGTGTGGGCGCACGGCCTGGCGTTATGGGAACAACTGCCGGCTCAGCATCGGGTTCCAGCTCAACCGCTAAGGGCGGTGCTACCAAGGGAGCTTCAGCTAAGGCTGCATCGTCTGCCAAGGCTTCTTCAGCAGGAACTGGGGCGGCCCGTAGCGCTTCCTCGAATAGCAGCGTGTCAGGAGGTGCTTCCTCCGCAGCAGCTCGTGGCGCTTCGGCTGCGGCCGCCCGCGGTCCCATCGGTGCGGGAGCGGTTGCTGGTGCAGCCTCAAAGGAAGAAAAGGACAAGGCGAAGCGTCGCGCACTGAGCGGCCTTAAGGCTGTTCGCGTTGAGGGCGTTGAGGAGAAGGCTCCGGCTGCCGCGGGTCTTTCCGCTGGTAACGCAGAGTCCTTGAAGCCTGTTGCAGTTGCTGATCAGGATGATCGCTGGTGAGCTTCTAAAACTGTGAAGAGGCGCGGAGCCCAG
>UWSI01000044.1 GCA_900541895.1 uncultured Actinomyces sp. | reverse complement strand
CGTCGGCGGCGGCCTGCGCGGCCTCGGCCTTCAGACGTGCAATTTCAGCGGAATCGGTCATCGTGGGTCCTCGCAGTGTTGTGGTGGAAGTGGTCGTTAGGCATTCCAGTGCTGACGCAGAGCGTCGCACACGGCATTGTAGGTTGAGTGGTCTACGGTCGCTCCTTCGCGGCGAACATCGCTGGGGGCAACAATGAGTAGGCGGTCCAAGCGCACCTGACTGGGGCGGCCCTGCGGATCCCATGCGCCGGTTCCGATTGGGAACCAGTAGCGTCCCCAATGTGCCTCTTGCTCGGCATCCTTGCGGTGATCCTTGGACGTTAACTGGGCGACAACAAGTCCCTGCTGTACTCGCGAAAGCACGACAACGGGACGATCTTTGCCTTGGGTTGGGTCCTCTTCATAGGACACCCACGTCCACACGACCTCGCCGGGATCCGCATCCCCATCGGGATTCGGCTCGTATTGGAAAGGAGGGAGTCCGTGCGTGCGAACATCCCACACTTTGTTTCCCCTTCCCGAGGCCTGGGCGGCGGAGGAAGAAGAATTGCCTGCAGTGCGTGAACTGCGCGAAGAGGATGAGGAGCGCGAGGATGAGCGCGAACCCATTTCCTCTTTCATGCTTTGGCCTGCGGCCTGGATAAAGATCGCGAGAAGTCGCTTAATGAAGTCCACGTGGTCTCCAGGTGTGATGGAATAGTGATTTAAGTGTACGGGCAGTTCAGTGCTTATTCTGTGGCAAAAACGCGAGGTTGAACGCGTGCGGTTTCAAACCACGCACACTGCCCTGGCGCAAGTGGGGTATCGCTGTTGAGCTGAGTGGGTAAAACCCCCGTTGAGGCAAGGGGTCGGTGCTCTGAAGGCACAACAACAGTGGAGTCCGAAGCGTTGAAAACAACTAAAACTTGAGCGCTCATGTGAACCAAGCAATCCGGTCCAGCCCAAGCGAGGCCTCGTACGTGGGCAAGGGATCCAGTTCCCATCCCGTGCTCTTCGCGCGTACGCAAAGCTTGCTGGATCATCAGCACAAAAGAACTGGAAATGGCGTCTTTTGGCGGAGAATCAAAATAGGTAGCTCCCGGAAGGGCCAGCGCGAAAAGAGTGCGCGCACGATGAATGTCACTGTCATCGTAGGGAAGTGCAGGCCAAGCAGCGATGTGCCCCACGGGGTCGCGGTTGGCAAAGGTGTTGGCGATGGCATCGCACAGCTGAGGGTTCTTCCACTCAATGTCGAGCAAAGTGTCATTACGCAGGTGATGGAACCACGACTCTTGCAGGATTTCCTTCAAGTCCGCATCGTCCATATGCGGCAGGCTTGAGGTGAGAATAGGCAGAGTATCGGTATTAGCGACCTCGGCCATCACCAGACGAAGTAGATGCATGAACTCTTGACGCTCAGACGAATCCGGTCCGTAGTGTGTGAGCGGCAAAGTTCCAAGATCAATCCCGTCGACTTCCGCATCAACGCATGCTCGCACGCGGCCAAGCAGCGTTGTTACCGTTTCATCGTTGGAATAAGGCCCGTTGAAATCGTGCGTATTCCATTCAGCCGAAGCGGGAAGATGGACGATGATCTTGACGCCGACCCTATGGAAATGCCTCACAAGAGCAGCGAGTTCCGGATTAACGCCCCAGATCATTTGGGGAATCGGGGAAATGAGCAGAGCATCTACGCCCACTCGAGCGAACTGAATTGTTTCCTTGCTCAGTAGCTGAGCAATTTCATGATCAACACGTTGGGGGATACGGCAAATTGCAGGTGAATGCCACCAAGGGTGGGTGCCTTTCCGGGCAGCATGAACCAACGTCGTTACTACCCGGGGCCCCTTCGTTACATTCACAGCACTATTCTTGCAGTTTTAGGCATCGAAAGGGTACTTGAAGCAGTTAGGCTTATCACGTGCACACTCAGTATCCGTATAGTTCAGCAGATCGCGACCGTTTCGTTTCAGAGACTCAGAAGTCCTCTGTTCGTACAGATTTTGAACGCGATCGAGCCAGAGTGTTGCATTCTTCGGCGCTGCGACGTTTGGGTGAAAAAACGCAGGTCCTGGGGCCAACCTCTGATGATTTCGTGCGCACGCGCCTGACTCATTCCCTTGAGGTTGCACAGGTCGGACGAGAGCTTGGAAAGGAGCTCGGAGCCAACCCCGATGTTGTTGATGCCGCATGTCTGTCCCATGACCTCGGCCATCCGCCATTTGGACACAACGGTGAACGAGCGCTCAATGAACTTGCGGCTGAAATCGGTGGCTTTGAAGGGAATGCGCAGACACTACGAATCGTCGCACGCCTTGAACCAAAGGTCATCGCTGAGGAAGGTCCCGCTGGACTGAATCTCACGCGCGCAACTCTTGATGCGATTTGCAAGTACCCCTGGGCGAAAGGTGAAGGTCCGAACCGGGAAAAATCCCTGCGGAAGTATTCGGTCTACGACGATGATCGTCCGACTTTTGAATGGATGCGTGAAGGTGTAACTCCCGGGGCCCGTTGCTTGGAAGCTCAAATTATGGATCTTTCCGATGACATTGCGTACTCGGTGCACGATGTCGAAGACGCGGTTGCAACTGGAAAGATGGATCTTGAGCACCTGCGCAGCGATGCGCACACCCAAGGTGTTATCGACTCGACGATGAAGTGGTACGGGACCTCGGTTTCTGAAGACGATCTGATTCAGGCATTTGAGCGCCTAGTGACCATGCCCGAATGGCTCAGTGCTTTCAGTGGCTCCTATGCGGATTTGGCTGCTCTGAAGGACTTGACCAGCGAGTTGATCGGGCGATTCTGTAACGCGACAGTTGCGGCTACCCGTGAAATTGCAGGAGACGAACCCCTGGGTCGCTATCGTGCGGAGCTTGTTGTTCCGGCGCAAACCCGGGCGGAAATCCAGGTTCTTAAGGGGATGGCTGTCCACTACGTCATGAGTCCGCGCGAAAGCGAACCTGTTTACTATCAGCAGCGCACCCTGCTCAATGACTTGGTTGATGCTCTGATCAACGCAGGCCCCGAATATCTTGAACCGCCTTTTGCCGCTCAATGGCGCGCAACCACGGATGAGGGGAAGCGCTTGCGAGTCGTTATCGACCAAGTCGCCTCGTTGACCGATATCTCTGCCTCACGCTGGCACGCGAAGCTGTGTGGGATGCTCTCCTCCCAGCTTTAAACAGAGCTCCGGTGTCAATCCGCATGCCCCTGCTAAGGAAGTATCCACTCGCTAAACTGAACTCATGGCCGGCCTGATCCTCAAAGAAGACATCGCCGCCGTACGTGATGCCTCGCGCATTGAAGAAATCGTCGGCGAGCGTGTCGCACTGCGCCCTGCGGGTGTTGATTCTTTGAAGGGGTTGTGTCCATTCCATGATGAACGCACGCCCTCGTTCCACGTCCGTCCCTCCCAGGGGTTTTGGCACTGTTTTGGCTGTGGAGAAGGCGGGGACGTCATCAGCTTTGTCCAGAAAGTTGATTCTCTTTCCTTTACCGAGGCAGTGGAAGCCTTGGCCCTCAAAGCTGGGATTACTTTGCGTTACGAGGCCGCGGGAAGCGGGGCTCTTCGTCGCGAGGAGCCGGGTCGCCGCCAGCGCCTTCTTGATGCACACCGCGTGGCTGAGGAGTTTTATCAGGCACAGCTCGCGTCCGCAGAAGCGCACCTCGGGCGTCAATTTTTGGGCCAAAGGGGCTTTGGTGAAGCAATGTGCCGCCGTTTCGGGATTGGCTACTCTCCGGCCTCGTGGGACGCGTTGACACGTCACCTTCGTTCGAAGGGATTCACCGATCACGAGATTGAAACTGCCGGCCTGGCAACTCGGGGTAACCGCGGACTTTATGACCGTTTCCGGGGAAGACTGATGTGGCCAATCCGTGATATTACTGGCGCAACTGTTGGTTTTGGCGCTCGGCGTTTGAATGATGAGGACAAGGAATCCCCGAAGTACCTCAACACCCCTGAAACGCCGATTTATCACAAGTCTCAAGTTCTGTACGGTTTGGATCTTGCGAAGAAAGAAATCACTCAGGGACGCAGGGTTGTCATTGTCGAGGGCTACACCGATGTTATGGCTGCCCACGCTGCGGGTGTTGGCTGCGCTGTTGCAACCTGTGGCACCGCTTTTGGTGAAGAACACGTCAAGATTGTTCGCCGACTGCTGGGAGATACTGCCGATAGTGCAGCGGGAGTCGTTTTAAGTAATGGGAAGACCCATGGCGGTGAAGTGATCTTCACCTTCGATGGTGATGCTGCCGGTCAAAAAGCTGCGCTTCGTGCATTCGATATGGATCAAAACTTTGCGGCGCAGACCTTTGTCGCTGTCGAGCCCCATGGCATGGACCCCTGCGAATTACGCATGGCCCAAGGCGAGCGTGCGGTTGTGGAGCTGGTGAACTCTCGGACTCCACTTTTCGAGTTCGTCATTCGCTCCGTCCTGCGCCAATTGGATCTCAGGACTGCGGAGGGCCGCGTCAAGGCTCTTCGTGCCGCGGCTCCCGTGGTCGCTCGCATTCGTGATCGCGCTCTTCAACGCGAATACACCAGGTCGCTCGCCGGATGGATTGGTATGGATATCTCTGAGGTAGCGCGCGCGGTTCGCTCCTCTGGCAGCTCGCGCCCGGCCTCGAACGGACGCGGAGCGACTCCCGAGGCCTCGGCCCCCATGCCCGCACGGCGCGGTCCGGAAGATCCTGTGTCAAAGATTGAACGCCAGGCCTTAGAAGCGCTGGTTCAATACCCCATGTACGTGGTGGGTTCGGGATTTGAGGAACTTGGGGGAGAAGCATTCTCGGTGCCTTCCTACCGCGCAGTTCACGACGCGATTCGAGCCGCAGGCGGCCTTGACGCTTTCGTCAAACTTCTTCGTCAGGCCGAAGAACATTTCGGTAAAGGGGACAAAGCCGTGCAAGCCGCGACTCGTGCCTTCGTTGATGACGTGCGCGAGCTGATGATTCCCGAAGTTGCAGCGGTTTTGATGGAACTTGCGGTTGCTCCGCTGCCGCAGGATCGCGAAGATCAGCTTCGTGCATACTGTCGCGGAGCGATGGGAGCAATGGTGCGTTTGGACGTCACACGCAGGCTGGCCGATGCGAATGCGAACCTTCAGCGCTTGAGCGAAGATGACCCGCAGTACACCCAAGCATTCCGAGAGCTGATGCGTCTGGAAGAAGTGCGTCGCCGTTTTACCGAACGCGCACAATAGTCCTGCGGCAGGTACTACTCCAGTCCAACGCTTTCTCGCAGCTGGCGTTCGAATGATTGAGCTACTGCGAGCCCTTCATCATCCAGTGGGCCGTTGGCCGCAAGGACAGAGAATAACTCACCGTCTTCGCGTCTGCGGATCTGGCCGGTGATCACCGTTCCCGAAGGAGCCGTGATGTTTCGGACAACGATCTGCGTGCGGTTCACCTTTTCGGAAAGGTCTTCCATAAAAGGACGTATCGACGAGTCGTTGGATTGCACAATCAAAGGAGTGCGGGAAGGATCAACCCAGTTCACGCGAAGTTCCTGTTTTTCACCGTTCCATCGTGCATTTTGAATTTCGTACCACATTCCCGAATCAACAACGTGATCCTCTTCGATCAGGATCAAAGCAAAATGCCCCGAAACCAGAATTCGCGAATCGGAAAGCTCAATATGAGGCGAGTTGGCATCGCCTGCGGGAACAAGGCGTTGCCAGTTCAGTTTGGTGTTTTCACTTTCCGTGCTCATTGCAGTGTCACCACCGCTGGAATCGAGACACCGGGAGCTTGCGTCCACAGACGAACATCATCCAGTGCGGCGCGAGCACCAAAAAGTCGCACATCCTGGGAGTCTGAAGCGAAGAGATTGATATCCGCACGCATCGATGCTTGAGCAAGAGAAGAAGGGGAGTGATCAGGCATCGAACAGCGCAGCTGGCGTGTGTCTTTGCTCCCGCGTTCCAAAGAACGTGAGGCCCGATCAAGAAGTGCGTTTTGAATGGTTTCTGCAGATGTGAAGCCTTCGCTTGTTACCGCCGACTTCGGCAGTGTCTGAGCGATGCAATCCCAATTGGCCGTTGTCTGAGCGGCCTGTTCCGAGTTGGCAAAAGCAGAAGTCGTCTGTGAAGGCTGGGGGAGGACTAAATCTGAAGAGGCGCCGCTGCGAACAATCCACGAAGGCGTTTTTCCGCTTTGGTCAATCAGTCGCTGCGCCAGCACATCAACATCGTGTGTGCCCTCATCCATGTCAATCGCGTAGGCATTGGCCAATTGCACTGCCGAGGCGTAGCGCCCCAGTGCGACTGCACTGAGCTGACGTGCTTCCTCGCTCGAGGTCATGGTCGGGTTTGCCGCGGTCTGAAGATCTCGACGAGCTGAGATGACCAGCCAGGAGACGAAATCCTTTACCGTGTAGGGAGCTTCTGCAATAGCCTCGGGTTGGGGGAGTGAAGCGGCATCCTCGTGGCCCTTCCAGGGCTCCCATACTCCTCCGAGGAATTCCAAACGTTCCCGGGAACTCGTCGCTACGGCCTCGAGAGCGGAAGAGCACGAGGCGCACTGGGTGGCAAGGGACGCAAGGGAATGTGCGCGATCGGCGGCCGCGGCCTCGGTGCGCGCAGAGGTGTCTCGGGAGAGTGCGAAACCGGTCAAAGCGGGCAGGCTACTGGGAGATTCCACGTGGATTCCACACGCTCCAAGGCTAAGAGCACAGGCAGCAACGAACGCAGTGAAGAGTTTCGGGTGTTTCACAACAACATCATCCCATGGTCAAAAGACGAGTACGATTGCCTAGAATACCGTGTCGCGTGAAGGAGTGAAGGTGGCACCCACACAGATTGAAGAACAAGTCCGTGCGCTGGTTGAAGGTATTGTCACCGGGGCCGGAGCCGAACTTGATGCGGTGACTATTCTTAAGCAGAATGGCGCCCTGGTCTGCCGAATCACCGTCGAAGAGCCCCTGGGAAGCGAAAAGTTGTCCTCGGATGCGCTCGCGGATATCTCACGCGCAATCTCCAAAGCTATGGATGCCGCTGACCCGATTTCTGACGCATACATGCTGGAGGTCTCCACCCCCGGTCTGGAACGCGAATTGAAGAAACCTGACCATTGGAAGCGCCAAATTGGCGGATTGGTCAGCGTGAAGATGCGAAATGGTGACAAATTTGTGGGACGGGTCAGCAATGCCGACGATAAAGGCGCTACTGTAGATACCGGCGCTGAAAGCCACACAATTGCATATGACGAGATCAAGAAGGCGCGTTCGCGCGTCGACTTCGGCTCGTGGGAATGAGGGACGCTATGGAAATCGATATGACCGCCCTGCGAATGGTCGAACATGAGAAAGGGGTATCGCTCAATACCCTTGTGGATGCCATCGAAGAGGCATTGCTGAAGGCGTACCACAACATCCCCGGCGCAATTGCAAAGGCTCGAATTGAGATCGATAAGCGCACGGGTCGAGTAACCGTTATGGCCACCGAAGAAGACGAAGAGGGCAACCCCATCGGCGAATTCGATGACACTCCCAAGAACTTCGGTCGCATTGCACAATCCACCGCGCGTTCCGTCATTATGCAGCGCCTTCGCGATGCTGATGATCAGCGCGTTTTGGGCGACTTTGCCGGTAAGACCGGTCAGATTGTGACCGGTGTCGTGCAGCAGTCGCGCGATTCTCGCCTGACCACCGTGAGGCTGGCTGATGATTTCGAGGCCATTCTTCCCGATTCTGAGAAGGTCCCCGGAGAGGACTACTCGCACGGTACCCGCCTGCGTGCACTGATCGTTTCCGTCGAGCGTACCGACCGCGGTGCTCGCATCACCCTTTCGCGCACGCACCCCGGTTTGGTCAAGGGGCTTTTCGAGCGTGAGGTTCCCGAAATTCAACAGGGATTGGTTCGCATTAAGGCCATCGCCCGCGAGGCCGGTCACCGTTCCAAGATTGCCGTGGTTGCTACTCGCGAAGGCGTGAATGCCAAGGGTGCATGCATTGGCCCGATGGGCTCACGTGTGCGTGCGGTTATGACAGAGCTTGGTGGCGAGAAAATCGACATCGTGGACTGGTCTGAAGATCCGGCACGTTTCGTTGCAAACTCACTCTCCCCGGCGCGCGTGGCCCGCGTTGTCGTTCACTCCGTGGAGCAACGCACTGCAACCGCTATCGTTCCTGACTTCCAGCTTTCGCTGGCAATCGGTAAGGAAGGGCAAAACGCTCGACTTGCGGCACGCCTGACCGACTACCACATCGACATCCATTCCGATACTGAGAATGGCGAAGAAGGACTGGCATCGCGTTCATCTACACCGGATGACGTGATCAGTCGCTCACAATCCGATGGCTTGGAAGAGGACTGACTCGGCTAAGCTTAAAGGCGTGTCTGACTCCACTTTGATGCTTCGCACCTGCGTGGGGTGTGGATTACGCGCGCAACGTGCGGAACTCATCCGTGTTGTTGCGACCTTGGACGGGGATCTTCATGTTGATCACCGTCGTCAACTTCCCGGTCGGGGAGCGTGGTTTCATTCCGAGGCCCGCTGCCTAGACCTCGCCCGCCGCAAGCGGACGATCGGACGTTCACTGCGTCGATCAGTAGAAACGACTGACGAACAGTGGGCTGAACTGGGGAAGGAAATTCTGTCTGCGGCGCACAGGGCGCCGGACAACGAGTAGCGAAAGCGGGTTGAAAGCCCATGGGCACCCGATGAGTACCCAGCGATGAGCTGCCTGCATTATCAGTGATACGTCTCCGTTCGGGGACGTTCCCGAACAAGGAGAAAAGTGGCAAAACTGCGTGTCCACGAGCTCGCCAAAGAGCTCGGAATCCCCAGCAAGGAATTGCTGGCCTACCTGCGAGACAAAGGCGAATACGTTAAAGCTTCTTCGTCCGCACTTGAACCGCCCGTAGCGCGTGAAGCGCGCGAGCACTTTGAAAAGCTTTCCGGTTCAGCATCGGGTGACGCTAAGAGCGCACCGAAGAAGGCAGCCCCCAAGCCCAAGGCGAAGGCTTCCGCCAAGACCGCTGAAACCGCACCCGCAGCACCCGCACAGGACGACGCGCCTGCAGCTGCCGAAGCTCCCAAGCCTTCTGCTCATAAGCCTGGGCCTCGCGCTCCCAAGGCAGCAGCACCAAAGGCAGCAGCAGCCGAAAAGGCCGAAGCTGCACCCCGTGCTCCCAAGCCGGCTCCGCGCCAGGCTCGTGGAAGCAGCGAGGAAGCCCCCAAGCCTGCAGCTGGCGCTCCGAAGCCCGGAGCTCCTCGCGCCCCGCGTCCCGGTG
>UWSI01000043.1 GCA_900541895.1 uncultured Actinomyces sp. | reverse complement strand
ATTTCACCTTGTCACAAACCCGACGACATTCTGGCGATCTACGTTCAAATGTGAGAAACTGTCAACCGATACGCGAGGTTGCATCGTCTTACGACGTTCTCGGTATCCATACTCTGCAGTATCGACAGAAATGCCTGAAGATGTTTAAAAACCTTTTCAAAAAGACTGATCCCAAACGTCGTCGCATTGGCGCAGCCACAGTCGCCGGTGTAATTGGCGGTCTCTTTTCCGCGATCGTCAAGTTCGGATGGGAAGTTCCCTTCCCGCCTCGTACCCCCGAACGCAACGCAACAAACCCGCCACAGATGCTCCTCGAGCAGCTCGGGATGACCCCCGACCAGGTTCACACAACAGTTTCTTTCAACGGAAACGATAACCTGCCGATTTATTCTTTTATCATCCACTTCTCCTTCGCGATTGTCTTTGCGCTCTTCTACTGCATCGTCGCGGAATATTTCCCCGGAATTAAGCTCTGGCAAGGTGCCGCATTCGGTCTGCTTGTCTGGATCGGGTTCCACCTCGTTCTGATGCCTCTCATGGGTACAGTCCCCTCCCCCTTCCCCTGGGTTGAAGGCGGACAAAGTTGGGCTGAGCACTTCTCAGAAGCGTTGGGACACATTGTGTGGATGTGGTCAATCGAAATCGTTCGCCGCGACCTGCGTAACCGCATGACTCACGAACCCGATGCAGAGGTCCCTCTGGCCGCTGCGACTCGCTGAGATAGCGGAACGAATCGGGGTGTGGAGATCAAATGGTCCCCACACCCCCTTTCACATTCTGTGACAGACGAAAAACCGCTAAGATGGACCCGTTATGAGCGAAAACAGCACACCCCAGAAAAAACGGCGCTTCTATCACAATCTGATGGACGCTTACCGAATTGCCGCCCGTACCTATCCTTGGATCGGATGGCTGATGATCGGTGTTACGGTCGTCGCAACTGCACTTGGAGTTCTAGCTGCGGCACTTATCCACGGTAGCTGGTTCTCACTCATCCTCCTAGGCCTGCTCATCGGCGTTTTGATCTCGACGATCATCTTGTCGACTCTTACCGAACGGGCAACATACGCCCAGGTCGAAGGAACTGTCGGCCAGGTATACATGGTGATTAGCCGCATCCGTAGCGGTTGGATTGCCAATCAGCAGCCAATCGCCGCAAATCCCGAACAAGATCTCGTTTGGCGTCTTATCGGCCGTCCGGGCATTGTGCTCATTTCCGAAGGCCCCAGTTCCCGTGTTCGCACCCTCCTCGAACAGGAACGCAAGAAGGCGCAGCGAATCATGCGTAACGTCACCGTTACCACCATTCAGGTTGGTACCGAAGAGGGACAGGTTCGCTTAGCGAAGCTTCAACGTGAACTTCGCTCACTCAAAAAGACGCTTACTCGTGATGAAGTTCCCCTGGTTAACCAGCGTCTGAGCGCCCTGGACCGCACGTCTGCACCAATCCCCAAGGGAATTGATCCAACCCGCATGCGTCCCAACCGGCGCGCACTGCGCGGACGCTGATCTTTCATTTGAGGCCTGTGAACCACGTTGTTCACAGGCCTCAATTTTTGTGTGCGTGTTCACCCACAACCAAATTATGCATAATATGCATTTTGATGTATGCTTATTTCATCAGAACTCAAGGAGAGACATCATGAACACAAAACTTATTGCAATTCCATCCATTCTGGTACTGAGCGCAGCAGGTATCGCAGCTTGTTCAAACCCCGACGAAAAGCCTGCAGCAGATGCTTCAGCATCCACCTCTCAGGCCGCGGATCTCAGTTTCGATACCTCATCGATCAAAGCTGTCCCTGAAATTGAGGCATTGGTTCCCGAGTCCATCAAGAAAGCGGGAGTGCTGAAGAACGGCGCATCAATCGACTATGCACCGGCAGAGTTCTTCAAGTCGGATGGCAAGACCCCCACCGGTTATGACGTCAATATGGCAGATGCAATCGCGCATGTGATGGGCCTGAAGGGCGCAACTACGGAGCACGCTGAATTCGCGACAATTATTCCCTCGCTTGGCACCAAGTTTGATATCGGTATTTCTGGCTTCACGATCACTGCTGACCGCGAGAAGGAAGTCAATATGGTCAGCTTTATCGAAACTGGTACCGCCTTCGCAGTTGCAAAGGGCAATCCCAGGAACTTTGATCCAGCGCACGTGTGTGGAACAACTGTTGGTGTCCAGAATGGCACCTTCCAATTCGACTACATCACTCAGCTCTCTAATGACTGCACCGCTAAGGGTGAAAAGGCTGTGAAGATCATGCCTCACGACCTTCAAACTGACATTGCTGTGCGTGTAGCCAGCGGTCAGTATGACGCAACCCTTGCCGACTCCCCCGTTATCGGCTACACCATTGAGCAATCTAATGGTTCGCTCGAACAGGTCGGAGACGTCGTCGAATCTGCACCGCAGGGAATCATCGTTCCTAAGGATAATGAGCAACTCACAAAGGCCATTCAAGCAGCTGTTCAGTACCTGATGGACAACGGATACGTTGAGAAGATCCTCGCAACCTACGGATCGAACCAAGGCGCACTCAAGACCGCAGAAATTAACCCTCAGGTCTGATATTTCCTCGCTAGTATCTTTAAGGAATTCACGTTATGCCCGAAAAGACCAAAGACGGGGTGGAGTTGATCCAATCCCGACCTGTCTTCCACCTAGGTCGTTGGATCAGCGCGTTTATCGTTGGACTCTTAGCATTGGGATTGGCCTACATCCTTGTCACAAACCCCAAATTTAGGTGGGATGTGGTGTGGGAATGGCTCTTTTCAAAAATGATCATCACCGGCCTGATGATGACGATCGTCTTGACGGTTTTATCCATGGCACTTGGCACGGTGCTTGCCATCACCATGGCGATCATGCGACAGTCGATAAATCCCGTTTTACGAGGTGTAGCTTCTGCCTATATTTGGTTCTTCCGTGGAACGCCTATCTATACGCAGCTGATTTTCTGGTCACTACTACCGACTCTCTACCAGACAATTAGCTTGGGAATTCCAGGAACAGATTTCGGCTTCTCCTTCGAGACGCGCGACTGGTTCACACAATTTTGGATGGCATTTATCGGGCTCGGCCTCAACGAAGGCGCTTACCTTGCCGAAATTATCCGCGCAGGACTGCTCTCGGTGGATAAAGGGCAATGGGAAGCGGCAACGGCACTGGGAATGTCACGTGGGAAGATTTTCCGTCGGATTATCTTACCTCAAGCTATGAGAGTGATTGTTCCGCCCATTGGCAACGAGACGATCTCAATGCTCAAGACCACCTCTCTGGTCAGTGCAATCCCCTACACTCTTGAGCTAACCTACGTTGCGGACCAAAAGGGACAAGAACTATTCCAGCCAATTCCTTTGCTTATTGCAGCTGCAATTTGGTATTTGGTTGTCACCAGTATCCTCATGTGGATCCAAAGCCACATCGAAGCTTACTTCGGCAAAGGATTTGATCCTGACGCTCAGTCTGTAGATACGAGTTTCATTGAGGTAACACCATGACAGATCAGTCTGCGCTCATTCAAATCCGCGGAGTCCATAAGTTTTTCGGCGACCTCCACGTCCTGCGCGGGATAGATCTCGATATCGCCAACGGCGAGGTCTGCGTGATCATGGGTCCGTCAGGCTCAGGTAAGTCGACGCTACTGCGTTGTCTCAACCAGCTAGAGACAATCTCTGCGGGAGAAATCTTCATTGATGGCGAGCTTTTGGGATACCGAAAAGACCCCTCAACGCGGGTGCTCTACGACCTAACGGACAAGCAAATCGCTAGCCAGCGCTCGCAAATCGGCATGGTTTTCCAACGTTTCAACCTCTTCCCGCACATGACTGCCATAGAGAATGTCATGGAAGGCCCGATCCAGGTCTTGGGGCGCCCTAAGGAGGAAGTTGCACGCGAAGCCCAGGAGTACTTGGAATTAGTTGGTCTGGGAGACCGCCTCAACCACTACCCTTCGCAGCTTTCTGGTGGCCAGCAGCAGCGCGTCGCAATTGCTCGCGCCTTGGCGATGAAACCCGACCTCATGCTCTTTGACGAACCCACTTCTGCCCTAGATCCCGAACTCGTCGGTGAAGTCCTGAGCGTTATGCAGGATCTCGCAAAGGCAGGAATGACGATGGTTGTCGTCACCCATGAGGTTGGTTTTGCGCGCGAGGTGGCTGATCATATCGTCTTCATGGACGGCGGAATGATCGTTGAAGAAGGAAGCCCCGAAGACGTCATCGTGAATCCACAAAATCCCCGTACTCAGGAGTTCTTCTCAAAGGTCCTCTAACAATGAAGTTCTGAGCAATCCCGGATATCTCAAAGATTCAGTCTTAAGAGATATCCGGGATATCTATTGCGTAAAGTCGCTGCTGACCAACCACTCGAAAACCCAGATATTCAAAAACCGATAGCGTTGCAGAACCTTCAGTTTGAGCAATTCCCGTTGCGATAAGATCCATACCGTCTCGTGCCTGTGCACGCATCGACGCTACTACCAAGGCATCAAGAACCGGGGTATTCCTCCACTCGTCTCCAACACCGATATGGTCGATATACCCTTCTTTCCACCCCAGCGCAGGCCAGTCTTGCTCATACTTCGAAACAAGCGTAAAACCGGCAATCCGCGGGCGATCAGAGCGCCGGTCCACCGCGATATAGGACCATTCGGGAGCGAAAGAACTACGTCCCATCGTCCATTGCTCTTCAGTAAGAGCAGCTCGGCCTTGCTGTTGTGCAATAAGGTTTGCCGCGCGTAGCAGCTCATCATCCCATGAAGGGCTCCACTGCTCGATCGTGATATACGAACCGAGTGAGGGCGCTTGCGGAAGTGGGTCGAGTTTTGCGCGTAGGTCGTAATAGGTACGTTCCCAATGGAAGCCTCGGTCCTTGAGCGCATTCTCAAGTTCGTCTTGCCAATTTTCGACAAAACTCACGATCGCGCGCTGGCCAGTATCTTCATTTAGCTCAAGCATTGAACGCGCAGCGGCAATTTGCCATTCAAGCAGAGAACCACCTAAACCGATTCTGCGAAAATCGGGGTCAACTCCGCCTTGACAGACACATTCAATACGCTCGGAAAAGCGCAATCGTGTCTGAGCGAAAGCGACCATTCTCCCCTGCGCGATTCCTTTCGTCGCAAAAGCCGCAATCCCCCACCAAGACGAGGCCGGAGAAAGCATTTCTTCGACTTCTACTAAGGCCGTACGATAGGGAGGATTATCTCTTGCCTCCATTCGCGCGAAAAGAGCGCTCAGGGCATGAAGGTCACGAGGGCCCAGCTCGCGCCAGACGATTCCGTGGTGTTCTTGAGGGAAAGGAGGATATGCCTCGACTCCCCTATCTACTTGATATAAAGCCATTAACGAGTGTGCGCCCTACTGATCAATACTGTAAAAGACACGTGTACGGTCGTTGAGGAATCCCAGATGTTCATATACGGCTTGCGCATGTGTTGGGCTCTTAATATCCGCATCAATCCCAATTCGGCTCATCCCGTCTTGCGCAGCAGCGTGCGTCGCAGCGGAGACCATTGCCGAGGCTACACCGTTTCCTCGATATGCCGGCGCAACACCAATGGTGTTGATATAAGTCTCAAGACGACCGTGGGCAATCCAGCTTTCTGCGGGACGACCGGACATACAGTAGCCAGCAATTTCATCATCATCACTCAGGGCAACAAAAGACCAGCGATCTTCGTAATCTTCGAGTGCACGCTCCCACCAAAAATCTCGAGCTTCGGTAAGAGGGTGATCCGCAAAAACTTCGGAATGCACATGATGGAGCTTGGAGAAAGAAACCTCACTCATAGGCACAATATGTAGCCCTTCGGGTACTGGACCACGGCCCTCTGAGCCTTCTAGATCGCGATACATCACTTGGAACATATGCTTCGCATAAAAACCCGCAGCGATATACAAACGACGACGATCGGTCATATGCCCGTCGACCCAGTTTGCAATAGACGCTGGAAGTTCACAGTCCGCGCCAAAATGCTCAACAAGCATTTGGCGTGCACGCCCGTCCTGCCAGTGAAGCAAAGAACGGCCAACACCACGGCCTCGCCATGATGGGTGAATCACCGCGTTAACAATCGCTACCGCGGCCTCGGTTAGGCTGGCCAGAATCTTCACAGAACCAAGAGCGACAATACCTTGGTCCTGGGCAATGCCCACGATTACTTCGAGGGGTGCAGCACCGCACTGTCCTAATGCCAGGTCAGCGATTTCTTTCGACGAGGTCCTGAAAATCGCGTCATCCTCTTTCTCAACCTGACGAATCAGCTCAGCAACAGCCCCAAGATCCGAAGGGATCAGAGAGCGCCAGCGCAGACCAAGATGAGAACCTGGATAAGAGACGAGCGCAGGCGGTTTTAAACGCTCCGCAAGTCCAGTCATGCAGATATTCTACGGGATTACGGGCCTTCAGTCCCACTTGAGCGGATCGCTGACCTTATGCGTCAATACGCTCGCGATCAATTCCTGCTGCTTCCTCAACAATAAAGTCGCGTCGAGGACCAACAACTTGTCCCATAAGGAGCTCAAATACATCTTCCGCCTGACGCAAGGCAGCTTCATCAGCCAAAGTGATCCGACGAAGTGCACGATGGGCTCGATCCATTGTTGTCTCAGCTAGCTGATCGGCGTCCATTTCGCCGAGGCCCTTGTAACGCTGAATAGGTTCTTTCCACGTTCGACCCGCCTTACGAAGAGCGGCAAGCTGGCGGTGAAGTTCCTCTTCTGAATACGTATAGATAAACTCGCGAGATTTGCGTCCTTTACCCGCTACCTCAATGCGGTGCAAGGGAGGTACCGCAGCATAGACCCGACCGGCTTCAACCATCGGTCGCATATAGCGGAAGAACAAGGTGAGAAGCAGTGTGCGAATGTGCGCCCCATCGACGTCAGCATCAGTCATCAAGATGACCTTACCGTACCGCGCCTGTTCAATATCGAAAGTTCGTCCAGAGCCCGCTCCGATCACCTGGATAATGTTCGCGCATTCCGCATTTGCCAGCATGTCCGCAGTTGAAGCCTTTTGGACATTCAAAATCTTTCCTCGAATGGGGAAAAGGGCTTGATATTGGGAATTTCTGGCAGCTTTCGCGGTACCAAGAGCAGAATCACCCTCGACGATAAAGAGCTCGGTCTGTTCAACGTCTTCAGAACGGCAATCTGCAAGTTTCGCGGGGAGCGAAGATGTCTCAAGTGCATTCTTCCGCCGTGAAATTTCTTTGTGGATGCGCGCGGAGACGCGCGCTTTCATCTCGCCGACAACCTTCTCAAGAAGTGCACTGGTCTGTTGTTTATCGTCCCGCTTGGACGATGCAAACTTCGTCTCGAGCCAATCCCCCACAACACGCGCAACAACCGTGCGAATCTGCGGTGTTCCCAAGATCTCCTTGGTTTGGCCTTCAAACTGAGGTTCTGGGAAACGTACAGTTACAACCGCTGTCATCCCCGCAAGAACATCGTCCTTTTCAGGGCGGCCATCTTTTGCACCGACCTTAAGCTTTCGCGCGTTTTTATCAACTTGGCTTCTCAGTACCTTCAAAACCGCCTGTTCGAAGCCTGCAACATGCGTTCCCCCCTTCGGGGTCGCAATGATATTAACGAAGGATTCCAGCTGCGCATCGTAGCCAATCCCCCAGCGAAGGGCACAATCAACTTCGCAGATACGCTCGGTTTCGACAGCACGAAGATGCCCGCTTTCGGGATCCAACGCTTGAACAGTCTCAGTGAATATTCCTTCACCTTGGATATGCCAGGTGTCAGTAACAGCACCGTCGTTAGAGAGCCAATCGACGAAGTCAACCACGCCACCATCAAAGCGGAATGATTCGTGGACGACTTCTTCCCCTCGCTCATCAAAGCAATTAATCGTTAGACCGGGCACCAAGAAAGCAGTTTGACGTGCACGCGCCAGCAAGGTTTCCCAAGTAAATCCCTCGTCGGATGGGAAAATTTGGAAATCTGCCCAGAAACGTACGCGCGTACCAGTCTTCTTTTTGGCAACTTTCCCGACAGTTTTCAAACGAGATTCATCGGTAAAGGGAGTGAATGGAGAATTCGGAGTGCGCTGACGAGAATCATCAAATTCACCAGGTTCACCACGCCTGAAACACATCTGCCAGGTCTTCCCGCCACGATCGACCTCGACATCCATTCGGGCAGAAAGGGCATTGACAACAGAAGCGCCAACACCGTGAAGGCCACCCGAAGCAGCATATGAACCGCTACCGAATTTTCCTCCAGCATGGAGCTTTGTGAAGACAACCTCAACGCCGGATAAACCGATGCCCGGCACCTCGTCGACGGGAATACCTCGACCGTTATCAGCAACCGAAGCCGAGTGATCGGGATGCAATCGAACATCGATTGTGTCGCAGAAACCCTCAAGGGCCTCATCAACGGCATTATCGATAATTTCCCACAAACAGTGCATGAGACCACGGTGGTCCGTCGAACCAATGTACATACCGGGGCGCTTGCGGACGGCTTCCAGACCTTCAAGGACTGAGAGGTGTCGCGCAGAATAGTCTGAGGCTTGGGTTTCACTCACCCCGATAGTGTACGAAGGACAATCAATTTATCGCGTATTTACGCACCGAATGCACAAAATTGTGACCCTTTCCAGCGAAAATTTCGGCCATTGGCAGAAAAGACGAAAAAGCTCGGCGAAATACAGCACCGGCATGGTCTTATAGATTCTATGAATACCGTAACTACTGAGAATTCACGCCAGACCCTTCCCCCTATCCTCACTGCTCAGGATCGCTGTGATCAATGCGGTGCTCGTGCGTGGGTTCGCGTGACCTTAGCTACGGGGACACTCAACTTCTGTGCTCATCATGCGAACCAGCACCTCGAGGCAATTACCCCAAAGGCTCTGGACATCATTGATGAGCGCGAGTTTGCCACCCAGCAGAGCTGACTTTTAGATCACATTCGTTTACCATTGTGGTGAAATTTCCCTTCCAAGGAGGACATACACATGGGTCTGTTTTCACGGCCAAAACCGGAAGAGAGCGCTCCGCTGACTCCGGCGATCTCTCAGGAAAGGCTCATCGCTCTTTTCAAAGAACGCGGATGGCACTACTTCGTCGATTCGGATAACGATCTCGGCGGCACCTGGGATGATGACACCTACTACTTCATGCTTCGCGGTAAGGACCAGGAGATTCTCCACATTCAGTCCATGTGGCACCTCTCGATTCCGATCGAGCGCCTTGAAGAGGTCCGCGCCTTCATCCGCGAATGGCACCGCCAAAAGCTCTGGCCGAAGGCCTACCATCGCATTAATGACGAGGGCGAGATTCGCATCTTCTGCGAAAACTCGGTCGACTGGGAACACGGTGCAACCGACGCACAGCTGAACCAACAGATCGCATGCGCGCTGGGAACTGGCCAAGAGTTCTATAACGAACTTGCCAAGGCACTGGGACTCTGAGAGGAAGGACGTCACTATGGGTTGGTTTGATTCCGCTGAAACGGGTGACTCGGTACGCCCCATCTCTAAGGAACGTATCGAAAAGATCTTCGACGGCCAGGGTTGGTACTACGGCCGCGATGATGACAACGACGTTTGCGGCCGCTGGGACGGCGCACCGTTCTTCTTCCTCTTCATGGGTCAAGAACAGGAAATCTTGCAGGTCACCGCACGGATGGCCGAAGAGGTCCCCGCTGAACGCGAAGATGAACTCGCAAGCGTCATCGAAGATTGGCACCGTGACCGCATCTGGCCGAAGGCATTTTATGCCCCCAGCGAGGCAGGCCCTCTTCGCATCATGACCGAGGTCAATGTTGATTACGAGCACGGTGCAACCGATGCGCAGCTTCTCCAGCATGTCAATTGCGCAATCGCAACATCGCTGTCGCTCTTCGATCACATTCGCGAGACCCTCGGTATTCCGAAGGAAAGCGACGAAGACTGATATTTAATATCAGTTGATATACA
>UWSI01000042.1 GCA_900541895.1 uncultured Actinomyces sp. | reverse complement strand
CCACCACTCATGTGTGCAGGCAATTCTCAGGACATGCGACGGGCGCGCGCTGCGCGGCGCTTGAGGGAACGGCGTTCCTCTTCGCTCATTCCTCCCCAAACGCCAGAGTCCTGATTGTTGTCGAGTGCCCACTGCAGGCAGATTGCTTGAACTGCGCATTCGCGACAAACCGCCTTGGCTTCAGTCGCCTGTGCGATGGCCGGACCCGTATTCCCGATCGGGAAAAAGAGTTCTGGGTCGACGCTGAGACATGCGGCTTTACTTCGCCAATCCATTATGGGCACTCCTTCAAGAGCATAAGTGCAGGCAAGGTATGACCGCACCGAACAAAACAACCGTCCTTAGTTTCGGGGATTAGCGCGTGTATATCAAGAGTCAAGAGGTCACAAAAAACACAAATTGGTGTGTAAGACGTCACGTTATTTAAAACTCAGGACGAAACGCCCAGCAACGCCATGATGAACAATTACCCCGGAATAAGAATTCCAAGAATGTGCATATAAAGAACTGGGAAAACTCTGGCAATTCTGGGCGATGAATCGCAGCGCCTCTTTGGGTGGATTCGCAAAAAGTAGCAGTTCGGTGCGGTTTTCGAGTGCTCTCATCCACTGTGAGTGTTCGAAATGGTGAATGTGGCAACCTGCATTTATTGCTCGAAGAGCGTCAATTAATGCCGAATTATCTTCTCCGATAAATGTGCAATTTTTTTCAGAAAATAAGAACCGTTTTAATTGTGCGCCGTAACGAATGATATACGAATGAATTCGCATGTCAGGGTTGGTTTTGGTAAGTGAAGCAACTCTAGATTCGGGCGTTGCTGGGGTAATCGGGAAGCGCGGTCTTTGTTGGGATAAAGCGTATGCATCGAGTACGGCCAAAGGAAAAGAAGAGCAAGAGTTCAGCTGCCGGGATGCTGCATTGCCTAATTGCCCCTGACAGGCGTGAAGTATCTGATTCCACGATGGGATGCTCAACGGTAAAGACGGCTTCACTGAGTCGGTGCATAAGCAGAGTAAAGACTTGTGAGCACTGCTCCAAAGTTGAGCGGGCGAATCTGTACACTCGGCTCCCCGGATTGTTGGACAACTTTCCACAATTTGGGGATTGGGAACCTCATACCAAATGTGCTCATAGGAACCAAAAAGCGTGCGTGAGCTGAATCGGCCTGAAACATCGCTGGCAATGAGAACAATGTTGACTCCATCGCATGAGCGAGTGAACTGACCCCACAGATCATGAGCGCGAAGCACTCCCAAGCATTCTTCCAACATATGCAGAGTCCCTTCGATATCCTCGAGCCAGACAATACAAGGAGCGCGATGGCAAAGGTCTTCGCAGAGGACCCCAAAATCCACGATGTCACGTATCAGGTAGTCGGGTGAAGTTGCGCTCGAATGCTCAGTGCCCGAATCAATCGACACTCCGCAAAGGGGGAAGCCCAATGAATCGCTCAAGGTCGTGGCGCATGAACGGGCAAGTAAAGCAAGCTTGCTTGTCGAACTCCCAGAACCGCTCATCAGGATATTTCCGTGTTGCCACGTAAGACATCGGTGTGCGCCATTTTCGATCCCGTCGATGAGCCCAATGTGTATGCCCCGTTCTGAAGAGTGCAGCTGATCGAGATCGCCACGCGTGAGCTGAGAGGGTAAAGAAGGACACCACAAGGGCGCTCCAATGGAAGCTGACTGGTTCTTCGAAATAGAAGCGATGATCTGCTCGATATTCCTGCAATACGCAAATTGGACAGGCTTTCCGGAACCGAGCAATGCTCTGCCAGGAATACGAGGAAGGTGCGCAGCCTCTGCGTTGCCGATGACGCTGTGTGAATCAGAATCAGAGATGCTCCGCAGTGCAATCCGTAGTTCTGTGTTAGCGCGCATGTGAGCGTTGATCGAAGCACCGGGATGCTGGGTCGCATAGATCAAATGCAAACCGAGAGAACGCCCCTGAGCCGCGAGCCTTGAGAAGGTTTCGAGGGTTTCTGGATGTAGATCGGCAAGAACTTGGAATTCATCAATAACGATGAGGATCCGTGGAGGCGGGGGAGGCGCACCCCCTTGAAGAAAACGTTCACGCCACTGTGAGAGGTCCTTGACTGCGTATTGCGCAAATTGTGCTTCTCGCGTCGCAATGCATGACGCGAGACCTCTGAGAGCGCGCGAGGAATGGCCGAGGTTAAGGTCGGTCAAAACGGTTTCAGTATGGGGGAGTACAGCAAGGGGAGAAAGGGCAGACCCGCCTTTGTAATCCACCAAAACCAAGCGGAGGCGTGAAGGGGAGTAGCTTGTGCACAATCCAAGAAGCCACGTTCGAAGTGCCTCTGACTTTCCGCTACCTGTCGTGCCAGCAATAAGGGCATGAGGTCCGTGCTTGACGAGGTCGATGTCGACAATTCCTGAGGTGTCTTTCCCAATCGGTGTCCGTAACCCCTCATCGCTATCGATTACTTCAAATGGAAGTTCATCGAAACCGACGTGTTCGGGAATAGAACCAGTTAGTGCGTCTCTACCCAGCATCTTCCACCACGCCAAAGACACCGGTACTCGGGAAGCGGGTATTACTGCGTGACACCACGTTGGAAGTTCACTGAAATGCTGTGCCCAGGCAAGGTGAATGTCCTCGTCCCCGGTTTCATCTTCACCCGGAGCGTGAAGTCTGATGCTTATACGACAGGGGCCGGAATGAATGGAACCCTGGCCAAGAGATTTCCGCCTTCCGATATCGATAAGCTCATCGGAGCCTTCGGCTACCCGTGCTCCTCCCAACTGTGCCGCTAGCTGCGCCGCGCACCACAAAGCACTTAACTTGGCCTCGGGGCCAAGAAAACCAAGATACGTTTCCCCGCCAGCGCGAGAAACCGCGTGACCCCTCCCGCGCCCAATTTGGTTGGGATAGACCAGAAGGGGCGAAGACTCTGAGATGGAAGGAGCTGCAGCTTCAAGAAGAAGTGCAAGCCTCGCTGCGTCAATGCGATGCCTGGGTTTTCGTCGTTTCATGACTACTATCCCGATGATTGACATGCTGATGAGGGGAAGGGCAAATAGAAGAAGCGACATGCCGCCGTAGGCCCCCATGACGAACATGCGAAACGCCATGAAAAGTAGAAGCGGAACAATGCCAATGAAGGACATCGTAGGTAGGTGCCTTGAATTGCGGGAAGAAGAAGGAAAAGAAAGATCACGCGGCCGTTGGCGCAACTGGTAATAGTCAGTGGCAGATCGGCCAGCTACTTTGAGTTGCAAACCTCTGACGGGGGTATATACACGATTTGGACGTAGGCGTCGCCACGGTGTGAAAACCGATGCGCGAATCCATATTCGCGCATCCTCACTGTCGAGAAGGAAACGTATGCGCTCGCGGCCTCGGCGATCGGTGAAGATCTGTATCTGTGCTGGAAATTCTTGAGGGCACCCCAGGGGAGAAATAATAAGTCCAATGTTTGGCCCGCTCACGCAGGCAAAATGCCACGAGGAGCGAAGGGCAGCTTGAAGAAGCGTTGGCGCCAAGGGGGAATCTCCCACGTGTGTGTTCACCTCCCAAAAACATCCCTGTGTAAGCACGTGAACTGTGCGGTTGCGTGAGGCCACTTTCTTTACACCCTTCAGCCTTTGACAGTCGTCGTGCTCATGCTCACGAAAGTACGAAGCTGTGGAAATCGCCGATGCTCCGTCCAACCTGTGGAGCACCAACAAAAAGAGGAAGGCCAACAAGAAGAGGAGGACCAACAAGAACATCTTCGTGTGGGGAACAAGCGCACCCTGAATGGAGATGACACAATGACAAGCATGAGTGAAGAGGAACGCCAGCTAGTTGACCGCTACCATCAACTCATTCAGGAAGTTGATGATGCCCGAGCGGCGTACTACAACCGTGATGCTCCTGTTTTGTCGGATGCAGAGTATGACAAGCTCTACCGCGAACTCGAAGATTTTGAAGCACAATACCCGCAGTATCGCAGTGCAGATTCTCCCACCACTCAGGTTGGAGGTGTGGCTTCGCAAGCTTTTGCTCCCGTCGAACACCTCCAGCAGATGACCAGCCTGGACGATGTTTTCTCTTTGGAAGAGCTTGCAGCTTGGGAAACCCGAATGGCTAACGACACGGGCCGTAGCGATCTGGACATGCTCACCGAAGTGAAGATTGACGGTCTTGCCATCAACTTGCTCTATGAAAATGGAGTACTCAACCGCGCAGCGACGCGAGGCGATGGATGGGTTGGTGAAGATGTCACCGCTAACGTCTCGACAATTTCGTGTATTCCTCATCGTTTGAAAGGCTTGGTTCCCGCTCGCGTTGAAATCCGCGGTGAGGTCTACTTTCCAACGAAGGATTTTGAATCTCTTAATGCTGAGCGCGTCCGCACGGGTGAGGCGCCCTTTGTGAACGCGCGTAATGCCGCTGCGGGTTCTTTGCGTCAAAAAGACTGGAAGAAAACCGCTGAACGTCCTCTTGCGATGTTGGCGCACGGCATTGGTTTTGTCGAAGCCGGAGATAGTGGCTTCACGGAGCCCGATACCTTATCTGGATGGTTTGAGTGCCTGAAAAATTGGGGAATGCCGGTCTCTCCTCACACCAAGCTCCTTCGTGGTCGCGAGGCCATTGAGAAGCGTATCGGTGAATTGGGCGCTCAACGACACTCTTTGGAACATGAGATCGATGGGGTCGTCGTCAAGATTAATGATCGTGCGATTCAGGCAAGTTTGGGTACGACCTCGCGTGCTCCGCGTTGGGCCGCCGCCTATAAATTCCCACCGGAAGAGGTTAATACCCGTCTCCTTGATATTCGAGTCCAAGTGGGTCGTACCGGGCGCGTGACACCGTACGGCGTCATGGAGCGTATCCTCGTTGCCGGTTCCCACGTCTCACGAGCAACCTTGCACAACGCTAGTGAAGTTGCACGAAAAGGCGTTCTGATTGGTGACCTTGTTGTTTTGCGGAAAGCTGGGGATGTTATCCCCGAGATCGTCGCCCCCGTAGTCGCCGCCCGCGATGGCAGTGAGTATCCCTTCGTCATGCCGGAAAACTGTCCTTCGTGCGGGACGAAGCTGGCTCCCCAGAAGGAAGGGGATGTGGATCTTCGTTGCCCAAACCAAGCGGGGTGCCCTGCACAAATTACCGAGCGGATTGCCCACTTGGGTGCCCGCTCCGCCCTGGACATCGAAGGACTTGGGGACGAGGCCGCGCTTGCCCTTACCCAGCCCGAGGCCAATCGCGATGAGGTAGCCGCCGCGCTCGCGGCAGGACAGACTGTTTTCTTGGAAAATGGGACCGCACTGCGCATGGAAAAGACTGCTGAATTGACGCATGGTGAACTGATCGGTGATGCCGAGGCTCTTCTACCTTCTGTCCAAAAGCCTGTTTTGTCCTCAGAAAGTGATGTTTTCAGCCTCGACGCTGAACGACTGCGCGATGTCATGGTCTGGAAGCCTGTGACCAAGGAGGGCCAAGAAACCGGTGACTGGATGCAGGTTCGGTATTTTTGGACTAAGGCATGGAAACAGAAGGGAAATAGCGGAGTCTATACCTTGCTTGAGAGTACTCCTTCAAAGAATACACAGATGATGCTAGAGCAGATTGAGGCCGCAAAAGAGCGTCCACTTGCACGCATTCTGGTTGCGCTTTCGATTCGCCATGTTGGGCCAACTGCTGCCTCCGCTCTGGCGATGACCTTCCCCTCGATGGATCTCTTAATGGAGGCTTCTGTCGAACAATTGGCAGAAGTCGATGGTGTTGGCCAAGTAATCGCTCAATCTTTGCGGGAATGGTTCGATGTAGATTGGCATGTGGAAATCGTTCGTGCCTGGCAAGCTGCGGGAGTCCGTATGGAAGATGAAGCTCGCGAGGATATTGAACAGACCCTTGAAGGACTAACGATCGTCGTTTCAGGAGCAATGCCTGGCTACACGCGAGAAGGCGCGAAGGAAGCGATCGTCGCCCGAGGAGGAAAGGCCTCGGGATCGGTATCAAAGAAGACGTCGCTGGTCATCGCAGGGCCCGGCGCGGGATCGAAAGCCGCAAAGGCCGAGGCCCTGGGAGTGCCCGTCGTTGATGAAAAGTATTTTGAGCGGGTGCTTGAGCGTGGACTGGCCGCCCTCGATGACTAAACGATAAATTCGAAGGGGTGTAGAAGACGCTCGGAAATTCGGGTGAGTATCGAGCGTTCTTCCCATTCCTCGAAGGCAAGTTTGCGCGCATTGGTCAGGTCAAGGTCAAAGATCCGGTCCATCGTCGCTGCGAAGGCTTGCGAACGGAACTGGACATTGACTTCGTAGTTGCCCTGCAGGGAAAGCCTGTCGATATTTGCGGTTCCGACAGTTGACCAGACTCCGTCAATCGTCATGGTCTTGGAGTGGATCATTGCATCCTGGTACAGCCAGATTTCCACCCCTTCCTTCAACAGTGGGCCGTGATAGGGACGTGCAACCCAGTCAGCGAGGATGTGGTTGGAATACTCGGGGATCAGAATCTGCACCCGGACACCTCGGCGTGCTGCGTGTACCAGGGATTCGAAAATCTCGCGGTCAGGGATGAAATACGCACTGGTGATACGAATTGAGTGCTGCGCCCGATCGATTGCGTCGATGTAGAGGCCGCGAACGGGGTAGAGCAGGCGTGAAGGCTGGTTGAAGGCCAGTGATACATCGCTGGCCCATCTGGGGGCCCGACTGCGCGGAAGTTTAGGTTGTCCGCGACGCTTGAAGTGATTCCAGAAGTCAATGAAGCCGTACTTCAGCTCTGCAACTGCTTCCCCTGTTACGCGCACGTGGGTATCACGCCATTCGAGGGCAAAAGGATCACCAATGTTGTACCCGCCGACGAAGGCGACGCGGTCGTCGACGACCATGATCTTGCGGTGATCTCGACCGGTTTTACGCAGATTGAAGGTGAACATTCCCGAACGGATTTCAGGGAAACGGCGGATGTAGAGGTGGGGAGTCTTTGGGAAGACGTAAAAGAGTGGGTCTTGGTTCATGACGGCAAAGCCGTCGTAGACGATGTGGACGTCAACCCCGCGCTGTGCGGCGGCGAGGAGTGCCGATTTGAAACGTTTACCCCATGCATCTGCGCGCCAAATATACGATTCGAAGAAAATGTAGTCCTCTGCCGAGGTGATCGCTTCAAGCATGTCCTCATAAAGAGAGGTGCCCTCGGTATAGGTGCGAACACTCGTCCCATCAACTTCGGTGTCTAAGGGAGGAAGAGTTGGGAAACCGCCCGCGACCTGCGGAATGCGGTCTTTACGGAGCCTATCAACGATATGGATGCCGATCAGTGCCGCTGCCTGGGCACCCACAAGCGCTGCGCCGGTAATTTTCAGTGCCTTGAGGGTGCGCGAAGAAAAAGACGGTCGATGATGAGACATGTTTTAAGCCTACTCAAAAGTTGCCAACGATGGGCATGGTATGAGAGGTGCGGCCCGGGCGGGTATCATCCTTGTTATGGCAAGGATCAGTACTGATGAGGTCACCCGTGTGGCGGGATTGGCTCGAATTGCACTTACACCGGAAGAAATCACCAGAATTGCTGGTGAGTTAGACGTTATTACCGAGGCCGTTGCAAAGGTCTCCGAGGTTGCAACCCCGGATGTGCCCGCGACCTCGCACCCCATTCCGCTGTCGAATGTGTGGCGTGAAGACGTCGTTGGCCCAACGCTTGACCGCGACGAGGTTTTGGCGCAGGCCCCCGCGCAAGAAGACGGAATGTTCTTGGTTCCGCAGATTTTGGAGGAGGACTGATGAATCCGTTGTTGAAGAAGTCCGCCTGCGAGCTTGCTGACCTGCTGCATAGCGGTGAAATCACTTCTGTTGAGCTCACTCAGGCGTGCTTGGATCGCATCGATGCGATTGACCCCAAGGTCCACGCCTTCCTGTATGTCGATCGTGAGGGTGCTCTTGCAACTGCTGCCGACGTGGATGCGCGTCGTGCCGCTGGGGAAGAATTGCCTCGCCTGGCAGGCGTGCCTATTGCGGTCAAGGACAACATGGTGACCCGAGGCGTTCCCACGACCTGTGCGTCGAAGATCCTTGAGGGATGGCTTCCTCCCTACGATGCAACCGTCGTCGAGCTTCTGCACAAGGCTGGAATGCCGATCTTGGGTAAGACCAACATGGACGAGTTCGCTATGGGCTCGTCGACCGAGCACTCCGCTTACGGCCGTACCGGAAACCCGTGGGATCTTGATCGTATCCCCGGCGGCTCCGGAGGTGGCTCCGCTGCTGCTGTTGCATCCTTCATGGCGCCGCTGGCTTTGGGCTCTGATACCGGTGGTTCGATCCGTCAGCCCGGTGCTGTGACGGGAACCGTGGGGGCAAAGCCCACATACGGCGCAGTTTCACGTTACGGACTGATCGCTATGGCCTCGTCGCTGGACCAGATTGGCCCGGTCACCCGCACGGTTGAGGATGCGGCCGCACTGACCGAGGTGATTGGTGGCTACGATCCCCACGATTCGACGTCCCTGAATGAGCCGGTTCCTGCACTCTCTGAAAGTGTTACTCGGGTTGCTAAGGACGGGAAGATTGAGGGGCTGCGCGTTGGCGTTGTCCGCGAACTCTCCGGTGAGGGCTACCAAGATGATGTTCTCGAGGCCTTCAACGCGACCGTTGAGAAGTTGCGTGCCGCCGGTGCTGAAATCGTTGAGGTTTCCTGCCCGAGCTTCGATTACGCTCTTGCTGCCTACTACCTGATTATGCCGGCTGAGGTTTCCTCGAACTTGGCGCGTTTCGACGGTATGCGTTATGGCATTCGCATCGAGCCCAGCGAAGGCCCTGTTACCGCCGAACGCGTTATGGCTGCGACTCGTGAAGCCGGTTTCGGCGATGAAGTGAAGCGCCGTATTATCTTGGGCACTCACGTCCTATCGGCGGGCTTCTTCGACGCCTACTACGGAAGTGCGCAGAAGGTTCGTACCCTGATTCAGCGCGACTTTGCGCGTGTCTTTGAAGAGGTCGATGTTCTGGTTTCGCCGACCTGTCCGACAACGGCATTCCGTTTCGGAGAGAAGATGGATGATCCCATGGCGATGTACCTCAATGACATCGCAACCATCCCTGCAAACCTGGCCGGAATTCCTGCGATGAGTGTTCCAAACGCCGTCAGTGCCGAGGGACTTCCCGTTGGATTCCAGATTCTTGCTCCGGCTCACCACGACCTCAAGATGTATGAAGTCGCAAGCCTCGTTGAGCAACTCAGTGGCGATATCGCGGGTAACTGCCCCGCAGCGCAGTGGGAGGAAAAGTGATGACTGAGCTGATGGATTACCAGGAGGCTACCGCTTCCTTCGATCCGGTTCTCGGAATTGAAGTTCACGTTGAGTTGGGTACCGCGACCAAGATGTTCGATGCCGCCCCCAACGCCTTCGGTGGCGATCCGAATACCTACGTGACCCCCGTGTCGCTTGGTCTTCCCGGCTCGCTCCCCGTGGTCAATCACCAGGCAGTCGAATACGCGATCAAGATCGGCCTCGCATTGAATTGTTCAATTGCCAAGAGCTGCCGTTTCGCGCGTAAGAACTACTTCTACCCGGACCTGACGAAAGCTTTCCAGACCTCACAGTCAGATGAGCCCATTGCTTATGACGGCTATGTGGACGTTGAGCTCGAGGATGGCACTATGTTCCGCGTTCAGATTGAGCGCGCACACATGGAAGAAGATGCCGGAAAGAACACTCACATCGGTGGCGCAGATGGTCGTATTCAGGGTGCGGACCACTCGCTGGTTGACTACAACCGAGCGGGTGTTCCCCTGGTTGAGATCGTGACCCGTCCTATTGAAGGAGCAGGGGAGCGGGCACCTGAGGTTGCCGCTGCATACGTTCAGGCACTGCGTGATATCTTCCGTACTCTTGGCGTGTCTGAGGCACGCATGGAGCGCGGAAATGTCCGAGCCGATATCAACGTTTCTCTGCGTCCGACCCCGAGCTCTCCTTTGGGGACTCGAACCGAAACCAAGAACGTGAACTCTTTCAGGGGTATCGCGAACGCCGTTCGTTTCGAGATTCAGCGACAAGCGCAGATCTTGGCTGACGGTGGATCAGTGCTTCAGGAAACCCGCCACTTCCACGAGGAAGACGGAACGACCTCGTCTGGTCGCGAAAAGTCCGATGCAGAAGACTACCGCTACTTCCCCGAACCGGATCTTGTCCCGGTCGTTCCCTCTAAGGAATGGGTTGAATCCCTGCGTCAATCCCTGCCTGAGCTTCCGGTCGCCAAGAGGCGCCGTCTGCGCGAGCAATGGGGTTTTGCTGATAAGGAAATGCGTGACGTCATCAACGCGGGTGCGCTTGAACTCATCGAGGCAACCGTCGAAGCTGGGACCGATCCCGCAGCTGCACGTAAGTGGTGGATGGGTGAACTGGCTCGTTACTCGAAGGACAAGCAGGTTGCGCTTGAGGATCTACCGGTTTCTCCGGCGCAAATCGCACAGCTCCAGTCTTTGGTGGATAGCGGTCGTCTGACCGACAAGCTTGCTCGCCAAGTCCTGGAAGGCGTCCTTGCGGGTGAAGGCGATCCCGAGCAGGTCGTTGCTGCACGCGGACTTGAAGTTGTTTCTGACGACGGCGCACTTACTGCGGCCGTTCAGGAAGCATTGGACGCGAACCCCGATATCGTCGAGAAGATCAAGGGTGGCAAGGTTCAGGCTGCTGGCGCCCTTGTTGGTGCGGTGATGAAGGCTACTCGTGGTCAGGCAGATGCCGCCCGCGTTCGCGAACTCATTATGGAAATGGTTGGCGCTTGATCTTTCGTTGATTTAACGCCCGTGGCCCGGTCTGCTGTGCAGACCGGGCCCTTTCCATGCCTGTCGAAGACCGAGGAGCACGGGGGAGCGAGGAAAGTGGACTTCATACCACGGCCTCGAAAAATTGGCTCAAAATGGACACTGCTGCACCCACGCACCGGCGCAGCTACGATGGGGGAGGAGTCCTTGTCGGCTCTCCTCAAAACAATCGGATATGCAAAGGTGACCAATGCGTACTTCTCCGTCATACACCGCGTCCTACCGTCTTGAAGTCGACGAAGCCAACCTTTCGGTTTCGCAGATCGTGGATGCCGTTTCTGCTACCGGTGCTCAGATTAAAGGCCTTGATGTTGCCGATTCTGACCGTGGTCGCATCGTTATTGACCTCACCTGCGACATGCGTGATTCCGAACATCGCCGCGAGGTTGAACAAGTTCTCGATGGTCTTGAAGGCGTACATACTTCTTCCGTGGCAGACCAGACCTTCATGGCTCACGTCGGCGGCAAGATCGAGGTTAAGCCCAAGGTTCCTCTGCGTAACCGCGACGATCTTTCTCGTGCATACACCCCCGGTGTTGCGCGTGTCTGCACGGCGATTCATGACACGCCTTCTAAGGCCCACCTGTTGACCATGAAGGCCAATTCTGTCGCCGTTGTCTCGGATGGCACCGCGGTTCTTGGTTTGGGCGATATCGGCCCTGAAGCTGCTCTTCCCGTGATGGAAGGCAAGGCTGTCCTGTTCAAGCAGTTCGGTGATGTCGATGCATGGCCCGTTGTCCTTGATACCAAGGACACTGAAGAAATCATCTCGATTGTTAAGGCAATCGCGCCCGCATATGGCGGAATCAACCTCGAGGACATTTCTGCTCCCCGCTGCTTCGAAATTGAAGAGCGTCTGCGTGCAGAGCTTGATATCCCGGTTTTCCACGATGATCAGCACGGTACGGCAATCGTTGTGCTGGCAGCACTGATCAATGCACTCAAGCTCGTGAACAAGAAGATCGAGGACGTGCGCATCGTCGTCTCCGGCGTTGGTGCAGCGGGTTCCGCAATCATCAAGCTCCTGCTGGCTCAAGGTGCGCGCGACATTGTTGGCTACGGTCGTACTGGCGCGCTTGCAGGTGATGATGTTGAGGGCATGCACCCCTCACGTGCATGGTTGGCGCAGAATACGAACCCGCGCATGGTGCATGGCAGCCTGAAGGAAGGCATTGTTGATGCCGATGTCTTCATTGGTGTCTCCCACGGAAACATCTTGGAGCCTTCGGATATTGCGAAGATGGCTCAGGGTGCAATCGTTTTTGCTCTTGCAAATCCGACTCCCGAGGTCGATCCGATTGCAGCTGCCCAGTATGCGTCAATCGTTGCGACCGGTCGTAGCGATTACCCGAACCAGATCAACAATGTTCTGGCCTTCCCCGGTCTATTCCGTGGGCTCCTGGATGCAAAGGTCAAGGAGATTACAACCGAGGTTCTTCGCGTCGCTGCAAACGCAATTGCCGATGTGATTAGCCCCGACGAGCTTTCGCCGAACTACATCATCCCCGGTGTTTTCAACGAGGCCGTCCCCGGTGCAGTCTCGAAGGCAGTGCGTCAGGCGGTCCACGACCTTCCGACCATTGACATCCCCGTTCAAGAGCACATGGATGCTCGCTGAGTAAGCGGGAGTGGCATTTTTAGGAAAGTCAGCGCGCTTTGGTAGCGTAGCGCCTCTCTGAAAACATCCGCTTAAACCATAAATCGCAGGACCTGCCTCTTTGTGAGGCAGGTCCTGCTTTTGTTGATATACGCATGTATCGCATTGGGATTTAGCCGTTTTTAGATGAATGTTTGCTGGCTGTTCAATCAGAAATGGCGCTATCACTAGCTTTTGTGTGCTGGTTCACGTGGTTTTGGTTTGACGTGGTGGGGGTTGGGTGTGTAGAT
>UWSI01000041.1 GCA_900541895.1 uncultured Actinomyces sp. | reverse complement strand
GGGCGCATGCCCCGGCCACTTCTGTTTCGTGTCTGTTTTTCCACGAGATTGCGAAATCCAATGGAAGAGCCGGCCACGATCTTAAGACGCCGTCACAAACCCCGCTTTCTCGGGTGTCGTCCCAAGGCGCGCAGCGATTAGTTCTTTGTCTTCATCCGAGGCTAAATCCCGCACCCACCCCACGTAAGTCGGCTCATCCGCGTGAACCTCCTGCGTGAAGGGATTGCGCTTCTTTGAGACGTTTACATACACGTGGCGGCCGAAAACCCACACATTTGCAAGCAGCGCGACTGCCGAGATAATGAACATCGCGCTTGGGTTGTGCGCGCTGCGGTGCGCAAACATCGAGTCCTGCATCAAATGCGGGAAAGTGAGCACCACAGCCGACCAGAAAGTCAGCGTGTAGGCCCGATATTGGATCCACGCGCCTCGTCCAAACTTCATAAGAGCCGGAATCGTACACGCCGCCAACAGTGTCACGCCCGAATACCAGGCGCGGTCCGCTAGACAGTTGTAGACGTAGGCGAAATTCCACAGGTCGTAGGCGATAATCCACTCGATCGTCAGGTCATCCCAGACGAGCGCGCGTTCCTTGCCTTTCGACACAAAGATCCCAATCCACCCCGTGAATGCCGTAGCACTGGAAATCGCCTACCACGGCCTCGGCAATGTTGGCGGAAAGGATCACCGGTAGAATTAGCAGGTACCCGCGCTTCTGCTGCAGCCCCGGGAATACCTGAAGCGCGACCAAACACAGGGACCCCGCCAGCGCCGAGTGCTGCTTGACGATTGGGAAGCAGCCTGCCGAGGCCGTGCCCTGCGTCGAGTGCGGCCACCAAAAGACCATGAGCGCGACAGGTATGAGGATAAAGACGGTGAGGACCAGCCACATATTGCACCGGGCAAGCAGAAGGTCCAGGGGCTGATCTGGGTGGACATGGTGTGGCCGTGGGTCATTGCTTACGACTTGTGGAACCACGCGTTCCTCTGCAACTCGCTGGTTGACTACACGTGGTACTGCACTCTTGCCCTGCTACTGGCCTGCATGATCCCCGCGTTCACCTGTGTGAAGGGACAGTGGATCTAGCTCCGTTGCTTCACACTGGTGTTCTGGATTTCGATGAATACTTTGCTTCCCGAGATCTTGGTGCCGCCCTCGGATATCTTTAACTTTGTGACCAGGAACCCGCGGGCGAACATCGCGTGCGCGGTGGTCGCATTGGTGGCGAATGTTATGTTCTTTGCCTACTGGCTTTACACGATCGTGGTGTTCAAACGCAATCCGATCACCGGAGTTTTGTACTGTGAGCTGGCGGAGTTCCGTGCAATTGTGCGCGAGTGCTGCGACGATAAGGATCAGTATTTCTTGGTCGGTCGGATTCCAAAACGCCTGCAGAGCTTGGGTTTGAGCCTTCGTCCACTACCGCGCCTGTCGATGGATACTCCTCGTGGATGCCGTGGTGGAAGCGAGAAGATCGGCGCTACCCGATGAAGCGTGGGTAGTGCATTGTTCCAGTAGAATCGCACTACCTGTTTTCGATGTGAGTGATAAGGGGCAATATGAGCCAGGAGAAAGAACCTTTGCTCTCCGAAGAAGCCACGCATGGCTATCAGGAAGATGAACTTCTTGATGCTCCCGTTTTTGAAGGAGAACTCATTGAAGATAATGAGAATGCCCCGCTGCTTTCTGAACTCTCAACGGAGGAAGGGCAAGAGGCCTCGGTCTACGCGGTCTTCTTTCTGAAGAAACTCTTGCGAATTCGGGGAGTACGGATCTCGCGCGAGGACTTCTTGCGCCAGGAACTGCGAAAGCTTCATCTAAGTGATGCCCAGATTGAGTGTGCTATTGCCAGCAATCCACTCTCAGCGGGAGTTTCGCGCAAGTCTTTGGACAAACTGGCAAATGACGCGATCTCATTCGAAACGAAGAAATCTACCGCGCTCTCTTTTGCTGCAGGAATCCCCGGTGGCTTCGCGATGCTCGGAACCGTGCCCGCCGACCTCACTCAGTACTACGTTCACTCGCTGCGGATCATGCAAAAGCTTGCGTACCTGTATGGGTGGAAAGAATTCTTAACGGATTTGGACGATGTCGATGATGAGACGATCGCCCAGATGGGCCTCTTCTTCGGCGTCATGCTGGGAGTTGCCGGAGCTGCCGAGTCGATGCGGGATTTTGCTCGGATGATTGTTGCTCCTGCTATTGAAAAGCGAGTTGCGCGCAAGGCCTTGATGAATGGGACTTGGTACCCGGTCGTTAAGAAATCCCTCAAGGTCATCGGAATTTCCGTGACGAAGCAGGGCTTTACCAAAACAATGTCGAAGATCCTCCCGCTCATTGGCGGAGTGATCTCGGGTGGTATGACCTTCGTTTCGCTTCAAACTCAGGCTAACCGACTCAAGCAGCACCTGCGTCAGCTCCCGCCTCCGGGCATCAATACCGCGGAGTGAAACAAGCTAATAACTGAGGCCTCCTACTTCCCTCGAAACACCCTCCACGCCCCGCGAATTAGAGGAATCTGAAGCGGCAGCCGAGCATACGCAAGTGCCTGTGCGCCCGCAGGCTTGCCTTCCTTGCGATAATCCACCGCCATCTTGATGTTTGCAGGGAAGACCGCGACGTACAGTGCGCTCGCGGCCAAGCCGGCCAGTCGCCTCGTCAATGGAAGCGCAAGGCCAGCGGCAATTGCCAACTCGGCAGCGCCGCTCACCAAGGTGTAGGTTCGCGCATTCCCGGGAAGGCTACGTGGCACAATCGCGTCATAAACCTGCGGTGCCTTGAAATGCATAACTCCTGCTCCTGCAAGCAAAAGTGCATGCCAGTGTGCTGTCTTCATGAGGACTCCTGAACTGCGGCGTCGCGCCGCAAAATGAACTCGCGGTCAGCGTGATCGCCAACCATAAATGAATACTCTCCGACCTTCGTGAAACCGTAGCGACCGTACAGCCTCTGTGCACCGTAGTTCTCGCTCCATGCTCCAATCCAAAGTGTTCGCGGCCCGTCTGCCTCGAGCCAATTCAACGCATGTTCAAGCATCCGTGAACCACGTCCGCCACCTTGGTATTCCCGTAGCAGATAGAGCCGCTGAACCTCTCCGTCGGTGGGCTTCACGTCGGGGTGGGGGAGGTGTGCGGGGCAAACGGTCACGTAGCCAATCAGTTTGCCTTCCGAGGCCGTGCGCGTATCAGTACACTCTGGTGCAGTCGCGGCGGCCTCGCTTTCCTCAAGAAAAAGCAACCAGGTCGGGCGCTTCGGATCCGCAAGCTCTGCGCGAAGGACCTCGGGGGAGTAGGCCTCGTGAATGAAACGATCAAGGTCGTCGGGTGCATATAGGTGGCCAAAAGTCTGCGTGAAGCACGTGGACGCAAGCGCGGACAGAGCGTCTGCATCTTCGAGTGTTGCGCGGCGCAGCATAACTCTCCCTCCTCGGGCTAGCCGATGACCATCAGTATGACCCCAGTACACATACTAGCGATTCCAAATGAATACCGTCCCGAGACGTGTTCACACAACATGAGTGCTGAAAATACAACCGCCACCAGTATTGAAAGTTTGTCGATAGGGACAACGATGGACGCGGAGCCTTCCTGGAACGCTCGGTAGTAGCACAGCCGCGATGCGCCGGTTGCAAGCCCGGAGAGGAAAAGAAAGAGATAAGCGTTGAATCGTGGCCGTGGATTCCAAGCTTCGCAAATGCAGCGGTGATGCCAGCGAAGAATGCTGAACCTCAGGCGAAGAGAAGTCACATATTTTCAGGTTAGCGCTAGGAAGGGCCATCGAATACTCGCCTGAAATTTCCTCAAAAAATTCCCGATACATTTATGAATGCAAACTGTTGCGAGTGCGCCGTTCTGCCTACATACTGACTCTAGAAAGAACGGGTGCAGGTTGATGCATTAGCCTTAAAACCTCAGTATCCACTCATACTCAGACATGAGGAATCGACGATCGGGGAAGGCCATGCACGTTTATTCTGCGCGTGAGGATCAGATAGATAAGCTCGCTGATCTCGCGGGTGCAGCCTTCGAAAATTATCCTCTTCACACGGCGGTGAAAGGGTTACTTGCTGAACCCGAAAAATTCCCCGACTGGATTCGTGATCTTCACGCCGTCATGATCCGCGTATTTGTGCGTTATCACACGGTTTTGGTCTTAGAAGATCAGGGGAGAATCCTTGGCGTTGCCCTGCTTAACCGCCGCCCACCAGGGCTGCTTGAATACTTGCGTTACTGCAGGCCGCTCCTTGGATACATGCGCTTTGACCGCTTGGTGCGTTTCTTCTCTTTTACCGAGGCCGCGGATTCAGTTGTCCGCAAAGCATCGGATTTTCAGTGGTTCCTGACGGTGATCGCAGTTGATCCGGAATTTCAACACCGAGGCCACGGCAGGATTTTCCTTGAACGTGGGATTGAGGGATACATTCGTTCCCATGGGGGAGGCTGCCTCGCATTTATTACATGTACCCCAAGGAATGCGAACTTGTATTCGAGTGTGGGATACAGAATTGTTGGTGAGCACTCGGTGTCTTTAGACGGCAACGATGTGCCTGTGTGGTCTTTTGAGAAGGTAATCGAGTAGAGATCTTCTGGCGCCGTTCTTAATGGAGGGAAGAATGCGTTGAAGGTTTCTACAAAGAGGTTGAGGGCTTGGTATCACGTGATACCAAGCCCTCAACCTATCCTTGAGCTCTCTCGCTCGTCATTGCTGCGTGGGTCCCTGTGTCCAGGGATTTGGCTGCTGGCCCTGCTGCCATTGTTGTCCTTGACCGGGCTGCTGGCCCTGCTGCGGCTGGCTGGGCTGGCCTTGTCCGGGCTGGCCTTGCTGCCCATTCTGGGCGCCCTGACCGTTTTGAGGCTGCCACTGCTGCCCCTGTTGCTGTCCGGGGCCGTAAGGCTGCTGTGCGGGTTGTCCGCCCCACTGCTGCGCTTGTTGAGCGGACTGTCCCTGCTGCCACTGTTGCCACTGCTGGCCTTGTTGCTGGCCGGTACCGTAGGGCTGCTGTGCGGGTTGTCCGCCCCATTGCTGACCCTGTTGTGAAGCAGGTCCGTAGGGGTTGCGAGAAGGTTGTGTACTCTGCTGCCATTGCTGCTGAGCTGGAACCTGACTCTGCCACTGCTGGTTTTGCCCGGGCTGCTGGCCCTGTGCAGGTTGCTGTCCCCACTGCTGAGGAGCGCCGTAGGGAGAGCCCTGAGGTTGCTGGCTTTGTTGCGGCGCCGGCGGAACAATACTTTGACCCCGGAAGCTCATACCTTGCTGCTGCTGGGGTGGAAGCGGCTGCCCCCACTGCTGGCGAGGTGCTTGCTGCTGGCTGGGAATGGGAGCATATCCCTGCTGTCCCCACTGTTGTGGTGCGGGCTGCTGTTGCTGCTGTGGCCGTTGTCCCCACTGCTGCGGAGCAGGCTGAGGCGCAGGGGACTGGGCAGGCTGAGGCGCAGGGGACTGGGCAGGCTGAGGCTGGCTCCACTGCTGCTGTGAGCCTTGCCCAGGCTGCGACTGAGCAGCTGGTGCTTGGGTAGGTTGAGCAGAAGCAGTTGGTGCTGGAGCAGCTGGCGCAGGGGTCGAGGCCGCTGCAGCCGCTTGCTCTTCCACGTGGGGCTTTGCCTGTACGGGTTCAGCCGTCGGCTGTACGGAAGGTACCGATTGGTTCGGTGTTTGAGCTTCAGGCTGAGAAACCGCAGAATGGCGGGCGGGCGAAGGCTCTGACTTCGGTGCCGGAGGAATGTGCACTGCAGGTGCCTGGGGCTGTTTCTGTGGTGCAGCATCTTGCGTCGATGCCGACTGAGGTTGCGCTGCCGGTGCCTGAGTCTGAGGCAGTGTGGCCTGTCGCTGAGCAGTCGGAACGGTAGCCTGGGCAGCAGCGTCTACGGGCTGAGAAACAGCCTGAGCTGCAGGTTGAGTAGGAGCCTGGAAAGTAGCAGGAGCGGTACTCTGCTGGGGAGCTGTACCTAGCGGAGCTGAACCCTGAAGAATCGCACCGGGTCCGCTGCCCTGCTGACGAGCTGCCTTTGCCGCTGCCTTTGCGCGCTTTCGCTCATCGCGCTCGCGGCGCTTATCTTCACGAGTGCGTTCGCGCGTCGACGGAGCTGCTGCATGTGCCTGTTCATCTCCCGATGCTTGGTCAGCACTCTTGGAAGCGGAAGAAAGACGGCGAAGAACGAAAATAACCAGTGCTCCAACCACCAGAACACCTGCTACGACGCCACCGATAATCCAGATCAGTGACGATGAGAACGACGAAGAAGCCGGAGTCGACGGAGCTGTGCGGTTGCGGTCAGGCGCACTTGGTTCAGGAGCGGGCTCGGGCAGCGGGCTGAGGGTAGGAATATCAGTTCCAAATTGCCCATTCACTGTCGCGGCGCCCTGATACCTGCTCGTCTTCTTACCGTGGACTGCAACCTTTCCGGTGGGCTTTTGCCACGTGACGCTCTGATCAGTCGGCGAGTAGTCGTTGGTGCCACGCTTTGCGCGATCTTCGTCGTGGAACTGGGCACCTTCAGAGGCAGTATCAAGCTCGAATACCAGCGGACGGACATTGATGAAACCAATATCGCGCTGGCGGCCCAGGAAGTCAGTGTCTTTCATTAACTGGTCTGCGGAATAGACCAAGGTGAAATCGCCCTGCTCGGTCAGCGAATAGTACTTCCCGACGGCATCTCCACTTTCGAAGGGTGGGAAAACCGAGCAGCGAGTGAAGTTATCGCCCTGCGCGAATTCGATGCGGTAGTCGCCATTCCCGTTCGAGAAAGATTTACATTTGCCCTCATCGATTTGCTTGGAACGGTCGTAAATGTCGAAAGCCTTGCCGACGCTTCCCTTGTTATAGACGCTCAAAGTCACCGAGACGGTCAGATCTGAATTAGCTGCCTGTGCGCTCGTCGCTGTTGGGAGCACGAGAGCTCCGGCAAGCACAAGCGCGGCTGCCGTCGAGTACAAACGCTTCATTGAGACATCCTTCGAAATTGAATCAAGCTGCTGCAAGCATATCGAATTGTTTTAGTGTGGCAAAAATGCTGAAGCAGAGTGCTTAGCTAGTTGGCGGTCCGTAGGGATTTCGCGGTGAATCTCCATGAGCTCCGGGCAATTCGCTGGATGAAGAACCCGGTTTTTCGGAGTGTCCCTGCGCGTCGCCTGTTGTATCCGTTTCACCTTCCCATTGCGTCGCAAAAGGATTCTGGGAAGTGCGAGCAGATGGTTCCATCGCGCTTGGAATAGAAGAGGAACTGAAGGGCGACGGAGCTGTGGGAGTCTCCGTTTTGGCCTTGCGCTTTTGACGTCTGTCGAACCATGTACGCAAGAGAATGATCACAGTTGCCGGAAATAAGATGCTCCCCGTCATCGCCAGAACCAGTCGGGTGAAAGTTCCTTGGGAAGAGGACGATGCTGATTGAGTCGTGGGTGAACTTGTAGCGGTTGCGCGACGTGCGTACGACGCGTCTTGAAGATTCGTTGGCATGGGGACTGCGACAACCCCATTGAAGTTTTTACGTTCGATGGTGTGGAAATTCTTCGCTTTTTCTACAATTCCCTCAGCAGCAAAGGTGGGTGTGTGAATATTTAGCCACTCCACGGTACTGAAGTTGGGGTTACTGTCATCCAGCTGAGCGCCGCTGCTGGTTTTAATGAAACGCATGTAAAACCCTGAAAGTGTGACGCTCTGACGTGCGACGACTGTATTTTCGGGAAGACCCAAAGACAGCTTCTCCAAGGTCAGTGGTGACGTAGCAAATGTTAACTTCCCGTCTTCGTCGATGCCGACATAGGGATTCGCGTATCGGTTAAATTCCGTGGAGATAAAGCAATCGTTCGAATATGTCGCTTGGGTAAAGGTCACCGAGGACCAATCCAGTGCAACGGGAGAAGCCTGGCAGGACTCTTCAGTCAGCGTCTTCGAGAAATCATGCACCGTTACTTGATAGCTGACCGAATTTGGTTCACGAATTGTGAAGACTTCGTTAATTTTTACTTCGTTTTCTGCGCTATAGCCGGGGGTAGCGGTGAAAAGCGACAGCGCGATGACAGATGCACACACAGCCGCCCAAGTCTGCAGGCGGTGAAGGTGTCGGTGATAGGAGTGCATAAACTTCCTCAAGGTGAGCTTAGGTTCAAGGATGTGCGAGCGGTAGTGGTCGATTTAAACCGAAGGACTACGCCACTCCGAATCGAAAGGATTGTGAGGTTCTTGAACAGTCGGGGTGGGTGCGGGGGGTGTCGAAGATTGGGCTTGGTAGTCCGAGGAGGCAAGGGTCCCCGCCTGAGTCTTATTTCGTTCTAGACCCTTCTTCAGTATCCACCACATGCACCACACGAAAAACCCCCCCAGTCCCACGCCGATTACGGGGTTGATGACCCGGTTGATCAGCCACCCAAGACTAAAGGGTGATGGCGAGCTTGCTGTAGACGAAGGAGTGTATGAACTTGCTGTAGGTGAAGGAGTGTATGGCGTCGGCGCCGCAATAGTGCGTGAATGCGGAAAATCCGTCATTTCGGTCGGTACTGGAACGGCCGTAAGTTCGTTGAAATCTTTGCGCTCAATCGGGTGGGAATAAGAAGAAGAACCTTGGATATATCCTTCGGCACCCACGATCGAACCGAGGTCATTAATCCATCTCACCGAATCGCTCGTAGGATCGCTCTCCACAAGTTCCGAGCCTTTTGTGCCCTTTGTGATGGTCAGGTAGGGGCCGGTGAAGTCAACTCGACGTGCTATCACGGAAATGTCTTCGGGAAGGCCAAGGGCGAGGTCTTTGAGCTCCAGTGGAGCCGTAGCGAAGGTTACCTTTCCATCCTGATCGACTCCAACGTACGGGTTTGTTGCGCGCTTGAAATCCGTAGTAATTTCGCAGTAGTAGGAGTCTGAATAATCTGTGAATCGAGTCTGAGACCATTGCTGGACCATAGGAGATGCGTCGCAAGCATCTTGGGTGAGCGTCTTTGAATAGTCGATTACCGTAATGGAGTGACTGACGTTACCGTCCGACAAAATCATGAAAAACTCTCTGATCTCCGCCTGATTGCGAACAGCATGAGCGGGCGATGCCCCGAATAAGGAAGAGGAAATCATGAGCGCACAGGCCGTAATGCTGAGCAAAATGCGGTTTCGTCTAGAAATAGATGCTCTCATGAGTAATTCCTTAGTTTTCGTGATTTCCTGCGGCTGTGATTGCGTAAGTCTGAAGTCATTCCTCCGGCGGCGCAAAACGATTGCGTCCTCCTGAGGCTTTGTGCGACGCTGTCCCGCCCTGCGTGGAAGAAGATGGTCGGAAAGGATCATCCGCGGCCTCGGCTGGCGACGCTGCCTCGGGAATCGAAGGAATGTCCGGGGTGCTGGACGCAGGCTCCAAGGAGAAGGGATTGTGTCCAAGCGGGGTCGGGGATGGGGAGGGCTCGGGATGGGGGAGCGCTGTGGAGGCCTCGGCCTCGGTAACAGGCTGAGAACTCACATCAAAAAGATTCTCTGAACTTGGCTGGGCAGGCGGTCGAGCTGGTTCGTAGTACTGGGGAACGCTGAATGGCGAGGGCTCGGCTTTCTTTTTCTTCTTCTTTTTCTTCTTGAGTGAGTCAAAGCCCCAGACAATCGCGATAAAGATGATGGCTATCGGAAGACCACCGTATTTTTGAAGCGAACTCAAGACGGTGTCAAAAAACGAAATGACGCCAGGCGTGGAGTTTGAATTCTGAGAACTTGTTGTCCGTCGCGACGCGGCTTTGGACGGAGCCGAGGTCGCTTGATTGACGGTCGTGAGGTCACTAGGCACATCAACTGGTGAAATACCCCCGAGCTCCATGCGGATAATCGGGTGGAAATTTGAGGGCACCTTGACCGTGCCAATAGCTGCTACGGGAGCATTCAGTGCATCGCCGCTCCACTTAACAATGACCCAGTGATTAAAACCATCGTCAATAGAACCCCCTGATGAAAGCTGGGTAACTGCGGCGTTCGGTGCGCTGAAAGTGATCGAACGCATGCCTTTGAAATCTGTATCCGCGGGGAAAGAAAGATGGAGGTCCTCAGGGGCTACCGGGCGTGCGGCAAAGGTGAAATCGCCCTGTTTATTGATCGCTAGGTAGGGATTATTACCCACGATCGTTGCGCTAATCCTGCAGTATGACAGGTTTTTGTCGTTTGAGAAGGTTGTCTCCGCGCTGGCTTTCGACTGAGGTAGAGAACGGCATGCCTCTTCGGTCATGGTCTGAGAAGAATCAATAATGTTGAGCTCATATTTGATGAATCCGATATCGCTGAAGATGACGCTCTCGCCAATGGTGACATAGGCGCTGTCTGCGAGTGCAGGTGTCGCCATCAGCGTGGAGGCGCTACCAGCAACTAGGAACGTGCAGGCTGATATGCCCAGCAGGCGCACCACGCGTCGCATCAGAGTGGATCGCATATGAGTCCTTCCATGATCATTGCCGAGGCTGTGGCCAGTCTAGTGGGAGTACGCCTCCTGTGTGGGGTGAGGTAGGTGAGCACTCCCGCTGTGCCAGTAGAAAACGCTCAGTTCTTTGGTGGCTCAAACGGGTTGTGCCAGCCGCTTGAAGAAGGAGAAGGTGGTTGAGCGCCGGCGGAGGACGAACCCTGGTAGGGCGAAGCGGGTGCTGATCCTGCCTGTGGGCCCATGCCGGGCGGCGTATAGGTGCCTGTGGGCGTCGTTGAGCCATATGGTTGGGGGATTGATACTCCAGCTTGGTATGAGCTGAAACCGCTTTGGTAGTAGACGGTCTTCTTTTTATTCCTGCGTGAAATCAAAACTGCAGAAATAAGCACGAGAACGACGATGATGAATAGAGAGGAGAAAAAAACCAAACTCATGCCCGGAGTTCCAAAGAACATGCGCCCTAGCCCGCCGCTTCCTGTGTTGCTGGACGGGGTCGTCACATTGGGGGCCTGAAGATCAGTGGGCACTTCAACAGCGCTAATGCCGTTAAAGTCCTCGCGTTCTTGAGAGTGGAAACGGTCGTCGATTTCCACCCTTCCTTCGGCAGCGACCACTTCTTCAGAAACCTCATCCCAGTGAACGGTGTCGCCAGAATCATCGCGACGCACCGAGGCGCCTTCGCTCACACGTGATGTATTCAGGTTCCTCCCCGTCAATGAAAAGCGATGCGAAGAAACAACGGTACTGCTGGGAAGAGCGAGGTTGAGGTCTTCAATTTTCACTGGTTTTGCAGCGAAAGTGAGGTGCCCACTTGAATCAACCGCCACATAGGGATTCTTGTGTCGGTTGAAATCGGTTTCGATGCGGCAGTAGTTGTAAGAAGAATTGGCTTCGAATTCGACAACCGACCACTGTTGAGCCAAGGGGACTGCCTCGCAGGCAGCTTCGGTCATAGTTTGAGTGCGGTCAAAGATCGATAGCTCGTATTGGGAGCGCCCGCTATTGCGTGCGTAAACGCTTTCGCTAATCGAGACCTCGTGCTCTTCAGCATGAGTAGGGGCGGGCAAACCAATTGCGGCAAGGAATCCACACGCTAAAGCGCCGGCAAGGAAAGAGCGTGCTGTGGGCCTCGGGAAAGAAAAAGGCATCAGATACTCCTAGAGGGAATTTCGCCAGTCGGTCGAGTACGGATCTGGTGCTGAATCGGCGGCTTCCGCCGGACTTGCCGCTGGAGGTAGGGAAGAAGCGGGATCAGGGGAGGGCGCATAGGGGTTGTACGGCTCCGAGGAGGTAGCAGGCGGGGGCGAAGTCGGAGTTTGCGAGGCCGAGGCCGGCTGTGGCTCGCTGGGCGTGAGGTGGGGATCAGCGGGCACAGTGCTCTTCGGCGTGCTGGTTGAGGGGGCCTGCGATCCTGTTGAGAACGCGCTGGCAGAGGGGTCCTTTCCGCGAACGCTGAAGGGACTTGGTGCCTGTGAAGGAGCCCCCGACGTGCTGTGGGATGGAAGCGGTGTAGGAACGCGTACTGGGAATCCACCGCTCTGGTATTTGTTCTTGCGACGTCGGCGGGCGGAATACCTCGTTATAAACGTCGCACCAGCAAATACGATGATCGCTGGGAGCAAGCGAATGATGAATTGCATGAGGCCGGACATCATTCCCGAGGAGCTTGAGCTTGAACGTGCTGATGTCGAAGAAGGGGATGGGCTGTTAGAGCTGCTTGAGTTTGCTTTGACAGTAGCGGAAGCGTCTTGAAAATCGCCGGGCATATCAACGGCTTCGATACCTTGATAGGTCTTGCGTTCTTGAGTGTGGAAATCGTTGTCGACGTCGATAGTCCCCTCAGCGGCGACGACATCCTTTCCGATATTTTTCCAGGAGACGTTATCACCTGTGCTGTCCAGGCGGGTTTCCGCTCCCGCGTTGACCTGCGTTGCGTGGAACCCTCTTCCGGTGAGGCTCACGGACTGGTAGGTGAGAGTCGTGTCTTCAGGAAGCTCAAGACCAAGGTCTTCAAGTGCGATGGGGCGAGCGGCAAAAGTTACGCTTCGATTCTGATCGACAGCTACATAGGGGTTCACATGGCGATTGAAGTCAGTTTCGATGGTGCATCGAGTTGAGGTTGGTGAGGCACTGAAGGTGACGCGAGACCACTCCAATGCCACTGGAAGAGACTCGCAGGCTTCCTTACTGATGAAGTTGGACTGCTCGATGAGTGAAAACTGGTGAGTGACACGTCCGTCAACTCGGATCCAGAAAGTCTGAGAAATACCGAAACGATGGCCTGCTGCTTGAGCTGATGGAGCATTGATTACTGGCGCGACCATCGCCAAAGCGCACATGCCGGCAAGAGAGAAGGTCGCAACTCGCTTTGTCAAAGGGAAAGACATGTCATGCTCCTGTGAGGGGTTAACTGTCGTCGGGGCGACCGCGGCTGCGTGCGGTCGCCCCGAAAAGTATTCAGAACTGAGAGCGAGCGCTGCTCAGGCCTGTGGGTATTGGCCCGGCTGCTGGCCTTGCTCAGGGTATTGACCCGCCTGGGGTTGCTGAGGTGCCTGTGGGTACTGAGTCGCCTGCGGGTACTGTCCCTGCTCGGGGTATTGACCGGGCTGGG
>UWSI01000040.1 GCA_900541895.1 uncultured Actinomyces sp. | reverse complement strand
CCACAACACTCTTCAAAAGAGAGGGGGGGGTTGGAACACTGTTCCAAACCCCCCCCTCTTTCACCCACACGCGCCTACCAGGCAAACACAACACAACACACAACAGTCCTCCACCCCGTATCCATACACACGCGACTACCGTACGCGGTCGTTCTTTTAAGCTTGAACCCGCAGGCTCGCATAGATATTTCTTGCTCTTCGTGTCGGTCGGTTTTTCGCTTGAGCGATGAAAGCCACACGAGTTGCTTTTCCACAGCTCCTTATGCCCACTAGCTTCATTTCGCACAGCCCACTATGCTGGTTAGGTTCATAGTTTTAATTCAAGATAGGTGCGGTCATCGGACCCCAAGAAAGTAGGAATTGTGGCAGATAGGTTTGACTCCTCGCAGCGTCGTGGACGTGGTTCCCGTGGAGGCAACGGTTCGTACTCTCGCGGGGATTCCTCTCGTGGGCCGCGTCGTTTTGAATCTTCAGACCGCCGTAACGGTCGCGACGGTTTTTCTGGGGGCAACCGAGAAGATCGTTACGATCGTCGTGATGGTCAGCGTTCGGATCGTCGTTTTGACCGTAATGAACGCGGTGATCAGCGCGGAGGACGTCGTTTCGAGCGTTCTGATCGTGATTTCCGTTCTTCTGAGTATGGAGATCGTCGCCAGGGCGGTGAGCGTTCTGGCCGCTTTGATCGTGATTCGCGTGATTCGCGTGGTTTCTCTCGTGATCGTCGTGATGGTCAGCGTTCGGATCGTCGTTTTGACCGTAATGAACGCGGTGATCAGCGCGGAGGACGTCGTTTCGAGCGTTCTGATCGTGATTTCCGTTCTTCTGAGTATGGAGATCGTCGCCAGGGCGGTGAGCGTTCTGGCCGCTTTGATCGTGATTCGCGTGATTCGCGTGGTTTCTCTCGTGATCGTCGTGATGGTCAGCGTTCGGATCGTCGTTTTGACCGTAATGAACGCGGTGATCAGCGCGGAGGACGTAATTTCCGTGATACCCAACGTTCGAGCGCGCCGCGTTCGCGCGACGAATACACCGCTCCCAATGGTGACGAACCTACGATTCCCGCAGGCGTTTCTGCTGAAGAACTTGATAAAGATGCGCTTCGCGCACTGTCCACGCTTTCAGGAATCAACCGCGATATCGTTGCGCGCCACCTTGTGATGGCGGGCCAACTGATCGACCTCGATCCTGAGCTCGCATACAAGCACGCTAAAGCTGCAGCATCGCGCGCGGGGCGTGTCGATGTTGTTCGCGAGGCCTCGGCCCTTACTGCTTACGCCGCTGGCCACTACGAGGAAGCGCTGCGCGAGGTTCGCGCTATGCGACGCCTCCGTGGTGATCTTTCCTTGCGCGCCATTGAAGCAGACTGCGAACGCGGATTGGGACGCCCTGAGCGAGCCATCGAAATTATCGACCAGACTGATACCTCCCAGCTTGATCTTGCAGAACAAGTCGAACTAGTGCTTGTTTCCTCGGGTGCGCGCGCCGATCTGGGACAAAACGAAGTTGGCCTTGTCATCGTTGACGATGCGATCGCAACACTCGGCTCGGATGCAGATCCTGAATTCCTTCGCCGTCTGATGTCAGTTAAGGCAGATCGTCTTCGTGAACTCGGACGTGAAGAAGAAGCAGCTCAGGTGGAGGCTGAAATCCCAGAAGAGGAAGAAGACCCGGATATCGTCGATGTCGGCCTCTTTGCAGATGCTGATGTAGATGATCGTCGCTCACCTCTCAAGGGCTCGAAGGGTGCTCTGTACACCAACTTCGATGCAGCCCTTCTGGACTTGGATGGCACTGCGTACGCGGGCAAGCTTCCAATCGAACATGCGGCACAGGCTGCCGAAGAGGCTCGTGAAGCAGGTCTGAAGATTGGTTTTGTCACCAATAACGCTTCACGCACCCCCGCAATGATTGCTGCTCAGCTTGATGAGCTTGGGTTCAAGGCACAGCCGTCTGACATCATGACCTCTGCCATGGATGTCATTGCAGTGATGAGCGAACACCTTGATGAGGGTGCCTCAGTCTACGTTGTCGGTGGAGAGGGACTGCGTCAGGCACTTCGCGAGGCCGGTTATATCTTGGTTGAGAGCGCAGACGATCAGCCTGCAGCAGTCGTTCAGGGCTTTGATGCTTCGGTTACTTGGGCCCAGCTTACTGAAGCTGCTTTTGCCTTGGAACGCAGTGCTCAGTTCTTTGCAACCAATTTGGATGCCACGCTTCCACAGGAGCGCGGATTCGCGCTGGGCAATGGTGCACTAGTACGCGCAGTCAGCTATGCAACTCGCAAGCGGCCGATTGCTGCGGGTAAGCCGGAACCTGGAATCTACCAGCGTGGCGCAGAACTGATCGACAGTCAAAACCCGATCGCAGTCGGTGACCGACTTGAAACTGATATCCTCGGCGCGGTTGCCGCAGGTATTCCTGCGCTCCACGTGCTCACCGGCGTTCACGATGCCCGAGCAGTGATTTGTGCACCCCGTGGGCAGCGTCCAAGCTACCTCGCATTGGATATGCGCGGACTACTTGAAGAACATCCTTCGCCCAAGCACCATGCTGACGGAACGTGGACTTGCGGTATTTCCCAGGTTGCACGCCTGTGTCGTGATGGACACTTGACCCTTGACGATGTTGAGTTGCGAGAAGGAGCCGTCATCAGTATGGACTCCTACCGCGCTCTTGCAGCAGCTGCTTGGGATTCACCCTCAGAGATTGAGATTGTGTGCCCGACTTTGACGGTGGTGCCTAATGACGATCCTTCGGGTTACTTCGAAGCTCTCGATGTGCCTGTTGAGGAATCCGAAGAAGGTGTGATTCCCGAAGAGAATGTCTCAGGCGTGGCTGAAACCCTAGAGTTCCTCCCCGGTGAAGAAGACCTCCAAGAGCTTCTGGCTCAGACCAGCGATCTTGACGGAGAGGACGACTGATCGTGTCCTTAGAGGCAAGCGAGGCGGGCGGCTCATCATTGCCTGATAACTTTGATGAGCTTCCCGTCGCGCAGCAGATCGAACTGCTTCGACAGCTTGATCAGCGCCTTCGAGGTGAACTAGAAGGACGCCTAAGCTGATGAAATTACGGCGTATCGATTCTGAGCTTGTTCGGCGCAAGATGGTCCGTTCGCGTTCTCATGCGCAAGAACTCATTGCCCAGAGACGGGTTCTTCTTGATGGGCAGGTTGTTGAAAAACCTGCTCGTCAAATGGATCCAGCCCAGGCATTGGTGATTACTCAGGGCGATGATCCCGATTATGTCTCTCGTGGAGCTTTTAAGCTTGCGGGTGCCTTGGACGCATTGGGTGAACACGCGCCGATTGTTCAGGGGCGTCGATGCATGGATGCAGGAGCATCTACCGGCGGTTTTACTGACGTGCTTCTTCGACGGGGGGCAGCCAGCGTTGTCGCAGTTGATGTTGGTTATGGACAACTGGCATGGCGTCTTCAGAGTGATCCGCGAGTCGAAGTTATGGATCGAACCAATGTGCGCCTAATGAAGGCAGGCGATATCCTCCCAGCCCCAGAGCTGGTTGTTGGGGATCTCTCCTTCATTTCTTTGACACTCGTTCTTCCGGCCCTTGTGAGTGTTGCCGCATCCGGTGCTGACTTCCTCTTAATGGTCAAACCACAATTTGAGATTGGAAAAGATCGTTTGGGTAGCGGTGGGGTCGTGCGGAACCTTGACCATCACCGCGAAACTATTACTCGGGTGATCGACTGCGCACGAGGCCTCGGCTTGGGGATTGCCGCTGTTCAAGCATCTCCGCTTCCGGGTCCATCCGGGAACGTCGAGTATTTTGTTTCTATGCGTGCAAACCATCCTGAGGCCTTAGAGGATTCTCAGATCCCTGAATCGATTCAAAAAGCCATTGATGAGGGGCCTGCAGGACGCGGTGCTGGCACTCACTTGCACAAGAATGCATAGGGAGAGGGGTATTCATGAAAAGAATTCTCATGGTTCGGCACGTTCAACGCCCTGCTGCTATTGCCGCAACTGAAGTTGCAGTGCGTGAGCTCACGCAACTTGGAATTGAAGTTATTGGTGAAGATGAGGCAGAGAACCTCCCCAATGATCATGGGCCTGATCTGGTCCTAGCGATGGGTGGAGATGGCACCATCCTTGCGGCTGCTGAATCAGCTCGTCGCTTCAATATTCCCCTGCTCGGGATCAATGCTGGCCACATGGGTTTCCTAGCCGAGGCCTCGCCGGAGTCAATTCCCACTCTGATGCATCGCCTTGCGCTGGGGGAGTACCACGAGGAAAAACGCTCAACTTTGGATATTTCCATCAAACTCCCCGGTGAAAATCTCATCACCGATTGGGCGCTTAATGATGCGGTTGTGAAGCACACCGATCCCGCCCACCCTGTACACCTTGTATTGGTAGTCGATGGCCAGGACGTTTCAACATATGGTGCAGATGGAATGATCCTCGCGACACCCACGGGGTCGACCGCCTATTCTTTCTCCGCCGGTGGTCCGGTTGTGTGGCCCGATACGGAAGCTGTTGTGATTTCTCCGATTGCGGCGCATGGGCTTTTCACTCGACCGCTCGTTGTGGGTCCCGGGTCGACGATTGAAGTTGTGATTAATGAAGAGCATTGGAGTGCTCCTGAAGTCTGGTGCGATGGCCTCCGTCGAACGATTGCACCTGCCGGCACCTCAGTAGTCGCACGAGTATCACAAAATCCAGTGCGCCTGGTTCGAATGGAGCATACTCCTTTCGCTGAGCGTCTGGTGACGAAGTTTAACTTGCCTGTCCGTGGATGGAGGAACCCGGAAGGAAACGCCAAGTGATCGAGTCTTTGGATATCGAGAACCTGGGAGTTATTGAAAGCTCTCATGTCGATTTCGCTCCACGTTTTACCGTGCTGACCGGGGAGACAGGTGCGGGCAAGACTATGGTTCTTACTTCCCTTAACTTGCTTTTAGGGGGACGAGCCGACCCCCAGATCGTTCGTCAAAGCAGCGACGAAAATGCCTCTGATCGTGGAAGTGTTGACGGGGTTTTTTCGGTTCCGCGCACTCTTGCCGACGAACTAGAAGAGATGGGCGCACAGCTCGATGACGACCTCCTATATGTTTCGAGGACAATTCCGAGAAACGGACGATCGCGTGCTGCCCTCGGAGGACGCGCGATGCCGGCTGCTGCTCTCTCGAGGATCGTTGGTTCCCTTGTCACTATTCATGGTCAATCAGATCAGCTTCGTCTTCGTTCGACGAGTGCTCAACGAGAGGCTCTGGATTCCTACGGTGGAGACGAACACCAGAATCTGATCAATGAGTACAGCGCGGCGTGGAAGAAAGCCGTCGATCTTAGCTCGCGTTTGCGTGAACTGAGGCGTTCTTCGAGTGAGCGACAGGAAGAGATTTCTGAGCTTTCGAGCGCGTTGGCACTTTTTGATTCTCTCAAGCCTCAAGAAGGCGAAGAAGAAGAGATCCTTTCAAAGATTCAGCGCCTGACTAACACGGAAGATCTCCGCCGTCATGTTGGCACTGCTGTTGAGTTCCTTGATGGAGATGAAGATACCGATGGCATCCTCGATTTGATTGGTCGCGCTCTTGATTCGCTTCGGATGGGGGCGCGTGTGGACCATGCACTTGCCTCTATCGGACAGCGCTTTAAGCAGTCCTCAATGGAACTGGCCAGTGTCCGTGATGATCTAGCACACTACCTCTCAACTGTTGAAGCCGATCCCGAGGCCTTGGCGGCGTTGCACTCCCGCCGCTCCTCCCTACGTCAACTCATGGAGGGAAGAGCAAGTGATATTCCCTCACTTCTCGAGTGGGAGAAGAATGCGCGTTCACGCCTTGAAGCACTAACTGCACAACACGACAGTCCAGAGGTTGTGGAGAAGGAGCTTGAGAAAGCTCAAACACAGGTGCTCGTAGCTGGTGAAGCGCTGGCTCAGTCGCGCCGGCGATTGGCAGAAGAACTCAGTTCAAAGGTGACACATGAACTTCACTCTCTTTCGATGCCTGATGCGTCTTTTAGCGTCGATTGGGAGAAACACACCCCACAGTCTCATGGTCTTGAAGACCCTGTGATGCTCCTCCAACCACACCCGCAGGCACCGCCGAGGCCCCTAGGCGTGGGTGCTTCAGGAGGCGAACTCTCCCGCGTCATGCTTGCTTTAGAGGTGATTTTGGGGGAGTCCGACAGCGATGTCACCTTCATTTTTGACGAGGTTGACTCTGGAATTGGCGGGAAAACGGCAGTGGAGGTTGGCGCTCGTCTTGCTCGGCTCGCTGATCATCATCAAGTCATTGTCGTGACTCACCTTGCGCAGGTTGCTGCCTATGCCGATCATCATCTCTACATCGAGAAGTCGGATGGCCGAACCTCGATCCGCGTGCTTGGGGGTGAAGAACGCGCTGCTGAGCTTGCGCGCATGATGAGTGGGGATGCGCACTCTGAGGCGGCGCGCCGACATGCTTATGAGCTCCTTGGCCAGGACATGCCACAATCGAAGGCGTGACGGAAGAAAAATCAGGATTTTCAGGTAGCGATGCTACCTCGATTGAGGGACGTGTGTGGATCGCCAGAGACCTGCACCAGAAGGTACCTCAGCTCGACAACGGTGATTTTTTACTGATTGAGGACAACGATCTCACTCAGGCAGACGCGGAGCTTCTTATCGAAAGCGGCGCGAGAGTTGTGATTAATGCACAGCTTTCGGTAACCGGCCGTGTTCGAAGCCGCGGCCCCCAGGCCCTTCTTGACGCAGGCATAGTGCTAATTGATGATTGCGGACCAGATGTGTGGGCCCTTAAAGACGGCGATACGGTGAGGATCGTTGGTTCTGAAATTCAATGCAAGGGAAAACGAATTGCGCAAGGGAACCGATACGATTCCCGCTCACCGCTAGAGGATGAGCTTCCCAATGCTGATCAGACTCTCTCCGACCAACTTCAGGCTTTTGAAGCATCCACCGCGACATTCCTAGAAAATGAAGGCGCTGCGGTTCTTCACGGCGAAGGCTATCCGAAGCTATCGACCAAGATTGCGGGTCAACAGGTTCTTCTAGTTTGTGATTCCCCGCGGTCCAGCCAGCAATTGAAAGACCTCCGTCAGTGGATCCGTGACACGCAGCCTATTGTGGTCGCGGTAGAGGGTGGTGCGCTTCGCGCACGTCGTGCCCATCTAAAGCCGGCAATCATCGTCGGTGATATGACTGAAGTATCAGACAGAATCCTGCGTAGCGGCGCCGAGATTGTTGTTCCGCGTGCTCATGATGGTGATCAGGGGCGTGATCGTCTTAATCGTATGGGGATCGATTATCACCAGGTCGATCTCACTGCAGCAGCAGTTGATGTGGCGATCAGCGTTTTGAGTTTTATGGATCCTGCCGCAATTGTTGTTGCGGGGGATGCTCGCGAGCTTGAGGACTATCTTGAGCTCTCGCGTTCGGTTGTCACGCCCGCGTTCTTGATCCGTTTGCGAGCCGGTGATCTTTTAATTCCTGCGCAAGCTGTCAGCGCTACTTATCGAAGCCGTATCCGCGGTGGCTCGCTTTTCCTCTTGTCATGTGTCCTTCTAATCTCAATGGGTATTGCGCTCTGGTCAACTCCATGGGGACACGACCTATTTACCGGTGTGTGGGATTGGGTTTCGCACCTGTGGTCCCCAACGAATTCAGCAACCTCTGAGCTAGCCAACTGGGCTGGCGCACTCACTGCTTAAGGAAGATATCTCATGGTGAATTTTCGCTATCACATTGTTTCTTTGATCGCGGTGTTTGTTGCGCTGTGCCTAGGCGTTGTCCTCGGTGCGGGACCGCTTCAGTCGCGAATTTCTTCAGGTTTGGCGTCAAAGGCCACCACGGCCTCGTCAAACGAGGCGCTTGCACAGGCGCAGAACAACGGCAAGATCGAAGCGCGCGCAGTCTTCGAACTTGCACAGAGCCGAATCAATGGTTCCCTGAACGGGGTTTCGGTTGCGCTTGTGACGGTGCCGGGAACAGATGCTGCGGATGTTGACTCAATGCGTCAAACCCTCGGACAGGCTGGCGCGCAAGTTTCGGGCGAGGCAGAGCTAACGAATACGTGGCTGAGCGGAGATTCTGCGACTTTCCGTAGCACTTTAGCGACGCCGCTTGCCTCGCACTTGAGTGGTTTGCCAGCAGATGCGGGGGCCGAGGCAGTGATTGCGCAGGCAATCGTTTCTTCATTAACTCAATCCGGATCTGAGCCTGATCTTGTTAAGCAAATCCTCACGGGTGGAGACACCCCCGTTATGAAGATCTCTAAAGATCCTCAGGGCGGTGCTCAGGCAATCGTCGTTATTGGTCCCAGAGCAACTACGACATCTGCAAATGAGACTACGGCCGCAGCGCCTTTGGCCTCACAAGCATCATGGGAAGGCTTGGCAAAGATGATTGGAAATGCGCCGGTCGGTGGCGTTATTTTTGGTGATGCTTCAAGCGACCGTTCCACCATTAGTGCCCTACGTAATGCAAACGTTGCGGCAACTACGGTCGATCAGGTTGGAACGACACAGGGAACGATTTGCGCGGTCTTGGCCCTCAAGGATGCCCATGCAAGTGCGCGTTCCTTCGGTGTCGGTAGCGGCGCAACCTCGGTTTTCCCTCCCGCTCAGTGAGAGACAATAGAGCCGTGAATGAATTTCAAGATGAGCATGTCCCTGTTCAGCTAGTGTCGTCTCAAACTGTTTTCGAAGGAAAAGTCTTCGATATCCAACGTGATGAGCTCACTCTTGCACACTCTCAGCAACCCATTGTTCGTGAATACATGGGGCATCCTGGTGCAGTGGTCATCGTCGCGCTCCGTGGAGATGATGGCAATGAGGAAGTTCTTCTGGAACGCCAGTATCGTCATCCGGTCCGCGCAAAACTGTGGGAAGTGCCCGCCGGACTCCTTGATATTCCGGGCGAAGATCCGCTGATTGGTGCTCAGAGAGAATTGGCTGAAGAAGCTGATTTGACGGCAGAACGCTGGGACGTTCTTCTCGATATCTTCAATTCCCCAGGATGTTCGTCTGAATCAATTCGAATCTTTCTTGCGCGAGGCCTAGCGCCAACAGGTCAAACTTTTGACCGTGAGGATGAAGAAGCTGATTTTGAATACCAGTGGGTGAGCCTTGATGATGCCGTAACCGCGGCACTTGATGGGCGCCTTCATAATGCGTCAACTGTGTCTGCTGTTCTTGCAACAGATGCGGCGCGCCGTCGCGGCTGGCAGCTTCGAGGCCTGTCATCTCAATGGCTTCGTTAAGTAAAGGACCTTTGGCCTAAGACTTGTGATGCGAGTCGCGCAAATCGAGCCGTATTTCGCAACGAAAATGTTTCATAAAGAGCGTATGCTTTTCATGAGATTGAACAGTCGTGAATGTAATTCGCTTGGAGGGCAGCGTGGAGAGCAGTGATGCGCGCACCCGGCAGCAGGTACGTGACCTTGTTGTTGAGAAGGGGCCGGTAACCGCCTCGACAATTGCGCGCATTCTCGGACTGACGACCGCCGCGGTGCGTCGTCATCTCACCATCTTGCTTTCCGATAACGAAATTGCCGAGCACGAACCGGGACAGGTTGGACGACGCGGGCGCGGACGTCCCGCGCGACACTATGTTGCCACTGCTCGGGCGCACGAAAAACTCGCTGAAAGTTACTCAGACCTCGCCTCGAAAGCCCTTGGCTACCTTGGGCAAGTTGGTGGGGGAGAAGCGATTGATTCTTTTGCTGCAGCTCGCTCTCGAGAAATCGAAAGGCGTTATACGGCTACGGTCCGTGAGGCGGGTAGTGACCCGAGGCTGCGTGCACAAGCTCTCGCAGATGCGCTTACTGCAGATGGCTATGCAGCAACGGTTCGCGATATTGGTCGCGGTGGCTATGCTGTCCAGCTCTGTCAGGGGCATTGCCCAATTAGGCAGGTTGCAGGGGACTTCCCACAGCTGTGTGAAGCCGAGACTGCTGCGTTTTCGCGACTGCTCAATGTTCACGTTCAACGACTTGCAACACTTGCGAGTGGGGAACACGTGTGCACAACCAATATTCCGGTTTCTGCACCTGTCATCTCTCCCGCCGCGCGAGCTGCTCTTCGCAAGTAGCAGCGCATTACTAAAATAACCGAATTGACGAGGAAAAATATGACCCAGTCACCACCGGTCACCGACGCAACTACTCAGATGAGTGACGATGAGATTATCAGCTCTATCGGCGCATATGAGTACGGGTGGCACGATAACGATGACTATTCGAAAGATGTCCCCCTTGGTATTAACGAGTCGGTTGTCCGTTTTATCTCTGATGTAAAGGACGAACCGCAGTGGATGCGCGAACGGCGTTTGAAGGCGCTTGAATTATTCGAGCGTAAGCCAATGCCGACGTGGGGTCCTGATCTTTCGGGTGTCGATTTCGATGCCTTTAAGTACTATGTGCGCCCCACTGATCGTCAGGTGAATGACTGGGAAGACCTTCCCGAAGAAATTCGTGATACCTACGATCGTCTGGGTATTCCCGAGGCTGAGAAGAACCGCCTGGTTTCTGGCGTTGCTGCTCAGTATGAATCCGAGGTCGTCTACCAGCAGATCCAAGATGACTTGGAGAAGCAGGGTGTGATCTTCACTGACACCGACACTGGTTTGCGCGAGCATCCGGAGATTTTCGAAGAGTACTTCGGTAAATGCGTTCCGGCTGGAGACAACAAGTTTTCTGCTCTGAATACCGCAGCATGGTCTGGTGGTTCCTTCGTTTACGTCCCGCCGGGCGTACACGTGAACATTCCTCTTCAGGCCTATTTCCGTATCAACACCCAGGCAATGGGACAGTTTGAGCGTACCCTGATTATTGCTGATGAAGGTTCCTACGTTCACTACGTTGAAGGCTGTACCGCTCCTATTTACGATGAGAACTCTCTGCACTCCGGTGTCATTGAGATCTTTGTGAAGAAGGATGCGCGTGTTCGTTACACCACCGTGCAGAACTGGTCGACAAACGTGCTGAACCTTGTGACTCAACGTGCAATGGTCGACGAGGGCGGCACAATGGAATGGGTTGACGGCAATATGGGTGCTGCCATCACGATGAAGTACCCTGCGTGCTTCCTCATGGGTGAGCATGCTCGCGGTGAGACTCTCTCCATTGGTTTTGCTGGTCCGGGGCAGCAGCAGGACACCGGTGCAAAGATGGTTCACATGGCACCCCACACTTCTTCTTCGATCGTGTCGAAGTCGGTGTCTCGTGGTGGTGGCCGCACGTCCTACCGCGGTCTTGTTCAGATCAATGCACGTGCCCGTCACTCGAAGTCCAACGTGCTCTGTGACGCGCTTCTTGTGGACAAGGTATCGCGTACTGATACCTATCCCTACGTCGATGTCCGTACCGATGACGTCGAAATGGGACACGAAGCTACTGTTTCTAAGGTTTCCGCCGATCAGCTTTTCTATTTGATGAGCCGTGGTCTGGATGAGAACGAGGCGATGGCGACAATCGTCCGAGGCTTTGTCGAGCCGATCGCTAAGGAACTCCCCATGGAATATGCCCTTGAATTGAACCGACTCATTGAGTTGCAGATGGAAGGATCTGTTGGCTGATGACGACCCAAGAGACCGCTGCCCGTCCGCATTCTCACGGAGCGGGAGCACCCGTAGCACATTCATCCCGAGGCGATCGTCCCACTTCTTTCTCTCTTGAAGAGATTCCTGCGCCTCATGAGCGCGAAGAAGATTGGCGTTTTACTCCGCTTCGTCGAATTGAGAAACTCTTTGATCCGGGCTTCTTTGAGTCACAGCCCCTGGGCTTGCAGGTGAACGCACCTGCTGAAGTGACTGTTGAAGAGGTCGGGCGCGATGATTCGCGTCTGGGAACTGTTCTCGCTCCTGGCGACCGCACGTCGGTTGTTGCGTGGAATACTTTCACCCGGGCACAAATCGTCACTGTTCCTCCACGTACCGAGGTCACTGACCCCGTCATGATTGATATTGACGGTGACGAGCATGCCCGTGTTCAGCACCTGCTTGTCAGTGTTGGAAGCCAATCTGCCGCAACCGTTGTTATTAATCACCGAGGCGGCGGCGAAGGTGCGCTGAACCAGACCGTTGAGATTGAGGCGGGTGACGCCTCGGATCTGACAATCGTCTCAATTCAGGAATGGGACGACACCTACGTACACGCATCGAATCACCGCATTGCGATTGGTCGTGACGCTAAGGTTCGTCACATTGTGGTGAGCCTTGGTGGTGACCTCGTACGTATCTGCTCTGATACTGACTATCGCGGTCCCGGCGGCGAATTGACCATGCTCGGCCTGTACTTCGTTGACTCTGGTCAGCACCTTGAGCACCGAGTGTTCGTTGACCACTCGCAGCCCAATTGCTACTCCCGCGTGACATACAAGGGTGCACTTCAAGGGAAGGACGCACACTCAGTGTGGATTGGGGACTGCCTGATCCGTGAAGCTGCCGATGGAACCGATACCTACGAGCTCAACCGTAACCTTGTGCTGAGTGAAGGAGCGAAGGCCGACTCCGTTCCTAACCTCGAAATTGAGAACGGTGAAATCGTCGGTGCTGGACATGCATCCGCAACCGGACGCTTTGATGACGAACAGCTCTTCTACCTGATGAGCCGCGGCATCGACGAAGCTGATGCACGTCGTTTGGTCGTTCGTGGATTCTTCGCCGAACTTATTGAACAAATCGGCGTTCCGCAGGTTCAAGAACACCTGATGAACGCAATTGAAAATGAACTGGAACGCGCCGCTCTTGGCGCCTGAGGCTACACGACAGTAGGACGACAACTACAGTGCGGCGTCTAGCGCCGAAGAGGAGAAAAAATGTCGACTTTGACTATTAAAGACCTTCACGCATCCGTTGAGACCGCTGAAGGACCGAAGGAAATTCTGAAGGGCGTGAACCTGACCATTAACTCCGGTGAGATTCACGCAATTATGGGCCCCAACGGCTCGGGCAAGTCAACTCTTGCCTACGCTCTTGCAGGGCACCCCGCCTATGAAATTACCAGTGGCGAGGCTTACCTCGATGATGCTTCGATTCTGGACATGAGCGTTGATGAGCGCGCGAAAGCTGGCCTTTTCTTGGCAATGCAGTACCCGGTTGAAGTTGCCGGTGTTTCGGTTTCGAACTTCCTGCGTACAGCAAAGACTGCGGTTGACGGTCACGCACCCCAGATTCGTCAGTGGGTGAAGGACGTGAACCAGGCTATGGAGAATCTGCGGATGGATCCTTCCTTCGCAGAACGTGACGTTAATGTTGGCTTCTCCGGTGGTGAAAAGAAGCGCCTTGAGATTCTCCAGATGGAGCTCCTCAAGCCGTCCTTCGCGATCCTTGACGAGACCGACTCCGGCTTGGATGTCGATGCGCTCCGCATTGTTTCTGAAGGCGTTAATCGCGTCCACGGCAATACCGGCTGCGGAGTTATGCTCATTACGCACTACACGCGTATTCTGCGCTATATCAAGCCCAGCCATGTTCATGTTTTTGTCAACGGCCAGGTTGCAGCTCAGGGTGGTCCTGAACTTGCTGATGAGCTGGAAGAGAATGGCTACGATTCCTACCTGGAGAAGTGAGCTTTCTCGGTGACTGAAGACTTTTCGCTTCAAGAGCTCTCGCGACTGCGCGCCGACTTTCCCATCCTTGGGAGGGTCGGCCGCGGTGGCAACCCCATTGCCTATCTCGATTTCAGCGCGACTTCGCAAAAGCCTGTGCAGGTCATCGATGCGATCAGTAATTTCTACCGCACCAGCAATGGCGCAGTACATCGTGGGACGCATCTGCTGGGTGACGAGTCGACTGCTGCCTTCGAAGAAGGACGCTCGATTCTGGCTGATTTTATTGGTGGTCGTGCCAATGAGATCGTTTGGACAAAGAACGCAACAGAGGCAATTAATTTAGTTGCACTGGCAATGCGAAACGCATCGCTAGACAGTGCTGCAAAGCCCTCACCTGTCAAGCTTGCGGCGGGAGATAACATTGTTATTACCCGAGCGGAACATCATGCAAATCTAGTTCCATGGCAGCAGCTCTGTGCTGCAACCGGGACGGAGCTTCGCTGGCTCGACCTTCATGAAGATGGCCGGATTGATTGTGAGACTCTTGGGGTAATTGATGACCACACGCGTCTGGTTGCCTTTACACACGTGTCGAACGTGACCGGTGCTGTTTCTCCTGTTGAGTCGATTGTTTCGCGTGCACGTCAATGCGGTGCTCTTGTGCTTCTTGATACCTGTCAGTCCAGTGCGCACATGCCGGTCGACGTCAGGGAACTCGGAGTTGATTTTGCGGTCTTCTCCTCGCATAAGATGTTGGGCCCAACCGGTATCGGAGCGCTGTGGGGGAGAGCCGAGCTTCTTTCACAGATGCCGCCCGTTCTGACCGGTGGTTCGATGATCGAGGATGTCACCATGGAATCCTCGACCTTTATGCCGGCCCCCGAGCGTTTTGAAGCCGGTAGCCAGCCGATTGCCCAGGTCGCTGGGTGAATGGCACAA
>UWSI01000039.1 GCA_900541895.1 uncultured Actinomyces sp. | reverse complement strand
CGGGGACACGCAGAACCCGGTCGCGGCGCTGCACCTCCTCGATGCGCGGATTCGTCATGGTCACGTCCACCCACGGGGCGTACAGGACGAGGCCGTCCACCTGCCGCGCACCCGCGTCACGTCGCTGCATGGCGAGGGAGAGGGCCAGTCCGCCTCCCGCCGAGTCGCCGAAGAGGATGACGCGGCCGAACTCGGCCTGCGCCTCATCGATGATGGGCTGAACGAAGTCGAACGCGTCGGTCGCGGTGTGCGCGGGAGCAATCGGGTAGTCAGGGATGATGACGGGCAGCCCGGTGCGATCGATGAGGCCCTCGACGATACCCCACTGACCAGCGACCATCGGGTACGCATACGCTCCACCATGCAGATAGATGAGTACACCGCCCGGGCACAGGCCCCGCTTCGGGAACACGCGGGTTATGCCTTTGTCGCACGTCGCCGTGAAACGTCCTCGCATGCGTGCAGGCATCGGGGCGGGCTGTGGGGCGTGGAGCGCTATCTGCTCAGTTACTGTCTCGCTCTGTAGCAACGGAGGCACAAGCCCCATACAGAAGTGAACAACGCGCATCTGGAGGGACATGACGGCCTCTTTCGATTCGACGAAACAGTGTGCACGCACCGGGACACCCCCGCGCGCGAGCACGTACTAGGATACGCCGCGAGAGGGGTTCGTTTCTCACTGCGAGTGCTCATCGTGACTATCGGGAGGAAACACTAGTGGTGGTAGGTACCGGTGGCTGAAGGCCGTATCTGCTCGCCGTCGGAATCTGGCGAGAGCCCATCGGACGAACCTACTACGCGGATAGGTTACGAACATCCGGATACCTTAATAACCTATCCGCATGCGCGCGGCACAAGCATGATCGGCAGCCTATGAGCACACCGTTGTCCAGTGCTGTAGGAACGCAAATCCAGCGGCGCACACCCCAGACACGACGCACACCTGGTCCCGTACCCACGCCCCCCTCGCGTCACGCGCGCCTCGCGCAACCGCACCTGGTTCCCGTCAGCAGTGCAAACAAAAGGCGTAAACAACGCGCATACAAAACGCGCCCGGACCATCCGGTCCGGGCGCGCAACGTATTCGGCTCAAGCGTTAGGACGCTTGCCGTGGTTCGCGCCGTGCTTACGACGATCGCGACGCTTACGACCCCTCTTCGACATTGTCGTCTCCTCTAAAACTGAGATATCCAACCTGTACAGTTTTTCACACCCACAGCGTTTCTCCAAACAGAGAGCACCCTGCGAGTCGAAACTCACGATTCTGTCGAGCTCCAGCTCACCGTCACGCAAGTCTTGGAGACAATCCGTGCTCGAAGAGACGCAGGCGCGGGCTCATCAAGACAGTGTGCCAATAGCGAGCGAACATAACGCTCGGTATACATCGATTCCTGGCAGTGGGAACAGCGTGAAATGTGTTCAAGCAGCTGCGCGCGCAGAGCTGGATCTTTCAGGCAATCAGTCGTGATGTGCTCTTGGCACTCCTCTCGGTCAAGAAAGTCGATGACCTCATAGAGGTGGTTATGTAACTCCTGACAAGCGCAATGATCATCAATCTGCATGGTGTCCCCCAATACCGTATTCCGCTGCAAGTTCCGACAGGCTGTCTCGAAGATTCTTTCGCCCACGATGAAGCCGTGACATGACAGTCCCAATGGGAATATCAAGCATCTCGGCAATTTCTTTGTAGGCAAACCCCTCAACATCAGACAGAAGTACGACCACACGCTGATCTTCAGACAGAGCTTCAAGAGCCGAACGAAGCTCAGCTGACGGAATATTATCCAGAGCTTCGGCTTCCGCCGAGACAAGCCCCTTTTCGTCGTGTGATGCAGCCGCTGCCAGCTGCCAGTCCTCAACGTCTTCACCACCGCTACGCTGTGGTGAACGCTGAGCCTTGCGGTACTGGGTAATGTACGTGTTCGTCAAAATCCGATAGAGCCAGGCCTTAATGTTCGTTCCTTGCTGATATTGGTGGAACTTCGTGTAGGCCTTCATAAAGGTCTCTTGAACAAGATCTTCTGCGTCGGCACGATTGCGCGTCATCCCCAGCGCAGCACCGAAGAGCTGATCGACCAGAGGCATGGCTTGCTCGGCAAAAAGCCGGTCCTTTTCCTCTTGACTGATTTCTTGTGTATCACTCATCGATGTCAAGGCTAATCGCGAATACCTAGGATGGGAAAGCGGACGCGCAAAATCAGGGCGAGGCTTGTGCCTTCCCCTGACCGATGGACGCTGCGCCACTCTCACATCGCTTTGCATATCCACATCAACGCCTGCGATGGCTAATTATTCCGCTCCATATTCCAGCCGCAGCCAAATTGCCCATCTTTGCCGACCTGGAAACCGGTGTACCTGAGTATTTTTTGACACAATAGGGTTATGTCTATTCTTCGCGGTATCTCTCGTCCCCTGTTGGTTGCCCCTCTTGCGCTAGACGCATTTGACGCCTTGATCCATCCCGATCAGCATGCAGCTAAACTCGAAGGGCTTCGCCCGCTCTTCAACAAAGTTGAGGATTCGGCACAGATCGACGACATCGACCCCTACCTGCGTTCCGCCGCACGCATCAGTGCTGGCGTAGCCTTGGCTGCCTCCGTCACTTTCGCAATCGGCAAAGCCCCCCGCACCTCAGCTGCACTCCTGGCAGGGATTGCTCTTCCCATGGCGATCATTAATCACGAGGATCGCACGTCCCTTGGTCTTAAGCTTGCAAATTGTGCAGGGCTTGTTTTTGCGGGGATGGACCGACGCGGTCGCCCAAGCGCTGCCTGGCGTCGCGATGAGAAACGCCGCGCACTTTCTCAGCAGGCGATTGCAGCGGGCTTAGGACAGTGAAGCACTGGGACGCACCGCGCGTACACGAGCCACTTAACACTCAGGTTGAAATCCCAGGCTCAAAATCTCAAACTGCCCGGGCTCTCTACCTTGCAGCAACCGGTTCTTCACCCTGTACCATCCACGGACTGTTGCGTTCCCGGGACACAGATCTCTTTGCCAAGGCTCTAGTGACCTTAGGCGCGCAGATCTCATTCATCAGTGAGATGTCGGCGCGCGTGATTCCAATGGAAATTCACTCAGTCGCCGAAGAAGAAGAACGGCAGATCGACTGCGGCCTTGCAGGAACTGTCATGCGTTTCCTCCCTCCCCTGGCTGCTCTCTCCCCTATCCCCACGCGCTTTGATGGCGACAAACAAGCCTATGCGCGCCCTCTCGGCGCCCTTCTCGATCTCCTCGAAAATCTGGGGGCACACATCACCTATCACTCAGAGCACGGTCACCTCCCCTTCACCATTAAGGGGCCACTTCGCTACCACCCCGGTACGGTCACCGTTGATGCCTCGGCGTCATCTCAGTTCTTTTCTGCAATGCTGTTGATCGCTCCTCTCCTTGGCGGAGCCACCATCCGTAGCGAGCAAGAACTGATCTCTCTTCCTCATATCAACATGACCTTGGACATGATGCGAGCAACCGGGATTACCTGGTCGAAAATCAGCCGAAGCGAGTGGAAGATTGAGGAAGGCAAGCCCACGGCCTCGGAAATCAAAATCGAAGCGGACCTTTCAAATGCGGGTCCCTTCTTGTGCGCGGGAATCCTGAGCGGTGGAAGTCTTGCTATCCCTCATTGGCCAGTAAGCTCCACACAGCCGGGGGCAATGTGGCCAGATCTTTTTGAGCGCATGGGGATTGAGAGTCAATTTATTCTTGAAGGAAGCGACAACGGAACCTTGGTTGTTGACGGCCAAGGCCCGGGGACTTTCCAGGGGATCACCTGCGATATGTCTGCAATGGGCGAGATGGTTCCGACCCTTGCCGCGCTGCTCCTCTTTGCCCAAACCCCATCTACTCTCAGCGGAATCGCGCACCTTCGCGGGCACGAGACTGATCGTTTGGAAGCCATCGCAGACTCCATTCGATCTCTGGGCGGCTGCGTCGAAGTTTTTGACGATGGCCTCACGATTTGGCCGCGCCCGCTTCATGGCGCCAAGCTGCGCTCCTTCGCAGACCATAGGATGGCAACTTTCGCTGCAATCGTTGGATTGCTCATCGATGGGGTGAGCGTGGACGATATCGCGTGTACCTCAAAAACTCTTCCGAACTTTGAATCTATGTGGCAGAGCATGCTGGAGAATCGAGGCGCAAATGTCTAGACGCGATATCGGCACCGATGACCCGCGCGTGAAGGTTCGCCCTGGGAAGCGCTCGCGGCCACGTACAAAAGTTCGCCCTGATTGGGGTAACAAGCCAATCGGTCAGGTAATCGGTATTGACCGTGGCCGCTACCTGGTTCGCTATGAGGATATCGACCTGCGCTCTGTTCTTGCCCGCGAGCTTAAAAAGGGAAGCGTTGTCGTTGGTGATCGTGTCCGTCTGACCGGCGATCTCAGCGGCCGCGTTGACACCTTGGCCCGGATCGTTGCCGTTGAGGAAAGAAGCAGCGTTCTACGCCGCTCTCTCGAGGATGCTCCCGATCAAAAGGGAGAAAAGATTATCGTTGCAAACGCGCAGATTATGGTGATTGTGACGGCTTTGGCCGATCCTCCTCCTCGAATGGGAATGATTGACCGCTGTTTGGTTGCCGCTCACGAGGCGAGGATGCGTGCCGTTCTTTGCCTCACGAAAGCTGATCTTGCTCCGGCCGAAGAATTTCTTCGCGCGTATGCGGATTTTAATCTGACAACAGTGGTGACCTCGGTTGCGGCTGGCGATCGGGGGCTTGATGAATTAAGAGAGCTTCTCGCCGGTCATTTTTCCGTTTTGGTCGGCCACTCCGGAGTTGGAAAATCAACACTCATTAACGCGCTGATTCCACAGGCCCAGCGCAGCGTGGGAATGGTCAATCGGGTGACCGGACGAGGTCGACACACATCGACTTCATCTCGAGCCTTCGAGCTGCCTGGCGGTGGTTGGATCGTTGACACCCCCGGTGTGCGTTCCTTTGGACTCGGGCATGTCGATACCGACGATGTACTTGGCGTTTTCCCCGACGTTGCCGAGGCTGCGCAGTGGTGCCTCCCGCTGTGCACGCACCTCGAGGATGCCCCCTCATGTGCACTGGATGCGTGGGCACAGGGGCGTGAGCCCTTCAGCCTTCCTTCTTCTCCTTCCGAGGCCGAGGCAGAACGTCAGAGGCGTACTTCCCGGGTTACTTCCGTCCGTCGCCTTTTGGACGCGGTTGCAGGAGCAATGCGCGTTTCGAAGGCTGCACGCTGATTTCGAGGGAAATTTTCTGGTGCTCCTCCAAAGTGACTCAAAATGCCGGTGGGGCAGTTCATACTAGGCACATGCGAATTCTTCACACTTCCGATTGGCATTTTGGCCGCAGTCTCCACGGTCAAGATTTAGGCGATGCGCGCGCTCTTTTTTGTCGCTGGCTCATTGACACCGTGAAGACGCAGAATATCCAGCTGGTTCTGATCTCTGGCGATGTCTATGACCGAGCTATTCCTCCCGTCGGTCAGATCAATGAAGTCATGAACCTTCTTGAAGAACTCAGCTCCATCACTCACGTATTACTCACATCAGGAAATCATGATTCCGCGGGGCGTCTGGGAATGTATTCGCACTTCCTTCACGGAAATATCCAGGTGTGTACGCGTGTTAAAGACATTGGCACCGCCCGCGAATACCTTGGTATCAATGGCGATCCAGGAGTTTTGGTCTACCCGATCCCCTACCTTGAACCAGATTTGGTTCGTTCGGCATTGTCCCCCACTGATCAGCCGCTTGAACGCAGTCATCAGGCGGTGATGGATGCAGCAATGCGGCGTATCGGCACTGATCTCAAGCAACGACGCAGTGAAGGGGATTTGCGCCCAGCTGTGGTGATGGCCCATGCCTTCATTGTCGGTGCTGCGCCTTCAGATTCGGAACGCAACATTGAAGTTGGCGGAGTCCCCTCCGTATCAGCCGAAACCTTCGAAAACTTTGGTGGCGATTCCCAAGCACCAACTCCTGGGCTGAGTTACGTTGCTTTAGGACATTTGCATCGGCCTCAAGCTATTCCCTCTGCTCAGGTACCTATTCGCTATTCTGGTTCACCCATTGCCTATTCATTTTCGGAAGCTCCTGGGGATAAAAGCGCTGTCATCATTGACACTCATCCGGAAGATGAAAAGCTCACGCCACATACTCAAAGGGTTGAGATTTCTGGTATTTCAACACCTCTTGCGCTTTCAACGGTTAATATCCCATCCGCTCATCCCCTTGTTGTCCTCACGGGCTCAATGGATTCTCTTCTCGGAAAAGCAAGACAGACCGATCGGGAATCCTATGTATCTCTCACCGTTACCGATGATGCACGACCTCAGTCAATGGTTTCCCGCCTTCGCGCTGCATACCCACACGCGCTCTCGATCATCCACGCGCCAACACATACACCGATCCTGGCCGCGCCTCAACGTGACCTCGCGACAATAGATATTCGTTCAACCCTTGCGGACTTTTTCTCTCAACAGGGTGGGCAACCGGTATCAGCAGAAGAAAGCAGCGTTATCGATCAGGTTGTGAGCAAGGTGAAAGAAGACCTCCAATGAAGCTACTCACTTTGGAACTCAACGGGATCGGACCATTTGCGTCACGTCAATTTATTGACTTCCAGCGTTTCACCGACGCGGGACTCTTCCTTTTACGTGGAGCAACCGGTTCGGGAAAATCGACACTGATCGACGCCATCGTGTTCGGACTCTACGGAGATGTCGCAAGCGGGAGCGACGGGGCAAAAAACCGACTACGTTCGCTGTATTGCGCGCCCAACGACCCCTCTTATGTGGAAGTGGTCTTTGAAGTATCTGCCGGGATTTACCGAGTTCACCGAACCCCGCAGTATGTTAAAGAGGGACGCGCAACCCCGGTTAATGCAACAGTCACCTTTGAGAAGGTGGTTCCCAGTCCTTCGGATCCTTCTGGTTTTTCAACACTCGAAGCTCTGAGCCGTTCCATCCCCGAAGCGCAATCAATGATTACCTCGCTCATCGGATTGACAAAAGAACAATTCCTGCAAACTGTTGTTCTTCCACAGGGACAATTCGCGCGCTTCCTCAGTGCAAAATCCTCGGATAGAGAGAAAATTCTCCGAGATATTTTCGGTACTCAGTATTTTCAAGATCTGCAAAACGCTTTTGTTGAAGAAGCAAAGTCAGCAGATGAATCCATCACGCGGACACGCCGCGATTTTTTAAGTGCCCTGGGAACGCTACAGAGTCAGATCACAGACTCTCCCCTGGGCCAGTCTTTTTCCGAGGATCTCACGAAGCTGAGCGAAAAACTTGAAAGCACCGATGAATACGAAGAGTTAAACGCTGATCTGCTGACGCTCAGTGGGCACTTGAATGATTTACTGACGAAACAGTGCGATGATGCCCAGCGCACTCTTGAGACCGCTCAGGTGCTTCTTGATCAACGAAACGCAGAGTTGAACGCAGCCCAAGACCTTCAACAACGCTTCAACGAATACAAGTTGTTAACCGCCCAGCAGGCCGCGCTTCTTTCACAAGAAAGTCAGATTGATTCCCTCATCGTGAAGGAAACGCACCTGCAAAGCCTCGAGCCTCTTAAAGCTCCCCTGCAGCAATTTGACTCTGCACAGTCAAAACTCGCACAGGCCTGCTCCTCTTTAGAAAAGTTCATCTCGCTCCCTGAGCGGATGGATGGCGCACTGTTCGATACAACTCAGGCCCACACCGAATTATCCGCGGGAAACAGTGAACTTCTTGCTGAGTATGAAAAGGTAAGCGACGCAAGTCACGTCCACCAGCAATTAGTCGATGCACGCGCGGAATATGAGCGGTTGACCGCCCAAGAAATCCAGGCACATCAACTGATCAAAGAGCTGAAACAGCGCTCAGATGCACTGCTTAAGACCCGCACAGAACTCACGCAGAAAATTGAGGCCAGCCAAGAGGCACGTTCTGTCCTTGCATCCTCATCAGCTCAGCTCGACGCACTGAATCAACGCATTGATGCGGCCGAAAGAGCCGATATCCTGCGTGCTCAACTCATCGGTCTTGCTGAGGAAATCCAAAAAGCACATCGGACTGCCCGAGAAAGTGGCATCGCTGCTCTTCTCGCACGCGAAATATGGCTCCAAGAAACTGCTGCCTCATTGGCTGCCGAACTCGAAGAGGACGCCCCCTGTCCCGTCTGCGGCTCAACCTCGCATCCTGCCCCCGCACAATCAGATAGCGACAATACAATGAGTCGCGAGAAACTTGATGAACTTGAGGCACTGCGTCAAGATGCCGATCAGCATCTTCATGAGCTCAGTACCCAGCGCTCGCAGTGCGTGGCGCAGATTGCCGCACTCAATGAACAAGCTGGATCAGATAGCGAATCCCTACGCATTCAACGCGATAGCCTCAGACAAACCATCGTCCAGCTGAACTCTGTAGCAGAAAACTATCAGGCACTGAGCACAGAATTTGAAGCTACCTCAGAGAGCGAAAAAGAAATCCTGAGTGCACGCGCCTCAACGCAAGAAAAACTCGCAAACATTAATTCACGAGTACAGGAAGTCAAAGCTCAAGTCAGCGCATACGAAGCATCCCTCGCCCAAGCTTTGGGGGACTACACCTCGCTCGAAGAGTGGAAGGAGGCCCTTGAGCGCAAGCACGATCATCAAGATGCTTTTTCACAAGCTCTCAACTCCTTCGATCAAGCTGCGCAACTTCTCCAGAGCAATCAGGAATACCTCAATACCGCACTCTCAGAGTCCGAATATGAAGATGGACATATAGACCTCAATCAGATTCGTGAAGAACTCAAAGACCTTCCTCAGTTGGAGGGACTCAGCCAGCAGATTCGCCATCATCGCCAGGAACTTCATACGGTTCAGGCACGTTTGAATTCGGATCGTTTTTCTGGTTTAGAGACGGCAGAGGCGCCCGATCTTGATGCATGCAAAAACGCACGAGAAGAGGCACGAGAAGAAGAACTCCGAGCCAGTTCCAGCCTGGCTAGCATCCACGCACTCACAAAAAGTATTCACCGCTCACAAACCCAGCTTCACTCTGCACTGACCGAGCTAGGTAAAGCGCTTAAAGAAGGATATCCTCGCCTGCGACTTGCCCAGCTTGCAAGTGGAAACGGTCAAGCCAGTGTGCATCGAGTACCGCTGAGTTCATGGATCCTCATGTCTCGTTTTGAAGAATTGATCTCCGCCGCCAATCCGCGACTAGCAGAGATTTCACACGGACGCTACGAACTTCAACGCAGCGACACAGACCCCACACGATCGCGCAAAAACGGCCTAGGCCTGCTGATTTTCGATCATGAGGCTGAAGATACTCGCACCCCTTCGACTCTCTCGGGTGGAGAAACCTTCTATGTCTCCCTGGCATTGGCACTTGGCCTTGCAGACGTAGTTATGGCGGAAAGCGGCGGCATCATGCTTTCAAGCATGTTTATCGACGAGGGGTTCGGTTCCTTGGATCTCGACACCCTCGACATCGTGATGGCACAGCTGCTGGCCTTACGTCAAAGCGATCGATGCATTGGCGTCATCAGTCATGTCGATGAGATGGCACGGCAAATCGCAGACCAAATTCAGGTCACATGGAAAGAAGGCCGGGGCTCAACCCTGAGCATCAGAGGGGCCTAGCCGTCAGCGCATCTGGCGAAGAATACGGATGACGTCCTCACGCTCTTCCGGGGCGTACCATTCCATGCTTTCATCCCACAGCCTGGCAACAGCCTCGTCCGCCTCGTCTTGAGTCTGTGCGTCAAGGACTGCACGGACCTTCTCTGAAGCATCGGGATGATCGATAAAGTAGGCGGCAATATGGCTTTCAACCGGAGCGCAGGGCTGTGTCTGAGCAACCTCACCATCGTAGGGCGCGACGGAAACGCCCTCGATATCTGCAGCGATAATGCAACGACTGGGCGCACCTTGTTCATCGCGTAGTAGCGCCAAGGAATCAAGGGCAGCTAAATCGCGTGCATCGTCTTCGGCAAGTTCTAACTCTTCACCATGCAACGAAGAGGAAGGGTCGACACAGTAGGCGGGCCGGGGCGCCAAGTTCCCCTCTTCCAATTCGCGAGCAAGAACAGGGTAATAGATTCGCATATCACAAGTTTATGCACGAAAGTGCGTACTGTCTTAAGCCACCCACATTCATCTGAAGAGGTGTCAGACAAGAACGAAATGACATTAAGTGAAATGAAGTAGCAGTAATCAAATTGACACGAGTGACATTATCCGAACTTAATCGATCGTCCATGATTCCAGCGAAGAGCAATCAACAGGCTTTCATCTGCACAAATAGCTCAAAAGTAATTGCTTTATAGGCTCCAAAAATCCCGAAAATAATGGCATGATTATAGGTATGAATCAACGATTCCTCACTCTCGCCGAGGTCGCCGAGACACTCAACATTACGCTTTCCGCTGCGCGCTCACTGGTAAATTCCGGCGAGCTACCGGCAATCCAATTGGGAGGCAAGCGTATGTGGCGTGTTGAAGAATCCGTCCTCGAAGAATTTATCCAAACCCAATACGAGCATTCACGTGCACGCTTAAGCCACACCGCATAACCCTAGGAGATGTCAGATGTGGGCAGAGATTTCTCTGCCCACTTTTTCGTTCGAAGGATGCATGATCCTAAGTCTTTTCACGGCAAAAAACAGCTTATCCACAACGCTAAATCTGGATGTTTTCCCATGAGCAGCTGCACGTTTTCTCAATTTTTACTGAGATTGAATAGATCCTTGTTTTGTTGCCACTGATGTATACGTCTACCTTGACGACTTCATTTTCATATAAAAATTGATAAAACTAAACAACATTCACGCCGGAGATACATTCCCTAAACAGGCATTTCGCATACACAAGCATTTTATAGTTGGATTGACAGCTCAACATAATTCCTCAAGACTCCACAGTATCCGCCTCAAAGACGAGGCGTCTCCCCCCATGAATACAGCCGTCCAAGGAGTCTTGACAATGCCACGACAGTCGAGAGTATTGCTCCCACCAGCAGACCATGCTTTCCGAATCAGCTGGGACCTTTCGCGAGATACTCCTGTTAATAGCCCAACAACGCTGAACTCGTATCTCAATGCCGAGAATCCTCTGATTCCACAAGAACAAGAAATTACGAATTTATGCCAGTGGTCAATTGGACTAGCTCGCGGCATTATGGAGGTCCTTCTCCACCTTCGCCCCTACGAACAACTCCGACGCTGGCTGGTTCCACCGCTCTACCGACGACTTGTCACCATTATCGACAGAGATCCACGTAGCTTTCGACGCGAGCCTTGTCGCCCCGTTCAATGGCATATCAGCCAAACTTCAGCAACGGTCATCGAATCCTGTGTGATCATCGCACAAGGAGAAGGCCGTCATGTCATCTCCATGCGTCTGCAGACTTTTAAAAACAGATGGATCGTCACCGCATTGGATGTCTTGTAAGGACACTACAGATAAAACAGTGGCGGCATGCACCGCGTGGTGCATGCCGCCCTCAACAATCAGTCACAGTGATCGATCAGCGCTTCTTACGCTTCTTTGCTGCGCGACGCTGAGCACGATTGCTTCCCTCAGTTGTCGAGGTCGTCTCACCGTCTTGATCTGGCGAAGAATAGCTCAGACGCGCAGAAGTCTTCTCCCGTCCCACATCGCCCATAACGGATGCGGAACGCTCGATAGCCCGCTCTTCGGTCTCAGCAGCTTTGCGGCGTGCATCCTCGCTGAGTTCAGCCTCAGATACGCCCTCTGCCTGTTCTTCGACCGCCGCGCGTTCACGAGCTTGCTCATACGCCAACTGGAATTGACGTGCGTAGGAGAAGATTTGCTGAACGCTTTCCTCGCGAATGCGATCCATCATCGTGTTAAACATCCGCGCACCCTCGTCCTTATATTCGACAAGAGGATCACGCTGACCCATCGCACGAAGACCGATACCCTCCTTCAGGTAATCCATCTCGTAGAGGTGTTCACGCCACAGACGATCAACAGTTGCAATCACTACTCGTCGTTCCAGCGTACGCATCGGTTCATCACCGAGCTGCTGAATAGCCAGAGGGTTGCGATTGAGCTGCTCTTCTGCTTCTTGGTACTGGGTTTCAATATCGCCCAAGACCTCGCGCATCAGGTCATCGCGGGTCAGCGAGCCGTGGCCGCCATACTGCTCTTCAACTTCCTCGGGAGTAACCGAGGGCGGGTAGTAACCGCGCAGGGTGTCCCACAGTTCCTTGAGATTCCATTCACGAGGCGCCAGACCATTGGTCTTTTCCGCGATGATCCCGGATACCAAGGACTCCATGAAACCCTTCATCTGGGGTCCCAAATCCTCGCCTTCTAGGACGCGACAGCGCTGCTCATAGATCAGCTCACGCTGGTCAGTCATCACATCGTCATACTTCAAGACGTTCTTTCGAATCTCGAAGTTACGAGCCTCAACTTGGTGCTGCGCGGAGGCAATCGAACGGGTGACGATACGATTTTCTAGCGGCTGATCCTCGGGATAAGCACCCGAGGCCATAATGCGCTGCGCGAGGCCTGAGGAGAAGAGACGCATGAGGTCATCTTCCATCGACAGGTAGAAACGAGATTCACCGGGATCGCCTTGACGACCACTACGGCCTCGAAGCTGATTGTCGATACGGCGGGATTCGTGACGCTCCGACCCCAGCACATACAAACCACCCAGCTCACGAACTTCTTCGCGCTCGGCCTCGACTGCGGCCTCGGCCTCGGCGAGGGCTTCCGGCCACGCGCGACGGTATTCTTCTGCGTCAGCCTTCGGGTCCAACCCGCGAGCGGCAAGGTTTGCCTGAGCAAGGAACTCGGAGTTTCCACCGAGCATGATGTCGGTACCGCGGCCTGCCATGTTCGTCGCAACGGTCACTGCGCCCTTACGACCGGCCATTGCAACAATCTGAGCTTCACGCGCATGCTGCTTGGCGTTCAGAACCTGGTGCGGAATCTTACGTTCTTTAAGCATCCGCGACAGAAGCTCGGACTTTTGAACCGATGCAGTACCAACCAAAACTGGCTGCCCAGCCGCGTGACGTTCTTCGATATCGTCAATGATCGCGCGGAACTTACCGGCCTCGGTCGGATAGACAAGGTCGCCCTGATCCTTACGAATCATCGGACGGTTCGTCGGAATCGGAATAACACCAATCTTGTAGGTCGAGGCGAATTCTGCAGCTTCGGTTTCTGCAGTACCGGTCATACCCGAACGCGAGCCCTCGGGGTACAGACGGAAGTAGTTCTGAAGAGTAATCGTTGCCAGGGTCTGATTCTCAGCCTGGATCTTCACGCCTTCCTTCGCTTCGATCGCTTGGTGCATGCCATCGTTGTAGCGGCGCCCAGGAAGCACACGGCCAGTGTGCTCGTCAACGATCAGAACCTCTCCCCCGTCAACAATGTAATCGCGATCGCGGTGGAAGAGTTCCTTTGCGCGAATTGCGTTATTGAGGAAGCCAATCAGCGGAGTATTAGCTGCTTCGTAGAGGTTCTCGACTCCTAGCTGATCTTCAACCTTATCGATACCTGGCTCAAGGACACCGATAGTCTTCTTCTTCTCATCGACTTCGTAGTCCTCATCGCGAACCAGAATATTGGCGATGCGCGCGAACTCCGTGTACCAGCGATTGACATCGCCGGAGGCTGGACCAGAGATAATCAGAGGGGTACGAGCCTCGTCAATCAGAATCGAGTCGACCTCATCGACGATCACGAAGTTATGGCCACGTTGAACCATGTCTTCCGGACGCTGCGCCATATTGTCACGCAGGTAATCAAAACCGAATTCGTTATTCGTTCCGTACGTAATATCTGCGTTGTACTGCTCGCGTCGCTCTTCCGGCTCTTGTCCAACCAACACACAGCCCACGGTGAGTCCCAGGAAATTGTAGACGCGGGCCATCAGATCAGATTGGTACTTCGCCAGATAATCGTTCACGGTAACAACGTGAACGCCCTTACCGGTCAGTGCACGCAAGTAAGAAGGCATAGTCGCAACGAGCGTCTTACCTTCACCAGTTTTCATTTCTGCGATATTGCCTCGGTGCAGAGCAATACCACCCATGACCTGAACGTGGAAGGGACGCTGACGCAGGGTACGCCATGCTGCTTCGCGAACGGTCGCAAAAGCCTCAACCAGGATGTCATCCAAGGTTTCGCCTTCATTGAGGCGCTCTTTAAATTCCTCTGTTTTTCCGCGCAATTCCTCATCAGTGAGAGCTTCAAAGTCTTCTTGAAGAGCATCAACTTGCGAGGCGAGCCGGTCGAGTTGACGCAAGGTGCGTCCTTCTCCAGCTCGGAGGATCTTGTCAATAATGGACACGGGGACTCCTGGGATTGTGACCGGATGATCCGGGCGTGCGTCGAGCACACTTCTTCTAGTCTACGAATTTCCGTCGGCGCTTTCGACTTCATCCCAACAACCGTGTCGTTTTTCTCTGCAAACCGATTGCTCTGAACTTGTTCATCAGTGATTCAAAATCAACCCGACAACTGATATCCGACAACTCAACACACGAGCAATGGTACGCTGTACAAGTCAGGAAATTACGCGCGTAGAAATGGGTCTGTGCGCACAACCTTGCGGTCTTCTCTTCTACGTCGAGGAGCAGCTCCCCAGGTGCGAAAGAGTCTAAACAATGTCCGAAATTCAATCGCCTCACCCCGACGCTGGAGTGTTCGCACACCGGAGCGCGATGCAGTCGCCAGCTCCAGCATTACTTTCGCGCACCGAAACAACGATGGAAGCGATCGAGCAGTACATCGTCGCTAATCACTTGCAACCCGGAGATCCTCTTCCCACAGAATCAGCTTTATGCGATTCTCTCGGCGTATCACGTTCATCGGTACGCGAGGCACTGCGCCAGCTCAAAGCTCTTGAGATTGTTGATGTCCAGCAAGGACGCGGTGCTTTTGTCGGTGATATGACACTTCGCCCGTTAATCAAGACTGTTTTCCTTCGCTCCTCTACTGCTCCTGATTCTGCCGAGGCCTTGTCCCAGGTTTTGCGGGTCCGCCAAGTTCTGGACTTAGGTTTGGCAAGCGAGGCAATCCAGGCACTTCAGGGCACGCATGATGATCATCTTCATGAATTGGTCGACCAGATGATCACAAAGGCTCAGCGCAGCGAGTTCTTCATGGACGAAGACATTGAATTTCACACCGAGCTCTTGAAGAAGATCAATAACCCCCTTGCCGAGCAGCTAGTCAATGCCATGTGGATGATTCACATGATGGCCCTCCCGCAGATTCATCGGGGTTTTGAAGGTCTTCCGGAAACTGCTCGCGCCCACGAGGCCATGCTGGTCAGCGCAGAAAACGGCGATCTTGAGGGATACCGTCGTGCCGTCTTTGCCCACTACGATCCGCTCAACCAAGCTTTGGGTTCTCTGTCGCAAGAAGAAGACTGATCCACCGATAAATGAAAACTTTAGGGGTGTGGGGAGCTTGCTTTGGCAAGCT
>UWSI01000038.1 GCA_900541895.1 uncultured Actinomyces sp. | reverse complement strand
CAGACGCGCAGCGTCTGGCCCCCACCCTGTCATAACCGCATCTAGCGGTGGTGATCAGTCTTCGCGGGTCGTAACCTCAATGATCTGAACTTCCGCAGAATCTGGAATATCAGCCGCGCGAGGAGCAGTTTTCCCAGAATCACTGGTCGAAGGCTCCTCAACCACAGTGCTGTCAACAACGCGCACACCCGGTCGCGGGGATCCATAACGCGAAGGCGCACCTTGACCCATCCCGCGACGCATCGCGCGACGGACAAAGAAAATGAAGGCAGCTGAAATCAGTGCAACACCGATGACAACGATCAGAATCAGGTTGCCCAGTAGCGTAAGAAGTCCACCAATCATGCATTCACCCTACACTGGGCACGATGGTCGTGAGACAATAGAACCCTCAGCTCTAAACGAACATGTCACTGAAGACGCATCGCCTTCGCCCATGCATGTTCCACTCGGTGTCGGTAGGAAAAGGCGGTTACATATGGGAAAACGAGCCGAAACCCAGGACCGTCTCCTTGCAGCAACTCGACACATCATCATCACCGAAGGCATTGAAGCCACATCGCTTGAGCACATCTGCGCAGTCGCTGGTTTTACCCGCGGCGCCTTCTACTCAAATTTTTCCTCTAAAGACTCACTGCTGGGAATCTTGGCTGAAGGCGAATACGCCGACCTGATCCAACGCCTGCGTGAACGCGTCCTTCTGTGGGAGAACGCTCAAACCCCCGCATCGCAGGGAGGTGAGGGGGATCGTCACCTCCTCATGGAAAACCTGCTCTACGAAGCCTTGGACGCAATCCACATTGACGAAGGACTCTACATCCTCCACTCCGAGATGCTCATGCGTTCAATCCGCGACCCCGAGTGGGGTATGCGACTGCTGGACCTCAACCGTCAATTTGCGGATCAACTCGGTTCGGTTCTGCAGACAATCCTGACGGCCGCCGGGCGTGAACTCACGGTTCCCATTGATGCGCTGACCCAAAGCGTCATCGGTGTCGTCATACGTGCCGCAGGACTTGCAGGGTGGCGTCAATCTATTCGCAAGTACCGAAGTAAGCACAGTACTGCCGCAAACTCCGGCTACCCCGCGCCGACGCCTCGTGAAGATCACCCACCGGTCCCACCTGCCCACACAGCCTCACAGGCCAGCCCGGCAACCCGATCAATTCTCGAAGTCGTCCTGGTCCTGCTCTACGCCTGCTCGCGCGAAATCGACTGAAAATACACATCGGTATCGCCTTCAAGCGTTTTCGAAGGAAACTTCAAGAATCGCAGAATCACGCCAAAAACTCATAGCACTTTATCCGAGTTTCAGGCGCGGTACTCACAATATGCACCCCTGTATTTGTCCGCTCATGCGGCAAATTGAACGATGGGTGTAATGCAGATTGATCAAGAAGCACCTGTCCTTCACTACGACGAAGTTGACTCAACGAACACTCACCTTGCCCGCGTCGTGCTCGGCGAGGGCTCAACTGCGCCTTCGGGAATAGCGCTATGGGCAAGCCGCCAGAACAAGGGGCGCGGACGCGATGGACGCGTCTGGCTCTCTTCCGATGAGGCACTGACTTTCTCTCTCATGGTTGAGGCCTCGGAAAGCGAATTAGAATGGCTGACCGCGCTGGCCGGTGTCGCACTCCTGCGCACGATCCGCACTACAGGGCTCGATGAGACTGCAAGCGGTGAGGACGCACTTTCACTCAAGTGGCCAAACGATCTGCTCATCAACGGACGTAAAGCCGCTGGAATACTTTGCGAACACCTCGACACAAGAGATGACACCCACCGCGTGATCATCGGCATTGGGGTCAACATCGGCGCCCTACCGGCTGAGGTTCGTGACTTCGCCGCAAGCTTCGACACCACACTGAGCAGCGAGGAACGCGAATCATTGATCCGCGAACTGCGCATGAATCTCGATCAGCTCTTCACGCTCCCCGGCGCACCTGAATCCTGGCGCGAAGAGTACAGCTCACACATGCGCATCTTCGGTACGCAATGTCCACTGCACCTTCCCGGAGGTATTCGCTTCACCGCGACTCCAATCAGCATCGATGAGCACGCACACCTGATTTGTCGCTCCACGGAAGGCGAAATTCTGACCGTCACCACGGGGGAAATTTCCCCCACCCCACTAGTGGAAGGACACCAGTCATGACGATTGCCCTTTCTCCCGTTCTGGTTGCGAACCGAGGTGAAATCGCGGTTCGCGTCATTCGCACGCTTCGCGAAATGGGTTTGGATTCGGTCGCTGTCTACGCTGAGGCCGATCGGGATACCTTGGCTTGCGAGCTCGCTACTTCTGCCTACAGCCTGGGTGGGAAGAGCGCTGCTGAGACCTACCTGAAGCCGGAAGCGATTCTCGAGGCCGCCGCAAAGTCGGGCGCGCGAGCAATCCACCCCGGATACGGTTTCCTTTCCGAGAATGCCGATTTCGCCTCGCGCGTCGCAGAAGCCGGCCTGGTGTGGATCGGTCCTTCCGCTGAGGCCATCGAAGCCTTGGGTGACAAGATTCGAGCCCGCGAACTGGCTGATTCGTGCAAGGTCCCAACGATCGCCGGTCGTTCCTTGGAAGGAAGCAGCGTCGAGGATGCACTTGAGCTTGCACAGTCTATTGGCTACCCGGTCCTCATCAAGCGTGCCGATGGCGGCGGTGGGCGCGGAATCACTCGCATGAATTCCGACTCCGATGTTCGTGATTTCTACACGAACCTGATCGATCCTTCGACGTTGACGCTGTGCTTCATGGAGAAATTCATTTCTCACGGTCGTCACGTCGAAACCCAATGCGCTCGCGATTCTTTCGGAACTTTCGCAGTCGTTTCAACGCGAGACTGCTCGGTCCAGCGTCGCAACCAGAAGGTTGTTGAAGAAGCACCTGCTCCTTTTATCTCCGAAGAACTCCACGCGGCACTTGAGAAGTACTCCCGCGCACTCTTCGACACGGTCCAGTACGTGGGTGTCGGTACCTGTGAGTTCTTGGTCGAAGACGGCAACGCCTATTTCCTGGAAGTCAACCCTCGCCTGCAAGTCGAACACACGGTTTCCGAAGAGGTCACCGGAATCGATCTGGTTCGCGAACAGATTCGAATTGCTCAAGGTCTTCCACTCAGCAAGATCCCCTCTACTCGCGGTCATGCGATCGAAGTGCGAGTCACCAGTGAAGATCCCGCTCAAGAACTAATGCCAGCAACCGGTCGTTTGAGCACAATCCAGTGGCCCGGCGGCCCCGGAGTCCGTGTCGATTCCTTCATCCGTCCCGGTGAAGAAATCGGAACCGATTTCGACTCTCTCATTGCAAAAATCACCGTTCACGCGCCGACACGTATTCAGGCAATTATTCGTCTTCAGCGCGCGCTGGATGAGTTTCGCGTCGAAGGCCTACCGACCTCCGCTCCCCTGCTCGCACATATCCTCGCAACTGCCGAATTTCGAAGTGAAGAAAGCGACAGCTTGGGTGTCTACACCCAGTGGTTGGAACGCGAAGGAGTTCTCGAAGAAGTTGCGCGCGAGCTCTCGACTGCAGGTGGTACGCACAGCTCACGCGAGGCCTCGGAAGAAGGAAACGAAGCGCACGCACTGCGCTCCTTCGTCATCGAAATTGACGGAAAGCGCACAACGCTGAGCCTTCCCGCGGAACTTCTGAGCGCTGCCGGGGGCGAATCGGGGGGACGCGCACTCCGACCTCGTCAGCCACTGCGACGCTCACTGCGCCCACGCACCGGGGCAAACGACGAGGGCCCAAACGTTACCTCCCCCATCCAAGCAACCGTCATCCGCATCGCCGTCGAAGAAGGCCAAGCGGTCGAAGAGGGCGAACTGGTTGCGGTCATTGAGTCCATGAAGATGGAAAAGGCCCTGAACGCGGGTTGCGCGGGAACGATCTCGGCGATTCACGTCTGCGCGGGCGACACCGTTAAAGCAGGAGACGTCTTGGTGAGCATTAAGGAGGAAGCATGACCCCATCGAGCGCCAAGCGAATCGACGAGGCCGAAGAGCACGAAGCCATCAGCCGCAGAAACTTCTACGATCGCACGCACAGCATCTTGGAAGCGGCAGAAGAAAAAGCGCGTCAGGCACAGCATGCTCGCGGACGCCAAACCGCCCGCGAGCGCTTGGACTACCTGCTTGATGAAGGCTCCTTCAGCGAGCTCAACCGCTATGCCGGCGGCGATATCGAAGCCGGTGAGCTCGGTTCTGCCGTCATCACGGGTATTGGCACGCTGGATGGCCGCCCCGTCGCTGTTTACGCACAGGACTTCTCAATCCGTGGCGGCACGCTGGGCAAGGTTGAAGGCGATAAGATCCTTCTCCTCATGGATCGTGCCCTCTCCATGCGAATCCCGATCATTGCCCTGCTGGACTCGGGCGGCGCTCGCATCCAAGAAGGCGTCACCGCACTTGCACAATACGGTCGAATCTTCCGCAAGACTACCGAGGCCTCGGGAGTCGTCCCCCAGATCTCGGTAATCCTGGGTCCCTGTGCGGGTGGCGCGGTCTACGGGCCAGCGCTCACCGACTTCATCATCATGACGAAGAATTCCTCGTACATGTTTGTCACAGGCCCCTCCGTTGTGAAGGCTGCGACCGGCGAAGATATTTCCTCTGAAGACCTGGGTGGTGGCGACCTGCATAACTCGGTGTCGGGCGTTGCGCACTTCCTTGCCGAAGATGAGAACGAGGCCTTGGATTACGCGCGCACCCTGCTGTCCTACCTGCCGCAGAACTGCGATAAGAAGCCTCCGCGCTACCTCTTCGAAAACGATGGCACCGAAGAACGCGCACGCGAGGTCGCATCCCTGGTTCCGGAATCCCCCAAGCAGGACTACGACATGGTCGAAGTCATTGAAGCGCTTGTCGATCACGGGGAATTCCTTGAGGTTCAGCCCCTGTTCTCACCGTCAATCGTTGTTGGCTTCGCCTGCTTTGAAGGACGGCCGGTTGGAATTGTTGCCAACCAGCCCAGCATCGATGCGGGAACTCTGGATGTGAACGCTTCTGAAAAGGCCGCGCGATTCGTTCAATTCCTTGACGCCTTCGGGATCCCGATTATCACCCTTGTTGACGTCCCTGGATATCGTCCCGGTTCCGAACAGGAACGAGCGGGAATTATTCGCCGCGGCGCCAAATTGATCACCGCCTATGCGACGGCAACCGTCCCCATGATCACCGTTATTTTGCGCAAGGCATTTGGCGGCGCCTACATCGTCATGGGTTCGAAGTCACTGGGCGCAGATATGAACTTCTCATGGCCGGCCTCTCAAATTGCCGTGATGGGCTCTGAAGGAGCGGTGGACATCGTGTTCCGCCGCCAGCTTGCCGCGGCCGGAAAGGAAGGGCGCGATGTTGCTCAGCAGCGTGCGCACTACCAGGAAATGTATGAGCGCCAAGCGATGAACCCGAATCTTTCTCTGAAAAATGGAGAGCTCGACGCACTGATCGAGCCTTCCACAACCCGCCAGAACATTTGCCGAGCCCTATCGGTCCTTCACCTCAAGGACCGCACCGTAACGACCCCGCGCGTCCACGATAACGCCCCTATGTGATGAGGAAAGTAGATTAATCATGACCGCATTTTTTGCCGAAATCCCCACTCCCTACGCATTGACTTTTGCGGGACAGGGGTCCGCGTGGCGCCCTGCTCTTTCGACCTCCCTATCCTTCCCCCCTCACGCCGCACTGTTGCGCAAGCACTACCAGGCAATGCGTGAGCTTCTTGCTCCCGTTGCCGGTGAGCTTCTAACCAGCGCACCCGGTTCATTGGAGCGCCTGAACGCTCTTCTGGACGGCAACGCTGAGGACCTTCCTCTGGACCGCTCCGCCTCCGTCTCAGTGCCGGGTATCACCTTGGCTCAGCTAGCAGCTTTGGCAGATCTCGATGCAACCCAGTTGGATGTCCACACGACTTCCCCCTTGCTGCTCGGTCATTCCCAAGGCATCTTGGGCGCCGAGGTTGCCCGTGCATGGATCGCCCGCGATGACCAGCGCCTCACCCACGTGCTAGCCCTCGCAGTGCTCATCGGTGCCGCTGCGCAATCGGTCAGCATCCGTTTGGGCGCGACCAACTTGGGTGAAGCAACCCCGATGCTTTCCGTTCGCGGACTTCCGGCCTCGATGATTACCGAGGCCGTTGAGGGTTCTCCCGTTTCCCTGGCCGTTGTCAACGGCCCGCGTTCCGTCGTTCTTTCCGGTCGTCCGGGTGATCTTAACGCCTGCCGTCGCCAGCTTGAGGCACAGGTTGCAGCCTCAAACCGCGCTTTGGACGAGCACCTGACCGGCGGCACTCCTCTTGAGGCAATCGTCGAGTTTCTGCCTGTCTCGGCCCCCTTCCATTCACCCCTGTTGGAGGAAGCAGTCGCGCAGGTCACTTCGTGGGCACGGAGCTTGGCAGCAGCCGGTCACGGAATTGATGATGCCGAGGCCGAGCGCGTTGCCCGCGCAATCCTCGTTGAGCGCGATGACTGGTCTGCAGCGATTTCCTCAGCCCTCAACCAGGGCGTGAAGACCTTCATTGATCTTGGGCCTTCGAATATGCTCACCCGACTGACCCAGGATCTCCTAGATGGAACCGGCGCACAGATCGTCGATGCATCGACCGCATCGCGCCGCACCGAACTCGATGAAGAAGGTTCGTCAATCGAAGCGGCCGCAGACTGGTCACAGTTCGCTCCCAAGGTCGTTGCTCTTCCCGACGGACGCCGCGTGGTTTCAACGGCATTCACCCGTTTGACGGGACGCTCCCCCATCATCCTTCCGGGTATGACTCCCACGACCGTCGGGCCTCGTATTGTTGCTGCAGCCGCAAACGCTGGTCACTGGGCAGAAATGGCCGGTGGCGGCCAGTACTCCGAAGAAGTCTTCACCGAGCACCGTCTTGAGCTTCAAAAGCTCCTTGAACCCGGCCGCAGCGCGGGATTCAACACGATGTTCTTTGATCGTTTCATGTGGAACCTTCAATTCGGTGTCAACCGAATTGTTCCCAAGGCCCGCCGCGCAGGTGCTCCCATCGATGCGGTGACGATCGCCGCCGGTATCCCCGAATTGGATGAGGCCCGCGAGCTGATCGCCCAGTTACGCGCCGATGGCTTCGAATACCTGTGCCTGAAGCCCGGAACCGTCGAGCAGATCGAACAGGTCGTCCGTATTGCACAAGCAAACCCGGATCAGACCCTGATTATTCAGGTGGAAGACGGCCACTCTGGTGGCCACCACTCATGGGAAAACCTCGACGATCTGCTCTTGGCTACCTACGCACAAATCCGTCGTACGCCCAACCTTGTTCTTGCTGTTGGCGGCGGTATTGGTTCGGCAGCAGATGCCGCTCGTTACATCACCGGACAGTGGTCCGTCGATCTGGGCTCAGCACCGATGCCCGTCGATGCTGTTCTGGTCGGTACGGCCTCGATGGCGACACTAGAAGCCGAAACTTCTCCTCAGGTAAAGCAACTGCTCAAGGACACCCCCGGTGTTGGCGGTGATGGCTGGGTCGGTACCGGCCAGGTGCGCGGTGGCATGACCTCCGGTTTGTCCCACCTGAATGCGGACATGCACGAGATTGAGAACTCCTCCGCTCGCGCTTCACGCCTCATTCACGAGGTCGGCTCCGACCAGGAGTCCATCGACGCACACCGCGATGAACTCATTGAGGCCATGAACAAGACTGCGAAGCCCTACTTCGGTGAGCTCTCTGAAATGACCTACGCCGATTGGGCGCGCCGCGTCATTGATCTGTCCTACCCCTGGGCAGATTGGACCTGGACGGATCGCGCTCTGGATCTCTTCCACCGTATTGAGTCCCGCTTGAACCCGGCCGACCACGGTGATATCCCCACGCTTTTTGAAAGCCGCGATGATCTTGAAGACGGACAGGCCGCTTTGGCCCGCCTGCTCGAGGCCTACCCTCAGGCTGAGACCACCCGCGTCATTCCCGCCGATGTCGCATGGTTCCCGGTCCTGTGCCGCAAGCACCACAAGCCCATGCCTTTCGTTCCCGTTCTGGACGGCGATCTTGCTCGCTGGTGGGGAACCGACACACTCTGGCAGTCCCAAGATGCACGTTTCGATGCAGACGCAGTCCGCATCATCCCCGGCCCCCGTTCGGTTGCCGGAATTGATCGCGTTGATGAGCCCATCGGTGAAATGTTTGCCCGTTTCGAGCAGGCTGTCGTCGATGCCGTCTCCACAGACGACGCGCGTGTTCCCCAGGTCTGGTCTCGTTTCCACGATTTGACTGACGCGGCCTCGTTCCTGCGGGAAATTTCCCACATCCAGTGGGCGGGCAACCTGGTCGATAACCCGGCCTACACCTCGGTCGAGGCCACGGAAATCCTTCACGATGAGGGCGGCTATTCGATTCGCATCCACTGCGATTCAATGTGGGATGAGACCCCGAATAGCTCTCACCACTCAGTTGAGTACATCGACATCCCCGTTCTTCTCTCCAGCGCGTGCATGACCGGCGCTTACCCGGTTGTTGACATGTCACGACTGTCCGTGACCGCTTACGATCTGCTTGCCGGCGCTGCCGGAGTGGGAACGACGAGCGTGAATGGCGACCGCATTGAGAAGATGCCCGCTGTTATCCCCGGCGAAGGTTTTGGCACGGTTCACGATTCCTTCACCTTCACCGAGAACCTGGGCTACGCTCACGGAGCGGTAACCGGTGGTGCGCTGTCGACACAGCTGGCCTCGGGAGTGCCCGATGCGCTGGTCGGCCCCTGCTGGCCCGCGATTTACGCCGCACTGGGCTCGGCAATGTACCAGGGCGTGCCTGTCATTGAAGGTCTGGTCAATGCCGTTCACCTCGACCACTCGATCTTCCTCGATGCTCCGCTTCCCGCTTTTGGAACCCGCGTCGAGGTCGTGGGACGCTGCGCTGAGCTTGCCGAGTCTTCGGCAGGTCGCGTGGTGCGCGTCGAACTTGAGTTGAGTGCTGGGGGCACAGTTTTTGCACGCTTGGTTGAGCGTTTCGCTATCCGAGGCCGGATTGCTTCAACCCAGCCGCCCGCACCGGCACCCGAGGTCGCAGATTCCTACACGGACACACCGCGTTCCTTCCTGCGTCACGTGCGCGTTCAGGCTCCCGAAAACATGACGGCCTTCGCCATTGTTTCCGGAGACTTCAACCCCATTCACACCTCCTACGCTGCTGCACGCCTTTCTGGCCTTTCAGCTCCGCTGGTTCACGGAATGTGGTTGTCCGCGACCGTTCAGCATCTGCTGTGCGCTCACTCAACTCAGCCGGTTGACAGCCCTGATCGACTGGGCGTCATTCGCTCCGTTGACATGCCCGAGGTCGAGATTGAAGCATGGTCCTACCGCATGTTCGGCATGGTTCAGCTCTCGGACATCGTGGATATCACCATTGAGCGCGTGGGTCGTATCGGTGGCGAATTGGTCCTTGAAGCTACATGCCGAATTGGCGATGAGGTCGTCTCCATCGCGCGTGCACTCACTCGCGCACCCCGCACCGCCTATGTCTACCCCGGTCAGGGTATCCAGCGAAAGATGATGGGCTTGGAGCACATGAGCTCAACCGCTCGCGCGGTATGGGCGCAAGCCGATGCTCATACTCGCAAGGCACTGGGCTTCTCCATCGAGACCATTGTTCGTACAAACCCGACCGAACTTCGCGTCGGCAACGAGGTCTTCCGCCACCCCAAGGGCGTCCTCAACCTCACGCAATTCACCCAGGTCGCTCTGGCAACTCTGGCCTACGCCCAGACCGAGGAACTCCGCACGGAAAACGCCCTTGTGGATCACTCCTTCTACGCGGGACACTCTTTGGGCGAGTACACCGCCCTCTCCGCCTACGCACGGATCTTCCCCCTCGAGCAGGTTTTGGAAATCGTGTTCCAGCGCGGTTCAGCCATGCACCACTTGGTCGAACGCGACGCACAGGGTCGATCGAACTACGCAATGGGAGCTCTCCGCCCCAACCAATTCGGTATGGGCGACGCAGAGGTCCGCGACTACGTGGCCTCGATCGCTGAAAAGTCCGGCGAATTCTTGGAGATTGTCAACTACAACCTGGCTGGTTCTCAGTACTCGGTTGCTGGAACAGTCGCCGGTCTGAAAGCCTTGGAAGAGGACACCGCACAGCGTGCCCGCGAACACGGTGGTCGCCGAGCGCTCATCATGATCCCCGGAATCGATGTTCCTTTCCACTCCTCGCGCCTGCGCGCTGGTGTCCCGGCCTTCCGCGACAAGCTCGATTCTTTGCTTCCCCAGGACATTAACCTTGAGGTTCTCGAAGGACGCTACATCCCGAACTTGGTTGCTCGCCCCTTCGAACTCACCCGAGATTTTGCCCAGTCGATCCTTGACGTTGTTCCCTCTGAGGCAACTCAAAAGATCGTCGACAATTGGGAAGAATCGATCGCTCATCCGCAGGCCACCGCACGTACCCTGCTCATCGAGCTCCTCTCGTGGCAGTTTGCTTCGCCGGTTCGCTGGATTGAGACTCAGGATCTGCTCTTCAGCGCTCCCCCGCAGGGCCTGGGCGTTGAGCGCGTGATTGAGATCGGTTTGGCATCCTCGCCGACCCTGGCAAACATGGCTTCGCGGACGCTTTCACAGCCTAAGTTCGCGCAGACAAATATCGATGTGCTGAACGTCGAGCGCGACGCCGCACGTGCCCGCAACGAGGACGCGGTCGCTCAGCCCGAACGCGCACAATCCGATGCGTCGGCGCCCAGCGACGAGGCTACTCCCTCTGCACCCGAAAGCAACGCCTCGGCAGCGGAAGCTCCCGCGGCAAGCGCTCCTGCGGCCGAAGCACCAAGCGCAGCCCCGGCGCCAGCCCCCGCGGCTGCGGCAAGCGGAACCATGCCGGAACTCCCGCTCTCGGCCTCGGATGCTATCCGCGTTCTTCTCGCCTTCTCGAACAAGCTCCTCACCGAGCAGATCGATGCCTCTGACACTGTCGAAACCCTGACAAATGGCGTGTCATCAAAGCGCAACCAGCTGCTCATGGACATGGCCGCTGAGCTCTCGCTCTCGACTATCGAAGGTGCGGCCGAAGCATCGATGGGCGATCTCTTCGCGACCATCGACACTCTGGTCCCCAGCTACACACCTTTTGGCCCGGTCCTCAGCGACGCAATCAACTCCAAGCTGCGCAAGATCTTCGGTTCTGCTGGTCTTCCCGCGAGCTTCACAACCGGTTACGTCAAGGACAATTGGGACCTGAGTGAACAGTGGGCCGCACGCGTGAATGCAGAAATCCTGCTGGGCACCCGTGAAGGTGACTCAATTCGCGGTGGTAGCCTCTCGACTCTGCCGGGCTCGGTCTCCTCTGCAAAGGATGCTTCAGCTCTCATCGATCAGGCTCTAGCTTTGATCGCAGCACGTGAGGGATTGACGCTCTCGCGTCCAAGCTCCGGTGGAGGCGCCAGCGGTGAGGTCGTTGATTCTGTTGCTCTGCGCGACCTGGAAGATCGCATCCTCGGTGAGCGTGGGATCTTGGCCAACCAAGCACGCGACATTCTCAAGGTTTTGGGTATCTCCACTGTCCCCGCAGCAGTGGAGAGCGAAGATTCCTCCGCTCTGATCGCGGCTGTTGAGGCCGAACTTGGAGCAAATTGGGAAGCCTCCGTGCGCCCCGCCTTTGATGAAGGCCGCGCGGTCCTCCTTGACGACCGTTGGGCAACTGCTCGTGAAGACCTCGCCCGCATCTTTGCCGGTGCTGCTTCCACTGAAAGCCTTGCGCCTGAACGCCTACGCGGTGCAGGACAATCGCTGAGTGAACTGGCGAAGTGGTACAGCGCCAACACCTCGGACGCAGGTCTCAAGGACTACTTCGCCCGCGTCGCCCACGCTGCTCTTGAGACAGCTGAAGGCCGCTTCGCTGGAGACGTCGCACTTGTTACCGGAGCTGCCCCCCACTCGATTGCGGCCGCAGTCGTAGGCGAGCTTCTTGCCGGTGGCGCAACCGTCATCATGACCTCATCGCGAGTTAACGATGCACGACTGGCATTCGCCAAGGAGCTGTACCGCACGCACGCCGCAATCGGCGCAACCCTGTGGGTCGTCCCCGCAAACATGGCGTCCTTCCGTGATGTTGATGCGCTGATCTCCTGGGTTGGTAGCGAACAGACCGAGACGCACGGGGCGACAACCGAGGTCGTCAAACCTGCGCTTCTTCCCGATATTTTCGTTCCCTTCGCCGCACCTCGCGTCTCCGGAACCGTTGGTTCGGATCCTCAGGGTGCGCTTGCTCAAGAACGCCTGCTTCTGTGGAGCGTCGAACGCGCAATCCACCTGCTGTCCGGCTTGCGTGCAGACACGGCTCCCAACCACCGCACGCACATCTTGCTTCCCGGTTCACCCAACCGCGGAATCTTCGGTGGCGACGGTGCATATGGCGAAGCGAAGGCAGCCTTCGACGCGATTGCAACCAAGTGGGAGCACGAGTCCGGTTGGCCGACGCGCACGAGCATTGCTCACCCACTGATCGGTTGGGTTCAGGGCACCTCCCTCATGGGCGGAAACGACATCCTGGTTCCCGCGGCTGAGGCGGCAGGTGTACACGTCTACACGACCGAAGAAATCGCCGGCGAACTCGCCCAGCTCCTCACCCGCGAGGTCCGCGAGCAGGCTGCTCAGGCTCCTGTTCACGCCGACCTGACCGGCGGCTTGGCCGAGGCGGGGCTTGACCTTCCCGCACTGGCTCGCCAGGCACGCGAGCAGGCGATGGCCTCGGCACAGGAATCTCAGGTAGAGAAGCACGCAACCCTGCGGGCCCTGCCCAACCCGGTTGTTCCTTCACTGGCTGCACCGATCGAGTGGGCAACTCCTCGCGCGCAACTGCGCGATCAGATCGTCATTGTCGGCACCGGTGAAATTGGCACCTGGGGTTCGGGACGTACCCGCGAAGAGGCCGAATTCGGTCAGGACTTTGATCTGACCGCTGCCGGCGTCCTAGAGATGGCCTGGATGATGAAGCTCATCAACTGGTCCGATAGCCCGCAGCCCGGCTGGTATGACGCTTCTGGCGCACCGGTTGACGAAGCCGAGATCTACGATCGTTTCCGCGATGAGGTCGTGGCCCGATCGGGTATCCGTCGCTTCAACGACGATTCAAACATGGTTGACTGCGGTTCGAATGACGTGAGGACGGTCTTCTTGACCTCCGAGCAGACCTTCACCGTGGACACGAAGGCTGAAGCCGAAGACTACGTCTTGGCAGATCCTTCGCACACGACGATCTGGGAAGAAAACGGTACGTGGCACGTCACCAAGTCCGCTGGTTCCCCCGTCCAGGTCCCCGCGCGAGCAACCCTGACCCGCAGGGTCGGCGGCCAGATCCCCAAAGACTTCGATCCGGCTCAGTGGGGCATTCCCGCTTCCATGGTCGAGGCCCTCGACCGCATCGCTGTGTGGAACTTGGTCACCGCAGTGGATGCCTTCATCTCTTCGGGCTTCTCCCCCGCTGAACTCCTGCAGGCCGTCCACCCCGCGGATGTGTCCTCGACACAGGGCACGGGTATCGGTGGCATGGAGTCCCTGCGCCACGTCTTCCTCTCGCGCTTCCTGGGTGAGGATCGTCCACAGGACATCCTTCAAGAGGCTCTGCCCAATGTCGTGGCCGCACACACCATGCAGTCCTTCATTGGCGGCTACGGCCAGATGATCCACTCGGTGGGTGCCTGCGCAACTGCCGCGGTTTCCATCGAGGAAGCCGTCGACAAGATTCGCCTGGGCAAGTCCGACTTCGTTGTCGCCGGCGGTATCGACGATATCTCGGTCGAATCGCTGACCGGCTTTGGCAACATGAACGCGACCGCCGAGTCCGCAGCGCTTGAAGCCCGTGGAATCACTCCGCGCCACTTCTCTCGCGCCGGAGATCGTCGTCGTGCAGGCTTCCTCGAGGCCGCTGGCGGTGGCACCCTGCTGGTGACCCGCGGCGATATCGCAGCGGATCTGGGCCTGCCGGTCCAAGCGGTTGTCGCCTACGCACGTTCCTTTGCAGACGGTGCGCACACCTCGATCCCCGCCCCCGGCCTCGGAGCCTTGGCGGCAGCACGCGGTGGTCGCAATTCTGCACTGGCTCGCTCACTTGAGGACCTCGGACTGAGTGCGGACGATATCGCGGTTGTCTCCAAGCACGACACGTCGACCCGTGCGAATGACCCGAACGAGGCCGAGCTCCACTCGCGCCTGTCGGCGGCACTTGGACGTTCAGCGGGCAACCCGCTGTATGTCGTATCGCAGAAGACCCTGACCGGTCACGCAAAGGGTGGCGCTGCGCTCTTCCAAGCAGCGGGCCTCATCGATATCTTCCGCCGCCAGGAAATCCCGGCAAACCGCTCTCTGGATTGCTTGGATCCGGAAATGGCTCAGTGGATGCCGCTCCTGTGGCTGCGTCAGCCGCTGGATATGTCCGCTTCGCCCGTCCGCGCCGGTGTCCTGACCTCTCTGGGCTTTGGCCACATCGCCGCGATGGTCGTCCTTGTTCACCCCGCTGCCTTTGAGGCTGCGCTGCGTGCCGAACGTGGCGAGTCCGCTCTGGCTCAGTGGCGTGAACGTGCCCAGAAGCGTTTGGAAGAGGGACGTCGTCACCTGGAGCAGGGAATGATCGGGCACGCGGAGCTCTTCATTCCCATTGAGGGGCGTCGCCTTCCGGCAACCGACACTCACGAGGCCGAGGTTGCCCTGCTTCTGGATCCTTCCGCTCGCTTGGGTGCAGATGGCACCTACGCATCGGCGGCTTCGGATTCACAGGAAGCTCAGAACTGAGAACAGGCATGAAACCGGCAGCTATCGGTGTCGACCTGGTCGATGTTGCTTCTTTCGGAGAGCAACTCGGCCAGGAAGGCTCGGTATTTCATCAAGTCTTCACTGCTCGGGAGTGGAATGCAGCAGCGCGTTTCACTCCTGAGCAGGAGGTATCCGCCTGCGAAGCTTCTGAGGCCCTTTCGAGTTCTAGCCTGCCTTCAGGTCTGTCGATGCGTTCGATTCAGTCTCTTGCGGCTCGCTGGGCAGCGAAAGAGGCCTTCATCAAGGCTTGGTCCTCGCTGTACTACGGTCACGAAGACCCACTTGAGCGCGACCAGGTTGATTGGGCCGAAATCGAAGTAGTGAATGACCGCTGGGGGCGCCCTTCGCTGCGCTTCCACGGAGCAATTGCCACCGCGCTTGAGCAAACAGAACGCGAGATTTCAGCTTCACTCACATGGCTTGTTTCTTTATCCCATGACGGTAACTACGCGATCGCATGGATTCATGCGTACCAATCTGAATCACATTCTTGAAAGGATTTCTCATGACGACACCACTGGCTCCATCAACTTTCTCACCGGTACTAGCTGACCACTTCGGTTGCGCATCGCTGCGTCGAGATGCTCTTGCCATTCTTGCGGGTGCAGGACTTGTCGGAGCTCTGGCACAGGTCGCCATTCCCATGTGGCCTGTTCCGATCACCGGCCAAACTCTTGGCGTTCTGCTAGTCGGCGCTGTTCTGGGAGCACGTCGCGGGGCTCTCTCACTGCTTTCCTATCTGGTACTTGGCCTTGCTGGAGTGCCGTGGTTCTCGTCCGCAAGTGGCGGTCTTGCTGCACTTGCAAAGCCATCTTTTGGCTACATCATTGGCTTTATTCCGGCTGCATGGTTGATCGGAAAGCTCTCTGAACGCGCATGGGATCGTCACCTCTGGCTGTCTCTTGCGGCCTTTGGTGGCGCAACCCTAGTTCCCTTCCTGGTCGGCATCCCCTACATGTGGATGGTTGTCCGCATGGGCGGCGTCACCATGTCTTTCGCGCAAACCATGAATGCAGGGTTCACGCCCTTTATCGTGGGCGGAATCATTAAGGCAATCGCAGGGGCGGCTGTGATTGGAAGCCTGTGGAAGGCGGTCGGCCACGTGGGACTCGATCGATAAAGACCACGTCGACAGTTTTGATGGGTGTGGCCCGCGGACATTGTGCGCGGGCCACACCCATATTGTTTGATGAGAAGCGTTTCGGGCTTCCCTCAAGGTCGGACTACTCCTGAGTGGTCCTTCCGTGTTTTGACGCACGTGTACGAACAACAATCCCGGCTGTTCCGGGGACGAACTCGGCAGGCTTGAGCTGAGGAAGAACCGGAGCCTGCTTGGCTTGAGCAGTGGGCTGTGTAGTGCTTTGAGGAGCCTGCTGAGCGTGGGAGTTCGCCTGAGGAGCATCGTTCGCAGCCGCGTACGAGCGCACCCGACGAGGCGGCAGCGAGCTGTGGCCACTGCGCGAAGCTGCCGAGGCCGCCAC
>UWSI01000037.1 GCA_900541895.1 uncultured Actinomyces sp. | reverse complement strand
GTTTCCGGCCCACACCCACATGTATCTAGTTCTTAGTCAAGATAGTCACGCAGGACTTGCGAACGAGAGGGATGACGAAGCTTCGACATCGTCTTGGATTCAATCTGACGGATACGTTCGCGCGTCACTCCGTAGACCTTGCCAATTTCATCAAGAGTTTTAGGCTGGCCATCTCCAAGACCGAACCGCATCGAAACGACTCCTGCTTCGCGTTCAGAGAGAGTGTCGAGAACTCGGTGCAACTGCTCTTGAAGCAGGGTGAAAGACACGGCATCTGCAGGAACAATAGCTTCAGAATCCTCGATCAGATCTCCGAACTCGCTATCGCCATCCTCGCCAAGAGGAGTATGTAGAGAAATCGGCTCACGTCCGTACTTTTGGACCTCGACAACCTTTTCAGGAGTCATGTCCAGTTCTTTAGCAAGTTCTTCAGGAGTGGGTTCACGACCGAGATCTTGAAGCATTTGACGCTGGACGCGAGCAAGCTTATTAATCACTTCGACCATGTGGACGGGGATACGAATAGTACGCGCTTGGTCTGCCATCGCACGCGTAATCGCCTGACGAATCCACCAGGTTGCGTACGTCGAGAACTTGTAGCCCTTCGTGTAGTCGAACTTTTCAACCGCACGAATAAGGCCAAGGTTGCCTTCCTGAATCAAATCCAAGAATTGCATTCCACGTCCGGTGTAGCGCTTTGCCAGCGAGACAACAAGACGGAGATTCGCCTCGAGAAGGTGATTCTTCGCCTGCTGTCCATCTTGGGCAAGAATATGAAGCTCGCGCCGCTGGCGAGAAGTCAAATCATTGGAGGTGGTCTTCAGCAATTCTTCGGCATACAGACCAGCTTCAATTCGACGGGCGAGGTCAACTTCTTGTTCTGCGTTAAGAAGCGAGACCTTACCGATTTGCTTGAGATAGTCCTTAACCGGATCAGCCGTTGCACCTGCGACAGTAACCTGTTGAACTGGCTCATCGGTCTCATCAGAATCAGAGACCACGAAACCACCCTTTGAACGGACAGCTGCTACTGCCTGAGGCTTTGAATCCTGATCCTGTGACGAAGCATCGTCATCAGAGTCCTTGTCCTCTGAGTCATCTTCATCCGCATCATCGGCATCTACCTCAATGTCGTCGACATCGGCATCGATATCTTCAACATCTTCAAGTTGGGCTTCCTCGACGATGTCGTCTTCGAGATCCTCTGCCTCTTCAGACTGAGAATCTTGGGGAGCCTCTTCGACCTTTTCAGCCTTCTTCTTACGCGTCCGCTTCGCGGGCTTTGCGGCGGCTTCCTCAGCAGATGCGCCTTCTTCAGTCTTCTTTGCCTTCTTACGCGTTGTCCGCGGTTTCTTTTCGGGTTCTACTTCAGCCGCGTCCTCGTTCTTCGCGCTCTTTGAAGCAGTAGCCTTCTTGGTCGCCCGCTTTTTAGCGGGTGCCTTCTTTTCCGTTGCAGCGGCAGAATCGGTTGCGGTAGATGCGGTCTTCTTGGTCTTCTTTGCCTTCGCAGCCTTCTTTGGCGCTTCGGCCTCTTCCGCTTGGGCTTCTACCGATGTAGTCTTTGACGAGCGGCGCGTACGCGTTGCTTTCTTGACCTCAGGGGCTTCATCTTCAGTATCGCGGGCGCTGGTAGCGCGAGATGGAGACACTCGAATCCCTTTCATGGGTTGGCAAATGAGCCGCCAATCCACTGGACGGCGACAGACTGCCTACAATTATAACTATCCCTTTATCACTCGCGCAGCATGAAAGTGCGTAAATAGGGGGTGAAACTAGGCGCTCGTATCCTCAAAACGCCACGACGACGTCATCACCGGACAGGGAGCATCAAGCAAAATCTGAGTCGCTGTATTGCCGATCGTTGTACTCTTCGAGCCACCAGGTCTCAGGCCAATGACGATCATATCCGCATCGATCCTGCGCGCACAATCAAGTACGGTTTCCGCCATTGACATATCACGTCGGCAACGTATGACTTCAAAAGAAACCTCGGTTCCGTCTAAGCGTTCCCAGAGATGTGCCTCAGCCGAATTCTCATCCGCGAAGATACCCCCGCACTCGTGAGAAGCAACAACAATCATCAGTGATGTCCGCATCCAGGACGCCAGACGTACTGCCTGATCCAGCGCGGCATCAGACTCGCGATTCCCGTAGTAGCTCAAAACGATTGCCACGAAACCTCCTTAATTGCATTTTCATCATAAGAGCAGGGAGTTAAAGACGTGAAATTGTTTTATAGACTGGTCACATGACTTCATTGAGCGAGCAGCTTCAGGCTTTAGCACCACGGATCGAGGAGCGTGCGCACGCCGTCCTGAAAGACCTTGCTGACACAATTGCACCAGCCGCTCAGATCTCGCCGCTTCTCCAGGTAGTTCATTCCAGTCTTGAGGAAGGCAAACGTTTCCGAGCATTCCTTGCTTTTGTCGGCGGTAGTATTGCGAATCATTCACCTCTGCAGGCGCTCGATCTAGACGATCTTGGCGCAGCATTGGAGCTCTACCAAGCCAGTGCTCTGGTTCATGATGACATCATCGACCATGCGCCCACGCGTCGTGGTCGTCCCTCTGCACATGCTGCTTTCGCTGCACATCACCGCTGCGCTTTATCCCGAGGCGATAGTGAAGATTTCGGGATAAGTTCCGCAATCCTTGCTGGGGATTTCCTTTTCTCCGCAGCTGAACTTGCAATGATTCGTCAATGCGAGGCAATCCCCCACTACCGTGATGGCGTGATGGAGCTCTATGCACAAATGCACGCCGAAGTCGCAATTGGGCAATTCCTTGATATCGCAGCCGAACAGCGACCACTGAATGTTAATGACTCGCAGGCGATTAATGCACAGACAGCTCTGACAATCGTCTCTCACAAAGCCGCCAACTACTCGGTCGTCATCCCGGCAACTCTTGGGGCTCTCGCATTGGGCGCTTCGCGAGCAGATACCGATTCGTTGCGGATGATTCTTAGCCCGTGGGGACATGCCTTCCAGCTACGTGACGATGACCTTGGAATCTTCGGTGATCCACGAGTTACAGGAAAGAGCGCAGGAGATGACTTGCGCGAAGGAAAACGGACCTATCTCCTTGCCCTCACGTGGCAAGAAGCAAACGCAAGCGAACGGGAAAAGCTTGCCCACGGCCTCGGCAACCCCGACCTTAGCGAAGAAGAGCTCGAGGAACTACGCGGGATCGTCAAGCGCCGAGGTCGTCGTCGCCATGAAGAAGTCATTTCGACTTTCGAGGCCGAGGGCTTCCTTGCGTTGGAATCCAGTAGATTCAATGCCGACCAGCGCGAACTGTTAAGCGAGGTCGCAGCGATGCTGATCAAGCGCTCGAAGTAAGCGTACGCGCCAAGAGAAGTTGTATATCTCTAAGCGAGAACTCACCCTCAGAGATCAGAATCCTAAAACAGAGGCAATGCGATTCACACGGTGGTGACGACCGCCAAGAAGAGCGGACATTGGCGTCTCCCCTAGTTCTTCATGCTCGGTGTAAAGCCATCGTGCGGCCTCTTCGGGGCTAAAACCACCATCAGCAAGCAAAGTGAGGGTCCCGGGAAGATTGAATAGTGGTTCGTATCCGCTATCAGTCTTAATCAGGATTTCTTCGGGAATCCCAGAGTTCCCAGCTTCGTCGGTATAGGTAAAGAGAATGTGGTCGCGCACCAATTGCTTCACTCGGCGAGGCTCAATACCAAGCCTGCGCGCAACCTCTTGAACGGACAGAAGGGAAACAGCTTCACTCATGGGACAATGATATAGCCTGGGAAGGGATTCGCGCCCCAGCACGGCTCGCGGGCTTTCCTGCGCACATCACCTGAAATCTCCAGTAAAATCCTAACGATGACTTCTGAGACAGAATTTGACCCTGAGGACCGCAGCGACGCCGAAAACGGCACTGACGGCCAGGGGTTGTCTGTGCCTACTGACCCATTGATTGGTTTGCTCGTCGATGAGCGATACCGGATCCAAGCTCGCCTTGCACGCGGTGGTATGGCTACCGTCTACGTCGCGCACGATGAGCGTTTGGACCGCCCAGTTGCCCTCAAGGTCATGCATCCGCATCTGGCAGAATCTGCTGATTTCGTTGCGCGTTTTAGGCGCGAGGCTCGTGCAGCCGCACGAATTGTTTCACCGGGAGTTGTTTCGGTCTTTGACCAGGGTGTAATTCACGGGCAAGGCTTCCTCGTGATGGAACTTATCGACGGAACCAACCTTCGCGCACTGTTGCAGGCACAAGGCGCTTTCACCCTTGCTCAGTCTCTTCAGTACACGCAGGATGTTCTTGAAGCGCTGCGTTCTGCGCATCGAGTCGGTGTGATCCACCGTGACATCAAGCCCGAAAATGTTTTAGTACCCAGTGAAGGCCCTGTACGCGTTACCGATTTCGGTCTTGCACGTGCAGCATCAGAAGTATCGATGTCAACGACCGGTTCAATGCTTGGAACCGTCGCATACATGGCGCCAGAGATCGCGACTACAGGAACCTGTGACGCGCGAAGTGACATCTATGCCGTTGGGATCATGCTCTATGAAATGCTCACGGGCTCAGTTCCGTGGCAGGGCGAAAATCCCATGCAAATGGCCTATCACCACGTGAACGACTCTGTTCCACTTCCTTCCGAAGTTGAGCCGTGGATTCCTCGCGAGATTGATGATCTTGTTGCATCGCTTGCAGCCAAAGACCCCGAGGACCGCCCCGTTGATGCTCAAGAGGCTCTTGATTTGGTGATGCGTGCTCGCACCTCACTGCCCGCAGAGCTCATGAGTCGGCGTGCGGATATCGACAGCACTGACGACAACGAACAGCGAACCACTGCACTGGGGCTTGTCGAGTTGACTTCTCCCCTTCCGGCACAAAGACTCCCAGCCACTTCGCAAGCTATCGTTCATGTCTCTGGCGGGATTGCCCACGCGGCCCCACAGGCACGGACCCGGAAGCGTTTTGGTAAAGTTCTCGCTCTCATTGTTTCCTTGCTGATTGTTGGAGTCATCGGAGGCTTTTGGTGGTGGCATGAATACGGGCCGGGTTCCTACCTGACCATGCCAGTCACTGATGGACGCGCTGTTTCTGATGTTGAGAACGATCTACGCTCACTGCATCTCAATTTCCAAGAACGTGAAGATTTCTCTGACACTGTTTCTCAAGGAAATATCATCTCTTCCACACCGGGAAGTGGCGAAGCTGTTCACAAACGTGCTGAGGTTCTTTTGGTCGTCTCAAAGGGCGTTGACATGCGTAATGCGCCAAATCTCGGCGGCATGGAAACAGACGCAGCGAAGAATGCCCTGACAACTGCAGGACTTGCAGTCGGCGATGTTCGCGAAGACTGGTCCGAAGACATCGAAAAGGGCAAGGTCATCTCGCAATCTGTCCCAGCGGGAGCGTCGGTTCGCCACGATACAAAGGTTGATATTGTCGTTTCTAAGGGCCGCGAGCCCTTATCGGTTCCCGATATTAAAGGCAAGAGTGCCGGTGAAGTCCGTCAAACACTCGAATCGATGGGACTGAGTGCACAGGAAACCGAGGCATTTTCATCGACAGTTGCCCAGGGAACCGTCATCTCTCAAGAAACCGCTGCGGGTACAACTCTTCATCGCGGAGATAAAGTCCAATACACGGTCTCCAAGGGCCCTGAAACGGTAGAGATCCCCGCTGTTCAAGGACTCCAAGAAAGTCAGGCTCGTGCGGCCCTCGAACGCGTCGGCCTTCAAGTCCGTGTTGAGCGCTTCATGGGTGGGCTATTTGGAACTGTGCGTTCTTCTGACCCTGCAGCTGGAACGGTCGTTCCTCGAGGAACCACAGTGACACTGACGGTTGTCTAGTCCCTTAGTGGCTAGGCAGTATGGAGGGTCTAGTTTTACCTATGGGTGAGGGGGTGAAGAACCAATGTTCTTCGCCCCCTCACCCATAATCAGTTTCGAGAAATTCAAGCGGTATACCGAACGAATTCAGCTACTCTTTCTTTAAGTACTCCGCGACTTGGAATGCCATCTCCAAAGACTGCTGGTGGTTCAAACGCGGATCCACCAGCGTCTCATAGCGATCACGCAAGGCCTCCTCATCAAGCTGCTCGGAGCCGCCAAGAACCTCCGTCACATCATCCCCTGTGAGTTCGACATGGATTCCACCGGGAACCGTTCCAGCCTCGCGATGGGCCTCAAAGAAACCGGTAACCTCATCCATGATCGTCTCGAAGCGTCGTGTCTTGTAACCCGTCGACGAAGTGATCGTATTTCCATGCATCGGATCGGTCACCCAAGTAACGGGGCGCCCATCATGTGCTTGCGCTTCCAAGAGAGGAGGTAATGCATGGCGAATTTTATCCGCCCCCATACGCGTGATGAAGGTCAGGCGCCCTTCTTCACCCTCCGGATTCAAACGGTCAACCAGACGGCGCATATCATCAATTGATGTCGTCGGTCCTAGTTTGACGCCAATGGGATTACGCACATGCGCAAGCAATTCAACATGTGCATCGTAAACGCCACGAGTACGTTCGCCAATCCACAAGAAGTGACCGGAAGTGTTGTAAGGATCCCCAGTGCGTGAATCGATACGGGTCATCGCGGACTCGTAATCCAGAAGCAGGGCTTCGTGAGAGGAGAAGAGATCGACGCTACGCATCTGGGCCGCACTCGACACACCTGCTGCCTCAAGGAACTTCACTGCACGGTGAATCTCCTCAGCAAGAGACTCATAACGCGCATAAGCCGGATTAGCAGTAAAACCACGATTCCAGTGATGCACAAGCCGCAAGTCAGCATAGCCACCTCGAGTGAAGGCACGAATCAAATTCAGCGTCGATGCGGCATGATGATACAAATCCAACAAGCGCGTGGGATCTGGAATGCGAGACTCGGGAGTGAATTCAAACGAATTGACAGCATCGCCACGGTAAGAAGGAAGAGTGACGTCTCCACGGGTCTCCATGTCTGAAGAGCGCGGCTTCGCATACTGGCCCGCAATTCGCCCAATCTTAATCACAGGCAAAGATGCACCATAGGTTAAGACAACGGCCATTTGGAGAAGAGTTTGGATCTTCAGACGCAAATGGTCAGCCGTCGCCTCGGCAAAAGTTTCAGCGCAATCACCGCCCGTGAGGACGAAGGCCTCACCGCGCGAGGCGGCAGCGAGGTTCGTTCGCAGATCGTCGACCTCACCAGCAAAAACCAAGGGAGGCTGGCGACGCAACTCAGCCAATACGGAATCGAGTGCCTCGGGATCCGGGTAGCTCGGTTGTTGAAGCGCACGCTTGGAGCGCCAAGCTTCCCATGAAGCAGATTCTTCAGAACCGGCAGGAGCAAAGAGTTCAGGTGCGCCGGGGCGCAGCGAAAAATCGCCGCGCCCCGGGAAAGAAGATGAAGCCATCGTCACTGCGCTGCAGACACAGGCTGGCCGATCTGTGAGAGCAGATCAGTGAACCACGGCTGCGTGATGTCGAAAGGCTTACCACCGGCAATGCGCGGGAAGGCAATCGCAGAAAGCTGGTCGCCATTCTCTTCATCCTGACCGATGACACCGCTTTCACCGCGGAGTGCGCACTCAACGGCAAGATCACACATCTGCTTGATCAGTGCAAGATCTTCTTCGTGTGCTGCTGCCGCGCGTGAGTAGTAACCGGACTTCTGAACCATCACCTTTTCTGCACCAATAAGCGCTGCAAACTTGCGCGCGAACCACTGGCCGGGGTTGATGGTGTCGAGCTTGACGTGTCCGAAGGGATCACGCTGGACCTCTTCACCATTGGCTTCCATCTCGGCAATGATTTCGGGGAGGCCCGCACCTTCTGAAAGGAAGATGTTGACGTTGCCCTGCTCATCCATGATTGCCTTCAGACGTTGCGCCTCACCGGCAATGTCAAGAGCAGCCTCGGGAACGTAAACGCCGTGAACATCCCAACGCTCACGGGTCAAGCCCAAGGACGGCGCCCAGTTCTTGCTATCGAGCAGCTCATGGTAGCGACGAGCGGTCTCTGCCGTGAGGTAGCCGCAGTTACGCCCCATGCACTCGTGAACAATGAGCATACGGGGGTTAGAACGGTGTTCGCCGATGACGTTGAATGCGAAACGTGCACCTTCGTCCGCCGCGGTCCATGCGCCCAGCGACTGGCGAATCGGAACAACGTCATTATCAATGGTCTTAGGAAGGCCAACCACGGTCAGTTCGTAGTTGTGCTCGTGCAGGTAGGCAGCGAGATCTGCTGCGGTCGTGTTTGTGTCGTCACCACCGATGGTGTGCAGAACATCAACGCCGTCCTTGCGGAGCTGCTCGGCAGCAAATGCAAGCGGATCGACGCCTTCTTCAACCAAGCCTCGGTCGACAAGGTTCTTTGCATTGGTCAGCTTGACGCGAGAATTACCAATGGGTGAACCACCAAACTCGCGAAGAATACCTGCGTTGCGGCGTCCTTCTTCGTCGACGACAACATAGTTACCGGTCAGAAGGCCGTGGTAGCCGTACTGGTAAAGGATGATTTCTACCTCGGGAGCAACCTGGGTGTAGCGCTCGATGAGATCACCAACAGCAGCCGAAAGACAGGGGGCAAAGCCACCAGCGGTCAAGAGAGCAACACGACGAACCGTCATGAGTCAACCTTTCAGTTTTCTTCACGCGCAGCAAGAGAAGCGCGCCAGATACTTATCTTATCGAGAGTGTAGTTTCTTCGCCGCCCCGGACCTTGTTCTGGGACACGGCGGTCGCTATCAGTCTTCATCCCCAGACTCGTCTGTTAGTTCAGGGATCTGTTCAAGGTCTTCTTCGGGCGCGGTCAGAACCTGAACCTCAGGGGCCTCACGCCCACCGGGCGCGCTCTTCCCGTTCGAGGGTACCGGGCCGTCAAAAGCGCCTTGCTCAGCAAGCTGCGCTTTGACATCAGCGGCATAGAGATCGACATATTCCTGACCAGAGAGGAGCATCAGGTTGTACATAATCTCATCGGTGATCGCGCGAAGAACGTAGCGGTCTTTATCCAGCCCCTTGTATCGGCTGAAATCCAAGGGCTCTCCGATGACCATACCGATATTGGTTCTCGAAGGAATTTTCTGTCCGATTGGCTGAGCCGCATGCGTGCCGATCATCGCCACAGGAATGACAGGAGCACCGGATAAAAGCGCTAGACGCGCGACACCTGTCTTCCCACGATATAAGCGCCCATCGGGACTACGCGTGCCCTCGGGGTAGATTCCAAAAAGTTCACCTTCACTGAGGCGCTTGAGTCCAGCCTTCAACGCGGCTTCAGATGCGCGGCCGCCACTGCGATCAACGGGAATAGTGCCAACAGCACGCATGAATTCCTTCGTTGCCCACCCCTTAAGGCCGGTACCCGTGAAGTAATCGGCTTTACCCATGAACACAACCTCACGGTCAATCATCATGGGTAGAAAAACAGAGTCCCAGACAGCGTTGTGGTTAGAAGCGAGGATCGCCGGACCGCTCTTAGGGATGTTTTCTTTCCCGCGGATCCACGGACGATACGCAGCCTTAAGAATCGGAGTGCCCGTCAGCTTCAGTGCTTGATACAGACCCATGTTTCCTCCACCCGGATCAACCGCTAGCATCGTGGTTATGACCAATGGTTCTACTGTACAGCCCGATCGGCGAAAAACCGCAATGATCCCAGCTTGGGACCACGCTCAATGGCTGGTAGTAGATCTAGAAACAACTGGACTTAGCTCCCGCGATACCATCATTGAAATCGGGGCAGCAGTCTACGAAAACCGCGAGCTTGTCGATAGTTTTTCAGCCCTCATCAACCCCGGTAGTCCGTTGCCTTCATTCATTACTGCTTTGACGGGACTTAACGATGAAACACTTGCCCACGCCCCGGATCTTCACACTGTTTTTTCGCATTTTTGCCAGTGGGCAGAGCATCTATGCGATCAGAAAAAAATTTCAGGCCTTATCGCACACAATGTCGCCTTCGATTGGGGGTTCCTTGAGCGAGCTCAACGGACCAGCGGTATCCGACTCCCCCATTTTCAGCCTATTGACACACTGTCAATGGCTCGTGCCTTACTTCCAATTGAGGTACCCAACCACAAGCTCACGACGCTGCGTGAACACTTTAAATTAGGTGGCGGCCAGCATCGCGCACTGGACGATGCCCTGGCCACGGGCATGTTGTTCTATAAGTTGTGTGAATGCGCAGAAAGTCTTGGAAAAGATCCCCTTGCTTACTGCTCGCCTGCGTACCCTTTGTCCTCATAATTTCCCGAGGCCGCGCGTACTTTACGTTGAAAAGGACGAGTTTCAGCGACGCTGACGCAGAAGCTCCGCGAGGGCTTCTTGAAGCTCCTGTGAGTCAAATGGTGCGCTGACAATACGGCTTGCACCTGCCCATGTTGCCAGCCAGTCATCTTGGGGACGAGCGGTGAGCATCAGGACTGGAGGAACATCCTGGCGGGTACCGGCGAGCTCCTTCGCGACCGACATGCCACCTTCCTTTTGAGTTTCTCCGTCAAGAACAAGGGCTGCAATATCCGAGTTATTGTCCACGAGCTCAAGGACACCGAACTTCGTGGCGGCTTGAAGCCATTCAATAGGAGCCGTATCTTTCGATGCTTTGAAACCGACACCTGTGATCACTGCCTGGCGAGTGGACGAGTTATCACTGAAGACCAGAACTTTCACGGGTGTTTCACTCACGATGCGCTCCTCAACGTTAAGAGATCGTTACTCTGGGTATTCTAACCGCTTTTTCATACACGTGTGGGGAGCTGGAACTCCAGCTCCCCACACGTGTTGTTTGCTCTACCGCAGTAGTTCAGATGAACAAACTACTTTTCAGGGATAACAGCAAGAATGTCAACGACAATCGCTTGCGGAGACTGCCCTTGAGCCCCATTGCTAGCAGATACGAGGAGTACCCGCGAGCCCGCGGTGAAGCCGATAAGCTGATTACCGTCCTTCACGCTGACAACCTGGGCACCTTGTTGTCCCCATGTCGACTGTGTTAGAGCATCGTTACCAAAAACGGTTCCGACACCCTGATAAATAATTGTCGAGCCAACAGCAACCTTGTCACCGTGTCCCTCAGCGATGACGACCTTGGAGGCCTGTGTGGGCGCGCTCTGTCCCCAAGTGACCGTGGGCTGGCTACCGAGATCACCACTAACAGTAATGCCCGCTGGAAGTTCATTTCCGGTCGGCGTTGCGCTTGTCAGCTGAGAGGTATCGTTCGGGTTAACAGTTCCCAAAATATCGACGACGAAGACGAGGTCAGCATTTGCGGGAATTGAAGAACCCGAACCTTGAGCGCCGTAACCCCACTTTGATGGGATGACGAGTTCAACACGATCGCCAACATGAGCGTCCGCCAGACCGTACTTCCATCCCTTAATCACCTGGTTGAGGCTGAAAGCGATAGGGGTGCGACCATCTTGGAAAGAAGAATCAAAAACCTTGGCATCGCTGAAGAGCGCACCTGCGTAGTTGACCTGAACAATATCATCGAGGCCGACGGTTGCGCCATCACCCTTGTGGAGGGTTTTTACCAAAATCGCGTCACCCACACTGCCCGATCCGGCTTTAATTTCGGGCTTCTGCCCGAAATCACCGCTTACCTCCGGGAAATTACCCTGGCCGCTTCGATCAACCTGAGGTGTCTCTTCAGAACTTGAAGCCGACTGAGTTGCGCTTGCCGAGGCCGAAGGTGATGCCGATTGAGAGTCCTTTGACTGGCCTGAGCAGGCACCAAGGGCAAGAGAGCAGGTCAGTAGGATGGCACCAATAGCAGGTAGCTTCTTCACAATTCTCCGATCAGGCGAAAGACTCACCGCATGCACAAGTGTTCTGCGCATTGGGGTTATCGATCGTGAATCCCTGGCGTTCAATGGTGTCAGAGAAGTCGATGGTTGCGCCTGCAAGATAGGGAACACTCATACGGTCAACAACAACCTCAACACCATCGAAATCACGGACAGCGTCGCCATCGAGCAAACGATCGTCGAAGTAGAGCTGGTAAATCAGGCCAGAGCAGCCTCCGGGCTGAACGGCGACACGCAGACGGAGATCGTCGCGGCCTTCCTGCTCAAGAAGGCTCTTGACCTTCTGTGCTGCGACATCAGTCAGGATGACGTCGTGGGTTGCAGTCTCAGTCGTGTTCTCAGACATGCTGCTCCTTTAATTCTTTTCTTATAGGAATAACCTCTAGCCTAAGGCTACTCAGGCACGAGCGCCATCTTCAAAGCTGAGAGCGAATTGTCACTGCCTAGCCCACGTACGAGCAGCGCGGTATCCCAGAGCATCAAGGTTTCCAGTTTCATCAACGAGAATCCCATGAATCCCCCACTGGGCCCGCTCATGTGCCGATAGAGTGGAATGCGCGCCAATAGCAAGAACGGGTATAGCTGATCTCGACGCGATTTCAGTTAATAGATCAAGGCTAGATTCAGCCAAAGCCGGTGAATGTAGCTCTGGTTCACAAATGATCACAAGGTCAGATGCCTCAATTGAGCTTTCGCAGTCGGTGTGGTGGAGTAAGAAGTCACCATCGGAGACCAAACGGCCACCGAGAAGCCCAACAATCGCTGCAGCACCCCCACTAGCCCCCGAACCGGGAAGCCTTCCGGGTTCCACTACCGAGGCCGATTGCCCACTGACTGCAAGTTGCGGGCGCATAGTTTTGTGAAGCAGCTCCGCCCATCGTCGATCGAAGGCTGTATCTCCGCTGACTCGAAGACTAAGGTCTGGTTCGAGAGCCAATGTCGAGGATGGGCCAAAGAGCGGGCGTGACGTCGAGTAGGCGGCATAAAACTCCTGACCCGATACAGCGTTTTGTGCGTGCTCAATTGCGCGCGCAAACCATGCCTCGAGCGATTCCTTCGCCCTTCGCTTCGCTCCGGAAATACCTTCAAGAAAGCTCACCCCACCATCAGTTGCTGTGAGGTGACCACCCTCAAGGACGGGGACTTTCCCTTCTGCAAGCACCTCACGAAAGCGCTGCCCGGCCTCGTGAAGGCAGTCCCCATCCCCCACGCTAAGGACACAAAAACGTTGATCGTCCTCCATGGCCTCGGCAAAGGCCTGACCGGGTCCAAAGGGTAAAAAGGAAACTTCCCACGAAGGCGCACCTGCCGAGAAGCTCTGAGCAAGTGCACGAAGCACGGGGGCAGGATCATTTTCCTGCCCCCAATGCCCCGTAATAAACGCGCGTCCCACTTACTTCTCAGCCAGGCGAGACAAGACCAACGCCTCTGCTAGGACAGCGTTCTTCAGATCGGGAAGTGACTGAGACTCGTCCTCAGAGTGAGCATTCGTCAGCGGATCTTCAACGCCGGTGACGACGACCTGTGCGTGAGGGAAGGTCTCTTGGAACTCGGAAATGAACGGAATAGAACCGCCGACACCGATATTGACTGCTTGAACACCCCATGCGTCAGTAAGCGCCTGCTTGACCACGTGTGAGACTGGGGAATCGACATCAGCAAGGTATCCGGGCCCTAGGTCGACATCAGAAAACTCGATACGTGCACCGAAGGGCACGTGCTCACGAAGATGCTTCTCAATCGCATCCATTGCTTGACGCGGGTCAACACCGGGAACCGTGCGCATCGACAGACGGAAACGAACGTGGGGAATGATCGTATTCGATGAATTCGCAACGCTGGTCGTATCAAAGCCAATCAGTGATACGGAGGGCTTCGTCCAGGTACGGGCCGCAAGATCTCCGCTGCCAGCAAGTCGAACCTCATCAAGCATTCCGCTTGCCGCGCGGAACTCGTCTTCGGGCCAATCAACCTCTGCGCGGTCATCTCCACCCAAACCTTCAACGACGATGTTGCCATCTTGATCGTAAAGCGAGGCAATCAAAAGAGCAGCGCAGCTGGGAGCGTCGATCATCGGGCCGCCAAACATTCCTGAGTGAACAGCGTGGTCGGCGACGGTGAGATCAACTGTGAAAGCGCAGTTGCCGCGCAAGCTTGTCGTAAGCGCAGGCTCCCCCGGCTTCCAGTTATCCGAGTCAGTCACGATAATGACATCGGCTTCGAGCTGGTCACGGTAGGTCTCAAGGAAGTGAGTAAAAGAGGGCGAGCCGATTTCTTCTTCGCCTTCGATGTAGACAACAACGTTCGCACCTAGATCCTTACCAAGGAGGCTCAAAGACCCGAGGTGAACAATGACACCCGCACCATCGTCAGAAGTTCCGCGTCCATAGATGCGATCACCCTTAACAACGGTTGTCCAGGGGTCTGAGTGCCAACGTGCGACATCTCCAGTTGGCTGGACATCGTGGTGAGCATAAAGAAGGACCGTCGGTGCACCCTCAATATGAGGGGAACGAGCAAGGATTGCCGGCTTGCCTTGAACTCCTTCAGGAGTCGTCACTGAGTGAATCTGAGCGTCTAGGCCAAGGGCCTCAAAACGCGAACGAATATGCTCAGCGGAACGGTCAACATCCGCAGCGTGAGCCGGATCCGAAGAGACGGAGGGAATGGCCACAAGCTGAGAAAGCTCATCAACCAATTGCGGGAAAAGAGCGTCAAGGCGCTCACGAAGTTCATCGATATTCATAAGGCAAGAGTATCTCTTCTACAAGTTTCTGCTCGCATGATTCCATTCTTAGCGGACAAGAATGTGCCGATCGCACTATCGATCTATTACCCTTAGAGACGTGTTGAGCTCAAAGAAGTCAGAACCCGAAGAAACTCCTCAGCCTCAGACTGCGAACGATCGTTCGAAGAGCGGTCCGACGCCTTCGCGTAAGCAAGCCCAAGCACGCAATGATCATTCCTTGATTGTTGCGGATCGTAAGGCTGCCAAGAAAGCCGCACGTGAGAGCGCTCGCGCGATGCGTCTTGAACAAGACCGCCTCCAGCAAGAAGCGCTGATCACCGGAGACGAGCGCCATATGCCGCTACGCGACAAGGGCAAGGTGAAGCGCTTTACTCGCGACTGGCTCGATGCTCGCTGGTCCCTCTCAGAGTTCGTCTTCCCAGTGATGATTCTGTTTTTCGTCGTTTTCTTCGGCGTGTCTTTCTTCGCCTCCACCTCAGCTGCCGGTCAGCGCGCGCTCTTTATTGTCATGCTGATTATGTACGGCCTGTTCTTCGTTGCGATAGTCGAAACCAGCATTGTATGGCGGCGCATCAAGCGTCAGGTCCGCGAGGTTTACCCGCGCGAGTCCATGCCTCGCCGCATGTGGTTCTACGCATTTTCGCGCGCAATCATGCTGCGTCCGTGGCGTTCACCTCGTCCGCAGGTCGAGCGCGGACAGTTCCCAAAGAGATAGTCCCGCGATCTCATTTTGGAGGGGTAAAGGTTATTCGCCTGCACCCCTCTTTTTTTATCCACAGGGTAGCCATCTATTCGGCGTTTTCCACAGATTTCTTGAGGGGCCCCACTACAACTTCAGCGCAGAGGGAGACTCGTGATGCAAAAAGCTTATGAAAGGAACAATCATGGCGCATCACTCTTCGGCCCTTGAAAGTATTCCTCCGCTCTACGGAGAAACTGGATGGGTTGAAAACTGCGGACTAGTTAAAATTCTCCGGTCGCTCACAGATACTCAGGTCACTTCTGATTTCTTCAGATTCTCTGGTTTAGACAGCTCGCGAATCGAAAAGATCCGTCCCCTTCTTCCTCCGGATAACCTGCAGGATCGGCAGAATAACGCACCCCCGCTGGACCTCTTTTTTACCGCGGCGCTTCGTAATCCGCGCGTTTCTTTGGGTGGTTACCTCGTTCTTGCACCGCGATGGGATGAGAGGATGAGCATCGATTCACTCTTCATTGAAGACGCATCAGCACTGAACTACCGCGAAAGCCCGTGGGCGCTCATCCATGAAGACGGTGTGTGGGAACGCCTTCAGGAGCAACTGGGATTCGACGGCTATTGCAGGCCGGACGAATGCGAACCGATTGCGTGTATGGATGAGACTCACGGCCCCGGCTGGTGGCTTTGGTGGGACTGAGCGCACAACGCGTCAGTGGCACAATAAAGGAATGCTCATTCATCTGACATCCGCCTCGCTCGACGAGGATCCACGCCTAGCCGACTACACCTCAATGACCGATGTTCATCTTCGTAAGAGTCTGGAAGTCGAACGCGGCCTATACATGGCAGAGTCAACGAATGTCATCATCCGTGCTCTCGAGGCCGGACATCACCCACGCTCGCTCATCATGGCTCCGCGGTGGCTCCCTGACCTCGAACCACTCCTCGAGCGCTTCCTAGGAGCCACGGACGGCGGCGAGGTACCTGTCTTCATTGCTCCTGAACCGATTCTGGAGAGCATCACCGGCTTCCATCTTCACCGTGGCGCACTCGCTTCCATGCAACGCCCTGTTCTACCTTCGGTGGCAGATCTTCTCTCCTCTTTAGGAGAAGGACCAAAGCGTATTCTGATCCTTGAAAATCTGGTCGACCATACGAATGTGGGTGCCGCCTTTAGAAGCGCTGCCGCACTCGGTGCGGATGCAGTTCTTGTCACTCCAGAATGTGCAGACCCTCTCTATCGGCGCTCCGTTCGTGTCTCAATGGGAACGGTCTTCCAAGTCCCGTGGACCAGATTGGACGACTGGCCGGCAAACGATGACCTGCACGCTGCAGGATTTTCTCTGGCAGCTCTGGCTCTCAGTCATGATTCCGTTAGCCTTGATGAGTTCGTAACGATGCCCGTGATGACAGATAAAGATTCACGCATTGCCTTGGTCATGGGAACGGAGGGCGATGGCCTGAGGAAGAGCACCCTGTCACGCACCGATTACGTCGTTCGTATCCCGATGATGGGCGGTGTTGATTCGCTCAATGTTGCTGCAGCAAGTGCGGTTGCCCTGTGGGCAACGCGACTACCTCGCGCGTAATTCCTTCACAATATCCGCGATCACACCAACGCATTCTTCCCAACCACTCACAGCGAGGGTCGGGTATCCTGCAACCTTCACTGGATAATCGTTGCCGGCCTCGTCTAGCCGATCCCCAATGAAGAGCATGTCTTCTGGTGCGATTCCAGTGA
>UWSI01000036.1 GCA_900541895.1 uncultured Actinomyces sp. | reverse complement strand
CCCCACCGAAACAACTGGGACTAACCCTCCACCAACTCTTTTTGTCCTTTAACCCCGCGAACGCGGCATGCAAGTTGATGAGCAGCTTGCATGGCAATGGCTCTCGAATGTTAGTTATTATCGGCTCTCAGCGTACTGGTACCCAGCTCGGAAAATTGACGATGATGGTACACATCTCGATGAATTTCACGAAGGAATATCTTTCGCGGATGTAGTCGCATTGTATGAGGCCGATCGGAAGCTACGTACCCTCCTTTTCGATGCGATTGAGCGTATTGAAACGACAATGCGGACGAGAATCGGGGACTGTTTATGTATGACCGATCCGGTTTTCTATCAAAATCCTGCTAATTTCCGTCCGACCTTTCAACATAAGCAGTGGCTCAAAACCGCCGATAAACGGATTTCCCGTATGCGTATGCGTAGCGAAGCGATCCAACATTATTGTGATGTCTATAATTCTCAGTTTCCGTTTTGGGTATTGGCTGAGGTTCTTGATTTCAGTGATTTATCGCGGATGTTTGACGGGATGCGTGTTCGAGATCAGCAAACGATTGCAGAGAGTCTGGGGATACGAATTAATCTGAATTCTTTGTCTCGGAATCAGCAGGAAAAAGCAAAGAAACAATCACCATTAGCACGGTGGCTCGAACAGTTTGCAATCATACGGAATACATGCGCACATCACGGTCGACTGTGGAATAAATCGTTTACCCCGGCTCCCACTTCGGCGTTAAAGTCACAAACGAAATTCTTAGCGCTCCCAGCACGACAAAGTGAACGCATCTTTGGTGCGATTGTCGTCATGTCACATCTTCTGAGAGTAACGTCTCCGGGAACTACATGGCCGGATAAAGTTTCGAGGCTCCTTGTTGAGGAATTTCTGCAGAACCCATTGGTTCGAACTCCGAGCCTCGGAATACCTGAAGAGTGGAACCGGGCTTTTTAATCGTCCGATTAGATTCAGTCAGGTATCTGCGTATGCAGAAGTGAGACTTCAGATCCTTGCTTGTCCCTAAAACTCCACCTGGAGTGCCCCGCGCGCACGGTAGCGCGCCTCGCCGGGATCAGAGGCCTCGACAACGGAAGCGGCAGCTAAGCGACACTGTGCCAGGCTGACCTGAGCAAGCTGCGCGCCCACCGAGGGAATTGCCAAGCGCGGCATCGACAGCGCGGGGATACCCATACCAACGAAAACGCAGGCGAGCAGCGGGTCTGCTGCGGCCTCGCCACACACACTCACGCTTACCCCGTGCTCAAGGCCAGCGCGCGCAACCTGCGCAATCAGGCGCAAAGGTGCGGGCTGCCAGGGATCGGAATACTCGGCCAAGTCAGGTGACATGCGATCTGCAGCCATCGTGTACTGTGTCAGATCATTCGACCCAATCGATACGAAATCGACGTATTGCATCATGGAATCGATCAAAAGTGCCGCCGCGGGGACCTCGATCATAATTCCCGAGCGCAGTTCAACCTCGAAGCGTTCGGAAAGCTGGCGGACGGTCGAAGCGAACCACTGGGCTTCGGCAATCGTTGAAATCATGGGAGCCATGATTGATACCGAGGTTTCTCGGTGTTGGATGGCTGCCAGGGCGATCGCTTCCAGTTGGTTGTGGAGGATCTGCGGGTAAGGGCCAGAGGTTCGGATTCCTCGGACGCCAAGCGCAGGGTTGTCTTCGCCGGGGATTGTCGCATAGGCCAGTGGTTTATCTGAACCCGCATCCAGGGTGCGCACGCATACCGAATGCCCGCGGAATTGCTCAAAAACCCCCGAGTAAAAGTTCACTTGCTCTTCAATTGTTGGCTCGCTGTGTGCGTTTAAGAAGGCCAGTTCTGAACGCAAGAGGCCGATTGATTCAAGGTGGGGGGATTGGGCCGCGGCCTGCGCGCTTGCAAGGTCATGAATATTGGCCAACAGCTTCACTGGATGTTCATCGCTGGTGTGAGCGGGCGCGTTCCAATGAGCTACCGCCTGTGCGCGCTTTTGATCTCGCTGAACCGCAGCCTGTGCCTCTTCGGCAGAAACCTCAGTTGCCAAAGACCCCACAAAGGCATCCATCAATACAAGATCCCCCTGGCGCAATTCACTCAAGTTGCGCACGGCGACGATGCAGGGGATCCCCAACTGGCGCGCAATAATCGATGTGTGCGAGGTCGGACCGCCCAGTTCCGTTGCAATTCCAACGCAATACTTGGGATCAAGGTTCGCCGCATCTGAGGGGGATAGGTCGCGTGCACACACGATATAGGGAGCGTGGGGGGCCACTTTCTGAGGAGCAACGACTGGCGTCCCTGCTCCCGATGCCAAGATTTCAGAGTCGGCCTCGGCAAGGTGAGCAAGGACCAGGTCGCGGACGTCGTAGAGGTCAGCGATGCGCTCGAGCATCAGTCCACCGGAGGAACGGAAAACCTCGACGAATTTATCGGTCGCCCGAACAACTGATTGCGGCGCCGGAACACCGGAGAAGATCCACGACTGAGCTTCACGGATCCATGTCGGGTCGGTTGCTAAAGACGCAGTCATGACGAGGACGTCTGAGACGTCGCCCAGTGCCTGCGCTGAGCGTTCGAAGAGCTCCTCGCCGACCTTCTTGCAGATCTCTTCAAGGGAGACGGCGATGGCTGGGCGGTCCTCGGGCGGTAGGGGAGTGAAATCGTCGGAAGGGAGGGCTGGGCGGGACGTCCAAACAAGCGGTGCATAGGAGACACCGTGAACAACCGGGGTCCCGTAAATCGTGTGCGGCATCGAGGACTCCTTCCGTGGATGTAGTTCAACCATATTCGTTGGTCCTAGGAATATGCCAAGTGTGCCGAAAGTTACGCTCATAAATCGACACAAACGTTCACGTGTTGGTCAGTACTCGTCATGTGTGCGAGTTTTCAGGGACGATAAGAACAGATAACCCAAACGCAGACAGTTAGGACCACCCGTGGCGCTCATCGTGCAAAAGTACGGAGGCTCATCCGTGTCCGATGTTGAAGCGATTAAACGCGTTGCAAAGCGCATCGTTGAGACTCGGAACGCGGGACACAAGCTTGTTGTCGTCGTTTCAGCAATGGGCGATACAACCGACGACCTCCTGGACACCGCCGCGCAGATTACCGACAACGCACCCGAACGTGAGATGGACATCCTTCTCACCGCCGGTGAGCGTATCTCGATGTCCCTTCTGTCCATGGCAATTAACGAGTTGGGTGTTCCCGCACAGGCCTTCACCGGCGCGCAGGCCGGAATCCACACAACTTCCGCTTATGGTCGCGCCCAGATCACCGGTATGGTCCCCGAACGCGTCGCCCGTTCAATCTCTGAAGGCCAGGTCGCAATTGTCGCCGGTTTCCAAGGAATTTCTGACGATGATGATGTGACGACTTTGGGTCGAGGCGGTTCTGATACGACCGCGGTTGCGCTCGCGGCTGCCTTGCACGCCGATGTGTGCGAGATTTACACCGACGTCGACGGCCTGTTCTCTGCTGATCCGCGAATCGTCTCCAAGGCACACCGCCTGCGCTCGATCTCAACGGAAGAAACCCTGGAACTTGCTGCGCATGGTGCAAAGATTCTTCACCTGCGCGCGGTCGAATTCGCCCGGCGACAATCAAAGATTCTCCCCCTGCGGGGGGTCAAATCCCCCCGCCGCTACAAGGTTCCCCTACACGTTCGTTCCTCCTTCTCCGAGAAGGAAGGAACCTGGATTTCAGACCGCCCGGCCTCGCCGGCGCTCAAGGGATTGGTCCCTGACGCCGCATTCCTCGACCCGAAAGAAGGAAAGATGGAACAGCCCATCATCTCTGGAATTGCCCACGACCGCGGCCAGGACAAGATTACGGTCGCCGGTGTCCCGAACCACCCCGGCCGCGCCGCGATGGTTTTCCAGACGATCGCCGCTGCGGGCGCGAACATCGACATGATTGTTCAGAACATCCCCGTTGGTGATCGCACTCGCGCGAACATCACCTTCACCATTCCCGAGGCCGATGCCCAGGTTGCGCTCGACGCGCTCGAGTCCGCGAAGGAAGAGATCGGTTTCCAAGAGGTCCTCTACAACCCGAATATCGGCAAGCTTTCGCTGGTGGGAACGGGTATGCGTACGAATCCCGGTGTGGCCGCGCGACTCTTCGCTGCCCTGTCTGAGGCGGGAATCAATATTGATCTGATTTCCTCTTCCGAGATCCGTCTGTCGATTGTGACAAAGCTGGATGATCTGGATCGTGCAGTTGCCGTTGTGCACTCCGCTTTCGGCTTGGATGCTGAGGTTTCCGAGGCCGTTGTGTACGCGGGTACTGGCCGCTGAGTCGGTCCATCGCTAGTAAGAGAGGCTTGAAAATGTCAGGTTTGACTGTTGCAGTTGTCGGTGCGACCGGCCAGGTTGGTCGCGTCATGCGCACGATCTTGGAAGAGCGCAATTTCCCGGTTGAAACGATTCGTTTCTTCGCATCTTCACGTTCGGCGGGATCTACCCTGCCGTGGAAGGGCGCAGAGGTCGTCGTTGAGGACGTCGCAACCGCTGACTTCTCGGGGATCGACATCGCGATCTTCTCTGCGGGAGCTACGGCCTCGCGCGAGTATGCCCCCAAGTTCGCGGCAGCCGGCGCCGTAGTTGTCGACAACTCCTCCGCATGGCGTAAGGACCCCGAGGTCCCGCTGGTTGTCTCCGAGGTGAACGGTGAAGACGTTGCGAACCGCCCCAAGGGCATCATCGCGAACCCGAATTGCACGACCATGGCCGTCATGCCCGCCATTAAGCCACTTGCGCAAGCTGCGGGCGGTATCGATCGACTGACTGTCTCCTCTTACCAGGCGGTCTCCGGCTCTGGCCTCAAGGGCGTTCGCGAGCTCATCGACCAAGTCCGTGGAGCTGCTGATCAAAATCTTGAGGGACTCACGACCGACGGTCACGCTGTTGATTTCGGTACCCCTGAGGTCTACGTCGCGCCCATCGCTTTCGATGTCGTTCCTTTGGCCGGTTCGATTGTCGATGACGGTAGCTTTGAGACCGACGAAGAGCAGAAGCTTCGCAATGAGTCGCGTCGCATCCTTCACGTCCCGAATCTTCTGGTGAGCGGGACCTGCGTGCGCGTGCCGGTCCTGACCGCGCACACCATGACCGTTCACGCTGAGTTCCCCTCCTCGATTTCTCGTGACGAGGCCGTGGCTGCACTCAGCAGCGCCCCCGGCGTTCGCGTTGTCGATGTTCCGACCCCTCTCGAGGCCGCGGGCGAAGACGATGTCTTCGTCGGCCGTATTCGTCAGGATCAAGCGGTTCCGGATAACCGTGGAATCGTGTTTGTCGTCAGCGGCGATAACCTTCGCAAGGGAGCGGCTTTGAACGCCATTCAGCTGGCAGAGTTGGTTGCTCAAGAACTGCTTGGCTGAACGCTTAAAGCTGCGTTTAATTAGACAGAAAAAGGGGTTGGAGACGGAAAGCCGTCTCCAACCCCTTTTGAGTTTTGGTGGTGTGCGCACCTATCACACACCGTGTTTACGCATCAGTCGTTGTGAGATTCCTGGTGCTTCTGAGCTTCTGCGTGAACCTCTTCCATGTTCAGGGCTTCTGCCTGAGAGATCAGGTCCTCAAGAGCAGCTGCCGGAAGGGCACCGGAGTTACGGAAGATCAGGACACCTTCGCGGAAGATCATCAGGGTCGGGATCGACGAAATCTGAGCGGAAGCAGCAAGTTCCTGCTGCGCATCAGTGTCAACCTTGCCGAAAACGATGTCGGGGTGCTTCTCTGAGACGGACTCGAAGATGGGGCCGAACTGACGGCACGGGCCGCACCAGGTCGCCCAGAAATCAACCAGGACGATCTTGTCGGAATTAACGGTCTCGCTGAAGTTTTCGGTGGTGAGCTCGATGGTACTCATTGAAGGGCACTCCTTTAATTTGTATTGGGGCACGTGCCCCGCTTCATGTCCAGCTCAACGGTTCGTGCCGGTCACTTATTCCCCGATCCTATCGGAGTTAGCTGATTCACACGATGTCAGGCACTGACGGGACAACGCATATACGAATTATCGCGAGCGTCCCCTTCTGGCGTTGTTGCAGTCGAAACTTCCTGAACTGCGGTGGTAGATCCCGCGCGTTCAGCTGAAGAAGCAACCTCAACATCAGCCCCTATGCCTCGCAAGATGAAGGCTTGGACAGTGCGGATTATTGCTTCGCGGGTCTGAGGGTTGGCCGGAAGGCGATTCCCTGCAAGGCATGAATGAATAAGCGGAATCAATACGTGGGGGTTTTGCCGTGGAATTGCACCTGTTTCCATGCAACGCGCAAGGATTTCCAAGAGCCGCGTCGAAATAATCGTTGCGTGGTCGTGCAGGTGCACAGAGTTTTCACGTGAAACTTGAGTGCGCAGATTAAAGGTCGAGTTCAGGTGATAACGAGTGGTCATTTCCAAGTGCGCACGAATGTAGATGCGCAGTTGGGCAAGTGGATCATTGACCTGATCGAGCGCTTCTTGGAGTTTTTGGGAGAACTGCACCGTGACCCGGCGCATGAATTCCAGCAGTAGGACTTCCTTGTCGGGGAAGTGGTTGTAGACCGCGGTGCGTCCAACCTTTGCCCGCGAAGCGATCTGCGACATGGAGATTGAATCGAATGGCTGCTCAGCAAGAAGACTTGCAAGTGCATCAAAAAGACGGTTGCGCGTGAGCTCTCGATGGTCGGCCAGCGAATCTCCAATAATCTTCGGCATAAAGCTATTCTGACAGAAATTCTGGATCTGTCTTGATCATTCGCCGATTTACATGGATTTCCCAGACGAGAACTGATTGATTGCCGCCTGGACGATGGGGAAATCAGCAGGGATCCACGGTAAATCCATCACTTCATGAAGAGGAGTCCACAGTAACTCGAGATGCGAGGCTCCCGGAGTCAAGGTTTGGGTGGGGTCAGCAAGGGTGCATCCCCACACCGCCATCACCCGACCGTTCAGGATCGGCCACCACTTCCCCTCGGGGGTGAGGACCGGTTCAGCAATCTTCAGTGCGCACCCCAGTTCTTCGTCGATTTCGCGTACGAGGCCGCGCAGGGGGTCTTCCCCTTCCTCAACCTTTCCGCCGGGGAGTTCGAAGAGACCTCGCAAATCTTCTGGGTAGGAGCGGGAGGCACACAAAAGTGCGCTTGGGTGGGGGAGGCGGTCAAAGATTGCAGCGGCAACGACGGGGCGTGGGTTGGGTGAAGTCACGCCTTTAAGTCTAGAGGTCATGCTTTGGACTGCAGCCGGGGGAGCCGCTATGATGAACGAGTTGTGCCGGTCATACCGATTGGTATCAGGCGCTTCGCGGGCGTAGTTCAATGGTAGAACTTCAGCTTCCCAAGCTGACAGCGCGGGTTCGATTCCCGTCGCCCGCTCCACTAGCGGCCCCTTGCGGGCCGCTTTTTGCTACTCGAAAGACGCAGTGGATGGGAGTCCTCATGAAGGCCGACCTAGATGATGAACAGCTGTGGAAGGCGGTCGTCGATGCTGTGCTCGAGCTTCCCGCAAGCGAGCTTTATCCCTTTAACGAGGAGTGGGATGCCGCGCGAGTATGCGGTAAATGGTTCATGATCTCAACCGTCCGTGGGAAGCGGATGGTGAATCTCAAGGCTGATCCGCAGGATGCGCGTGCGCTCTGTGAGAGCTTTGAATCAATCACTCCGGGTTATCACATGAATAAGAAACACTGGATCACCGTCATGCCGGGACCGGGGATTAGCGACAAACTAGTGCGCGAGCTTGTCATGGAGTCGTACCTGCTGGTAGTCGACGGGCTGCCGAAGTATCAACAGCCCGTCAACCCCGCAAGCTATGGATGCCACGGAGACTGAGGTCTTTTGCTTGATGAAGCGTCAGGATGTAACCCGCTCAGCGCCCCTACAGCAGGCCTCTGTCGATTCAGTTGCTCTTACTCCGCGTCTTCGTGCCAGATCTGACGGAGCTGAACGCCCATGGGGTAGGTCTCCATCGTTCCCTCGGCGAAGTTCACTTCGACGCGTTCTTCATCGTTCTCGTCGTCGGGATCGCCCGCCCAGTCGACCCATTCGATCATCGGAGACAACTCGCCGTTTTCCCTGACAATTCGATAGCCCTCGCCAAGCAGCTCAGACATGACGTTTTCGATCTTGCTCTCATCCATGGCATTCTCCGTGATGGTTACTAACTGTTAGATTGTAATTTCGTACGAATCCCCGCGGTATGTGGACGTACAGACCTCGAAAACTCTTCCATTCTGGTCAGCCGTAGCCGTTGTTGCTATTAAGACAGGTGCTGGAGCAGCCACTTTAAGTTGTTGACAGAGTGGTTCACTTGCTAGTGCTGCTTTGATGCGAAAACGGGTTTTCATGGGAGTAATGCTGTACTTCTTTGTAAATATCTCGTAGAGAGAACCAGTTAGGTCTTCTCCTAAAAGCTTCGGAAAATAATCCGAACGGATGATTGAGTCTTCGACGCATAGGGGAACATCATTCCCGAAGCGGATTCGGGAAATCGCGTAGATAAAAGTATCTTCATCAATTCCTAGCGCTTCTTCTTCTCCCCGTGTCGCCTGCCTTAATGTCGCGCTTATCAGGTGCGCCGACGCAACTTTCCCAGCAGCAAGCATTGAATCGGAAAATGATGATGTGTCAGCTCGTTTTGCGTAGAAACACTTGCGTACAAATGTGCCTTTTCCGGGTATGGCTGAGGTGTATCCCTCCGTTGACAGCTTATGAAGAGCGCGACGTACTGTCATAGGTGAAACCTGAAAACGTTGCGAGAGCTCGCGCTCGCTTTGAAGCTGCTCTCCTGGAGACATCCTCTCCATCTCGTCAATGAGCGTGGAGAAAATTCTCAGATATTTTGAATCCACAGTTGTATCGTACTACCCCTTTCGATCTGCAGTTTTGTATTTTGACTGCCCTAGGGAGGTCGGTGCTAGCATATGGCACGTGATACTCACTGAGGAGGAATCATGACACCGGCAAAGCTTGCCGTAAATACATCCGGTATTCCTATTCAAGGGCGGATCTATGCCCTTCATGGCGTTACTGATAATGCCGCATCGCTGAGCGACATTAGTCAACGATGGTCCGAGACTTTTGAAGTTATCTGCGTTGATGCTTTGGGCCATGGCTGTTCTCCACGTTTTTCGGATGGGGACCTATTAGATCCATTTGAAGCCCTCGTACAGAGTACGGCAGTGTTGATTAATAGCACCGAAGCAAAGAATCCCGCACCCTTCGTTGTTTTGATGGGACACTCAATGGGAGGTGCTACTGCTGCTGAGCTTGTTTCGCGGGGTTTGGTTCATATTGACGCATTAGTTCTGGAGGATCCCGCACTTCTAACTCCTAAACAACGTGAAGATTTTCGGGAGCTTGGCCCTAGCCTCGTTGCGAGGTGCGATGAAGTGACCCAGAATCTCGGGCGAGAAATAGACCTTCTTCTTAAGGACTATCCGCTGTGGAGTCCTTCGGAGGCTGCGGCATGGGCACAGGGGAAGGTGCAAGCCGATCGCGAGTTCCTCAAGCGAGGAGTAGTTGGGGGCGCACGCGTTCGGGAAGAAATCCTTTCTGCATTGAAGGTGCCTACGCTTCTTGTCACAGGTGATGGTGATGATGTTCTTATTGGGCCGGCTGGAGCTGAGGCTATCGATGCATTGGAAAACCGAAACATTACAACCCATGTGATCCCGACTGCTCGGCATTGCATCCGTCGTTCCGTTCCCGAACCGTTCTATCTGGCAGTGAATTCATTCCTAGAGGCTCTTAAGAAGAATTGATCAAAGATGTGTGAAGCTCCTTATTTCATTCGTCCCGAGCTTTTGCCAGTAATTGAGGCGACCCCTGAACAAACAACGTGGGATCTGAGTGCCATGAGGGCAGGTGGAGATGCTCTGCTAGCCGCGCCATATGATCCTGAAAACACGTTGGAAGTCACCTCCCTAGGGCGCGCTTTTATTCCGAAGGGTGTGTCCGATGATGCACCGCTGTTAGTTTCTATTCACGGTGGCGGCTACGTCGCAGGCCGCGCGGCTTTTGACGACGTGAAGAACGATGAGTTGGCCAGTCGGTTTGGAGCGATTGTTATCTCTCCCGAATATCGTCTAGCTCCTGAATACCCCTTCCCGGCGGCTGTTGATGACTGTATTTCTTCCCTCAAGGAAGCGGTTCAACGCTTTGGAGAGCATCGAGGAATTTTCATTTTCGGGGACTCTGCTGGGGCTGGCCTCGCGTACTCAATGGTTTCGCGAATCTTTGGGGTCGGTGAGAAGAATCAAAATAATGGGCATGTAGAAGCTAAGAATGCTTTGGCATCTGCAATCAGAGGGATCATTCTGCTAGAGCCATGCATCGATCCTGATTTGGCAACTCCTTCAAGCACATTGTTTGCTGATGGCCCCATCTGGACGCGACGAGCAGCGGTCGATTCTTGGCGCCATTTCTATGGTCTTCCCCTAGGTGTAGAAGGTAATGGAGAAGTCGAGGAGATTCCGTCTGCGCTGAAAACGGCGGCTTTCCCTGTACCAAGCCCAGTCTTTAAAGAAAAGGGGTTCCCTCCTGCGCTCATCGTGGTCAATCCGGTTGATCCGTTGCGCGATGAAGGAATATCACTTGCGACCGGCCTAGTTTCCGCTGGTTGCATCTCAGAATTGCACATGTTCGCGGGTACCTTCCACGGGTCGCTCTCGCTTCCGGACTCAGTGACGTGGGCAGAAATCCAAATACTCATGACTCGTTTTATGAGTGAAAATTCAGAAAGGAACTGAAATGTCGAGCAATCAGACACGACGGCTTTGGGGCGTTGCGATTGCCGCGGCACTGGGCGGATTCCTCTTCGGTTTTGACGTTGCAGTCATTAACGGAGCAATCGCAGCATTTACCGGTGCAGAAGTGGGATTTGGCCTAACGACCTGGCAAACAGGTCTGGTCGTATCCATTGTTAGCCTTGGAGCAGCGATCGGTGCTTGGTTTGCGGGTCCTGCATCCAACCGTTTTGGCCGTGTTCGTGTCATGGTCTTCGCATCCATCCTCTACTCGATCTCAGCGTTGATGTCGGGTCTTTCCTTCTCGTTGACAGCACTTGTGCTGTGGCGACTTCTGGGTGGTTTTGGCGTTGGAATTTCTGCAGTTATTGGCCCCGCGTACATCGCTGAAGTGGCGCCTGCCGATAAGCGTGGTCGTCTGGGAACGCTCCAACAGCTTGCCATTGCCTTCGGTATTTTTGGTGCGTTCATTTCAAACTACATCTTGGTTCAGGTCACAGGTTCTGCCGAGTCTGTTGCATGGTTTGGACTCCACACGTGGCGCTGGATGTTTATGTCTGAACTCCTTCCTGCGGTTCTCTACGGTGTTATGGCCCTCACTCTGCCCGAGTCTCCGCGTTACTTGGTTTCGATTGGGAAGACTGAAGAAGCGCAGAAAATCATTGTTGAGGTTGGTGCTGATGCACATCCTGTCGAGCGCATCAAGGAAATTCGAGCTTCGCTTTCGGAACACCGACCGCGCGTTTCGGATCTTTTTGATAAGAAATTTGGCTTGAAGCCTATTGTTTGGATCGCCGTTGCGTTTGGCTTCCTAATCCAGATGGCAGGTATCAACAACATCCTTCTGTATGCAACGGACCTGTGGTCGACGGTTGGTTTTACTGGAAATATCTCTGTGTTCATTCCGGTTGTCACTTCCGTGATCGGTATCGGAATGACCGTTTTCGGTATGAGTGTTATCGATAAGGTTGGTCGTCGTCCCCTTCTGCTGTGGGGCGCCGTTGGAATGTTTATGTTCATGGTTGCTGCTGCCATTGCATTTGCACAGGGAACCCTGACTGCAGAAGGTAACCTCCAACTGCCGATGGCATGGGCTTACTTCGCACTCATTGCAGCACACATGGTCTACATCGTCTTCTGTGGAACCTGGGGAGTTGTACTCTGGGTGTTCCTCGGTGAAGTTTTCCCGAACCAAATCCGCACTGCTGGTCTAGGCCTGGCGACAGCTGCGAACTGGATTGGCGGCATGTTGGTGACCTTCTTATTCCCCGTTCTCAAGGGTGCATTTGGTCTGTCGGGAACTTACTTCTCCTACGCAGTTGTGGGAGCGATCTTGATCTGGCTGGTCGTCAAGTTCATTCCTGAAACTCGTGGAGTCGAGTTGGAAGATATGTCCTACGAGGTCGGTAGTAAGTGATTGTCGGGACATTGGTTTCCCCCGGGTGTTTTTCTCACTATTAGTGGGAATTCAGTGAGGAACCTAGTCTTAACGATTGAGGGGTGCAACGTCGGCAGTGTGCTGGCGTTGCACCCCTCTCTATATGCCCTGTGAGCTGCAAATATTCGCTCACCAAATATTCAGGGAACTTTGTCTTGATCGTGACCGAAGTGTAATCATCGGGGGCTGGAAAGCCGTTTCTACGTAGTAATACAATTCACACCAAGGACTTCCGTGTCATAGGGGCGCGGGGAAGCCGGCGACAGTGAAGCCGCAGGCAAACCGAAGGAAGTTACTGAACTATCAAAGGAGAGTTCAATGGCACGTCGTGCACTCGCCGCCGTTGCAGTTCTGGGCATTGCCGCCGTGGGACTGACAGCGTGCTCTGGATCCAAGGGCAAGGCAGCTTCTGGAAGCTCAGAAGGAAAATCACTTGTCGTTACCTACTACAAGACCTCATCTTTCCCGCAGGTTGAAGACTTCATGAAGCGCGCGAAGGAAGAATTCGAGTCAACCCACAAGGATGTCACCATCGATCTTCAGCCCGTTGAAGCCGAAGCAGACCAGTACTTCACCAAGCTTGCGCTGATGAATAAGTCGAAGTCCAAGGCTCCCGACATCATCTATGAAGACACCTTCCAGGTCATGAGCGATGCTGCAGCCGGATACCTGCTCCCCATCGACCAGTACGTGAAGAACTGGGATGAGTGGAGCCAGTACCCCGAAAGCTCGACTCAGGGTGCAAAGGGCATGGATGGCAAGCTCTACGGTGTTCCCTTCGGCACCGATACTCGCGGTATCTACTTCAACAAGAAGATCTTCGAGCAGGCCGGTCTGCCGACCGATTGGCAGCCCAAGAGCTGGGATGATCTGCTTTCCGCAGCCCGCACCATCAAGGAAAAGGTGCCCGACGTCATCCCCATGAACATCTATGCGGGTCGCGCCGGTGGTGAACAGACCACTATGCAGGGCTTTGAAATGCTGCTCTACGGAACTCAGGACACCCTGTACAACACCGACACCAACAAGTGGATCAGTGGCTCCCAAGGCTTTAAGGACGCTTTAACCTTCTACCAGACCGTATACTCCGAGGGTCTGACCCCCTCCAACGATGTCGCACTGGACAAGGCAGTCGGTACCCGCGTGTCCACTGAACTTCTCCCCAAGGGTAAGCTCGCCATCGATATCGATGGTTCTTGGCTTCCCTACGTGTGGATGAAGGATGAGACCAAGTGGCCCGAATGGCAAGAAACCATCGGTCTGGCAAAGATGCCGACTCAGAAGGGGCAAGAACCCGGATTCACCACGCTCTCCGGTGGCTGGGTGCTCTCTGTTGGATCCCAGACCAAGGATCCCGAACTGGCAGCTGACTTCGTTAAGACCGCTCTGAACAAGAAGGGCTCCCTGCAGTACTCCATCGCAACTTCCGCGATTGCCGTCCGAAAGGATATCGTCTCTGACCCTGAGTACCTCAAGGCCAACCCCTCCTTCGAGTTCTTCGCTGGAATCGTCCAGTACACGCACTTCCGCCCTGCAACTCCCGACTACCCGCAGATCTCCACGAATATCCAGACGGCCACCGAATCTGTGGTCACCAAGGAACAGACCCCCGAACAGGCCGCAAAGGCCTATGACGAGGGCTTGGTAAAGATCGTCGGTGAGAAGAACATCGAAGCGGCGAAGTAACATGTCCACCTCGGTTCGTGTGGGGACCGAGAGCACTGCGACCCTTGGCGGGCGACACGAGACACTGATTTCTCGCATCGCCCGCCAAATGGGCCGAATGGGCCTGCTGTTTCCAGCAGTTGCTCTTATGGCGGTGTTCCTCGTCGGTCCCATTGCATATTCGGTATATGGGTCTTTGACCAATGCCGCCCTCTCGGGCTACAAAGCCGCAAACCCCGAATTTGTCGGCCTCGAAAACTATGCGGAACTGCTGACCAGTAATGCATTCTGGAAAGCAGTCCTGCTGACCGTGATCTTTGTCTTTGCATCAGCGGTTATCGGCCAGAACATCTTGGGTCTGGCCTTGGCAATGCTCATGCGTAAGGCGCCGAAGATCCTTTCCACACTTGTCGGTGGCGTTGTTGTCATCGCCTGGGTTATGCCCGAAATTGTCGCTGCCTTCGCGCTCTATGCTTTCTTCTCTACTGACGGAACTCTCAACGTCCTGCTCAGTTACATCGGCCTCGGCGGAACAACCTGGCTCCTGACTTTCCCCATGTTCTCGGTCATCATAGCCAATATATGGCGGGGTACGGCCTTCTCAATGATGGTGTATTCCGCGGCTCTAGCTGAGGTTCCGCCGGAAATCCAAGAAGCGGCAAAAGTCGATGGAGCAAGAGGATGGCAGCGATTTTTCTTTGTCACCCTTCCCATGATCAAGGGGTCCATCTCCACCAACCTGCTCCTTACCACCCTTCAAACCCTGGGCGTCTTTACGCTCCTGTGGGTGATGACGGGCGGCGGCCCGGGAACTCAGTCGACAACCCTGCCGGTCATGGCCTACCAAGAAGCCTTTAAGAACTCTCTGATTGGCTACGGTACGGCGATTGCCACGGTGACCATTGTGCTGGGTGCGCTCTTTGCTCTGGTATACATTCGCGCCTTGAAGCCGGAGGTGGACTGATGGCTACGCAAGCTAAGGAAATCCCCTCCGTTGCTAATCCGCGTGAGAAAACGGTTCGCTTGATCTCAAGCATCGTCTTGGCATTGATCGGAATTTCATTCCTGATTCCATTGGCGTGGGTGCTCTTTGCCTCCTTCAACCCAACGGCAACCGTCTCCCTGAGTGTTCCTGAGCATTTCACGACCGAGAATTACACGGATATCGCGACATTTGATCGAACCTGGCTTCCTCTGTGGAATTCTGCGATCCTCTCCTTTGGAACGGCCATATTGACCGTTGTCGTCGGTGCGCTCGCGGCCTACCCGCTTTCTCGTTACAAGAGTCGTTTCGCTCGCGGATTTATGTACACGATTCTTTTCGGAACCTGCTTGCCCATTACGGCACTGATGGTTCCCGTGTACTCGCTCTTCGTCAGCCTCGATCTGATCGATTCGATGCCCGGCATCATCTGCTTCATGACTGCAACCTCACTGCCCATGGCCGTGTGGATGCTCAAGAACTTCATGGACTCTGTCCCTGTGTCTCTTGAAGAAGCAGCCTGGGTCGATGGTGCCAGCGCACTCAAAGCGCTGCGAACCATTGTTCTTCCCCTGATGAAACCCGGTCTGTTGGTCGTCTTTATCTTCATATTCACCGCGACCTGGGGGAACTTCTTCGTTCCCTTCATCTTGACGACTGATCCGGATATTCAGCCAGCTGCCGTCGCTATTTACCAGTTCTTCGGAACTCACGGAGCCGTTGTTTATGGAAAGCTTGCCGCATTCGCGGTGATCTATTCCAGCCCGGCTTTGGTTCTGTACGCAATCATGCAGAAAGTTTCCGGAGGAAGTTTCGCAATGGCAGGAGCAGTCAAGGGCTAGGCCTACCCTCCAGGGTCCAGCCCCTTCCTCACTCCCGAGGAAGTGTGATGTGCCTGGTTGCCACCTCTTCGGCAACCAGGCCATCGCGTATCAGAGCCTCAATGACGCGAGGAGCCTGCTCCGGATCCGCACCTTTCAAGCGTGCCGCAGCCACGGCCTCGTCAATGGAGATCCCCTCGGGAGAGCGCCGCAAAGCTGCCATCACCCGTCCCCGAGCCTGCCGGTCAGTTCCCTTCCACGCTTGACCACGAGGCCGCACCTCGGCGGGTGGGAAACCGGCGCCCGCCCATGCGCAGTTTGTGCGCATCGGGCACCCCGCACACTTGGGGGAGCGCTGGGTGCAGACCAGTGCGCCAAACTCCATGATCGCCACATTCCACACTGCACATTCTGCGCCGTCCTTGGGAAGCCACTGTATCGCAGCTGCGAACTCGGAGCGCGAAGGTGTGGAACGTCGCGCAAACTCGACCCCGTCGCAGATGCGCGCAAACACTCGGCGAATATTCGTATCAAGGACGGGGATGCGCTCGTGGAATTGGAAGGAGGCAAGAGCACTTGCGGTATAGGGGCCGATCCCCGGCAAGGCCAGCAGGGCCTCGTAGCTATCGGGAACTTCGCCACCCCACTCGCGCACAATAACCTGCGCGCAGTCACGAAGCCGCAGCGCCCGCGAGGGATAGCCAAGGTGTGCCCACTCAACTAAGGCCTCGGCAGGGGAAGCGGCAGCGAAATCCGCAGGAGTTGGCCACAGCCTCATCCACCGCTCCCAAATTGGCTGCACGCGCGGGATGGGGGTTTGCTGGCTCATGACCTCAAAAACAAGAGTGCCCCACGGGGAAACATCATCGGCGCGCATGGGGAGTTCGCGGCGATGGAGCTCGTACCACGCGAGGATCGGGGCGCGAAGCATCTCGTAATTTGGGGTTGGCACAAGAGGTAGCTTAGCCGTCACCCAACGCGCCCGCCGAGGGTAAGTCTCGCGTCATCGCTGGCCTCCTCAACCTGTTCCTCGGCGGATTCGGCATCGGTGACTTCTACCGCGGCTACAACCAGTACGCCATCTACAAGATCGTCATCTCCCTCGTGTTCGTGGTGCCGAACGTCCTCAATCTTGGCTTCATCTCGACCATCTTCGGCCTGCTCTACTACGCGTGGGCCGTCGTTCTGCTCGTCGTCGCCATCATGACCCTCATGGGTAAGTGGATCTACGAGAAGGACGCCAATGGCGTTCCCACCGTCTGAGTTGTGTTCGCGCGCACAGTGAGCGTGCGCTAACAACTTCATGCGCGGGGCCTGGCATCACGCCGGACCCCGCGCCTTTTATGGATCCGGGAGGAGCAGTCCGGGATCGATCAGGGACGTTTCGGGGGTGGACCGGTTACCGCTGAATGCCGAACGTACGCTACTCTGTACCCGTAAGGCCATTTCAGCCCCCCACGTTTATCGAAAGGCTTTCCCATGACGACGCCCGGTGTCCAGTTCAC
>UWSI01000035.1 GCA_900541895.1 uncultured Actinomyces sp. | reverse complement strand
CCTGCCGCTCCCCGAATATCACACGAAGTCGGTAAATGTCGCAGGGAATAAGCTGTGTCTTTTGTTGACTTCGTGTGGAGGTAGCCGGTTAAGCGCAGGACGGGAAGGCGCGTGACACCGTGTACTGCTGTTCCGTGCCAAAAGACATACGAAATTGGTGAATGTCACTGGAAACGAGCTGTGTCTTTTGTCGACTTCGTGTGGAGGGGGGGGTGAGTCTTCGTGTGAGACGGGTCGGGCGGGACGAGGCGGTGGCTGGGGTGTCGAACGCGGCGCGGCGGGGCGTGCGGGGCGAGGCGTGGGCACCGTAAGTACGGCTTCTAGAGCAAGTTCAGCATGAGGATGTAGCTGAGGGTCCCCAAGCCGACACTCCAGAGGAGGCGCCGCTTTGTTGCTAGATGGACAACAACCGTAATGGCGGTTGCGACAATGGCTGCCCACCACTGGGAGCCCGCAGCGCCCGCGCTGTCACTTAGGGTTGCCAGAACAAGGATCAACAAAATCCCCGGAGGCATCCACACAGCCATATTGCGAACAAAGCTGGACTCGCGCAGGGGCTCGAGGATCTTGAAGGGAAGTGCTCGCAAAGTGAAGTCGATGACGAAGACGACCAGGAGGATTCCGAGGAGGTAAGGGAGTGAGTGAGACATCAGGACTCCTCACCGGTGTGCGGCGCGTGCAGCTGATGGTCTGAATCGGCGCTGGGATTGGAAGAGGCTTCGCGTCTTCTTGAGAACACATGGCGCACCACAAGAGAAGTGACGAATAGTAGCAGTGCAAGCAAAAGCCGTTGTTGTGGCCAGACCAGCATTGCGATGAGGAATGATCCGGCGGCCAAAACAACCGAGGGAATGTCCTTGAGGGAACGAATTGAATCGACGGTCAAGGTAATGAACAGTGCAGTGAGGGCAAAATCCAATCCCTGGATCTGAGTGGGGATGAACGAGCCCGCAAGAACGCCAATTAATCCTGAGGCCACCCATGTCGCGAGATAGGTCGCTTGCATCGCAAGAAGACGAGGCTTCGTCCAGCCTTCGGGTCGTGCTGCGGTGATCGCGTAGGCCTCATCAACCAGGGCATACATGGAAAATAGGCGCGCGAGTTTGCCCTCGACTAGGTGGAGAGGGAAGGAAAACGCGTAGAAGAGATGCCGGAAGTTGACGAGCAGCATCGTCACCGCAATGACGGCGATGGGGGTGTACGAAGCCGCCAAAGTAATGACAAGGAGCTCCGCCGACCCTGAATAGGCAGCGAGAGAAAGTGCTGGTGCCATCCACCAGGGCATACCAAGCTGCATGACCAAAATGCCGTATGCAATCCCCAGAGGAATATAGCCCGCCGCAATGGGGGCGGTCATGCGGATTCCGGTAAGGATTTCCGCGCGGGTTGAGGATGGCATTCCCCCATTTTGAGCCGCGGGAACAGGACGTGCATTCGGTGTTCGCGAATCGGAACAGAATGTATCCGTTAGCCCGGAAGGTTGAAGCTCTTGAGCGATACGAGTTACCGAGCCGAGATTGGTGAGGACTGGTGCATGAGGATCCGAGGCCCCTCCTTCCCCGCAACCCAGGTGCTGCTTTCGCGCAGCTTTCCGCCCGTCCAGGTCAAAACGTAGGTGATGACCCATGTGTCCGGATAGCCTGCGGCCGTATTGTGTTGGTCGCTTGAGCCCTGCACGCGACTGACCTGGAAATTCGAGGCCTTCACGTGCTCGGGTGCGCGTCCTTCCAAACCCTGGGTAAGAGAACCGTTGTGCCAGATGCGTATGCAGCCGGGGGCTTCGAGCGCTTTGAGGGCAAGAGAGTTTGCGCGAAGCCAAGCCTCAAGGAATTGGCGTTCGAGTGCTTCTTCCGGCGTTTGCACATCCGTTGCGTTTCCCAGAATTTCTCTGCCTGCCGAGGCAGCATCAGCTGTGGGCGTGGAAGGTTCGAATTCCGTCGCCGTGCTTTCCGCAGGTGAAGCGAACCCCGGCCCCGTGGGAATATCGCGACCATCGCGGTAAGCTTCCGCGCAGGAACGTGCTGCGTCATCGGCCCGCTCGTTGAGCGGATGTCCCGCGTGGCCCTTCACCCACTCGAAGGTCACTGTGCGCCCCTGCATAGCGCGGTCGATTTCTTGAATGAGTTCCAGATTTTTAATGGGTTTCTTATCAGCCTTGACCCACCCGCGCTTCTTCCAGCCGGGTGACCACTTGGAGATCACATTAATTGCGTACTGAGAGTCTGCGAGGATGTGGAGCTCTTCGTCAGCTAAACCGGCTTGAGCGGTGGCATTGAGCAGCTCGAGGACTGCATTGAGTTCGCCCAAATTGTTGGTACCGCTGGGCCAACCGCCCGCATCCCAACAGTCCTCTGAGATTACCCATGCCCATCCAGCAGGTCCGGGGTTGCCTAAAGAAGAACCGTCTACCGCAGCTGTGATTGTCATAGAAAATTCCTCTACTTGGTAATACCGACCTGGTGCAGCACGAAGGCGAATTCTTGCGCCCTGGCATTCCAGCGTCCCTTGCGTCCAGATGCCCCCGCGTGTCCAGCGACCATTTCGGTTCGGATCACGATGGGTGGTTGATCGGGGACTTGAGCGGTAGCTTGTCGAAGACGTTGAATCCACTTATGGGGTTCAACGTAGAAGACGCGTGTGTCATTGATTGAGGTCGTTGCCATGATTGCTGGATAGCGCACTCCCTGGTGGACATTTTCATAGGGGGTGTATGAGCGCATGAGCGCGAAAACGTCAGGATCCTCGATGGGATTTCCCCATTCTTCCCACTCGCCAACAGTCAGGGGAAGTGAGGGATCCAAGATTGTTGTCAGTGCGTCAACGAAAGGGACCCCTGCGATTATTGCGGCAAAACGATCGGGCTGTGCGTTCGTGACTGCACCCATAAGAAGTCCCCCCGCACTGCGACCCTCGGCGATCAAACGATCGGGGTGAACCCATCCGGAGTTGACCAGGTAGTTCGAAACGTCCAGGAAATCGGTGAAGGTGTGGGTTTTCACCAGTTTCTTGCCGTCTTCGTACCATGCGCGTCCCATTTCTCCGCCGCCGCGGATATGGGCGATTGCGTGCACGACGCCTCGTTTAAGGGCAGGAAGACGCAAGATGTCGAATTCGGGGTCAAAGGAAATTTCATAGGACCCATAGCCGTGGATCCACCCCGCATGTGTTCCGTCGGGCTGGGCATCACGACGATGAACCAAAGTGACCGGAATTTGAGTGTGCCCATCTCGGGCACTCACCCACACGCGCTCTTCCGTGAAATCAGACGGATCCCAGTTGGGAACCTGAGTGACCTTGAGGATACGCGACTTCCCTGTTCGTAGATCAAGCTCTTCTACGGTCGGTGAAGTCAAAACACTCTGATACCCCACACGAACAAGGCAGTCTTCAAATCGCCCAGAACTGAGGGGATAGAGGCTACGGATCGTCCCTTCTTTATTGAGTTCTTCCCCAAGCTCCCACAGATCACTGCAATCCGAGGCCGGAACCGGTTTTCCGTCGACAACTTCGAGCTGGCGTGTGCGCCGGTAGTAGCGTGCTTGGGGGAGTGCGTCACGCCTGTAGGACAGGGTGAAGAAATCGCGATAGGCCTCGAGATCGCTCAGGCGCTCACCGTCACGGGCGGTGTAGAGCGTCACCCAGCGATCGGGGTCCACAAGCGAATCCACCGTGCCCTCTTGAGGCAAAGGAATACATGCCAAACTTCCTTCGCGTGAAAGCGCCGTGTGGATGACAAGCAGGTGATCGCCTGCGGGTTCAACGTTGATCTGGACGTCATCACGCTTGGCGACAACGGGAAGCGGAGAAGTGCTGGGTGCATAAGGATCCCACAGCCATGCACCGCCACTGGTTGTCGAGGTCGAATGAACAACGACGTGCCACGGGTCGTTCGACGCGGAAAACCACAGATCGAAGGCCTCGTCCGGCTCTTCCAACAGCAGGGAATCCTCGTCGATATTCGCGCCAACTTGGTGATGCCAGAGCTGGAACTGGCGCCACGCTTCATCAACTCGCGTGTAAATGAAGGACTGTGAATCAGCCGCCCAGGCGAAGCCATAGCCCGCGTCAGTCACGACCTGGTCAACGATGTCGCCGCTGGATGCGTCCTGAATAATCCACGTCCAGCGTTCGTCCCCTTCGGTATCGCGAGACCAAGCAATCAAGCGTCCATCTGCGGTTGGAACCAATTCCCCGACTTTGAAGAACTCTTCACCTTGGGCACACAGGTTTTCGTCAAGAAGAAGCTGCTCACCTTCCAAGGTGTCCTTATCTGCCAGCACCGGGGTTTCGGTGTAGTGCAGGGCTGAAACTCGATAATGCTTCGCGTAGGAATCTTCGTGGAATTGGCGCTGGAAGTACCACCAGTCACCAATCCGCTGAGGAGCCGAATACACAACCGGTGCAGTGAAAGAATCGAACTCCGAAACAAGAGCGCTGACCAATTCCCGTGTAGGTTCGCACACCTTGTCCGCCCAGCGGTTTTCCGCCTGGATATGAGCCACAACCTGGGGATCATTACGGTCGCGCAACCAATCCCAGGGGTCGTCAAAGTAGTCCCCATGGATGGAACGAACTCGCGTCCCAAAACGCTGCGGGGCAAGAGGAGCTGCTTCTTCAGTCATATGGATACTGTAAGGGAGTACACCCGCATCTGGAGACCGTTCGGAGCACGCTGGCCAAACACCCTCAAATTAAACGTTAAAATCAGTAGCATGCCCACAGATCAACACATCACTACACAAGCCCCCCAGAGCCTCGGGGAGACTCTGCGCGGGTGGATTAAGGAATTCATCCAATTCGGGCTGGTTGGAGCAACCGCTTTCGTCATCGACATGGGGCTGTTCAACCTTTTTCAGCACGGACCGCTGGGATTCCTTTCAGGCCATGTCAATACCGCGAATGCGCTTGCAGCCAGCATTGCAACCATCTACTCGTGGATCATGAACCGCGTGTGGACCTACCGCGGGCGAACTCAGGAAAACGCGGGACGTGAAGCATTTCTATTCTTCTTTGCAAACGTGTGCGGCATTGGAATTACGCAGTTCTGTCTGCTGTTCACGCACCACATCCTCGGTTTGAATTCGCCTCTGGCCGACAATATTTCCGCCTATGTCGTCGGCTTTGCGCTGGGAACGGCTTTCCGCTTTGTTTTCTATCACTATGTCGTATTCACGGGAACAAAGAACAGGTAATTTTCGCCATAAATTCGTCCCCACCCCTTCGCCTGCCCCCGCTTTGCGCCGTAGAGTCGAGGGGTGAACACGAAAACTCTTAAGCACATTGATGACACTGCCCTGGTTTTTGAAGGCGGCGGTATGCGCGGCGCCTTCACCGCTGGAATCACCGCAACCCTGATCGAAGAGGGTATTGATTTCCCCCATGTTTCGGGGATTTCCGCGGGTTCATCGAACACCGTTAACTATGTGTCTCGTGATGCTCAGCGTGCTCACGATACTTTCACGACAGTCGCCGACAGCCCTGAATTCGGAGGTCTCAAGCACTGGATGCACGGCCGCGGGATGTTCAATGTCGACTATTTGTACGACGAGATCGCTCAGCCCGACGGCGATGCGCCTTTGGACCTCGATACTTTCCTTTCGAACCCGGCAGAGGTTCGCATCGGAGCCTTCAATGCGACCCGAGGGGAAGAAGTCTGGTTCACCAAGGAAGATATGCGTACGGTGGAAGAAGTTGGTCGCTGCGTTCGTGCCTCCTCGACGCTGCCGATCATCATGCCGACGGTCACGATCGATGGCGACACCTACGTTGATGGAGCTCTTGGGCCAGATGGTGGAATCCCGCTGGATGCACCCATGCGCGATGGCTACCGTAAGTTTTTCGTCGTTCTTACGCGCCCGCGAGACTTCGTCAAGGCTCCGATCAAGCCCGGCGTATATTCCGCCCTCAGGCTGGCTTTCCCCCATCTTCCCTCCATGGCCGGGGCCGTGGCTCGCCGTACCGTCGCCTACAACGCCGCCCGCCGGAAGCTATTTGAGCTGGAGGAACAGGGACGTGCGTTGATTGTGACCCCCGAAGATCTGGCCATCGACAAGATGGAGATGAATGTTGAACGCCTTGAAGATGCCTTTGACGCCGGAGTTGCTCTGGCGCGTCGGGATCTTCCCCGTTGGGAAGCTTTTTTGGGGCTCTAAGGTTGGCCTCGGCGCTCGTGGGCGCTGAAGATGACTGAGTACTTTCATGAGTAAGGGTGTGGGGCCAAGCGGAAAACCGCCTGGCCCCACACCCCTACTTGTGATCTGGCAGAAAGCCTAAATTTTCCAGTCTTATTCGGTAGCCAGGGCGACCGAAGGACTGACCTTTGCTGCTCTGCGACCAGGTAGCCACGAGGCAAGGAGCGCAGCAAGGATCGCGATCAGGATCACCGCAAGGATCTGCATCCACGGGATAGTGATGAAGACCGTGATGCCTTCCAAGGGAAGCGCCAGGATGCCTATCGCTCCGAAGAAGATTCCGCACGCGGTTCCAATCAGCGCCCCCGTCACTGAGATGAACAGTGCTTCAAGAGCGAGCATAGATTTCATCTGTCTCTTGGTCAGGCCAAGGGCTCGAAGCAGGCCATTTTCACGGGTACGTTCGGCAACCGACAGTGACAGAGTGTTCGCAACACCCACCAGCGCAACCAGGACAGACACACCCAACAGGCCGAGGACAATGAGCAACATCCGATTAATGATGTTCGTGTACATCTCGCGTTCGATTGCCGAACCTCCAACAGACAGTCCGGTGTCAATCTTTGCCAGGTTCTTCTGAACGGCTGTTGCAGAGGCCCCATCCTTGAGCTTGACGATCATTCCGGTAATTGGAGCCTTTGGGGCGATTTTCAGCAGATTCGCCTGACTGATCTCATAGGGTGCTGTGGAATCCTTGTCGTACTTCGCTTTCAGGGTTATGCATGAACCTTCAGCTGCGCACAGCTTGATGTTCTTGCCGTCCAGGGACCCCAAACCGACCATCACAGTCGCATCGTCGATCTGATCGACAGTTGAGTGCGCGACCGTTGAGTAGTTGGGTTGTCCTAAAATCCGCATCGATCCGGGCGCTTCAGAACCGCTACCTCCGGGAGCAATGGTTCCATCCTCTGCGTTAGCACCGCCCACAGTGGAATAAACGGGGACCGTAGCGGCCACTCCATCGGTCGAAGAGATCCGCGACTGAATATCGCTACTCAGAGCCTCGTCACTAAAGTTCGACACCGAGATGTCGAAAGGACGACGCTCATTAACTTCGTTAATCAGGGAGTCACGCAACGAGGAGGCTCCGACCATCATGGTGACAACCAGGGTGACGCCAATGACAATCGATGTACCGGTTGCGGCGGTTCGACCGGGGTTGCGGACCGTATTTTCGCGTGCCATCCGCGCAAGCATTCCCGGCCACACCTTCCCAAAGAGCTTTGTTGCCGCGGGGACAATGACGGTGCATGTCACGAGGATGCCCACCAGGCACAGCAAAGACAGACCGAAAGAGGCCAAGAATTTCTGCGACCCATTGTGAATACGAAGTGAGGCAAACAGGCTTCCACCGCACAGCACCGTCATTAGCAGTCCCAGGGTCAACGCGAAACGGTGGCTCTTCTGGGAAGTAGCGTCGGACTCGTTAACCGGGGAAAGCGCAGCGATCGGAGGAACTTGAGAAACCGTGCGGGCAGGTCGGCGGCCAACGAAAACGGTTAGCAGTGTACCGAAGAGCCACACGAGCACGACATAGAGGGGCGAAATCGAGGAGATGACATCGACAAAAGTGGTGTCCTCTGTGAGAGTGCTTAGCAATCCGCCAAGTAGGAGTCCCAAGACGATGCCGACGAGCGAGGAAATCCCGCCAACCGCATAGGTCTCGCGGCGAACCAGAGAGCGCACCTGCTTCGTACTTCCGCCCAGTGCGCGCAGAAGTGCCAGTTCGCGCCTGCGCTGTTGGAGCAGTACTCGGAAGGTCGAAGAGACGACAACCGAGGCAACCACGATTGCAATAGCCGGGAAGATCAGCGCAATCGCGGTGATCATCGCCGATGAGATTTGAATCGCTCGCAGGCTTTCGTCCACGGTTGCGGAAACACTCGTCACCTTGACGCCCTTGAGTGAAGCCAGCTCAGTTGTGAGCTTTTGTGTCCACTTTTCCTGATCATCAGTTGAGGGGTTTCCGTACTTATTCACTGCAGGCGCATTGGTCGCAACGTGAATTTCACCGGTCGGCTTCATTCCCGTGCTCGCCTCGAAACCTTGAGTCGTCACGTAGGACGGTGCCAAAGTGCGATTTCCAGAAGAGTAGGTTCCGACGATGGTGAACTCGTGTGCGGAAACCGCATTGTCACGGGACAGGCTTGTCAGTTTGTCGCCAATTTTGAGGGAAGATTCCTTTGCCGTGCGCTGGGGAATGACGATTTCCGAGGCCGTGGCAGGGGCTTTTCCTTCACTCATCTTCACTGCGCTGAGGGGTTCCGCGAGCGCTGGAGAGAGGAAGATCGTTGTCTGATCGTTGCCGGCCTTCACTGCAATGGGGTATTGCGCTGTAATTCCAACCGCCGTCACGCCCTGAATGTTTGCGATCTTTTGAGTGAGGGTATCGAAATCATTGCCGACCTGGGCAGGCGTCATGTTCAGCGCCTCGTCATCGGCAGGACTGTAGGTGACCACTGATGTGGTCCCGCGGTAGGAATTACGGACGCTACCGGTAAGCGATGAGGTCATCGTATTTGAGAACAAAAGCGTGATGACGATGAACGCAGTGGAGATGGCAACCGCCAAGCCAGTTGAGAAGTAGCGGCGACCGTGGGAATGAAGATTGGCTTTTAACAGCCGTGTCGTTGCGCTCACGGATGTCACCTCAACGCGGCATTCAGCTGCTCTTCGCTGGCATTGCGAAGATCGGACACGATTTGGCCGTCACGGACAACCAAGACGCGATCAGCGTAGGTTGCGGCATGAACATCGTGAGTGACCATAATGACGGACTGACCCAGTTCGGTAACTGCTCGACGCAATAGATCAAGAACCTCTGAGGTCGAGTGAGAATCTAGGTTACCGGTGGGTTCGTCAGCAACGATGACTGCGGGACGGCTCATCAGTGCACGAGCTACAGCCACACGCTGCTGCTGGCCACCCGAAAGTTCTGATGGCCTGTGGTTGAGGCGTTGTTCCAGCCCTAGCGAAGAAACAACGAAGGTGAACCAGTCTTCATCAACTTTCTGTCCTGCAAGTTCCAAGGGGAGAAGGATGTTTGCCTTGGCATCCAGGGTGGGAATCAAGTTGAAGCTCTGGAAGATGAAACCGATGCGGTCGCGGCGAAGTTTCGTCAGATCAGCATCTTTCAAAGCGGTGATTTCTGTGTTTTCAATGAGCACGCGACCTGAGGTCAGCGAATCGAGTCCCGCAAGAATGTGCATCATGGTGGACTTACCCGAGCCGGAGGGGCCCATGATTGCGGTGAATTCACCAGAGTAGAAATCAACGGTGACGTTATTGAGGGCAGTGACCTGGGTATCACCCATGCCGTAAACCTTGGACACGTTAGCGAGGCGAACGATCGGGGTCGCAGATGGATCTGTATTCATGCCTCCATCATGGCGGTGCGAGCAGAGCGAGCGCTATGGGGGGATGCCCTGGGCCTTCCCTGATTTCCCCCGGTGTATCCCTTAGTCTTTGGTGGCGCTGGAGGGTGCTTTCTCGCTCAAGCTCAGTCCTCGGAAGCGGTTGAGGGCCGCTGCGACATCGACGAGGCGTGGGCGGGCAAGGCGTCCTGGCAGGGCGTGCGCCCCGAATTTTACGACAGCATCTAAACCTTCAGAGTTCAGTGCGCGCTCAAGGCGCGCCAAAAGATCACTGAGGCTACTTGCCCCATTCGCGTAGGTGTAAAGCAATCCGCGAAGCATCCATGCAATTGCCTCGGTCTGCCCAGGATCCACAATCTGCTCAACGTCGCCCAAGTCAAGGTTGATCTTGTCGATGGTGATTGAGGACAAACCTGCTGCCTTCGTCTTTGGTCGATCGGAGGAATGCAAGCGCGCAGGGGCGCGCCGCGCTAAAGGAGCGCTCATTGTCAGGTTCTGATGTGCACGAGGAAGCTCATCGACGATGTGACGTGCCCGATCGCTCACGTCTAGGCAGCGGTAGTGGTCCATCATCAAGACCCGATCTGCCTGATCGAGATAATCTCCCGATCCGCCCATGACGAGGATTGTTGAGACACCCAGATCTTTGTGAAGGGAGGAAATTCGATCAACCAGGGGAGTGATCGGCTCTTTCTCTGATTGGACCAGCTCGCGCATGCGCGCATCACGGATCATGAGGTTCGTTGCGCTGGTGTCTTCGTCAATCAGTAGAAGCGTCGAAGCCAACTGGATTGACTCGATTAAGGATGCAGCCTGCGATGTTGAACCCGAGGCATTCTCAGTGGAGAAATGCGTTGTGCCGGTATCTCCCGGAAGATGAGTGATGAAGGATGAGACATCGACGCCGGTGACCGCCCGACCATCGGCAGCGCGTACCTTCATCGCATCCTCAAGGGTTGCAACGTATTCGCGGCCATCTCCAGGAATGTGCGCATATACGCCACGCTGAATCGCACCCAAAAGCGTGGACTTACCGTGGTATCCGCCGCCGACAATCACCGTGACTCCGGGCTCGATTGCCATCCCGCGAAGGATGCCGGCGTGAGGGAGCTCGACCTCGGCCTCGGCAGTGGCGGGGGAGGAGAAAGGAAGTGCACCCTCCATGGGGGACTGCGAGACTCCGCTGCGGCGAGCAAGAATGGAACCGTTGGCGATGAAAGATACCCAGCCGCGATCGATGAGGATCTGCTGCAGGGCACGATAATCCTCGTAAACCGCGATATGACGCAACAAAGCCTCACGTTCGCGTTCGACTTCAGGAATATCGCTCAGGTAGTCGAAAGTATCTTGGACTGCATCCGGTACGTCGAGGTCGAAAATCTGTGCTGCGCGGTGGCCAAGGATTGTTCGGCCTCGTGCGGGCATACGGACTTCAAAACGCAATTCAACGCGGTCGGGCTTGACGGTGCAGGCACTGCGATCAAGAATCTCGACGCTGGGGGACATTACCTGAATGTCATGAAGGCGTCGCTCGCGTAGGGAACGGTTGAAAGCACGCAGTAGGTAATCTGCGCACGCTGCCCGGGCATCGGGTGAGGCGATTGCGGCCTGTGGAAGTCCCATTTCCTGCGGGGTTGAAATGGCACGCACCTTCGAGGGCGGAGCGTAGGGATCGGCCTGAATTCGGTCGATTGAAAGCGAGAAGCTCCCGAAATCCCACATTCCAACGACGGACTTGTAAGCGGGATACGAGCGTCCATCAAGTTTGTGAAGCGTTCGGATGAGTTCCTCATCGCTACCGGTGTGTTTGCGGAACTCAGCGGTAGAACTCTGGCCGGAAATGCGCTGTGCGCGCTCTTGATTGCTTGAGGTGCTCATGAGCTCAGCCGATCGCGTGCGAGATCGTGATGATCGCGTAAATGATGAGGAAAACGACCAGGCAGGAGTGAATGATCGTGCCTGCGATGCCCAGAGATCGGGCGATGAGGGCCTTCTGATAGGAATTTTCGGGAAGGGATGCCGAGCGAGCGTTCTTGATCGCGGAAGTGCTCCATGCCCATGCCGGAATCGAGCCGAAAAGGCCGATGAGGAACAGGCCAAGAAGAGCAAGAACCAGCGGGCCGTTGCTGGGGACATTGCGCGCCTCCAGCGTCGGGGTGGCCGGCGTGTAGGTGAATTCAGGTGCACCGAACTGGGGTTGAGAGGAAGTTTGGGGCTGTTGGGGTGCAGCCGGAGTTGGCGCTGGTATTGCCGAGGGAGGCGCTGGCACTTGCGGTACCTGCGCGGATTCCGCGTATCCCGAAGCGTTCATTGGGATGGGGGCTTTGAATGGTCCGGAGTTCTGCGGATCAGGTTGCGTCATGTCTCCATCATAGGCAATGGCTTGAGGTGCAGGCGCGTTCCAAGCATCCTCTAAGCTTGCTCCACATGAAGTTGGTGTTTGTCACAGGTTATAGCCTGTGTCTTTTCCTGACTTCGTGTGGCTTTCCGAGGCCGTGCCCTCACGTGGCTTTCCGAGGCCGTGCCCCCCACGTGACTTTCCGAGGCCGTGCCCCCACGCCTCTTTCCGAGGCCGTGCCCGCTGGTCCGCGTGCCTCTTTCCGCACCCGGAGACACTCCGCGCAGCAGCACAAATACAATGCGGGGGCCGGTTTCCCGACCCCCGCTCTACCCGGCAAACGGGCTTGACATCACAGCATGCAGGACACGCAGCCCGAAACTTCGGTGCCTTCCAGTGCCATCTGACGCAGTCGCATGTAGTACAGGGTCTTGATGCCCTTCTTCCACGCGTAGATGTAGGACTTGTTGAGGTCACGCGTGGTCACCGTATCGGGGTAGAACAGCGTGAGCGACAGGCCCTGATCGACGTGCTGGGTCGCAACCGCGTAGGTGTCGATGATCTTCTCGGGGCCGATTTCGTACGCATCCTGGTAGTACTCCAGGTTTTCGTTCGTCATGTAGGGCGCCGGGTAGTAGACGCGACCGATCTTGCCTTCCTTGCGGATTTCGATGCGCGAGACGATCGGGTGGATCGATGAGGTCGAGCCGTTGATGTACGAGATCGAACCGGTCGGCGGGACCGCCTGCAGGTTCTGGTTGTACATTCCGTACTGGGCGACGTCGGCCGCCAGAGCCGCCCAATCCTCCTGCGTGGGCAGGTGGATTGTCGAGGCCGCAAGAAGTTCGCGGCAACGCTCAGTTTGGGGCTCCCACACCTGGTCGATGTATTTGCGGAAGTACTCGCCCGAGGCGTATTGGGAATCCTCGAAGCCCTCGAAGCTCACTCCGCGCTCGCGGGCGATTGTGCACGAGGCCTTGATGGCCTCGTAGGCGACGGCCATAAAGTACATATTCGTGAAGTCCAGGGCTTCTTCGCTGCCGTAGTAAACGTGCTCGCGAGCGAGGTAACCGTGGAGGTTCATCTGACCCAGGCCGATGGCGTGGCTCATGGCGTTACCGCGGGCAATCGAAGGTACCGACTGGATATCCGACAGATCAGAGACGGCAGTCAAACCGCGGATTGCGGTCTCGATGGTCTTGGAGAAATCCGGGGAATCCATGGTCTTCGCGATATTGAGCGAGCCCAGGTTGCAGGAAATGTCCTTACCAATGTGCGAGTACGAGAGGTCATCGTTGTAGGTCGAGGCTTCGGACACCTGGAGGATCTCCGAGCACAGGTTCGACATGGTGATGCGGCCCTTGATGGGGTTCGCAGCATTGACCGTGTCTTCGAAGACAATGTAGGGGTAGCCGGACTCGAACTGGATTTCAGCGATGGTCTGGAAGAAACGACGTGCGTTGATCTTCTTCTTGTGGATACGGCCATCATCGACCATCTCGTGGTATTTCTCGGTGACTGAGATTTCCGAGAAGGGCACGCCGTAGACGCGCTCGACATCGTAGGGACTGAATAGGTACATGTCCTCGTTCTTGCGGGCCAGTTCGAAGGTGATGTCGGGGATGACCACGCCCAAGGAGAGGGTCTTAATACGGATCTTCTCATCCGCATTCTCGCGCTTGGTGTCCAGGAACTGCATGATGTCCGGGTGGTGTGCGTGCAGGTAGACGGCACCCGCGCCCTGACGTGCGCCCAGCTGGTTCGCGTAGGAGAAAGAGTCCTCGAGAAGCTTCATAACGGGAACTACGCCACTGGACTGGTTCTGAATCTTCTTGATCGGGGCGCCGGCCTCGCGAAGGTTGGTGAGCTGCAGGGCCACGCCACCGCCGCGCTTGGACAGCTGCAGTGCGGAGTTGATGCCGCGGGCGATGGATTCCATGTTGTCTTCGATGCGCAGAAGGAAGCAGGAGACGAGCTCGCCTCGGGCGGCCTTGCCGGCATTGAGGAAGGTCGGGGTTGCCGGCTGGAAACGTCCGGTCATCATCTCATCGACCAGGTGGCGCGCCATCTCGATATCGCCCTGTGCCAAGTAGAGCGCGACCATGACGACGCGGTCTTCAAAGCGCTCTAGGTAGCGGGTCCCATCGAAGGTCTTGAGCGTGTACGAGGTGTAGTACTTGAAGGCGCCCAAGAAGGTGGGGAAGCGGAACTTGTGGGCGTAGGCTTGCTTGTGGAGGTCCTTGATGTCTTGGAAGTCGTATTGGTCCAAGACATGCTTCTCGTAGTAGCCCTGCTCGACCAGGTATTCCATCTTCTCTTCCAGGTCGTGGAAGAAAACGGTGTTCTGGTTGACGTGCTGGAGGAAGTACTGGCGCGCTGCCTGTCGATCGGCCTCGAATTGGATCTTGCCGTCGGCGTCGTAGAGGTTCAGTTGCGCGTTGAGCGCGTGGTAATCCAGCTCGGGGGAGGGGGCTGTTTCTACTCCTGTGTCGGTGAGGTTTTCTGCCAAAACTCGCTCAATCCTTCGCGAACTCGTGAGACGTCTTCGGCAGTGCCGAGGAGCTCAAATTTATACATGTGGGGGATGTGTAATTTTGCGGAGATGATGTCTCCGGCCAGGCAGTAGGCCGTGCCGAAGTTGGTGTTCCCAGAAGAGATGACTCCGCGGCAGAGGCCACGGTTGTGTTCATCGTTGAGGAACTTGATGACTTGTTTGGGGACCGCTCCCTTGACGTTGCCTCCGCCATAGGTGGGGACGATGAGGACGTAGGGCTGATCGACGTGAAGGAATCCGTCACGGGGGAGAAGCGGGATTCGCTGTGCTGGGAATCCGAGTTTTTCCACGAAACGGCGGGTATTGCCCGTCGCCGACGAGAAGTAGACGACGTTGACCATGTGGTCTTTTCCTTTCACGAGGCCGCCCCTGGGCAGGGAGCAAAAAGTGACCCGGTCCCCCGGTTTGTTTGGGGGACCGGGTGGGTTGCTTTTAGGCGTTAACGACGCGTGCCGTTCCCATTGCCGAGGCCTGCGCTGCGGCCTTGATGAGATCGGGGCGGTAGCCGCTCCAGTGGTCTTCACCGGCGATAACGACGGGAGCTTGCTGGTAGCCCAAGCCCTTAATGAACTCGAGTGCCGAGGGATCTTCGGTGAGGTCGACCTTCGTGTAGTCCAGTCCCTGCTTGTCGAGTGCGCGGTAGGTCGCATCGCACTGGACACACATGGGCTTGGAGTAGACGGTGATAGACATGGTCGGACCTTTCAATGTCGTGTGTTGATGTGTGTTTTTCCGCTGTTTACCCGGGGGAGCGGAACATGCGATAACACTACACCTTGTGTGTGCTTTCGTCACGAGACCCAATATGTTGTGTCTAACTATGTTCCTGACCCTAGATGTGGATGGATGAGTGTTCCTCTGTGGATGGGGTGTGGATGAGGGTGGCTTACATCGGTGTAATTTGAGGAAATTGTGCCCGAGGGGGCCTGTGGATAGAGCTCCTCAATTTCTCCACAGAGTGGGTTGAGGCTGTGGGTAAGCGCACGAAAAATTCGAAAAATTTCGTGCCCATGTCGGCGTGTCGCATCTACCGCATGAGCGTTTGGGGCTTCGTCCCGAATGGATTGCCGGTGGTCACCATGAAACAGCGCCTCAGGCAGATAACTTTGCCCAAGACACGGACCCTGTAAATGACTAGTTCAATCGCCATCACTTAATCTGTTTAAAGATCCCGTACAACAGGAGAACACAAAAATGACAACTCTTCAGACCCGTCGAGGTATCAGCCTCCTCGCCGTCATCGCGGTTGCCACCGGTGCCGCAGCGGTTCCTGGTATTGCTACGGCAGCCCCCTCCGGATCGGCATTCGGTGTTGTTGCCACCGCTGAGCGTCTTCCCTCACTGGTTGATCTGGATACCAACAGGACCGGCTCCATCACCATCCACAAGCTAGTGAAGGACGCCACCAACGGCATCAGCGAAGGTAGCGGTCTTGAGGACAGCACCGTCACCGGTACCCCGCTTGACGGCACAAAGTTCACCGTCGAGCGTTTGACCAATGTCGACCTGACCACTCAGGCCGGCTGGGAGAAGCTCGTTGGTTTCAACGGTGACGTTGCTACCGCGAAGGCAGACGGCGTTGACGCAGCAGTTGAGAAGACCACCGCTGGCGGCGGTCTGGCCACCTTCTCCAACCTGCCCCTGGGCGCCTACGTCGTGACCGAGACCGAAACCCCCGCGGGCTACGTCGGCTCCAAGCCCTTCATCGTCACGGTTCCGATGACAAACCCGAAGGACCTGAACAAGTGGGTCTACGACGTTCACGCATACCCGAAGAACGCCAAGGCCGGCGTCGAGAAGACCGTCGCCGACGAGAGCACCCCCGCGGTGGGTTCGGAGATTTCCTACGCCTTGAAGTCCGACATCCCCGCAGTTGAGGGCCTTGACTTCTACGATGTCGTCGACCAGTACGATAAGCGAGTTGAACTGCCCGAAGCCGCCATCATGCTGAAGATCATCAACGGCAAGACCGGTGAGGTTGCTCTGACCAAGGGCACTGACTACAAGCTGATCGGCGCCACCGGCACCGACAGCACAACCATGTTCTGGACCGCTGAGTTCACTGAGACCGGCCGCGCCAAGCTGATTGCGAACCGTAAGGACGACACCACCAAGGTCCAGATGGACCTGGTTGGTACCGTCAAGGAAAAGGTCGGTACCGACGGTATCTTCAAGAACAAGGGCATCTTGCTCCCCAACGCTCCCACCAACGGTTGGAAGCCCAACTCGGGTGAGGTTCCCCCGCCGGATTACCCGAACTCTGAGGTTGTCTCCAAGTTTGGCAAGGTGAAGATCACCAAGGTTTCCGCAGAAGATACAAGCGCGAAGCTCAAGGGTGCAGAGTTCGAGGTGTACCAGTGCACGCCTGAAAGCACTCCCACCAAGAACTTCGACCCGGTTGACGCAACCCTGGACACGAAGCTGAGCCCCGCCGGTGTTACCACCTACGTGACCGACGCAAACGGTGAGGTTGCCATCGATGGCCTGCGCAACAACGACTGGGCAAACAACAAGCAGGTCACCAACCCCGGTTGGTACTGCCTCGTTGAGACCAAGGCTCCCGAAGGCTTCGAGCTCCAGACTCGCCCGATCGCCTTCCAGGTCCTCGAGACCAACTCGACGGCTAATAACCACTACACCCTGGAGACCGCGGTCAAGGATGCTCCTCGCAATGGTGGATTCCGCCTTCCCATTACCGGTGCTGCCGGTGTGGGCGTGCTGATCGCAGCTGGCTCCGCACTTGTTGTCGGCGCTGGCGCCATCACCATTGCGAACAAGCGTCGCAAGTAAAACG
>UWSI01000034.1 GCA_900541895.1 uncultured Actinomyces sp. | reverse complement strand
CGAAGTTGGCAAAAGACACAGGCCATAAGCTGTGTCATTTCACGACTTCGTGTGGAGGGGACGCAACGGCAGAACAAACGGGGGCGTAAACAGGGCTGCAACGGGGACGCAACGGCAGCACAGACGCGAGCACCGATAGCCGCAACACTCACTCAGATATGCGAGTGCCCGGGTTGGAAACCGCGTATGCAGCGGATGCGGTTTCCTTCCCGGGCACAAAGCTCTTCTCAATACTTAGAAGAGCCGCTCACCTTTCCTCGCGCTTGCGACGCAAAGCGGTGAGAGTCCCACCGGTCATCACCAGGATCAGTGCAATTGCACCAATTACCGCGACAGTGACACCGGTGCCAGCGAGAGACGAGCCCGCCTTCTTGCTCGCGCTGTGCTTCGGGTTCGTCATGCCTGACTTCCCCTGATCATTCCCGGCTTGGCTCGCCTGATCCTTGCCGGGTTGCTGGCCGTTTGTTCCGGGGGCATTGCCCTGGGGATCATTCGGCACATTTCCAATACCAATGCCCGTGTTTCCGCCATTTCCTGCCTGGTTACCCTGGGTGCCACCCTGGCCGTTGCCTTGGTCGCTATCGGATGAGGCCGAGGCGGAAGGCTGAGGTTGCGTCGTGGGTTGCTCGCTGGGCTGGCTTGGCTGGACAGTGGGCTGAGCGCTGGGCTCAGCAGTGGCCTCGGCGCTTGGCGAGGCCGAGGGGCTCACTGACGCAGAAGGTGCCGAGCTGGGTTCTTCGGAGGGCTGCGGCTGGGCCGAAGGCTCCGTCGTCGGCTGAGCGCTGGGTTCAGTCGAGGGCTGGGCACTGGGCTGCGTTGACGGCGCAGCTGTTGGTTCAACCGTCGGTGCTACTGTCGGCTCGGCAGAGGGCTCGGTCGTGGGAGTAGGAGTCGGCGTAACCACTCCCCCATTCACCGTCAGCATCAGGCTCATTGTCGAAGCGTTGCCTGATTCATCCGTTGCAGTGAGGACCAGTTCTCGAGTACCACTCCATGTCGGAGTTCCCGAAATGGTTCCGCTGGCCACATCAAGAGAAAGACCCGACGCGGTCACTCCTTCATCATGAGCTGCACGCTCCGTTGAGTGGCTGTTCCGCGTGTTCGCAGAGCGAGCTCCCCCATCGAAGATTGGCTCATCATCGTCATCCCAGCCATCATGAGCACCGTGCGTGGGCTCAGCGGTGGGCTCAGTACTGGGTTCATCGCTCGGCTCATTGGTATCGGGGAGAAGCATCGGGTCATTCATGGCCTTTGGCCCCTCGCCCGTGGTCGGAATTGCCACAGAATTGCCTTCGGGACCATCCGGATCCACCAGTTTGGCCGACAAAGTCACTGTCGAGAAGTTATCACGCGCAGTTGCAACGATATTCTTCATTGACGCACCCCAGGTGATCTCTTGATCGTTCCACGGGCTGGCCCACAGTTCCGGTGCCGCACGGTCGACGATTCCCATCGCCCCGTCTTTTGCCTTCACAACGACTTGTCCCGAGGTGTTACCCGCGTAGTCGGTAATCGAGTAGGTTGCACCGTGGGTCCCCAGAGGACGCGTGCGCTTCAGCTGACCGTTCTCATCTCGGTTACCCCAGTCGGAACGGTTGTTCTTACCACGGGTAGCAGTCCAGCTTTGGTCACCCGTCGCATTGATCTTCTGCCAATCCTTTGTCGTTGGGTTAACCAGCTTGTACTTCGCACCGTCTAGTCCAACAAAGTCCTGTCGTCCCATCGGTCGCGAATATGAATCGTTGTAGCGTCCGCGCAGTGCCAGAGCGGGAATCGCACCCGTATCGACACCTAAAGGTTGAACCGTTGCTCGGAACATCAGGCCTTCTTTAGGAGCGGGCAGAGATACTGAAGTATCTTCTGGACCGACCGTGTATTCGGCGTATCCGTGGTAGGGGTTGTCATTTCCTGCGTACAAGGTTTCGAGGCGAACCTTGTATCCGCTGGGTGTCCCAGAAGTAGGCGCCTTCCACGACAGTTCGACCTGCCCCGAAGTCGCTGCTTGAGTAAAGTTACCGTTTGCATCCTTCGCGGTTGCATAAGTCAATTCGCTGGGAAGTGCAGAGCGGTTGACAATAAGTTCGGCAGGCTGCGAAATCGATCCGTCCTTACCCACTGCTCGAAGTCGAAGCATATAGCTGCCTTCAAGATCGACCTTCTTGACGTAGCGCGAATCCCCATAGGCCTGAGCAAGATGACGTACATTGCCTGAGGCATCGACAGCATCGAGGATGTAAGAATCAACGGAGGCAAAGTCTGCCTTTTGCCAAGAAACGTTCATCTCACCATCGGTGGTCAGCTCGTTGATCGTAAATCCAGCGGGGATGGCGGGGGTTGCGGACTCATCACTCACAGCAAGTTTGCCGACATTTACCTGAACATCGCCGCTTCCTTCGACCTGCAGGCCCATCGTTGCAATTGTTCGCCCCTGGAAGTCAGAAAGATCAACAAGCGAATCCTTCCATCCATCTGTCGAAGCTGCACCCAAGGAGAGCGTGACAACTTCCCCTGGCTTGTCGGCAAAGACCAGTGCCAAGCGGGCCTTCGTTGACGCGTCCTTTGCACGCCACACAACTTCAGCGGTCGAGTTGTCCTTCACGCTCAGATTCGTCTTGTAGAGGCGAATGGTCTGCGCTTGCTGGGCTTGACCGTAGAGGACAAGGGAGTTTCCTCCCTGATAGGCGCCAACTGGCGAATATGGAAGAGCCACTTCTTTACCCTGAAGATCAACTCGGGGTTCTTCTCCATAGTCGAAGTCAGCCTTCAGCGTCGGAGTGCCCTGGCCAGTAATCCACCACTGCCACGAAGGCAAGATGGATTGGGCTCCCATATCCGACCACTCCGACGTATTGCTCACAGCACCGTTCGTGTAGGAACGCATTCCTTTACCGGTCGAGAAATTCGTCCAGAAATTGCTTCCCTGAATGACGCTTCGAGCCGGGGCAAAGTCTGCAACTCCAACCCATCCGTTGCCCTTCACACCTACGGCAGGATTGGGCTGTCCGTTGGCGGAGCCGGTCTGGGTGACGTCCTGCTTCATTCCAGAGAAGTACATGCGCTCACGCTGGGCAATCATCCACTGATAGGGCTGTTGCTGCATGAAAGGAAGAGCCGAATCGCTGCGGCCGGTGATTTCCTGAATATTGTCATCCAGGCCGCGTTGGTAGTGATCCGAGGGAGTGAAGAGAGCAATCGAGGTCAGTGGAGAGTGATTGTCTTCCGAGGTGTAGCCTCGGTCGACCCCGCCACTGGAGCGAAAACCGGTCTGGTTGGCTTCAATTCCTGCGAATACTTCCTTGTAGGGGTCGTATCCATGCGCAAGCGCCCAGCTGTTCATTTGCTTGCCGTTGTTTCCATAGTTGACGAAAACTGAGGAGTGAATACGCCCGTGTTCGTCGTCGCGCAGCCACGCGGCCTTGGATTCGTTAAAGGAAGAGTTGGTGTCGTACCACTGAGTCCACAAACCCTGACTGGTCAGATAGGACATGAAGGGTTTGAATTCAGAGTCATCGCCCCATTCTTCCTGGTTGAGGAAGTAACCGTCGAAACCGTAGTACTTGGCCATATCAACGAGTTTCTTGGCGATGAGGTAGCCATGGGAGTTCGGATCTTTATCGAACATCTCAGTGAAGGTCAGGCCCGGGCGGAATGAGGGGTCGAAGTACAAGATCGCAATCGACTTCACGCCATTGCGGTGTGCAGCATTGGTGTATTCGGGACTGGGAAGGGTCAGAACACCAAATTCAAATCCTCGGTTACGCCAATCCGAGGTTGCTGGATTGTAGATCGCCTGCGGGACACCCAAGGACGCACCGCCGTGCCACGGCGACCAATAGTCGGTGTATTGCCAGAAGTTCAAAGTATGGTCAGTAAAAGTGTTGTTAAAGGTTGTTGAACCGAAGAAGGAATTGCCGTAGTCGCCCTGCATGAGCATGATTTCGGATTTCCCATCCAGTTCCGGCTTCACCTGGGTGTCAGGATTCCGATCAATTCGAGGCTGGAGTGGGACGGTTGCGCGAAGCTGACTTGCAAACGGATCAGATTCGGGAGTCCAGTCACGCAGGTCTTGAACGCGGTAGCCCGAGACCACGGGCTGTGCACTTGCGACCGCAGAATCTCCCTGAGGTGGGTAGGAGTCTGCAGCGTATGCAGCGGGGATTATCAACGCGCTAGCGGCGGTCAGTGCGCCAATGGCAACAAGGCGCCTCTTATTCTTATGTGTCGACATCTGCCAGGAGCTCCTTCGCCCTGTCGATTTGTGTGTAGTTGTGGGTACGCGAAGTACCAATGTGGCCCATGTGAGATTCCAAGAGTCACAGGCGGCGCCCGATCCGCTGCGATCGATTGCCGAAATGAAAAACCGGTTAAGTTCGTCGGTTAGAAGCTATGGTACCAAAGCTCAATCGACACCAAAACCACTTCTAACCGCCGATGATAACGATTTGATAAACCACATGAAGGAGCAACCTGCTTGAACACATGCAAGACGAAGGGACGGGAACGTATTCACATGGAATACGTTCCCGTCCCGATTATTTAGCCGCTTTCTCGCAACTAGCGCGAACTTCCGCGATATCTCAGCGAGCACTCTATCCGACACATCACTGGCGTTTATTTACGTGTCAGCCCCTGACCCCACTGGAATCGAATCATAGCGTCGCGCTAACAAGCGGCTGTCGCCGTTGAGAGATCAGCAAGATACCCCTCAACGAAGTACCCCGTAGGGAAACCTCTGATCCACACTCCTACTTCAGCGAAGAGCTAGCAGTCTCCTGCAGCTTGTCCAGAGTTGTACCAACTGCAGCTCCGTTCAGCCAGGTGGCCTCAATCTGCTCCTGGATCTGGTCGGCAATCTTCGGCCATGCCTCAACGCGCGGAGCCATGCGAGCGTAGGTCGTCGCGGTCTTCAGGTATTGCGAGCGGTGCGGAGCATTCAGGTACTCGCTAGAGTCCAAAGCCTTCTGAGTTGAAGGCATGTGACCTGTGGCAATTGCCCAGTCGCCGGTGTGCTCATTAAGGAACTTGGTGAATTCGAAAGCTGCACGGTACTTCTTCGCATCGGGCTTGGCCGAAACGGGAACCGTCCACACGTGAGAGTTCGCCCAGGTTGCCTTGTCCTTGAAGAGCATGAGCGCATCGCTGGTCTCGTACTTGAAGGGAGCTTCAGCGGTGAACTGGTTGACCGACCACACGCCGTTGTACATGACGGCCGACTCGCCGCGCAGGAAGCCCTGAACCGAGGCGTCGTAGTCGTGGTTGACGGTCGTGTAGCCTTCCTTAACCAGGGTGTTGATGAACTCCAGTGAAGTCTTTGCCTCAGCCGAGTTCATATTCGCCTTGGTGCCGTCTGCGGAAATAATGTCCGAGCCCTGCTGCTGGACCAGAGTCATCCACAAGCGCTCGCCCATCGGGTCCTTCGACAGGGCGATATCAATGTAGTTCTTTCCGGTCTTTTCCTTCACGGCCTTTGCGTGCGCAAGGAGCTCATCGGGCGAAGTCGGAAGCTTGTAGGTACCGTCTTCACCAACCAATCCGGCCTGGGAGAGGATATCCATATTCAGGTGGCTGATAATGGCGTGGGTATCGAAGGGAACGCCCCACTTCTTGTCCTTGTAGGTCACGGCGTCCAAAGCGGGCTTCGTCGAGCCGGACAGGTCGATGCCCACTCCATCGGGCACCTCCATGAGCAGGCCCTTGGCAGCATAGTCGGGCAGGTTGGAGCCGTGCATGATTGCCACGTCGGGGCGATCCGACGAGGCCAGAGCGGCGTTGAGCGAGTCATAGTAGCTATGCCACGAAGCACCGCCCATACGCTCAACCTTGATTCCCCACTTGTTCTCTGCATTGAACTTGTTGGTGAGGATCGAGATGGCCGTGCATTCACTGTTGGCTTTGGACAGGTCAGTGACGCCATCAGTCTTTTCCTGGCAGTCGCCAAAGAAGCGAGCCATAGTGATGGTGGTTCCCTTGAGGTCGTCATCGCTGACGGAAGCAATTGCCGCTCCATCAACAGTTTTTGAGGAGGAGGCGGAGTTCACTCCACATCCGGTGAGTACAAAGAGCGCGGTCGTCGCCAGTGCGCATGCACCGATTCCCGCGTGACGTGTCAGTGCGCGTCCTTGTCGCATTGTCATGCCTTTCGTTGTGTGGTGAATGGTGAGTTTTCGTGTAAGTAAGATCCTCATTGCCGAGGCCGAGTTTCCCTTTCCCGACAGTGACGATCAGGCGTGTGGCACAGGTGGCGATGCCTACTTATCGCCACTGGATAGTGAGATTCCTCGGATCAGGTACTTCTGAAGCAGTAGGAAGACGATGAGCAGGGGCGCCGCACCGACAATTCCTCGGGCCATAAGCGAACCCAATTCCGTCGATTGTGCGAATGTTCCCTGCAGGGAGGCCAAACCGGTCGTCACCGTGAACATTTCGGGCTTTGTCGCCGAGACCAGCGGCCACAGGTAGTCATTCCAGGTTTGAACGAAGGAGAAGGTCGCAAGCGCAATCAGAGCCGGTCGCGCAAGGGGCACCATGATGGAGAAGAAAATCCTCACGGGTGAAGCCCCATCAACCTGCGCAGCTTCCTCCATTTCACTTGGCACCTGCGAGAAGAATTGCGTCATGATGAACACACCCAAGGGGAAGGCAACCCGGGGGAAAATCAACGCAATATAGGAATTCGCCAGCCCGGCCTCGGAAAACATCATGAACAGGGGGACAAACATCGCTTCTTTGGGAACCATCATTCCGGCCAAGGTCAGCCCGTAAACAATGGTTCGGCCGGGGAAGGGAAGCTTCGCAAATGCATAACCGGCAGCAGCGCAGATGATCACCGTGATAACCGTGGCAGTGATCGAGACGATCATCGAGTTGAGGAACCAACGACCAGCCAAGCCAGTGCGGAAAACATCGGCATAGTTTGACAAGGTCGGCTCTGTGGGCATGAGGATCTGCGAGTTCGTCTTCAATGACGAATTCGAACTCAGAGAGATCACCAGCGTCCACAGCAGAGGAATAAGCCACAGCAGAGCAAGTGCCATCATGACGACGTGGTAGCCGCACGACTTGAGTTTCTCGCGCATGTCAGCGGCTCCTTTGCCGTGAGATCAGGAATTGGATCAAAGAGATGAAGACCATCAGGACGAAGAGCACCAGGGACATTGCCGAGGCATAGCCAAGTTGAGTGTCTCTAAAACCGGTCTGATAGATGTAGCGCACCAGAACATCGGTCGTACCTCCCGGGCCTCCGGCCGTCATGATGTTGACCTGACCAAAGATCTGGAACGAGGCAATGATCTGGGTGACGAGGACCAGCACCGTTGCGTGGCGCAGACCCGGAAGGGTGATGCTGACGAACTTTTGGAAAGAGTTCGCGCCGTCCAAGCTTGCGGCCTCATACAGCGTCGGATCAATGTCTTGCAATCCCGCACCGAAAAGGATGAGGTTGAATCCAACGGTCCACCACACGGTCGTCACAACGATTGCAGACATTGCCCATTTGGGATCCGACAGCCACGCAATGGTTCCCCACCCCATGTATTCGGTGAAGCGCGCGACAATGCCTCTCGAGGGGTTGAGCATATAGCCCCAGATCAGCGTGGCCACCGAAACCGGAAGAACATAGGGGACGAAGAATGCCGCGCGATAGAACGCAGAGGCTTTCCCACCGCGCTGAAGGAGAAGCGCGTAGATCAGGCCTAGCCCAACGATGATGGGGGTCGACACCAGGGTAAAGACCGCGGTGTTCATCATCGCGTTCCAAAAACGCGGATCAGACCAGGAACCGCCATCTCCTGGATGGATTCCCAAGAGAATCGCCGCACCGATCAGAGTGACGATCAGCAGAATGCGTCCTGAGTTGAGGTCGCCTTCACGCACTGCCTTGATGGCCACATATACTCCGCAGGCCACGCACAGCAGTCGGACAAGCCACATCGACGTGACGTCCCAGACCAAGCCCGTTCCCCCCAACATGTGGGTGTAGTTTTCAAGCCCGATCCATTCCCGGGTGCTACCCAGCAGATCCCAGTCAAAGAAGGACATCAGAATCGCTTGGACTACGGGAAAGAGGATGAAGACCCCGTAGAAGATCAGGAAGGGGAGGGTGAAAGCGAAGTTCGTTGCCCACCGACGGAGGACTCGGGCTTTAGGCATCGCGATCACCTTCAAAGGCCCGTGAAACGGCACTTCGCTCATCAGTACCAACGAGCGCACTGGCCTCGACAATCGTTCGAGGCCGGATTTGCCCGCTCTGGCGAGCAGAACTGGTGACAAATCCTCGGATAACCTCCAATGGAAGCTTGGGATTGCGATTTTCGTCGGCGAGGCCGTTGGTTTCCTGACGAGTATCCGTCAGTTGCGTGTAGCAGAAGCCAGCCAGAATGGGCGAGGATTCAAGAGCATCGAAAAGTCCGCTCACGCGCTCCTCATAGGCCTCAACAGTGGGGACAACTGCATAGCCCCATGCATCCTCTGCATCCAGAGGCAGCGAAATCCCACCGAACTCCGTGACCATAACGGGGCGATCATCGCTCCAGGCTTCGCCAAGTAGGATCTTGCGTCCTTGCGGGCCGACTCCGTTAACCAGCTCTGCAATCGATTCACGATCGGCGTAGTTGACGCGGAGTTGCTCACCATAGACGCCATAGTCGTGAGTCGTCACGATCGGAGTCTCTAGCTGCTCCCAGCCATCGTTAGCAATTACGGGGCGAGTTCCATCAAGTGCTTCGGTTAAAGCAACGACCGAGCGGACGAAAGCCTGCTGGCGCGGTGAGGTGACAATCAGGTCCACTCCCCAGCTTTCATTGAAGGGCACCCACACAATCAGACTGGGATGGTTGCGATCCCGTAAAACCAGATCCTGCCATTCCTGCGTCGTCACACTGACTGCTCGATCGCTGAAGGCATATGCGGATGCGGATTCTCCCCACACCATCATTCCTATACGATCAGCCAACGTCAGTGTGCGTCGATCCGCGCTTCGCTCGTGGATACGGACGAAGTTGAAGCCCATATCGCGGGCCAGTTCCAGATCTGCCTTCAAGGCTTGCGGACTGGGGGCAGTGAAGTAGGACGAGGGCCAGTAACCCTGGTCCAGAACACCGCGCAGGTAGGTGGGCTGGTGGTTGATTTCCACATAGCGGTGCGAAAGGCTGACATCGCGGATACCAACGTAGGAAACAACCTCGTCGTCACCAACGCAGATCCGCGCATTCATGAGGTTGGGGTGGGCGGGCGACCACAGTAAGCGCCCCCATTCCTGTCGGTTTGCCAGTCCGGGGATTTGAGCGACGAGGCGAAGGGAACGCGAGCGCATCCGGACCATACTTGCAGCCAGGGGTTCGCCTGCAAGTTCAAGGGTCAAACTGGCCTCAATTGGGTCGATCTCACCGCTGGCTTCACGCAGACCCGATAGTGCGATATCACAGGTGACTTGAGCATTCTCAATATCCCAAGACCAAGTCAGCGACTCAATGTAGCCTTCGGGGACAACTTCCATCCAGACATCGCGCCAGATTCCAACGACCGAGTGATACCAAATACCGTGGGGGTTTTCTTGCCAGTCTTGTTTGCCGCGCGGCTGGTCCACTGCGTCAATGCGGTCCTGTGCACGGACGACAAGTTCAAGGCTTTCATCCAAATAATCGGATGAGTCAACGGTGATGCTGAAGGGCGTATACCCACCTTCGTGGTGCATATGGTGACGGCCGTTAATCCATACATCACAGGTAAAATCGACCGCTTCGAAATGAATACGCAGGTGCTGGCGCGAGGAACTGTCATCAGCACCTGCCCATTGAAGGTCTTCAGGGGTAATGGTGCGCCGGTACCAGACGACATCGGATCGTTCCCCACTCCAGCCGCTGTTAGGGCTTCCGGGAGGGAAGGGGACAGTAATCGTCTTGGAGAAGGTGACTCCGGGGAGGTACCAGCCCAGAGTAAGTCCCTCATCACGTGAATCCGTGGCGAAGGACCACTGGCCATTGAGATTCAGCCAGGATTCACGACAGAGATCCGGGCGCGGATAATTCGCGTCACTCCATGCATCGAAAGTATCTACGTTGACCTTCATGGGATCATCATGCATGATTTGCCACAAAATTGCAACGTAGCAAATTAATGACAATTCCTCAGCATCCAACCAGAATTTTCAGTAGACTAAAGCAGTAATCCCTGATGAGATCAGTGTTAACAACACTTTATGGAGACGCACATGAAATCTTCACGGCCAAACATGCGCGATGTTGCGCAACTTGCCGGCGTCTCACAGCGTACGGTTTCAAACGTAGTAAATAATTTTCCGCACATCTCCCCTGCTACGCGGAAGGCAGTTGAGGATGCAATCCGTCAACTGGGTTATCGGCCAAACATTGCAGCGCAGCGCCTTCGCCAAGGCCAGACACACACCTTGGCGCTCGCTATCCCCAACCTTGCGTGGCCCTACTTCGGGGAACTTGCGCACCTGATCCAAGAAGAGGCGCGGCGCAGCGGATACTCGATCATGGTTGTCGAGACCGCCGGCACTCGCGAACATGAAGTTTCAGTCCTACGCGACTTCCGCACCAACCTCATTGATGGACTCATCCTCTCCCCCATCGAATTGGACCGCGAAGGCCTCAACCAGCTCGAGTTGGACGCACCGCTGGTACTGCTCGGCGAGAGGATCCAGGATGCGGGTATTCCGCACTTTTCAATGGATAACGTCTCTGCGGCCTCGGAAATGGTGCACCACCTCTACCAGCAGGGCGCGCGCAGTTTCCTCATCCTCGGCTCGACACATACTCGCGCGACCTCCAGCGCCGGTGCTCTTCGTCAGCGTGGAATTGAGAAGGCTCTGTCTGAGCTCGGCTTAGATTCATGGGCGTGGCGCAGCGTCGAAGTCTCCCCTTGGACCGCCGAGGGGGCTGAATCGGCTCTCGGTCAGTGGCTGGAATCGAATACGCTTCCCGATGCCATTTTCACGATGAATGACCTTTTGGGGGCAGGTGCTCTACGCGCACTTTCTCGCGCACAGGTGCGCGTCCCCCAAGACGTGTTGGTTTCTTCATGGGACGACACCGTCCTCTCGCGCTTCTCAACCCCGGCACTCACAACTATTTCCCCGGATACTCACGCAATCGCGCACGAGGCCGTGGCCGGGCTGATTGCGCTTATTGAGGGACGCGGGGGCGCAGGTGGCAAACAGGCCCCCACATCAAGTGAAGAGCAGTGCAATGAGGAAAGCAAGGCCTCGTCAGTCGATCTCCCACAATCAGTGGCAGACGTAACGGTCTCACACACACTAACAATCCGCCGGTCGACCCTTCGGGCATAAGCTCTTAAGCGCTTAAGCTCCTTCGTTCCTGTTTTAGCTCGCACACCTACGGCCTCAGAACAGCAATAGGACAGGAATGAGCGAGCTAAAGCAGGAATAGGGCGGAGGGTGAGCAGCCGACGCGCACACATACACTACGCCCAGATACACGTGTGGGCAGACCCGAAGGCCTGCCCACACGAAAAGCTGGAGAAAACTCTCAGAGGTTGAGCTGAATCTTGCGTCCGGGGACGGCCTCGATCAGCTCGCGAGTGTAATCCTGAACTGGGTGATCAAAGAGTGCATCGGTCGTATTTGCCTCGACCAGACGTCCCTTTTCCATAACCACAACATCGTCTGCGATCTGGCGGACAACGGCCAGGTCGTGAGTAATGAACAGGTAGGACAGTCCAAGCTCAGCTTGCAGGTCGTTAAGCAGGTGCAGAATCTGGTTCTGAACCAGCACGTCCAGTGCGGAAACGGCCTCGTCAAGGACGATCACCTCGGGGTTGAGCGCAAGAGCACGCGCAACCGCGACGCGCTGACGCTGACCACCGGAGAGCTCATTCGGGTAACGACGCATGGCGCTACGCGGCAGGGCAACCAAGTCAAGCAGCTCGGCGACGCGCTCTTCGCGCAGTTTCTTATCGGACTCGGAGTGTCCTTCAAGAGCGGCAACTGCCCACGGCTCGGGTTCGCGACCCGCGGCCTTAGCGCGCTCCACTTCCTGCTGAGCGTAGGCCTTCGTGCCGTAGCTGTGAATGCGCAACGGCTCTTCGATGATTCGGTAAATCGAATACATCGGGTCAAGCGAACCGTAGGGGTTCTGGAACACGGCCTGCAAGCGGCGACGCAGGGCGAAGAGCTGTGCCTCGCTGTACTCCGAAGTGTCCTCGCCATCGAAAAAGATCTTGCCCGAGGTCGGCTCCAGCAGGTGGAGGATCATGTTCGCGGCAGTTGACTTACCGGAACCGGATTCACCCACGACCGCAAGGGTCTTTCCACGGCGCAGCGTGAAGGAGACATCGTCGACCGCGAGAAGCTTCGAGGCCTCGCCCTTCGCACCGCGGATGTGGAATTCCTTGGTGAGGTGCTCAACGCGAATCATTTCCTCGGAAGAGGCATTCTTGGCAGAGCCAGTAAGTTCTTCTTCCGTGTGCGTGATGCCGCGCGCGTGAGCGGACTCGATACGTGCTGAGGCCAGTGAGGGGGCCGCAGATACCAGACGCTTCGTGTAAGGGTGCTGCGGGTGCTGGAGGATCTCGAGTGCCGGACCAGACTCCACGATGCGACCACGGTGCATAACGACCAGCTGTTCGGCGCGCTCAGCGGCCAGACCCAAGTCGTGAGTAATGAAGAGCACTGCGGTGCCCATTTCCTTAGTCAGCGTCTCGAGGTGATCGAGAATGCGACGCTGAACGGTCACGTCCAGTGCCGAGGTGGGCTCATCAGCAATGAGCAGCTTGGGACGAGAAGCAAGACCGATAGCGATCAACACGCGCTGACGCATACCGCCCGAGAACTCGTGCGGGTACTGCTTTGCGCGGCGCTCTCCGTCGGGAAGGCCTGCCTGCTCGAGGAGCTCGGTTACTCGCTCCCCTGCCTCAGAGCGGGGAACAATATTGTTCGCCAGCAGAGCTTCCTTCACCTGCGTACCGATGCGAAGAACGGGGTTCAGGTTACTCATCGGATCCTGGGGAACCAAGCCAATTCCGGATCCACGCAGTTCGATCCATTCCTTGGAGCTCATCGTGGTGAGCTCCTTACCGTCGAATTCAATGGAGCCGCCGGTCACCTTACCGGTGCCCGGAAGCAGGCCAATGACGGCAGCGGCGGTGGTCGACTTACCCGAACCGGACTCGCCCACGATTGCAACGGTCTGACCGGGGTAAATGGTCAGGTTAGCTCCGCGAACGGCGGGAACGACACCGGTCGAGGTCGTGAAGGTGACCTCCAGGTCGGTGATCTTGAGCAAAGGATTGGCGTCGTCCGGGTGGATTTCGGCCTTCTCAGCACCTTCGAGGATGACCTCGGTGACAGTCTCTTCGAATTGTTCTTCGTTCACTTCTTCGCCTTCGGGTCAAGGGCTTCGCGAACGGCGTCACCCATCGTGATGAAGCTGAGCACGGTCAAGGCCAGTGCCATAGCGGGGTAGAAGAGAACCATCGGTGCCTCCCTCAGGTTAAACCTCGCCTGCGAGATGTCAGCACCCCAAGACACATCCGTCGTGGGAAGACCGATGCCCATGAAGGACAGCGAGGCCTCGGCGACGATGAAGGAGCCCAGAGCAACCGTCGCGTAGACGATAATCGGTGCCATGGAGTTCGGGATGATGTGAGAGAGCAGGATGCGCCAACGCGATGCACCGGTTGCCTTTGCGGCCGTCACAAATTCTTCGTTCTTGGCGCTCATGACCGAGCCGCGTGTAATACGTGCGATCTGAGTCCAGCCGAACAACGACAAGACCAAGATAACCATCCAGATGTTGCGGTACTGCTTGAACATCTGCATGAAGACAATGGCTGCGAGCAGCAGGGGAACTGCAAAGAAGATGTCGGTGACACGTGAGATCACGGCGTCGATCCAGCCGCCGAGGAAGCCGGCGATGGAGCCAAGAGTTGCACCGATCAAGACGACGCAGATCGTCGTCAGGACACCGACGGAAACCGAGGCGCGTGCGCCGTAGATGACGCGGGCGTAAATATCGCAGCCTTGGAAGGTGTAGCCGAAGGGGTGTCCGGCCTCGGGCTTGCCCAAAGAGTGCGAGAGCTCGCAGAAGCGAGGATTGGTGCTCGTGAAGAGCTGCGGGAAGACAGCAACCATGAGGGCAACGAAGATAATGACCGCAGCAATCCAGAACAGGGGACGCTTGCGCAGATTCTTCCACGTTTCCCCCCACATTGAGGCGGGTGCGGATTCATCGGCGACGGCGTCAACTGCACCCAAACCGGTCTCATCGATATCCGAGACGTAGTGATCCTGTCCGGCACGAGTACGCGAAATAGCTTGCGAAGGAATGAAATCACTCATAGCGAATCCTCGGATCAAGAACGGCGTACAGCAGGTCAACAAGGAGGTTTGCTGAGATGTAAACCATGACCAAAACTGTCGTGAAGGAAACAACGGTAGCTGCCTCACCGTGAACGATCGCCTGCCACAAGGTACCGCCAACGCCGTTGATGTTGAAGATACCTTCGGTAATGATCGCGCCACCCATGAGGCCACCCAAGTCGCCACCGAGGAAGGTCGCGACGGGGATCAGTGAGTTACGCAGAATGTGGCGCGTCATTACGGTGCCCTCTTTCAGGCCCTTAGCGCGTGCGGTACGCACGTAATCGGCAGAGACGTTTTCGGATACCGATTGGCGCGTGAGTCGGATGACGTATGCAAGGGAGGTCGCGCCTAGCACAATCGCAGGCATCGTCAAGGATTTAAAGGAAACCGTACTTGCCGTAGCAGGAAGCAATCCCCATTTGATGCCAAGGAAGAACTGCATGAGGAAGCCGATAACGAAGGTCGGCACAGAAATAACAACCAGAGAGAGGACTAGGACCGTTGAGTCGAAGATACCTCCGCGACGCACACCTGCAATAACACCGAAGAGGATACCGAGGATTGCCTCGATCAACAGGGCGTAGATGGCAAGTCGGATGGTGATCGGGAATGCGGTTGCCAGCACCGTCGTTACCGGTTGCTGGGAGAAGGTCTTCCCAAAGTCAAGGGTGAAGATGCCCTTGAGGTAGAGCAGGTACTGCAGCCAGAAAGGCTTATCAAGGTTGTACTCTTCGCGGATTCGAGCTGCCGCAGCCTCGGTTAAGCCCTTATCGCCTCCGAGGGCCGCGACGGGATCACCTGGCATCAGGTGGACCATCGCAAAGATCAGGAACGTTGCTCCAAAGAAGACCGGGATGGTCTGCAGGAGACGTCGTCCGATGTATCGCAGCATGGACAGGTCCTTTATTACATGTGTTTACGAAGAATTTCCGTAAACGTATCGGGGTTCATCATCATGAACGGGGTTTTCACATACGCCTGTAGCTACAAACGGATCAGTGAGATACCGCAAGAGATACACACAAACGCACGCGCACTATCGCTCATAGTAATGCAAAGAAGTGGTAAATGGTCAATCGTGTGTCTTTAATTACGCAGAGAAGGCGCTGCGAAATGACCCTTTGAGAATATTTCAAAAGAGGTAAATTCAATGCGTGTGGGGTGGAAGTCCACAGACTTCCACCCCACACCTCATCCGCTCAAGTATTTAGCGGGGAAGAACTATTTTCAGTTCTTGGTAATCGCGAAGTACTGCACGTTCGAGTTCCAGGTGAACTGAACGTTGCTCACCTTGGTGGACCATGCACCGTTGGTGTTGGCGTACCAGGTCGGGATGACCGGCATGTCCTCGAAGAGCAGTTCTTCGGCCTTGTACTGAAGGTCAAGTGCCTCGGTAGGCGAAGCGGACAGCGAGTCGCTCAGGTACTTGTCAAACTGACTGCTCTTCCAACCGGAGTAGTTGGAGGAAGCGCTCGACGAGTAGGTCGGGAAGAGGAAGTTGTAGAGCGAGGGGTAGTCACCCTGCCAACCCTGACGGAAAGCGCCCTTGGTGGTGCCGGCCTTCATATCGCCAAGCAGCGACTTGAAGTCTGCGTAGGCATCGCCTTCCGCCTCGATACCCAAGGTGTTCTTGATGGAGTTGCAGGTTGCGTCAACCCACTGCTGGTGGCCACCATCAGAGTTGTAGGAGATGAGGAACTTGCCGCTCCACGGAGAGATCGCGTTGGCCTGCGCCCACAGTTCCTTAGCCTTCTCGGGGTTGTAGGTCAGAACCTCAGAACCCTTCAGGCCTTCCTTATAACCCTCAATTGCGGGGGAAGTGAAGTCCTTGGCGGGGGTACGGGTGCCAGAGAAGACCGTCTTGACAATCGAGTCACGATCGATAGACATTGAGATGGCCTTGCGACGCAGCTTGCCTTCTTCACCGGAGAAGTGCTCCAAGCGCTCAGGAATAGTGATGTACTGGATGACGGCTGCGGGCTGGTTAGCAGTACGTCCGGACAGTTCCTGCTGGTAGCTGGAGAAGACCGAGGACGGCACGCCATCGAGGACATCGAGGTTATCGGCGCTCAGGTCAGCGTAAGCAGCATCGAGAGACTGGTAGAAGACAATGCGAAGGCCGTTATTCTTCGCGGTACGAGGACCGGAGTAGTTGGGGTTCACGGCCAGATCAATCTGCTTGGAGTGCTGCCAAGCATCCTCACCCTTGGGCATGTAGGGGCCGTTACCCACGGGGTGCTCGCCACCCTTCTTGGGGTCTGCCAGAGTCGAGTCGGGAAGCGGAGAGTAAGCGGTGTAGCCCAAGCGCTTCATGTAGTCCGACTCAGGGCCCTTCAGCTTGACGACGAAGGTGTAGTCGTCAATGATCTGCAGGCCACCTTCCATGTCGCCAGCGCCGTCATCATCGGTGCCAATAACATCAGCGAAGAAGCTTGCGGAACCCAGGTTCTCCTTCGTGGCCATCTTCCATGCCTCGACGAAGTTCTTTGCCAGAACCGGAGTGCCGTCGGAGAACTTGCCATCTCGACGCAGCTTGATGGTCCACTCGGTGTTGTCGGCGTTGGGGGTGATGGACTCCGCAGCGTCCAGCTGAGTTGAACCGTCGGCCGCGTAGTAAGCGGGGGACGAGAAGACGCTGGAGACGATACGGCCACCACCGGTCTCATTGGTGTTAGCCGGGATCAGCGGGTTCTGAGGCTCAGAACCATTAACGGTAACAATGCCGTCCGAAGAGCCACCATTGGAACCAGTGCTGCCAGAAGAGCATGCGGTCAGTGCCAGACCGAGAACGGCGGGCACTGCCAGCCACGACCTCTTAAGATTCATGAGATTCCTCCTGTAGGAATTCTGTTCAGTCATATGTGCTGATGTCTCGGAAGCATAGCCCACTTTTTTCCCGAAACCTTCACATGTCCATGATGTAAACATTACATTTCGGTTACGATTACAAAGATTTGGTAAAGAGATATCTGTTAACAAGATCTCAAATTTGTCAACCTATGCCACAAATCACACCGTGGTAGATTTTGCTTCCTCGTCAACCATTCATACCCGGTCCGATCAGGCTTATTGCCTTGTCAACAGCCCCTCAAAAGACGCGAAATTTAAGCTAAAGGTACGAACTAAGCACTGCCGATACGAAGCGAAACAGACTAATCTAAATAGTGCAGGACTCGCCGCCTCGAGGACTGACGCCGGATATTTGGCTAGCTTCAGCGATCCAAATATCCGGTTAGACGTTGCGGGTCGGGCGGCTGTGGCAACAACGGCCCAGCCCCCCCAAATATT
>UWSI01000033.1 GCA_900541895.1 uncultured Actinomyces sp. | reverse complement strand
AGAGCCGCAGCCGCTCGACCTAGCCTAAATCCATCCTCACCGTACAAACGAGGTATTTGGTCGGGGATTTTTTCCAGTTCTCCCAAAGAAATGGGATCAAGAGTACCGTGTGCCATCAGCTGTTCGAACTGTGACAGCGAGCGAATTGCAATCAGCGCAACATTCTTCGGGAACTCGCATGCGAACTCCGCATAGATTTCCGGATCATGCTGACCATCATCACCGACTAAGATCCACTGAATATTTGGGAAGGTACGCACAAGACGCCGCAATTCACGTTTCTTATGTTCAACACCAGAACGGAACCATCCCGTATTTGATGGACCAAAATCCGTCATCAAGAAGGCGCCCATAGGAAAATCCGTTCGGCGCAAGAACTCGCGCAAGCCAGGTACCAGGTTCCACGGACCAGTCGACAGATACATCACCGGCAAGGCATTCGCCTGCTTTCCATGCGCGCCCAATGAAGAGGCCTTACGTTCGCTGCGTTTGTCTTGATCCGAAGGATAAAGATTGAAACGAGCTACTCGCCGCAAGAACCCCGCCATCCCTGGCACGGCCTCGCGATCAGAGACTCTCTCCATCAGCGCGTGCTTCGCGGCGGTCAACAAACGCGGAATCATCGAGACAATGATCGTGTCATCAATATCTGAAACAACACCGTAGCGTTCATCGTCACCGATCACTCGCAACGGGATATCAACAGATTTTGCCGCACGGATTCGACCAAGAACACGGCCATCTTCAGCCTTGCCCACACGTAAGAATGACTCTCCCGCAGCAGTAGCCCCTTCAACATCAGAAGAGGGATACAGGCGATCGCCCTCGCGAACACCCATTCGCTGAACATCCACCGCGTTCAGAGGCTGAATCGAGGCGAGCTGCCACCCCGGTTCCAAACCGTGCCCTTCAAGTTCAATGTCAACATATCCACCGCCGTCGGTAAAGACGACCTTCTGGGCTTGACCACAGGTCACCAGAACTGGCTGAAAAGGAACCTGAGCATCAAAAAACTGACGCCATCCTCGCCGCTGGGTCAACCACGAGCGCTCCCCCACTCGGTCTTCCATGATGACGCGAGCCAGAACGCGCGCACGACTCTGCGAGGCATACCCTCCAAAACCGACAACACCCGGGTAGAAGCCCGCCCATCCCAGCACTCGGGCAAGCCCCGTCGACGTGGCCTCGTCAAGGCGAGAGGCAACGGAAAGCGCAAGGGAGGGAAGGGTCTTTGGGGCAAACACCAATTTCAGTCCTCATTCAGAAGATCGCGCTGATGCTGCGCTTCTTCCACAGCAGACTTCTCCATGGAACGCCTCAAAGGCGGAAGACCAATGAGCATGATGAGAACCATGACCCACGCAAAGATTGCAATCATCACGTAGGCGCCGCCCGAACCATAACGGTCGGCAGCGGGACCCGCGGCAGAAGATCCCAACGAAACGCCCAGATTAATGGCAGTACTCAACCACGCCAGGCCTTCGGTCTGACGATGTCTAGGAACAGATTTGGTGACCATCATGTTGACGTTCGTCATGGTGGGGGCACAGGCAATACCGCTGATCAACATGATGACAGCCAAGGCAATGATCGTATGCGCCAGCAGATAGGCGGTCATACCAATTGCCAAGGCGACAACGCCAATCGCAAAGAGCTGCCACAGAGGACGTCGCCAGCTCCGCGCACCGTAGATCAGTGCGGCGATAAACGAGCCAAGCGAGAACATTGCAAGTAGAACACCCGAAAGAGCGGGAACCCCAAGTTCCTTGGTGAAAGCAACAGCAGCAATGTCATTTGCACCGAATTGTGCGCCCATTGCCGCGTAAGTCAGCGTGAGAACGATCATCGCGGGAAGAAGAAGCAGGGATCGTTCGCGTACGGGTGCCGAGGCCGTTGCGCCCTGAGCATCCGATGCCGCGTCCTTTGAGCACTCAGTTCCGTCGCTAGCTACCTGAGCGGCGCGACCAGCCTTCCCCAATGGAAGGGGTTCCGAAGAACGCTGGGATAAGAAGAGCACCGCGCCGACAGAAAGGAAAACAATGGAGACGACAACACCGGTCGTCGGGTGCAGAACGGTTCCCAAAACCGTTGCAACGACAGGCCCGACGATGTAGACGAATTCATCGACAGCGGCCTCGAGAGCAAATGCGCTATTGAGCTGTGACACCGTGTCGGTGGTGCGGATCCACCGAGCTCGGACCAATGCGCCCGGAGACCCCCAACTCGCACCAGCAATTCCGGCCGAAACGAACAAGATCGACGGCGAAGCCATCTGAAGAATCGCCACGAACAACACAATGGTCGCAGCTGCCGAGACCGCAAAAACCGGCCCCATAACTTTGAGCTGTCCGTAGCGGTCGACTAGGCGTGCCCACATCGGCGCGCTTACCGCCAAAGCGATGATATTGATCGCCGCAACCGCACCCGCGAGGGTGTAGTTTCCATAAGCCGCCTGGATCGCCAAGATGATCGAAATCGGCATAACGGACATGGGTAGGCGCAAAATGAAGCCGGCGGCTGAAAAACGCCATGCCCGGTTCAGACGAAGGATTTCCCCATAGGTCGACAGCACTGTGCCAGTTTATGCGTTCTTAGCTACCTTTGGCACTCCCCACGCTTATGGTGCCGCGCACCCCTTGAACGTGGGTTAGTTAGTCACTTCAATCTTTCCGTGAGCTCCGGCCTCAGCAAGGCTCATGATGTGGTTAACGAAGGTGTAGGTACCCGGCTCCTTAAAGGAAAGCTCCACAAAACCACCCTGCGCGGGAAGCATGGGGAAGGTCTGAGACCCCCCTCCCCCACGGCTAATGGCATTGCCGCCGTCGATGAGCGTGTACCCACCTTCATCCCAGACGGTATCGAATTGACCACCGACGATGTGGAAGGACATGGCGGTATTTGGGCCCGAATCCATCAGCCAGAAACGCACGCGCTGACCGACCTTCACCTTGAGGGGGTGCGCATCGTACTGGAAGGGGCGACCGTTGAATGCCTGCAGGTCAGGCATCATCGAGGCGATCTTCGTTGCGTTCGCAGTACCACCGTTGTCCCCCAAGTACAGCTCGGTCGCAACCATCGCGTACTCGTGATCCACTGGGCGCAGATCAGTGGGGTCAATAATCACCGCACCGGTCATGCCGTTAGCAATGTGCATAGACATGGGGTGCGTCGAGCAGTGATACATCCAGATACCGGCTGCCTTCGCTGTGAAGGTGTATTCCAGCGTTTGCCCCGGATCGATGGTCTTCATGGCCTCATCTGGCGCAATATCGCCCGCGTGGAAGTCCAGAGAATGCCCCATTGTCCCTTCGTTTTTGAGGGTGATGTGGAAGGTATCGCCAATCTTTCCACGCAGGGTGGGCGCCGGAGTATTCCCGTTGAAAGTCCAGACCGTCCGGCTGACATTGTCGCTCAGGTTCTGCACGATATCATCGCGTGCAACCAGGGTGTAGTAGTGATCTTTTTCTTCCGAGGCCGGTGCAACTTCAGCGGGATAGGGATCGACTTTCGCCGCATAGGCTCGCAGCTGGTCTGCAGTTGGGATTCCCCTCCCCGTTGCAACCTCGTGGTTGTGGGAGGCGCCGCCAGAGTGCGAGCCCGCTGCGGCAGAACCGCCCGGTGCGCCATCGGCAACAATGCTGAGCGTCATCCCCATCTCACGGTGTCCTGGAAGTGAGCACCAGCCTTCGGTATCGGCTGTGATCACTCCGGCATCCAGCTCCGCGCTTGCTCCCGGGGCCAGAGACCCGGTCGTTTGCCCATTGGCCAAAACCAGGTCGTGACGTTGCTCCGCGGTGTTTGTGAAAGTGATGTGCAGGCGATTTCCCGCAGGAACATGAATGACAGAGGGCGTGAAAGACATTCCTTGGACACCGATTTCCACGTGGGTGGTTTCGCCGGTTTCTTTCACCTGAGTTGACGAGGCCACGCTTGGGGTATTCCCCGCCACTGAGTTTTGCGTTGCGTTACTTCCGCCAGCTAGGACACTGGCAAGAACCAGTGCGACAACAGCGCCAAGGCCAGTGAAGACCATTGCTGCCCGCGAGGGTCCGGTGGTTTCTTCGCTCATTGAGCCTTCCTACTTTCACTCATCTCTTTGATGCGTTCTAGACGCGCTCGTGCTTGATTTTTTCCCGCGCGCGCAAACATCACGATGTCAATTGCGAAGGTCATAATCACGACCAGCCAGAGCGCATATCGAAGAGTAGTAACCGCTGTGCTTGCGGCAGCACAGAAAAGGACAACTTGAAGGAACAGGGCTCCATTTCTCAGCGACACGCGCAACGCAAACTGCCAGTCAAGAATCGCGATACCAATTCTGACAACCGAAGGACCGCCTCCGATGACAACTGGCATCAGATAGCTCAGTGCTCCCTCAAAAAGCTGGACAAAACCACCCGCTCCAATAATCGGAAGCCACATCATGGTCAGTACCCGTATCTGGCTCGGCGTACTGACAAAAAGCGCCATGATTCCCAAGAAAAGAATGCCGAGGGCAATCCATCCCAATCCGATCAGGAATGACCATGCGGAATACTCTTGAGGTTTCTTTGCTGCTAAAACACGCGCATAGGGGATAAGAATTCCCATAATCGCGCAGGCTGCCGCACCTAAAATTCCGGCACCGACCAGGGGCATCACTCCTAAGAGAGCTCCACATACCGCGATCAGCAAACTGACGCACCAGGGCGGAAGAACTTTAATACCCCAAGAAACTGCATCGGGAGACATCCGCGTACGCAAGATTGTTGGCCCCAAGGTAATCGCGGTGCCGCCGATGCTTAATCCCAACCAACCACCGACGCCACTGAGTGCATGCGCAAAGGTCAGACGATCGCGCATCGCCAGGAAGGCCTCGGGAATGGAAGAAGAAAACATTGTGGTGGTGACGAAACCAGCAAGAAGTGCGGTGAGTACAAAGAAAGCTGCGGCACACACGTAGTAGCGCACGACAATGACAAAGCGCGAGGCCAAACGCTCGCGAAGAACCGACAGCATCGCGGCTCCATGCCAGGCAGCAATTGCAGCAATACCCGTTGCCGCAACGACAGTTCCGATGAACCAACCAAGCCACATCGAAATAAAGAGCAAAGCAAAACATGCATTGAAGCCCAACATCCGACGCAGGTTGTCCGAGTGGGCTCTGCGATCATCGGCTGCCAGACGTGCAAGGGAGCGGGCAAAAAACCATGACCATTGGAAAATTCCATTGCTTAAGACGCCTAATGTCACCAAGTGGATCATGGTCCACAGAGGCTGCGGCATGTGGCGGTGAAGGAAGAGGGTTACTACTGCCATGAGAACCGCGATGATCATCCACGTGGTTCCCAAGCGATCGATGCGCATTCGGGAGGGGCGTCCGCGTCCCGGGGCGCCGGTGGGAGCGCCCGCCGGTCCCGCACCGATACTCAGTCCCGCCCCAGAAGAAGAAATCTCAGGCATGGGCGCTCCGATCACGCCTTGTGTTCGCAATTGTCACGCTCGCAGTCGTAATCACGAAGAGGAGGAATGCGCACACTCCCAGCGCTCCGCCAAAGCGCCAGGGAAGTGCGGCCTCGCGCGCGCCAGACAGGAAACGAATCAGCAAGCTCAGGTGGAAAAGAGCCAAAGGGACCCACATCGAGAAGTGGTAGGGAACCTCGCGACGAATCACCGAGGGAATAATAACCGGCGCGTGCGCAATGACCATGGAGACTGCAAAACCCACTGTCAGGGCGTGGACAATCGCATCGTAGCCGTAGCCGGAAAAGCTTGGTGGCGCGGCGATCCAGAGGAGAGCAGGAAGCAGTGCCCACCCATATCCCGCGAGCATCGCAACTGCTGAAAGACGCGGGATTCCAGGGATTTTGATGGTTTTGAGGGCGACGTCGTGATAACCCATATCGATCGCAAGGGCCGCAAGGGAGATCCCCAGAAGCGGGTAGGCGACAAGGGGAACAATCAGCGTGAGCGCAAGCGAGATGAACAGAGCAGCGACCCAGACCAAGATTCGTTTCTCGGTTGTCTCACTGAAGGCAAGGCGTGCCAGCTCAAGTCGCTCACCGATGATCGTCAGAACCAAGAAGAATAGCCACCAGGGCATGATGAGAGCGACTTCCAAGCCTCGCATCCACAAGAGGATCCCACACAGGCCGACGCAGGCAGCGATCAGCTGGATGAGGACTGGGTAGGAGGCCTGACGTTTTCTCCACACGTGCCGATAGATCATGATCAGGGTGATCATGGAGATTGTCCACAGCACCGCTGGGAGCATCCGTTGGGATTGATATCCGGGAAGGATGCGGCTCAGGTAAGCCGGAAGCGGCAATGTGGAAATGAAATGGGCGACCGCAGGGCTTTGAGAGATGACAATGGCGGCAATTCCCGCGAGCGCCGAGGTAGCTGGGGAAAGGTAGGCCCATCGAGAGTTCAGCGCTACCGCACGTTCTAAACAGATCGCTGTTCCCAGGAAGCCGTAGACCATGAGGATTCCGTGGATTACGCCCAAATCAGTGGAGCCCACGGGAGCAAGAGCACCCAAGCGAACAAGAGCTGCGTCAAGTCCCGCAAGAAGTCCAACTGCCGCACCCATGAGGAGGATCATCCGGCGCCAGGGAAAAGGCGGGCGTGCAGAGGTTAACGTATCCGCACCTTCTTGCGTTCTTTCCGCCATTTTTACCGGACCTCTCCTGCTTTAATGAGACCCTTTAAAGGTACCGGTCAGGAGGCTCTTTTTCCACCAAGGCCGCAAATCCTGAACGTGAATAACAGTGGGGTGCAGCGCCGCAATGCAACTCCGCACCCCACAACGCTTTCTCTGCGAAACTCAGCCCTTCAAGGCCTCGCTCACCAATTGCTTCGCCGCTTCCTGAACCTGAGCAAGGTGCTCGGCTCCACGGAAGGACTCGGCATAGATCTTGTAGACATCCTCGGTGCCCGAAGGACGGGCAGCAAACCACGCAACATCGGTTGTCACCTTCAGGCCACCGATCGCTGCGTCGTTACCCGGCGCGCGCACGAGCTTTGCGGTGATGGGGTCACCGGCCAGTTCAGTTGCAGAAACGTCCTCGGGCGACAAAGCGGCAAGCTTCGCCTTTTCTTCACGGTTCGCAGGCGCATCGATTCGCGCATAAGCCGAGGCCCCGAAACGTTCGACCTGTTCTTCGTGCAGCTGCGAGGGCGTCTTGCCGGTAACAGCCAGAATCTCAGAGGCAAGCAGCGCCAAGATGATTCCGTCCTTATCGGTGGACCACACGGTGCCATCCTTACGAAGGAAGGAGGCTCCTGCGCTTTCCTCGCCACCGAAACCGAGCTCAGCACTAACCAAACCGGGAACGAAGTACTTGAAGCCGACGGGGACCTCAACGAGCTTTCGGCCAATCGAATCAGCAACGCGGTCGATGAGGGCCGAGGACACCAGGGTCTTACCGACCGCAGCTTCTGCGGGCCAGTTCGGGCGATGCGTGAACAGGTACTCGATCGCAACGGCCAGGTAGTGGTTCGGATTCATCAAACCGTCGGGCGTCACGATTCCGTGACGGTCCGAGTCGGCGTCATTTCCGGTCGCAATGTCGTAGGGAGTATTTCCGTTCTCATCCGGAGTCATTGCATCGCGAAGAGAAGCCATCGCATAGGGAGAGGAGCAATCCATGCGGATCTTTCCATCCCAGTCCAGTGTCATGAAGGACCATGCGGGGTCAACCTTGGGGTTCACAACGGTCAGTTCCAAGCCGTAACGCTCGGCGATCGCTCCCCAGTAGTCCACCGAAGCGCCACCGAGGGGATCGGCGCCAATGCGCACGCCGGCCTCGCGAATCGCATCAATATCGATCACCTGGTCAAGCTGATCGACATAGTAGGCGAGGTAATCGAAACGGTGGATGCTGGGGTGATCCAGCAGGTCCGAACCCAGCACGCGATCGACGCTGCGCCAGCCCTTTTCAAGGATTTCGTTTGCGCGCTTGGCGATCCACGAGGTCGCATCGGAGTCCGCGGGACCACCGTGAGGCGGGTTGTACTTGAATCCGCCGTCACGAGGCGGGTTGTGGCTGGGGGTGACAACAATACCGTCGGCCAGCCCTTCCCCAGTCGTACGCAGGTGCTTGGGAGCTCCATTTGCACCGAGAATCGCCACAGAAACCGCAGGGGTCGGAGTGTAGGAACCACGTGCGTCGATGCGAACATCGACATTATTTGCGGCCAAGACTTCCAGGGCGGTGCGCCATGCGGGTTCACTCAGCGCGTGGGTGTCACGACCGATGAAAAGCGGGCCGTTGAAACCCTGCTCGGCTCGGTAGTCAACAATCGCCTGGGTAATCGCAGCGATGTGTGCTTCATTGAACTTGCCATCGAATGCGCTACCGCGGTGACCGGAGGTACCAAAAGACACCCGTTGATCGGGGTTTGAGGGATCCGGCTCAATGTCGTAATACGCGGAAATCAGCGCATCAATATCAGTAAGGTCTTCGGGAAGGGCAACAGTGCCAGCTCGATCAAACATGCTTTTAGTCTGCAATGTTTCCCTAAACCGTGCAAGGTATTTCACGATAAGGGACAGATTCACTCCGCAAGCAGATTGGCCTACTCACACGCTTTACTCCCTTGCGTTAAACTCAATGTGAATGTCGCCCCGGCAACGACGCAGCGCGACATGCATGGAAGACAAAGGAGACCCCCATGGGCTGGTTGGATTCGATCGAGCACAATCGCTGGCTGTCAGCACAACTTCAAGCACTGATCGCAGAAGCAAAAGTGAGTACGACGCCTTCGGGGTTTAGTGAAGGTCCAGACGGCGAGGAACCCAGTGAACGCGATCAATTCAGCCTCAGCGCTCGAATGCTCCACGCTTTTTCCTTGGGAACGCTTCTTGGCCTTCCTGGTTCACGACGCTATGCCGACCACGCGACTAAGACTCTTCGCCGTGTCATCCACGATCATCTTCACAAGCTTCCCGAAGCGACTGCCACCGACGATCCGGAAACCATCAATTCCGATGAATACAAGGCTGACGTGCGCAGCGGAGAAATCGACTACCAGCTTGATAACGCACTGCTCATCAGTGCGAGCGCGGCCGCGACGGTTGCCAATCGCCCCAGTGCCCACGAGCTCCTCCTTGATGCCCTCCACGAGCAAGAGCGCCGTTGGCTTGCCCCCAACGGACTGGTCTACGGAGCCATAGCCTCGGGAAGTACGCAGCACAAGGCGCCAATTATCTCCCTTGGAACCCTTGCTTCGACCGCCGAGGCGTACCTAGCAGCTGCCGAGGCAACCGCCGACCCCGTATGGATCGACCGAGCCGAATCCATCACCCGCACGGTCGTGCAGATGGGAAGCGAGGCCTCGTGGAGGGTGGGCGAATACATCGATATCGAGGAGCTCTCCCCCGTTCCTCAAACCGAGGCCGATTGGTCGAAGAAATGGGAGCATTGGTCTGCAACTCCGGTGCTTGAAGGCGTGCAGATCGGCAGCTTGCTGCGCTGGTCCCGGCTGTGCATTCAGGTTCGCGCAGCCTTGAGGTCCCTAGGGCGTAAGAGTGATGACGCGCTTCTCGAAGCCGGGCAAGACTTCTTCGAGCGAGCACGCGTTGATGGATGGCGTAAGAAGGGCTACGCGGGATTTGTGACCTCGGTGGGCTTCGAGCATCACGAGGCGGAAATTCTGGACGACCGACACTTCATGTGGGTCGCCTGTGAAGGCGTCTGCGCCGCGGTATCACTTGCACGAGCACTGCGCGATGACGGTGCCAGCGAAGGTGAAGTCGAGCACTACGAACACTGTTACCGCTCGTGGTTGGATTTCATTAACGATGAGCTTATTGTCCAGCCTGGACAGTGGCTTCATGCCTTGTCCTTTGACAATGAGCGGATTGAAGAGTCGAGGCCTCGCAGCGGCGATATCGCCTGGGCAATTCAGTGCGTTTTGGTTGGCCGAGTGCCGATGTGGCCACCGTTTGCTTCCGCGATTTCCCGAGGCCTATTGGACCATCCAGAAGAGGCGCCAGCTGACCGTCGTTCGTGGGTGCCTTTCCGTCGCCACCGCTGAGAAATAAAGGGATCGAGAGCATATTTGGAAAGACGAATATGCGAACAGATCAAGATCCGCTATGATTGGCGGGTCTGGAGGGCTGACCGAGTGGCCGAAGGTGACGGTCTTGAAAACCGTTGTGTCAGCAATGGCACCAGGGGTTCGAATCCCTTGCCCTCCGCTGTACCGACGATACTGAGCTTCCCAGCGCGCGCATTTCGCACGCGAAGGGAAAATGCCTTAGAGTAGTCGGCACTGGAGACGTCGCATAGTCCGGTCGAGTGCGCCTCCCTGCTAAGGAGGTAGGGGTTCACGCCCCTCGCGGGTTCAAATCCCGCCGTCTCCGCAAACAGCCCCGCGGTTCCTTTGGAATCGCGGGGCTTCATCACATTTTCTGAGCAGGTCTCTGACCCACTAGCATCCAAACCCAACCGGTTGCACTAACCGTCTTATCCCAATGTGGACCAAGACAAGCTCCTAAAAGGTGCGGCACGAAATCCAGATGCAGCACCTAAGAGCATCCATGGAACATCCACTTTTGTACTTTTAACTGATAGAATCCAAGCTGCGGGCCTAGGGTTTTACGTATTTCCGATCAGCCTTCACGCCCCCATCAACACCCACTACGAAAGCCCAACATCCGATGAGCGCACAGAACCACTACGAAAGATCGACCATTAACTATCGGTCAATATTCGACTACTACACATTCAAATTCAAACCGTGGAAGCACTTCATCACCCCTCTCGCAAAAACAAGTGGTGTCCTGTTCTTGCTAACGCTTGTAGCTGGCTTATTCTCAGAGTCATTCCAAGGGCTATGCCTTGGTCTCACGGTGCTCACTGCCATTGGTTGCGGCACATGCGTATACCTACATTGGCAAGACCAAGAAACATTCAAAAAAATTGTGCAAACATTCCACGCCGAGGTCGATGAGACCATTAGAACGGAACAATCAATCGATCTAGCAGCCAAAGGCGATTCTGAGGATAACGACGTTGCTCCATTTTTCTCGTTTGCCGCAGCTGAATATGAACTACCCGACCCCAATAACTCATCACAGAGAACAGTCTGGGGGAACACATCAGATCGTGATACAACAGATCCAGATGCCCGTCTTTTCTCTACTTTTCGAATGTGCGCATTGTATTCAGTCAAAGGCTGGCTCTACGGCAGTGAAATCGTTTTCGACCTCCGTCACTCGTATCGCGAGCAGATCGCAAGTTACCAGTGGCCAGCAAAGGATGTGAGCATCTCATCTCAGACGATTTCTACTCCCGACGGCGGCACAGCACTTGCACTTGTAGTTTCCAACGGCGGGAATACGTGGACAATGAACCAGCCAAACACCCCGGCAAGCAGCGCACATATTGCAGCCTTGCAAAAGTTCGTACGCGATGCTCGAAACTAAGCCTAGCCACACCTCATTATTACGCTCACCTTTTCAATGGTGACGCCAGGTAATCGGTTAGACTTCATACAGCCCCGCGGTTCCTTTGGAATCGCGGGGCTTCGTTATACCCAGAACATGCAGCATACAGATGACTATTAGTCAACCACTTTTTTGAAAGAAATAGTTTGAAATGACTATTTCCACAAGCAATTGCCCAGCGATTCTTCGAACTGTAGATTAGATACTGAATCCCTATAAATTGTGCGATTGAGAAAGATTTTCGATGTCACATCCCAAACTTTTAAAAACGCGCGCGCGAGCGGCGGGTGTTGCAACTCTCGCAGCAGCCTCGCTTCTGTTGACTTCCTTCACTCCGTTTAACGGTAGTGTCGCGGCAGACAACAACAGCGCAAGCGAAACCACCCAGGCGGCCTCGGCCTCAGGAACGGAGAACGCTAGCGACGCTAGCACCTCCGCATCCGAGCAGACGGCAGCCTCCAACTCACAGACCCCTGTAGCAGGCGGAACCGAGGCAAACACCTCGGATACCTCCGCTCAGGACGCAAATACCTCTGCAGAGGCAAACCAGCCTCGTTCACGTCGCGCACGTGCGACCAGCTCGAAGCCGGCAACCCTTGCAATGACGGTCACGAACGACAGTCCCACCCTTGCGATTCGCGACAAGCAGATCACGACGATTAACTACGCATGTTCGTCGGTGACTACCCCCTGTGAAGGCGCAAGCATTGAAGTGCTGCTTCCTGCACCCGTTACCCCTGCGGGTACGGCGCTGACAGACAAGCTCTACACTGCAGTCGCCGTGACAGGTTCAACGGTTCTGCGCACCGAGCAGAGCATTGTGGCGGGCAACCCGAGGATGAAGAAACTCGTCTTCCCCTTGCAGAAGTCGATCCCCGCAGGAACTTCCGACCGTATCCAGATCACCTGGAACTACGACGGCAACGATGCGCCGAACAACTCAACGACCACCCAACAGGTGAACTTCACGGCTACCAACGCTGACTCTATCGATGACTCAAAGACCACCAAGTGGACCGCGAACACCGATATCGCCATCGAGAAGAGCGGTTCGACAAACCCGAATGGCTACCCTGCTGTCGGCGGTGAAACGACCTATAAGCTGCGTTACGGCTACCAGCAGATCGACCAAACCAACCCCAATAAGGTTGGTATCCGTTGGAATGGTTCCTCACTGAAGAATGGCGTCAACGCCACCGGCTTCGTGCAGGTCCAGGACATTAAGGTCGTCGATCCTCTTCCTGCAAAGGCAGTATTCGTCTCCGCTACCAACGGCGGCGTTTACGATCCGGCAACCCACACTGTTACTTGGTCCTATGACAAGTGGGCATGGCAAAACCCCATCGAGTCCCTCGTTACCGTGAAATACCCCGAAGGTTCGGTAACGACGGCCGACACGGTCACAAATAAGGCCACCATCACGGCTGCGGTTCAAAATGACCCCACAACCGTCATGACGAAGAGCTCTGAAATCACCCACGGTTTTGCAGTTCGTAAGCCTGGAGGTCGTGTTATTAAGACTGGTAACGACAACCAGTACCAAGTTCGTAAGGGCCTCACTCAATGGCGTTTCGGCGCTGCCAACACCGGCAATACGACGACACACGTTCACTTCGATGACACCCTGCCGTGCACCTGGTCTACTCAGGACGCAAAGGCTGCGGGTGGCAACTGTGATCAACCGACCATGGTGAGCCCTTACCGCTTCAACATCTTCGGCAAGTCTGGCTACGAAGATAAGGGCGGCTGGACTTTCGAATACTGGACCAATAAGGGTAATCACGTTGTCGCCAACTACACCCAGACGGCTGACATCACCCTTCCCGATGGCGAATGGATCACCCGCTTCACCATCGATAGCGATGTTGCCCCTCAGACCACCGCATCTATCTGGTTCCAAGGCACGATCTCCTCGTCCCTCCCCAAGGAAGAGCCCTCGGATTTCGCCAGCCACTACAACCCGGTCCTCCCGCCTGAGAAGTACTTCAACTATGTCGCTTCTCCCGACTACGTCCGCTTCCAGAACTGTGCAACCGGCACTCTGACGGATAAGGACACCGGTGCAGTCCTCGCTTCCAGCGATGACTTGTGCTCCTGGATGCGCGTGCGCGACGACCTCCCCGGAGTGGGAGTATTCAAGGTTGTCAGGACGAATCCCGTAGTCGTCGGAAAGAAAGCATCTTTCGGCGTCAATGGCTCTGTTCGTACCACTGCTCAAGGTGGTACGCCCACACCGTTTACCATTGCAGATCTTCTTCCTGAAGGCTTCGACATCGACGATGCCTCTTCAGTCAGCCTCAATTCTGGTTCACCTCTAACCAACCCTGATGGAAGCAAGTACGACCTCAGCAAGGTCCAGATCGAGATCACGAAGAACTACAACGGTACGGGACGCACCCTGCTCCGCATGATCGTCCCCGACCCGGTTGAGGGATCGCTTTACACGAGTTTCGACACGACCGTGAAGAGTTCCGCACCCGCTGGACAAACCGTGAACCAGGCAATGACCTACATGCCCGGTGACGGTGCCAAGGACATTGCTGTAGACAAGAGCCTGCGCAATGCGAACTACTGCCTCAGCGGTCGCGACAAAGACACCTTCGACGTCAACGGTAATGGTTCAACTGAGGATTACCTCTGTTCCTCCAATGCCAACTTCAACGTTGCGATCACCCCCGCAATGAACATCACGAAGGAAGTCAAGGGCAATAAGGATGCTGACTTCGTTCCTGCCGGAGAGATCGCAAAGATCGATCCGGGTTCGGATGGCGCATACCGTTTCACCATTTCAAACACTGGCAACACTCCCCTGACGAAGGTTGTCGCCTATGACATCCTCCCCCACCCGGGTGACGTGGGCGTTGGCCCTGCCTCTTCTCAGGCACGCGGCTCCTCTTGGCAGCCTCACCTGAACTCGACCAACTGGACCTTCCAGTCGATCAAGGAGAAGTCGGGTCAGGATCCCGTGACCACCGAGGTTCCCGCCTCGGATATCACAATCCAGTACACGACGGTTGATAACCCCTGCCGTGGTGAAGTGATGAGCGTCGGTGGCGCAATGAACGATGGTCCTGCGGGATGTACGCCCAATGCTTGGGGTCCCGCGCCGTCTGACCTGAAGACCATTAAGGGCTTCCGCTTGGTTATGAACCGCGATATTGAGGTCGGCGAAAAGATCCAGTTCGTGGCAACCATGACCTCTCCGGTCAACGCGAACCTGATCGCTTGGAACTCCGTTGCAATGGCTGGCGGTGTGACCGAAAACGGTAAGGTCTCCTACCTGCAGCCGAACGAAGCACCCAAGGTTGGCATCAACGTCTCCACTGACGTGTCGGTCACCAAGAAGGTTGCTCGCGTTAAGGTGAACGGTGATCAACCGGTCATGGATGCAAATGGAATCCCGGAAACAATCGAGTCGTCTGACCCGGTTATGCCCGGCGATTACATGCTGTACACGATCACCTTGAATAACAAGGGACCGGCTGTCGCCTCTGGCATGAAGATTAAGGATGTCCTTCCGCAGGGAATCGAATTTATCTCCTCGCAGGTCCGCCTGTGCCAGACTGATGCAACCACTCCCTGCGTCGGCGTACAGCACAGTTCGAACCCGGATTTCGCGAATTTGGACACTGACTGGGAGGCAATGCCCTCCGGCCAGTTGGATACAAACCTTGCGGTGAACGGAACCCAGACGCTCTACGTTCTGGTGAAGGTCAACCCCTACACCGAGGGCAGGACCATCACGAACACGGCAACTCTGGGTGAATACGATCAGAAGGATTCAGATCCTTCGAACAACACCTCGAGTGCTTCCTTCACCGTGGGCGGCTCCATTTCGGGTACCATCTACAACGACACGGATGCCACTTGGGTGAATGATCCCGGAATCGACAAGCCTTTCGAAGGCGTGACTGTCCGCCTGCTGGATGCTAACGGCAACCCCGTTAAGGATTCCTCTGGCGCTGACATCACCGCGACTACCGACGCCAATGGCAACTACACCTTCAACCGCCTGCCTTTGGGCGACTACAAGGTTGAGGTCGTTCCCGACCACGCCACCATTGACGGAGAGAACGCATCGCTGTCCGATTACACGCAGACCTACGGCTACCAGACCTCGACCAAGCGCAGCGAGGCAGGCAAGGGGAAGCTCACGACCCCGACGATTTCTCTGACTACCTCGAACGCCAACGTTTCGAAGGTTGATTTTGGATTCGTCAAGCCTGCATCACTGGGTGACTACGTGTGGTTCGACGCCAACAAGGACGGCATCCAGGATGCCGACGAGTATGGCGTTGCCGGCGTCACCGTCACTCTGACCGACGGTGCTGGCAACCCGGTCATCGACCTGGACGGCAACCCCGTCAAGCCGGTGACCACGGACGTCAACGGCAAGTACGAGTTCACCAACCTGATGCCGAACGTCGATCGGATCGTCGCGAACGCGGGCGAGGAAAGCTACAAGGTCACCTTCACTCCTCCCGCCGGCTACTCCGCAACCAAGTCCTACGCGGCTGCGGATGGCGAGAAGGATTCCAACGGTGCCGAGAGCAACGTGACGCTCACCGAGGGGCAGAACGATGAGACCGTCGACTTCGGCCTCGTTGCAGACGGAAAGATCGGTGACACGATCTTCTGGGATGTCGACAACAACGGTGGTTCTGCTCCCTCTGGCGCAGACAAGCCGCTTGCTGGAGTGAAGGTCACACTGACCTACACGACTCCTGCAGGAGTTCAGAAGACTCTCACGACGACAACCGATGAGAACGGCAAGTACTCCTTCAAGAATCTGGCCCCCGGAGACTACACAGTCACCGTCGATAAGGACTCGCTGGCAACAGCTTGCCCCGAGTGCACCGCTCAGAGCCACGCACCTTCGGGCGACGTAAAGGCCTCGGAGAACCAAAACCTCTCCCTGAGCTCTAAGGTCACCCTGACCCCGACCTCGATGACCAACGAGGACCAGGACTGGGCATTCACTGCAGCAGCAGACACCGCGATTAAGAAGGCGATCACCACTCCCTCGGCAGAGGAGCAGGGCACCTTCGATTTCGCACCCGGAAAGGAAATCACCTACACCCTCACTCTGACCAACAATGGTCCGAGCGTGGCAACCGGTGTGACCGCTTCCGATAAGCTGCCTGCAGGCGTCACCTTCGTGTCCGCTCAGGGCGATGGCTCTTACAACGCAGAGACCGGTAAGTGGGATCTGTCGAACCTGACCATTGCGAAGGACGAGGTCAAGACCATCACCATCACCGTGCGTATCACCGGTGAGGGCGTTGGCTCGCTGATCACGAACGTCGCAACGATCACGCACCAGGATCAGTACGGTGATAACCCGACGAATAACGAGTCCTCGGCATCCTTCAAGGGTGGCTACAACCTCGGAGGAACGCTCTACCGCGACTCCGATGCCAGCTACTCGAAGAGCGACACCGAAGCTCGATTCGCAGGACGCACCATTGCCCTGCTCGATGGAAACGGCAACCCCATCCTGGATAAGGATGGCAACCCCGTGACCACGATGACGGACGAAAACGGTAACTACCAGTTCACCGGTCTTGCCCCCGGCAACTACAAGGTGTCGATCGTTGATCCCACCACCGGTGATCTGGCTGGTCTGACCAACACGCAGGCCTACAACGGTCGCAACGCGACCGAGGCATCGGTGACCATCGGTGACTCTTCGGTCCAGGGCGTTGACTTCGGCTTCGTGAAGCCAGCGACCATCGGCGACCGCGTGTGGAACGATCAGGACCACAACGGTGTTGACAACGGTGAACCCGGTGTCCCCGGCGTGACCGTCATCCTCAAGGATGCATCTGGCAACGAAGTTGCTCGCACGACGACCGACGCAAACGGTAACTACCGCTTCGAGGGAGTCCTCCCCGGCACCTACAGTGTATCGATTGAGGTTCCCTCCGGTTACGAGGCAGTGGCAACCTCCAAGGATGTCACCGTGGCAGAGGGCGAAGTCAACCTTGATATGGACTTCCCGCTCACGCTGATCCCAGCCGCCCCGTCACCTTCGCAGCCCGTGAAGTCGATCCTGGCGAAGACCGGTTCGGATGCGCAGTGGATCGCAATCCTCACCGCCATGCTGCTGGCAGCAGGCGTTGGGACTCTCGGTGCCGCTCGCAAGCGCCGCGACTGATCGCATAACGCGAATGCGCTTCTAAGCGCAAAGCACAGGCCGGGCCCCGATGAAAATCGGGGCC
>UWSI01000032.1 GCA_900541895.1 uncultured Actinomyces sp. | reverse complement strand
CGCGCTAGCTTGAGGTGCTAGTCCTCGTATTAGAGGGTGGGGGTTCAAGTCCCCCTCCGCGCACACTCCCCGGGGATCTTCGGATCCCCGGGATTTTTCTTTGCACTGGTAACTCCTCAATACGCAACGTAACCTGTGCATAGGCGAATGTGCCCTTATCCCCGAGGAGAGACTTCATGCATGTTGACGTATGGGCAGACTTTGCGTGCCCTTGGTGTTACCTCGGTATCCATCATCTGCGTGATGCTCTCACGCGTTTCGAACATCGCGACCAGATTGAGGTTCGTTTCCACTCGTATCTGCTCGATCCTGAGCAGTCCAGTGTCCTTGAAATGTCCCAGGCAGATTTCTTGCTTCACACGCATCCAGGGATGAGCGAAGAGGAAGCTGCTGATGCCCTCGTTCATGTCGCTGACGTCGCTCGTGCCGATGGGATTTCGTTAGATTTTGATTCCTTGGTCGTTGCGCCGACGTCGTTTGCACATAAAGCAATGTCGGCTGCGCGGGAAATGGACGAAAAATCCGGAGTGACAAACGGGGCAGGAACCTATCAGTTTGCATATGCCGAAGCCTTATTCCGTGCTCGTTTTGAGATCGGTTTGAATCTAGCGGACCCAGATGTGCTGATTGGCTGTGCGCAGGATGTTCGGATCCCCGAAATGCTGGTCGTTGACGCTCTGAGTGACCCCGTCGCCTCGTCGGAAGTCTTCTCGGATTATCAGATCGCGGTACAGATGGGAATTGACACTATCCCGACGTATCTCTTCGACCGGAGTTTTGTTGTTCAGGGAATGCACGAAACCGAAGCGATGGGGCGAATTCTGGAAACTGCGTGGGAACAGGTCCACTCGAATGTATCAACACAGGAGGAAACACACTGATGGAACTCTTTGATGTTCACGGTGAAAATATTGTTTTAGTCCCGCTGTCTGCCAGCGATGCGGTGGATCTTACTGATGCATTACAGGATCCAATCTTTCACGAAACAACCTCGATTCCCTATCCCTACACTCTGTCAATGGCTGAAGAGAATCTTGCAAAGGTTCCCTCGAAGTGGGAGCAGGGGAGTGCGGATTGGGCGATCCGCAGTGCCCATGATGGACGTTTCCTTGGGCGTTTCGAGCTCATCCGTAATACTCATTTTTCTGACCGTTATGAAGTCTCGTACTTTGTCTGCCATGACGAGTGGGGCCAGGGGATAGCAACAGAGGCTGTGTCCCTTGCTCTCGATACAGCATTTGAGAGAATGGGTGCTTCTCGCGTTGAATGGGCGGCGTACGTAGGAAATTGGGGATCTTGGAAGGCTGCGTGGAAGAACGGTTTCCGCAAGGAAGGCGTTGCGCGCCTTCCCGGATACGAGGCCTGGGTAGGAGGCATTCTTGCCACGGACCCGCGCACACCTGCAAGTCCGTGGGATGGACCGAGCGCCGGCGCCCCCGAAATCTTGGATTCATCGCGCCCGCAAGCTCTTGTCCAGCAGTTTCATACAACGTACTTCATGCCCGACCGTATTCGAGATCATCAAGAGCCAACTCTTGACTATGAGCGTCTCCACATGCGCGTGAGCTTGATCCGTGAAGAGTTCGCTGAGTTGCTCGGGGCCTTGTATGGAAAGGAAGCGCGCGCAATCGTTGAAGAAGCGACACAACGTGCGAGGGAAGCAGATGATGGAACGCGGGACATCATCGAAACAGCTGATGCTTTAGGCGATCTGGTCTACGTCATCTATGGCATGGCGTTGGAATCTGGAATCGATTTGAATCGTGTCCTTGCAGAAATTCAGGCGTCTAATCTGTCGAAGCTCATGCCCGATGGCAGTGTGAAACTCCGTGAGGACGGCAAAGTATTGAAGGGGCCAAACTTCTTCACACCGAATATTGCTCGAGCCCTTGGTCAGGAATAACACACTTTTTGCACTCGTTGCTCTCTAGGTTTTCAGGGACAATGGGTGGTAACGAACGAGAGAAGGAGAGCACTGTGGCCCGAGTCGTCGTTGTTGGAGGCGGGTATGGTGGTGTCACCGTCGCCAAGGGACTTGATCCTCTTGCCGAAGTTATTCTGGTCGAGCAAAAAGACCAGTTTGTTCACCATGCTGCGGCTCTACGTGCCGCAGTTGATGAGGCTTGGCAGCATTCAATTTTCATGCCCTATTCGAATCTTCTGACTAATGGGCGGGTCGTTCATGGAACGGTTTCTCAGGTTGAAGGGACTCGCGTTCATATCTTCGGTCAGGACCCGATCGATGCTGACTACGTTGTTCTGGCAACCGGTTCAACCTATCCATTCCCAGCAAAGTACTCGGCTTCGCGTTCTGATGTTGCAAAGGCGCGCCTCAAGCAATTGCATTCCTACCTTCATGGTGCCCGCTCCGTTCTTTTGGTTGGCGCCGGAACTGTTGGCATTGAATTCGCAGGGGAATTGCGCAACGCCTTCCCGGACCTGGAAATTACCTTGGTTGAGAAGGAACCTGAGCTCCTTCCGACTCAGGGCTTTGCTGATGAACTGCGCGATCAGGTTCGCGAGCAATTGAAGGAGTTGAATATCCGTCTCATTGAGGGCTCGGAGCTTGCCTACCTTCCGCCATTCAATGTTGGTGAGCTTGGTCGTTTTGTTGTTGAGACAAAGGACGGTCATCGTATCGAAGCCGATATGTGGTTCCAGTGCTATGGCGCTCGTCCGAATACCGGTTATGTCGCCGGTACCGAGCTTCAGTCTGCAGTTCGTCCAGATGGTGCTCTCAAGGTGGAACCGACACTTCAAGTCGTTGGTCAAACCAATATCTACGCGATCGGCGACGTGACGGATGTTCGCGAATCAAAGCGTGCTGATGCCGCTCGAGCACAGGCGCGCATCGTAATCTCGAATATTTCTTCACAACTGTCTGGCAAAGAGCCGCAGGCGACCTACAACCCCAGTGACGAATGGGTGATCTTGCCCTTGGGGCCTGAGCATGGTGCCTCTCAACTTCTTGATTCTCAGGGTAATTCGCGCATTTTAGGTCCAGACCAAACGGCGGAGATTAAGGGCGCAGATCTGATGGTTTCTGTCATTAGGTCCCAGCTGAACTTGCCGTAGACATCGTGTAGGATGTGTGACTATGACCACGAAACCTCGTCTTGTCCTCGATCAGTTGATTGCCGCTTTTGAAAATCACTACGAGGTGGCTTCCTCCGATCAGGTCGATGAACAGGCGCTCATTGATGCCGAAGAAGCTCTCCGTGATGCCTTCTTCACCTACGATGACGTGCTTTTCACGCAGTTCGAAGTCGAGCTTCCTTTCGACCTCATCGTTTCTGATGAGGAGGACGAAGACTTTGACGACGACGATGAAGATGATGAAGAAGTCGATCAAGATGACGATGAATTCATCGATCTTGATGAGGACGAGGACGAAGACTAGTCGCTTCAGTTGTCTTTAAGGTGTGCGGGCAGTACCAACTGCCCGCACACCTTTATTTAACGCCCGCTCCTATTTAGCGCTCACTTCGCTTAATACCTGCCGAATCGGTAAGGGAAGCTCAATGCGCCCATTGAGGATCTGCTCGAGTTGTACGAGGTTTCGTGGCCCGATAATTGCGCTCGTCACTCCCGGCGTACCTTCCACCCACGCTAAAGCAACGTCAGTGATTGAACATTCCAGCCCATGTGCTGCCTGTGATAAAGCTTCGACAATCGGAAGACTGCTCTCCAGGTATGGCGCAACGCTTGAACGCAGATGGGCAGATGCGGCTCGTGAATCAGGTGGTGTCGCGTGACGATATTTTCCTGTCAGTACACCCCCCGCAAGCGGTGAATGAGCGAGGAACCCAAATCCGTTGTACCGAGCACGGTCGAGCAGGGGAGAAGAGCATAGGAGTGAGTATTCTTCTTCGACGGCGGCCAGAGGAACTTGATCTGAGTGTGCCCACATGAGTGCGCAATCCCAGGTATCGCGGTGACTGAGCCCGAGGTAGTGAGCGCGTCCGCTGGAATAGGCCCATTCGAGTGCCGACAAAGTTTCCTCGAGCGGAATTCCTGTCGGGGACGGAGTTGCTAACCAGAGGTCAACGAAATCTGTTTCGAGAATCGCGAGTGTTGTATCTAGGCAGCGGAGCATATCTCCACGAGAAGCAGAGAGCTCATTGGCTCCTTTAGAGAAACGCATTGCACCACGCAAAGCAATCGTCACTCGGTGTCTACCAACGGCGCGTAAGGCCTCGGCAAGAACGCTGAGCGCGCGCCCGGAACCGTGGAGAGGACTCACTTCTACAAGAGTCCCTCCAGCTTCAACGAAGGATTTGAGCATTGCACAGGCTTGATCTTCATCTGTGTCGCGTCCCCAAGTCAGTGTTCCCAAACCCAGACTGGACACAGAAAGCCCGCGTGTTCCACATTGGCGAATCTCCATAAGCTAAGCCTAGAACGCGTGGGCTATGACGGCATACACATGCCCATCTTTGGCTTGCGTGAGGCCAAGCACCGTAGAGTTGGGGATATGAACTGGCTTGATGCAATCATTCTTGGACTTGTTCAGGGTCTGACGGAGTTCCTTCCCGTTTCCTCATCCGCGCATATTCGCATTGTCGGTGAGCTTACGGGCTCAACCGATCCGGGTGCTGCTTTCACCGCAATCACGCAAATCGGTACGGAGCTTGCGGTTGTTATCGTCTTCTGGAAGGACATTGTCCGAATCCTGAGTGCATGGTTCCGATCTTTGCCGTTGGGCGCAAAGGAAAATCGAGTGCCCTCAAGTGATCCTGATGCGCGAATGGGATGGATGATCATCGTCGGTTCGCTTCCGATTTGTATTCTGGGTCTTCTTTTCCAGAATGCGATCGATACGGGCCTGCGTAACCTGTGGATTACTTCAGCAATGCTGATTGTTTTCGGCCTACTTTTGGGCTTTGTTGATCGCTATGCACCTCAAGAGCGTGACCTGAAATCGATGACATGGAAGGACGCCCTTCTGTACGGCCTCGCGCAGGCAATGGCGCTCATCCCAGGTGTTTCTCGTTCGGGTGGAACAATTACAATGGGTCGTTTCTTGGGCTACACCCGTGAAGCCGCCGCCCGCTACTCCTTCCTTCTGGCAATGCCGGCCGTGTGGGCTTCAGGGCTCTACAAGGTTGCAAAGGTCTTGACCGGTAGTGAGACCATTGCTGTTGGCCCGACAATCGTGGCAACAATCATTGCCTTCGTGGTCGGCGTCGTTGTGATCTTGTGGTTCCTGAAGATTATTTCCACTCAGTCCTATGCGCCCTTTGTTTGGTACCGAATCGCAATTGGTATTCTTGTAGCTCTTGGTCTGTTAAGCGGTCTGCTTTCTCCCTTGGGAACAACGCCTGCTGCGTGAATCTTGTGTGAAGGACGTACGGAAGTATGACTCTGCCTGAGGCAATCCTCTTCGATATGGATGGCACCATCGTTGATACCGAGCCCCTGTGGGAAGGGGCGGAAGGACAGGTGCTCGCCGAGATGGGGACACAAATGACCCCGCAGATGCGCCAAAGGATGTTGGGGTCTACTTTGCCGCGGATGGTGGAAATTCTGCGTTCATTTGCTCGTCATCCTCTTGACGAGGCTGTGGTTGCCGATCGTGTTGAACAGGGAGTGATCGATCGCCTCGACGCTGGATTGCCCTGGAAAGACGGGCTTGTTGAACTCCTAGGTTGGTGCCATGAGCGCTCAATTCCGACAGCGGTCGTTACAGCGACGCGACGGCGAGTGGCATCCAGGGTCCTTGAGCATGTACCTGCGACACCCGGTTTTACGAATGCAATTTACGGTGATGATGTCTCGGAAGGAAAACCCTCACCAGAGGGCTACCTTAAGGCAGCTGAGCTTCTTAGAGTTGATATCCGTCGCTGCATGATTGTCGAGGATTCTCCAGTTGGTCTTGAAGCCGCTTGCGCCAGCGGCGGAGTAGCCGTCGCGATCAAGGGTGCGGCACCTGAAGAGTTCGCCGCTGATTTTCCCTATATTCGCGAGCTTAGTGACCTTAGTGAAAGTGTTATTGAGTCGATTATGGAAGGGCAGCGACCGAACTTCGTTCGCGCTTACTGATCTGATCGCTGCGGGCCCATTGCCAGCAAACGTTCCAGGCCACTGGTTGGGATCTCGGGTGTTGTCCCGTCAAAGAGGGGACACATCGCGCGCACTCCACACCAGTTGCATAGAGGGTTGCGTCGAGGAGCGAAATAGCCCTGCAGTGCGTCCCTTCTCATCGATTCCCAAGTCCGGCTCAGTTCTTCGCTGAAGCGGGAAATATCAGCGGAATCAGGATCAAATGTCAGCACCTTCTGAGAAGCAAGATAAACCAGCTGTGTACGCTTTGGCAGACGCTTTGTGAGGGAAAGCAAGAGCGCGTAAAAACGCATTTGAAACAGTGCTTCCTCTTGAAAACGCGGGGAAGGAGCTTTTCCGGTCTTGTAGTCGATCACCCTCAAAGCTCCGTTGGGTGCTTGGTCGATGCGGTCAATGTAACCAAGGAGGTTAACTCCTTGCGAAGTCGTTGCCTCGACAAGAGCTTCGGTAGACAGCGGCTCAAGTGCTTGGGGGTCTTCGATCGCAAAATAATTACTGATCATCGAGTACATTCGCTCGTGCCAGCGTTCGAAGTCTGCATGGTCTGTAAATAAATTCATGACACTCGGGTCAGCTGCACGAGTCTTTTCCCATTCTTTACGTAAAAGCTCTTGAGCGAGTGTCTCATTGCGTTCTTCCCTAGGGAGGGCATAGAGGTTTTCTAAGGTGCTGTGAACTGTTGTCCCAAGAAGTGTTGCTTGCGTCGGCGGTTCTTTAACGCGGTCGACAACATGCAGGCGAAACTGCAGCGGGCAGCGTTGGTACTCTTTGGTGCGGCTTGCCGAAAGTGCAGGCCGGCTTGGGAGTGAATTCCTCATGCATCTACCGTAACCAGTTCCACCTTTTCACGCGGAGTTTAAACAGGCAGTTCTTCCATACACCGCGGTAGTGTAGAGGCGATGAGCACACATGAACATGAAGCCCAGGGCCTTGGCCAGGAACGTCACCGTGGTCCTCTCCGAGAAGGAGAGCGCGTCCAAATTCGCGACCCAAAGGGCCGCTTGCACACCGTTATCTTGGTTTCTGGTGGTCGTTTTCAGTCCAATCGTGGCTTTATCGATCACGATGATCTAATCGGTCGCCCTGATGGCCAGGTCCTCACTACTGAAGAGGGTCGTCAGTTCCAAATTCTGCGCCCGCTTCAAGTTGACTATGTCATGTCAATGCCCAGGGGCGCTGCGGTTGTTTACCCGAAAGATGCAGGGACGATTGTTCACTACGCGGATATTTTCCCTGGCGCGGTAGTTGTCGAGGCCGGTGCTGGGTCGGGTGCTCTATCGATGGCTCTTTTGAACGCAGTGGGGGAGCGCGGCACATTGATTTCTGTCGAAAGACGCGAAGAATTCGCACAGATTGCGCGTGATAACGTTGAGCTGTGGTTCGGCGCTCCGCATCCAGCGTGGGATCTTCGGGTCAATGATCTGGCTGATGAACTCAATGCCATGCCTGAATCGAGTGTTGATCGCGTAGTCCTCGATATGCTCGCTCCCTGGGAGAACTTGGATGCGGTTGCACATGCACTTGTTCCCGGCGGTGTTCTGTGCTGTTATATTGCGACCGTCACTCAGATGTCCCGATTGATCGAAGATCTTCGTTCCTCTCAGAACTTTACCGATCCCGTCGCCTGGGAGACACTGTCGCGTGAATGGCACGTCAATGGTTTGGCTGTTCGACCCGAGCATCGAATGGTTGCCCATACTGGATTCTTGATGATTGCCAGACGTCTTGCTCCGCAGACCACTCCTCAGGAACGCTCAACTCGTCCAGCCAAAGCGGCTGAAGGCCTCGAAGGAGCGTGGAATAGTGAAGATGAGTGGAGCGAGCAGAAAGTCGGCCTTCGCGTGAGCTCGGAGAAGAAAATCCGTAAGGTGAAAAGGGACCTCGACGCTAAAGCGCGGGCGTGGGTAGAAGGGCGTAGTGATGACCAACAGTGACGCTGCACTCTCAATTCTTGAGCAGAAGAATGCCCATCTGAGCGCCGCTCTCACTCAGGCGCGTCAAGAACTTCTCCGCCTGAGGGAACAACTCAAGCATGTGAATCAACCGCCGCTGACCCTAGGGATTTTGCATCGCGCGCAGCCGTCTTCGCGTGTTCTTGAAGTCTATGTGTCAGGTCGTCTCATGCGCCTTGCGGCAGATACTTCCCTTGACATCACATCAATCTCGCCGGGGCAACAGGTTCTTATTGACGACAAGATGATTGTTGTCGGGATCGGCGAGTATTCGCGAACCGGTGAGCTCGCACAGGTTGCGGAACTTATCGGAGTCGATCGTGCCGTTGTCTCTGCCGAGGCTGGAAGCCATCGCATTGTTGAACTTGCCGGTCCGCTACGCCACGGTACTCTTCGCCCCGGGGAGAGCGTCTTGGTCGACCCTCGTACCTCCTTTGCCTATGAACGTATTATTCGCCAGGACGTCGAGCAGCTTCTCACTCCTGAAATTCCAGATGTGACTTTCGATGACATTGGTGGGCTAGACACTCAGATTGAGACAATTCGACAGGCGATTGAACTTCCCCTACGTCACCCCGAGTTATATCGGCAATACGGTTTGCGGCCGACAAAGGGAATTTTGCTATATGGGCCTCCAGGTTCAGGTAAGACGCTGATCGCCCAAGCGCTAGCACGATCGTTGCGCGATTTTAGCTCTTCAGGTGAAGGTTATTTCCTCTCAATTAAAGGCCCCGAACTTCTCACGAAGTTCGTTGGTGAGACAGAACGACAGATCCGTGCAATTTTCGCTCGGGCTCGCGCATTGGCTTCATCGAAGGTCCCAGTCGTAATCTTTTTCGATGAGATGGAAGCTCTTTTCAGAACACGCGGTACAGGAATTTCTTCCGATGTCGAAACGATGGTGGTTCCTCAGCTGCTCGCTGAAATGGACGGTGTCGAAAGTCTTGACAACGTAGTGATTGTTGGTGCCTCAAACCGTGCTGACATGATCGATCCAGCTGTCCTTCGCCCCGGAAGGCTTGATGTCCGTATCCGCATTGAACGCCCAGATGAACGTGCAGCGAAGGATATTTTCAGAAAGCATCTTGACCGCTCTGTACCTCTTGCACAAAGCGGTCAGCAGATGAGCCATGAAGAGATGATCGATCGGGCAGTTGCCAGCCTTTATCGGCGTGATGACAATTCGGCTTTGCTGTCTGCGCGCAGTCATTCCGGTCAGGAACGTATCATCTACCTTGCCGATATTGTTTCGGGTGCCATGATTGCAGGAATTGTGGAGCGAGCGAAGAAATACGCGATCCTTGATGCAATCGAGAACGGTACGCAGGGGATGGCGCTCGACCACGTCATGCGCGGCCTCGGCGATGAAATTCGCGAATCAATGGAACTGGCAACCCGACAGGCTCCAGTGGATTGGGCGCGTACGATCGGTCTGGATCAAGATATCGCTGATATCCATCCCTTGAAGGAGAACCAGCAATGAGCTCTCATATGGTGATGAGTACCGAGACTGAATTCGGTATTTATACTCCCGAGAATCCTGGAGCTGATCCTGTCGACCTATCCTGCCGGATAGTTGATGCTTACTCGGCTCTCTCGCGCAGCGGTACACCTACGGAGGGTAGCCAGCCCGTTCGCTGGGACTATACGGCTGAAGATCCTTTGAATGACCTGCGTGGTATGAGACTTTCTCGTGCAGCTGCAGACCCTTCGATGCTGACCGATGACCCCTACCACCTTGCTCCTTCAGGTGGAAGTGAAAGGCTTCCCTTGCCTCGGCAGTCAAGCGGATATTTGCCTGCAGCGGTGTCATCTGTGCTGACAAACGGTGCGCGGCTCTACGTTGATCACGCTCACCCAGAGTATTCTGCGCCTGAAACGCTCAGCGCACGCGATGCTGCACTGTGGGATCGCGCCGGCGAAGTCATTGCCCGGCGAATGATGTCAGCAGCTCGTGAGCGCGGAGACGAGATCGTGTTGGTGAAGAACAACACGGATGGTAAGGGCGCGGCTTACGGAACGCACGAGAACTATCAGATCAGCCGTCGCATTGATCTTGACGATCTCATCCGAGGCCTCACTCCGTTCTTCGTCACCCGTCCGGTTATTTGTGGCGCAGGACGCGTCGGAATCGGTCAGCGCAGTGAATTTGCTGGTTTTCAGATCTCGCAGCGAGCTGACTTTGTTGAAAATGAAGTTGGCTTAGAGACTACCTTTAATCGACCGATTATCAATACTCGCGACGAAGCTCATGCGAACCCAGCCCACTTCCGCCGCCTTCACGTGATCGGCGGAGACGCCAACCAATTCGATTCCTCGCTCTATCTCCGCCTGGGAACAACCGGCTTAGTGCTCAAAGCAATTGAGGCTGGCCTCGGGATGGAATGGGATGCTCTTGCGATGGATGATCCAGTACAAGAGACTTGGAATATCAGCCACGATCCGACGCTAACTTACAAGGCTGGGCTTGCCGGAGGTGCGCGAAGCGCCCTTGACATTCAAAAGATTTATGTCGATTTGGTCTGCGAGACATTCACCCGCGTAGGTATTGAACTGAGTGCAGACGAAGAGCTCATCCTGAAGTACTGGGATGATGTCCTCACTCGCATGTCTGAGGAGCTATTTAGCGTTGCCACCGAGGTTGAATGGGTTGGGAAGTATCAGCTTCTTGACCGTCAACGTCAGCGCCTTTCAACAACGTGGGATGATCCTAAACTTGCTGCGATGGATCTGCAGTGGGCGGATTTGCGCCTAGATCGTTCGCTGGTGGCTGCACTTGATCGAGCTGGGCGTGTTAAGCGGATGTTCACTCCTGAGGAAGTTGAGCATGCTGCAGACTGGGCTCCTGAAAATACTCGTGCGTACCTGCGCGGATTTGCAGTACGCAACCTTCCAGGGCTGATCGCCGCGTCGTGGACCTCTCTGTGTGAAGCTCAGGGTGATCAGATGATTCGCCGTCCTATTGTTGAGGCTGCCGGTGTTGATCCGTCGGTCCTTTCCGATCTTGAACACGGAACCTTAATCCGTGTAGAACAGGAGTAGATATGAGTCTTTCACAATTGTTCGCTGGTGGCGCTGGTCATGAGGAGGACGACGCAGCGGGTCAGGTTCAAGCTCAGGCTTCGTCCCAAAGTGATTCTCTAGACGAACTTCTTGATCAGATTGATACTGTCCTTGAAACGAATGCCGAGTCTTTCGTCCAGGGCTTCGTCCAAAAGGGAGGACAGTGAGGTGAAGCGACGGGTCATCGGAATCGAAACTGAGTACGGGCTAACCTGCGCAACACGCTCTGGGGCTCGTTCCACTCACGATGCCGATGCTGCTGCGCACCTGCTTTTTGAGCCCTTCGCACAAGGCGGCCGTGCTCCCAACCTGTATCTGCGCAACGGAGGGCGGCTCTATCTTGATGTTGGAGCGCACCCCGAATATGCAACTGCAGAGTGCGACACTCTTCTTGACCTTCTCGCACAGCATCGTTGCGGTGACGAGCTGCTGAATCAGCTCAATGATGCAGCGCGTAGCTCGCTGAGCCGGCTGCCGGATCCCGAAGAAATTTACCTTTTTCGAAATAACGTCGATTCAGAGGGCAATAGTTTTGGTTGCCACGAAAACTATCTTCTGCATCGTCGTCGAGATTTCCGACAAATTGCGGACGGACTGGTCGCCTTCTTTGTCACGCGCCTGATCCTTGTCGGCGCAGGACATCTACGTAGGCAGGGAGCCCAACTTAATTACTGCTTTTCCCAACGAGCGGAACAGATCTGGGAAGCAGTCTCCTCTGCGACAACGCGTACACGGCCGATTATTAACACCCGCGATGAGCCACTGGCTGATGCTGGTCAGTATCGGCGTCTACATGTAATCAGCGGAGACACGAATGTTTGTGAGGCAACCACTTTCCTCAAGGTCGGCATGACCGCTTTGGTTCTCGATGCCGTTGAGGAGGGCATGGACCTTAAAGATCTCGAGCTTACTGACCCGATGATGGCAATTCGTCAGATCAATCATGATCTTTCTGGACAGACCAAGATCGCTATGGTCGGCGGGCCAGATTTAAGTGCTGTCGAGATCCAAGAGCGCATTCTGCAGCGTGTCATCGACGTGTTAAAGATCGATCCCTCGTCGAACTCGCTAGAACCTACAACTCGCGGGATTGTCGATCTGTGGCAACGGGGGATTCATGCGCTCCGCAGCCAAGACTGGTCGGGGATTGATCATGAACTCGATTTCGCAATTAAGTACCGTTTGATCCGCGAGTACCTCAAACGGAAGCAAACTACGCTTGATGATCCCCGTGTTGCACGTCTTTTGCTCTCGTACCATGACATCGGTCCTCAAGGTTTGCGACAGGGCTTGGAACGTGCAGGAGCAATGCGCCGCATGACCACGGATGAACAGGTCAGCAATGCATGCGTGAGCGCTCCTCAGACAACGCGCGCCCACCTTCGCTCGAAGGTGATCAATGCTGCTGAGGAAGCTGGCGTTGAACTTGCTCTCGATTGGGTTCGTGCGTCACGGATTGATGATCCGAATCGCTATGTTCTGATGAATGATCCATTTGCGACATCGTCTTTGGCGGTCGATGAATTTATCACTGGCCTTGGTTCACCACACGAGGTTTTCCCTGCATGAGTGGAAAACACCTTTCTTCGCGGCTCCATCCAGTCGCTCAGGAACACGGAGAAGAAACGGGGCAGGCAAGAAAACCTTTGCGCCGCACAGGCCGTCGGATTCTTATTGCCTTTTCTGTATTGATCCTGATCTGCGCGCTTATTCTTGGATGTATCTGGTTTCTGCGCCCTTCTTCAGAGGAATCCTCGGAGGGGCAGTCGCCTCGTTCGGTATTGAGCGCAGTCGAGGTTTCTGGACGTGTCGGTGCAACGCCGACACTTAAACTGAGCCGGCCCCTTCAAATTGTCAGTACAAAACACCAGATTTTGTCGCAGGGAGAGGGCCGCGCTATTACAGCAGGAACACCGGTCCTACTCTCAGTAACAGTATTTGACTCAACCACGGGTGAGATTCTGTCGCCTAACGGACGCCCGCGTCTCATCGTCGGACGTGCCGACGATGACTCCCTCGGTGCTGATATGGCACACGAAGTCAATGGGCGAGCCGAAGGAAGTCGCCTGCTCGTTGCACGTCCACTTCCCTCGGTCTCCGATAGCACAGCATCTCCCACGCCGACTGCCCGCACAACCAAAGGCGAAATTGTCGTCATTGATATTCTCCCCACTTTGGCCTCGGGGCAGGCATCTGCCCAAGCTAGCGGCTCTGGACCACTTGAAGTGACAATGCGGGATGAGGGCCCCGTCATTAAACACGGGGACCAACTTCCCACGGGCCCGACAACGCAGCCGCTTCTTACGGGGGCCGGTGCTCAGGTACGTTCCGATGACGACATTGTCGTTCAGTACTTTGTCAGTGGGTGGACTGATGGAATCGAGCGGCAATCGACATGGCGTACTGGCGTGCCAGAGCGGGTTCGACTCAGTGAGCTCATGCCTGGTCTTCGCCCACTTCTTATTGATCAGAAAGTTGGTTCTCGGCTCGCGATTACTTTGCCTCCTGATCAGGCGACCGGCGACGATACCTTGTGCATCATCATTGATATTTTGGCAACCACCCCAACCTCATAATGTGGTTGCTTTCGAAGCGCTCGCGCTGGTTATGAGAGACTACAAATATGCTCAGATGGCTTACTGCTGGTGAATCACACGGTCCTGCGTTGGTTGCTACCCTTGAGGGCCTTCCTTCGGGTATCGAGCTTACGACCCAGACTATTCGCGATGCCCTTGCGCGTCGGCGCTTAGGAGCCGGTCGCGGTGCCCGCCAAAAGTTTGAGGCCGACGAGGTCCGGATCCTCGGCGGAGTACGTCATGGTAGGACCACCGGTGCTCCTATTGTCATTGAGATTGCGAATAGCGAGTGGCCTAAGTGGGAAAAGGTCATGTCCGCTGACCCTGTCACGCGTGAAGATCTATTGATCGACGCTGGCAAGGGGGACGAACGTGAGGTTGCGCGTAATAAGCCCCTGACGAAGCCACGCCCGGGTCATGCAGATCTGCCCGGGGTTCTTTCCTACGACCTCGCAGAAATTCGTCCTGTACTTGAGCGGGCAAGTGCGCGAGAAACTGCAGCTCGGGTTGCCCTTGGTGCCTGCGCCGAGGCCTATCTTCGTCAACTCGCTGGAATTCAGCTAGTTTCCCACGTGGTAGCCGTTGGCCCTGTTCAGGGACAGTCGCGCTCCCTTCCACTCCCTGAAGACGAGGCCGCACTGAACGCTTCGCCTATGCGCTGCCTAGATGCTCAGGATGAGGCGCGATTCCTCGAATGCGTTGAGGAAACACGCTCCTTGGGAGATACCGTTGGCGGTGTTGTTGAGGTTGTTGCATGGGGCGTTCCGATCGGTATTGGTACGCATGTCCAGGCGGATCGCCGGCTTGACACTCAATTAGCCGCAGCATTGATGTCGATCCAGTCTGTGAAGGGCGTCGAAATCGGTGATGGCTTTGCGCAGTCGCGCCTTCGCGGTTCACAGGCGCATGACGAGATTGAGCGTGTCCACGGATGCGTTCAACGTAGCTCCAACCATGCCGGTGGTATCGAAGGCGGGACATCCAATGGCCAGCCGATCGTCGTTCGTGCTGCTTTCAAGCCAATCTCAACGGTTCCTCATGCGTTGAAAACGATTGATCTGGCCAATGGAGAGGAAGCTCGAGCACTCCACCAGCGCTCTGATACCTGCCAGGTAGTTCCCGGCGCTGTTATTGCCGAGGCCGAGGTCGCCTTGGTTCTTGCGCGCGCGATAGCTGACCATGCCGGAGGGTACTCCCTTTCAGAGTGCGCGCGTAATCTCTCTGCCTATCTCTCTCGTATTGATGAACGCCTGGGGAATGTGCAGTGACCAGAAAGCAGATCGTTCTTGTCGGCATGCCTGCTAGCGGAAAGAGCAGAGTAGGACGGGAACTTGCCGTGGCTCTGGGGCTTGAACATCGTGATTCAGATGCCATGATCGAGGAATCTACCGGCCGTAAAATTTCGGAGATCTTCTCAACCGATGGTGAGGATTACTTCCGACAGCTCGAAGAAGAAGTTATTCAGCAAGCTCTGGCATATCCGGGGGTTCTCTCCTTAGGTGGGGGAGCGCTCACTCGAAAAGTGACCCGTGAACGCCTGCGCGACCGCTTTGTGGTCTATATCAAGGCAGAGCTCCCTGAATTACTTCGCCGATCGCAGGGTTCGGATCGCCCTCTGCTCGCGGGAGATGCACAAGCGCGTCTCGAGGAGCTGTGGGAAGCACGTAAGGAATATTTTTCGGAGGTTGCCTCGCTAGAGGTTCAAACCAGTTCTGAACCTGTTATTCATGTTGTTGAGCAAATTCTTCGAGAGGTTGGTGAAGACGATGGGCATGACGATTCCAGTCAACGTTGATATTCCCTACGACGTCGTTATCGGAAGGGATCTTTCGAAGGAGGTCCTTCAGCAGGTCTTACGCGAGACTACGACAAAGCTTCTCATTGTGTGTGCACCACACGTGAGTAACTACGCTCGTGAATGTGCCTCTCAGCTTGAAGGCTTAGGTTACGAGGTTTCTACACAGATTCTTCCAGATGGGGAAGAAGCGAAAACCATTGAGGTTATGACTTCCCTGTGGGATTACGCCGGAAGATTGAGACTCGGCCGCGCAGATGCAGTGATTGCCATTGGTGGGGGAGCTACAACAGATGTTGGGGGGTTCCTTGCCGCTTCGTGGCTGCGTGGCATTGATTTCATTGCAGTGCCCACCACCTTGCTTGGGATGGTTGATGCCTCGGTTGGAGGCAAGACCGGTATCAATACCCCCGTGGGTAAGAACCTGGTTGGCGCCTTCCATTCTCCGCGACGCGTTGTTGTCGATCTCGATCGCCTTGAAACTTTGAACCATGATGACTATCGCGCGGGGCTTGGAGAGGTTGTTAAATGCGGTTTTATTTCAGATCCCGAGATTCTCTCGATCGTCGAAAGTAATCCCGAGGCGGTTTTTGATCCGCGTTCTGAGGAGATCACTGAACTCATAGAACGATCCATTGCCGTTAAAGCTCGAGTAGTAGGTGCTGATCTTCATGAGAGCGGTCCCCGTGAATTCTTAAACTATGGGCATACGCTGGCGCATGCGATCGAAAAGATTGAGAACTTCCACTATCGCCACGGTGAGGCAGTGGCTATCGGTTGTGTGTTTGCAGCCCATCTTGCATGGCGTCGAGGGATGCTGAGTGAAGCCGAGGTTCAGCGTCATGTTGAGGATTTCTCTGCCCTTGGTCTTCCAACCTTCTATGGAGGGGCGTCGATCGATGCATTGCTTGAGGTGATGCTTTCGGATAAGAAGGTGCGTGCCGGAGTTTTGCGCTTCGTTCTTCTAGATGGAGTGAACCATCCTGTTACGGTGAAGGTTAGCCCACAGGAAGTTATTGATTGCGCTGTGTCGATGGGAATGCGACAGTGAATGCGCGTGAGCATCCTACTTTGGTTCTTGTTGGGACTTCTGGAAGCGGAAAAACTTGCGTTGCACGGGAAATTGCAAAGAGATGTGGCTTAAGAGTGCAAGAAGATCAAGAACTTCTTGCTTCCTCATATTCGCGATCGTTTGATGAATTAGTTTTGGATGAGCATTTTCCTTTGCAAGAGGCGCTAGAGAACGTTGGATTCCAGCTTTTGTCCAGTGACTGCGATGTTGCTGTATTGTCCCCCTCGCAGGTTAATAGTTCTCGGATTCTTTCGAAGCTTTCGCAGCTGGTTGATGAAGGGACGTCAGTTGTCCTTTTAAAGACTTCCATCGATGAGGCTGCGCGTCGCGTGGGACTCAATGCTCCGCGTTCTGTTGGATTGGGGATGCCAAGAGCGTTATTTGCTGCGATGAGTCGGCAATTGGATCGCACTTATCAAGATCTGGCCACTTTTTCATGTGATACTGGCGAAAATACGGCGCGTGAGGTAGCGGATACCATCATTACGGCGTGTAAGATAGCCACGGTTTAAGCTCACCCGATTTGGGAGGATTTTATAGTGGCAACGACAAATGATCTGAAGAACGGCACCGTCATGGTGATCGACGGCCAGCTCTGGCAGGTTGTTGAGTTCCAGCACGTTAAGCCGGGTAAGGGCCCCGCTTTCGTTCGCACTAAGATCAAGAATGTCCTGTCTGGCAAGATCGTTGACCGCACTTTCAATGCGGGCATGAAGATCGAGACCGCGACGGTTGACCGTCGTGATATGACCTACCTCTACCAAGATGGTACCGACTACGTCTTCATGGATTCCTCTACCTACGAGCAGATCAATGTCCCCGCAGAAGTTGTTGGCGACGCTGCTCATTTCATGGTTGAGAATCAGGATGTGATTGTTTCTCAGCACGATGGTCAGGTCCTCTTCATTGAACTTCCTGCCACGGTGATTTTGACGATTGCACACACCGAACCCGGTTTGCAGGGTGACCGTTCTTCGGCTGGTACGAAGCCTGCCACGCTCGAAACTGGTTACGAGATCCAGGTTCCGCTGTTCATGGAAGAGGGCACCCGCGTGAAGGTTGACATCCGCGATGGTTCCTACTCCGGACGTGTGACTGACTGATAATGTCTCACAAACATCATCAGTTCACTTCTCGTACCAAGGCACGTAAGCGTGCCGCTGATGTCGTCTACGAGGCAGACCAGCGCGGCATGGGTCGTAATGCTAGTGTCTTGCGTGATCTCCTTCGTGAACGCAAGGTCATTACAGCAGCACTGACACCACTGCCGGATTATTCGATTCGTATGATCGAAGGCGTTGCTGACGAGCTCTATCGGATTGATCGTTTGATTGATACTCATGCTCGTACGGGCCTTGATCGTATTCCTGCAGTTGATCGTGCAGTCCTGCGGGTCGCGGTTTGGGAAATGCTGTCTAACTCTGAAGAGGTTCCTCCCGTTATTGCGATCGATGAAGCGATTTCGATTGTTAAGTCGATTTCAACGGAAGAATCCGCAGGTTTTGTGAATGCGATTCTTGATGCAATACGTCAAGATATCGAGTCTCCTTCATGGTCTCGGCGCTCAAGTGAGGTCGACAGTGGTCATGAGTCTGATGAAGAACTCAGTGCTGACGAGCTGACAGAGCTGGATGATCTTCTTAACGAGTACTGAAAATGCGTGAGTGATAAACGG
>UWSI01000031.1 GCA_900541895.1 uncultured Actinomyces sp. | reverse complement strand
GCAGGAATTCCTGCGGACCACACCCCTAATTAATGACGCTATGTTCAGCGAGCCTGGTAGGTCAGGCAATCAGCACTGGTCGAGCCCACGCGAATCGCAGAAGCGGTGCACTCAAGATTAGTGTTGAAGGAGCAATCCGCCTTCTGGCAGGCGCCCACAACGGGGCTCTTGCGCTCAAGACCGCCGCGAACAGACAGGGGCACGAAGGTGGAGCAGGTGCGTCCGTAGCCGATGGTAACGGCGCCGGCGGCGCAACCATTGTTGTTGTAGGAGCACTCGGTAACGGAGCAGTCCTGAACCAAGGGGAGGTCGATGGTCGTCATGATGATCTCCTTGAAGAGTCGGAATAAAGAATGAAGACACTCCAAGAATGACGTAATTAAATTCAAAATCCACTACATCCCATTTTTCCGCGAAATACCGCCACTTTACGGCGCCTCAACACACGAAACGCAGGAGTATTTACGAAACATTCCAACCTGCTATTGACCTAAGGCAAGCCTGCGCTGATCAAAGCGAATATCACCAAAGGACCCGCTATATTCCCCCTCTGCGTATCCTTTGGACCAGCCTTTTTGATCACTCGTCAAGCAGCTCGGCGTTTTCCAGCCAGGCTTCTTCTAGCTCCTCAATTTCGGCACGCAAATCCGCGGACTGTGTAGAAAACGACGTCATCTCATTCAGAGCAGAAGGATCCGTTGCGACCTTTTCAGCCAGAAGGGCAAGCTCGGCCTCGACCTTTTCCAGACGCGTGCGCAGACTTTCAATCTTTCGTTCCAATCGCGCGGCTTCTTTCTTCGCCGCTCGCCTGGCCGCCGAATCCGTCATCCCCGCGTTCTTCGCACTGCTAGGGGATTCCTCGCGACATGCATGTCCAGATTGGCTAGGGCGCACCGAGCTTTCACTGTTAGTGGAAGCATCCGTGGCGAAAGCGGCACCGGCCTCGCGAATGCGAAGGTACTCCTCTACCCCACCGGGAAGGGCACGCAAGCTTCCATCCCCCAAAAGTGCAACCTGGTGGTCGGTCACTCGTTCAAGCAGGTAGCGGTCGTGGCTGACGACAACCAAAGTCCCCGGGAAGGCATCCAGCAGGTCTTCCATTGCCGCCAAAGTATCCGTATCCAGGTCGTTCGTCGGCTCGTCAAGAAGAAGGACATTCGGTTCAGCCATGAGCAGGCGCATCAGCTGAAGGCGTCGTCGTTCACCACCGGAAATCTCTGAAATCCTGGTCCATGCACGCTCTCGAGTAAAGCCCATCCTCTCAGTCATTTGCGAAGAGGAAACTTCCTTGCCGTCAACGATCACACTATGGGCAACCTGATCGACGGCCTCGACAACGCGCATATCTGAAAGATCATCAAGCTCGTGGGTATCCTGCGAAAGCGTGGCGACTTGAACGGTCTTCCCGCGCTTCACGCGCCCGCTGGTCGGTTCCAGATCCCCTCGAAGAAGATTGAGAATTGTCGTTTTGCCCGCGCCATTCACGCCGACCACACCGACGCGTTCGCCGGGAGCGAGGCGCCACGTCACGTGGTCAAGAATGGTGCGTTGGTCACCTTCTGGAGTCGGGAAGGTGACGGTAACGTCCTCTAGGTCCAGTACATCTTTCCCGAGGCGCGCGGTCGCCATTTTCACCAGCTCGACGCTGTCCCTGGGCGGAGGAACGTCAGCGATCAATGCTTCAGCGGCGGCGATATGGAACTTCGGCTTGGAAGTTCGCGCGGGGGCGCCTCGGCGCAGCCAGGCCAATTCCTTTGTCAATAGGTTTGCGCGTTTCTTCGCGGCGACATCAGCTTGGCGAAGACGTTCCGCCCTGGCCAGAGTGTAGGCGGCGTAGGATCCATCGTAAATTTCAACGTGCCCAGGAATCTGGGGCCGAGAGCCGCCCGGATCGATCCCGGGAACGACTTCCCAAATCGTTTCGCACACGGCGTCCAAGAACCAGCGGTCGTGGGTGACCGCAATGAGTGCGCCGCTTGCACCCGGACGAGCAAAACGTGCATTCAGATGCTGAGCAAGCCAGGCAACGCCTTCCACATCCAGATGGTTCGTCGGCTCATCCAAGCAGACAACATCGGAAGGGAGCGCAAGAACTCGCGCCAGATCAACGCGGCGACGTTGCCCACCAGAAAGGGTTCCGACCCGGGCGTGCAGGTCGATATCAGAGAGCAAACCGGCATGGATATCGCGAATTGCGGGCTGCGATGCCCATTCATATTCTTCAAGACCGGGGTGCACCGCATCCATCACGCGCGCATCATTGTCAAGATGATCGCCCTGCTCAAGCATGACAATGCGCAGGCCATCGCGGGTAATGATTCGACCATCGTCAGGCTGCTGAAGGCCGGCAACCAAACGCAGTAGCGTTGATTTTCCCGCTCCGTTGGGGCCCAGAATACCGATCCGAGAAGAGTCTTCGACGCTGATATCAACGTCCGCAAGTAATTGGCGCGAACCAGCAAGGGCTCCCAGTGACTGCGTCCCCAGTAAGTGGGCCACTCTTAGCTCTCCTCTTCTTCTACGATTGCTCCCACTGCGGGGCCTGAAGCCGGTAGGACTGCGCTGACTTCACTGCTTGTCCCAAGAGCATCAGCGAGTTCACCGGCATGTTCCCTATCACGAGCGAGGACAGCAATGGTCGGTCCCGACCCCGAAAGGATCGCTGCGCAGGCACCCGCGTTCTTCGCATCGTGAATCGTTGTTTCAAGTTCGGGGTACAAGTGAAGAGCCGGAGCGGTCAGGTCATTGCACAGCACTGAAGCAAGTGTGTCGGCATCTGCGCACAGCGCTCGCTTCTCAGCCTCGCTCAACGGTGCTGGAGCGCCGCCTTGCCTCAGCTGATCAAGAGTTCGAAAAACCTCGGGGGTTGACAGGCCGTGGTGTGCACGCGCCATCACCCAGTAGTGACACGGCCACAACGATTGATCCGGATCAAGCAAGGAGGTCAAGCGGTCTCCTCTCCCCTGCCCCAGAGTCATTCCACCCATGATGCAGGCCGGGACATCTGCGCCCAAAGTACGGCCGATCTGGCAGAGCTGTTCAAGCGTTAATCCCAATCCCCACAGCTGATTGCAGGCAACTAAAGCAGCGGCGGCATCAGCGGAGCCACCGGCCATTCCTCCGGCTATCGGAATGCGTTTATCAACGTGAATACTCACCCCGGCAGCAGTTTGAGCCCACGCACCGGCGGCAGCCAGTTTTTGAAGTGCGCGTGCTGCGCGATATGCCAAATGGGTGGTGGGATCAAGATCTGCCATCGAAGCTGTTGCAGCCTCATCTACCGAGCCATCGACACCGTACGCCACCGTTTCAATGTGGATACCGGGGGACTTTGAAGTACGTACGGTCACGCTTTCACGAACATTCAGGCATTCAAAGACCGTCACCAGTTCGTGATATCCATCAGCATCCGGGGCACCCGCGCGAAGGATGACATTGACCTTCCCGGGTGCCGATGCACGTACCTCACGCACGGGGTTGCTCCACCCCGCCTTGCTCGCTTTCCTGCCTTGCTTGTCTCAAGTCTTCAGCAGCGCGACGCTCCTTCGCGTAACGATCCTGCTCGGGAAGAGGAATCTTGCCCTCAGCACGCATGTCAAGCAAAACTGAACCGAGACGCACGTAATCGTCAATCCCCAGCTTTTCGCCTCGGATCGAGGAATCTACGCCGGCGCGATCGCACAGCTCCTGCGCGGCCTCGGCGCTGCCTGCCCAGTTCTTCAAAGCGGCGCGCAGGGTCTTTCTGCGCTGAGAAAATGCAGTATCGCAGACCTCGAAAGTGGCAAGACGCAAGGAAGTATCCCCGCGCGGGGTCTTCGAGCGCTGCAGCTCCACCAGCGCGGAATCAACATTGGGGACAGGCCAGAATACCGAACGCCCAATAGTTCCCGCGCGAGTCGCGCTACCGTACCACGCGGCCTTTACCGAAGGAACTCCGTAGGTACGCGAACCCGGCTGAGCAGCCAGGCGATCGGCAACCTCGGCCTGAACCATTACCAGTGCCGACTCCAAGGAAGGGAAGGACTCCAGCATGGAGAGCAGCAAGGGAACCGCAACATTGTAGGGAAGATTCGCCACCAGGTGCGTTGGCGCCGGCCAATCATCCTCAAAGTCTTCGAGGCCATTAATCTGAACGGCATCTCGATTGATCACGTGGAGGCGCTCCGCGGCCTCAGGCATGCGCTGCGCAACGGTCACCGGAAGTGCACGGGCAAGCACCGGATCGATCTCGATGGCGCGTACCTGTGCCCCCGTTTCAAGAAGTCCAAGGGTCAGCGAACCCAGTCCGGGCCCGACCTCAATGACGTGTGTTCCCTCACCAATTCCCGCGTCTCGTACGATGCGCCGAACAGTACCGGCATCATGAACAAAGTTTTGTCCGAGCGTCTTGGTTGGGCGCACCCCCAGCGCCTGGCAAATCGCATGCACTTCAATTGGGCCAAGCAGCCCACTCTCGCTGGGCTGGGCGTCACTGGGCACATTCGGCGTGGAATATCGACGGGGAGAAGTCACGCTCCCATCCTAAAGGATCAGTACCATCCGACGGAGTTTGAATGCCCCAGTGCAGAGCACGGCGTCCCATAGCGTCCGGCGATGTACCCCAAGCCCCACTTGATCTGCGTGACCGGGTTGGATTGCCAATCCGAACCCGCCGAAGCCATCTTGCTTCCCGGCAGTGCCTGCGGAATGCCATACGCACCGGAAGAGGAGTTCTTCGCGTAGGGATTCCAGTGGGACTCACGGTTCCACAGTGCGACCAAGCATTGAAATTCGGAGTCTCCCCATCCGCGAGCACTCACCAGGGGCTTAGCCAAAGAACGAGGATCCTCGCCCGAATAGGCCAAGGGGATATCAGCTGCGACCATCGCCAGGGCAACTTCAGCTGAATTTCCACCCGCTGCAGTAATTTCCGAGGCCGTCGAGAGGGTGCCGAGCTTCGCACGGTAACGGATTGATTTCGTTCCGTCAGCTTCGGTCTTTTCTTCCAGCGTTGCCTTCGGGTCCAGACCGGCTTCAATCAGCGCCTTGGGAGTAACTTCCTTGGTTCCAACCGAGCGAATCTGCGCGGTAGGTTCGCGAGTGACCTTTGAATTGAGCGGTGCTGCATACGCTTCCCCACCGTCGACGTTTTCACTCCAGGTGAGTTCTTCAGATTCGCCCTCAACGCCCTTCGTGGTGACTTGTTCTTCACCAACGAAAAGCTGGTCGGAATCTTGACGGTGTTCCTCGAAAGGAATCGGCACCTTTCGCGGCGCAAGCGCGCGCGAGACCCTGTGAATATCGATGGTCAGGCCGTCAGCATTCTTCACCTCAACGCGGTCCAGGGGTCCCAGGTTGATTTTTTCTTTAGTCAAGATGGCCCGGGTGTCCATGCCTTCACGTGCGGTGACCTGACGCGAGCTTCCGTCGACGTTAATTGTGACGGTACGCGTCTGGGTGACCAGAGGAGTCAGGCTGGAACGTGAATAGGAACGGTCGACGGCAAGAACGGCTTTTGTCGAATCCGCGCCCAGGCCTGAGAGCACACCTTCAGCTGAGGGCGCGGTCGACCACAGGGTTGTTCGGTCTCCGTTAATGGTCAGGGTGTAGGGCTTCGCCGTGCGCACGACGATGGTCTGTCCATTTGCAACGTATTGCGAGGCGGCGGGCTGAACTTGGTCGTGCTCACCGAGCTCGATATCCGCTTGGCTCAGGACCCCTGAAACGGTGTGCGACCACGTTGAAACCGGGTAGACGATGCCATCAACTTCAAGGTTGACGGTTGAATGCGCACGGGCAATGCCCACTCCCGCAACCATAAACATGGCCAGGCTGGCTGCGCCTGCACCTGCTACAACGCGAGGTTTCGTCGGTGCCCATGAAGCGGTGCGGCCGTGGCGAGCCGCGTTCACAGAAGTCCTAGTGCTCGAGCGCACGCGGGCCACTGGCCCCATCCGGAACGGGCCTGAAGCGCCTGTGCGCGCTGGGTTTGCTCTGCTGCCGAGGCCTCGGAGGGCAGTCCGGTACCGCCCATTGCGCGCCACGTGGAAGCAGAGAATTGGTAGAGGCCATAGTAGCCGTTACCGGTATTCGTTGCGGGGTTACCACCCGATTCACAGCGGGCCAGAGCTGCCCAGACTCCATCTCCGCTCACCGTTGCCGATGATGACGAGGCCGAAGACCCCGAGTTCGAAGAAGAGCTTGCTGAAGTGGTTTCCTTGGTGCCGACCTTGACAATTTGCTTGACCGGTTCGGTACGGTTTTCGCCCAGCATCTGGCTCACAACATCTTGGCCATCTCGACGCTCCACGTAGAAGCTGCGCTTGATGGAACCGTCGGAGCCTTGCTGAACAACGCGCTTGGTTCCCTTGGCCAAGCTGGAGTCTTCTTGCTCCTCAACTTCCTTGGGCAGAGTTTCTTCGCGTTCTTCCGTGCCACGTTGAACTCGGGTGACCTTGAGGAATACGCCTTGGTCATCACTTGAGAAAGCCACGCGGTCAAGGGGTGAAACCTGAACCCCTGCCTGCGCGAGCAGGTCCGAGGCATGGGTGCCTTCGCGCGCGTCAACGGTGTGGGTTTGCCCATCAGCAATGACGCGGATATTCCCCGTTGCTGTAAGTGCGGGAAGGGTTGCGCGAGAGGTCGAGCGGTCAGCAGCGATCACCGCGCCGGTGGTGCCGACCTGGCTCATAAGGTTGTTGATATTCGTAGCAGTGGACCACGTGGGGGTTGAAACACCGTTGACGTCGACCAGGTAGCGTTGCGCGCGACGCACGACAACGGTCTGACCATTCGTCACACCTTCTTGGAGGGAGGGCGCAACCAGATCATGGGGAGAAACTTCTACACCCGCAGTTGACAGAACGTCAGAGACCTTGCCCATAAATCCCGATACGGGGATGGAGACACCATCGACTTCCAGGGTGACATCTCTAAATGACGTGGCTACCGATGTCCCGGCGATACCGGTAACGGCAAATGCTGCAACTGCAGCGCTGGCAATGACCGCCTTGCGCGAGGGGTGAAAATTCACGTAACTCCAGACTTCGTAGGATTCGCCCTGGCAGCTTCATAGAAGCGCAGCTCGCATGCGAGCCTGCGGCGAACGAACAGTTCACACGCTACAGGGTCCCGAATAGACCAAGCGAGCGTTAGTGATGGGGACCATAAACATTTACATCATTAACCACATTCGTCACATAAGTAACAGAAACCCAACTTCGTGACATGAGAGATTAATTGCTCAAATTGGCGTTTATTCAGTGTTGAACATTAGGATAAGGGCAGATTTCAACCGCTTCGATGAAGGGACCGTGAATGATGATGTCACGTCACCGCGGGATTTGGGCGTTCGCTACATGCGTGCTCTTGGGAGTATCCATGGCAGCTTGTGGCTCCGGATCCACAACGGGCGACGGCTCAGAGCCGAGCTTCGAGAAGACCGTCTTCTTTAGTACCGCGCCGAATGACAAACTGCGTGACCTCAGCTCCGTCTCCCCTCAGCCCGAAGGCAAGGAAACTTTCAGCGCAGAGGACTCAAAGCTTTTCCTTGGCAGCTACTCACTGGGTTTTGATGGCACATCAAAATCCGTCAACGCCTACACTGACCGCGGTTCTTTCCGCTTCACTCTTTTAGGCGCATCAAAACTTCCTCAAACGACCAAAGATGGAAAGTCAATCATCAAGATCGACTACAAGTTTGAGAACCATTCAACTGGCGCAAAGGAATCACCCGATAACGCACTGCGCTGGGTTTTTTACGCAAGCGCTTCACCGCTTCCTGGAACTGATGAGGCGAAGGCACTCCTAGCTGGTTCAGGCGATCGCAATGACGTCCCGATTTTTAAGCTTTCTGACGTGGATGCGCAGCTGTTGAAGGCCCCCGATACCAGCCAATTTACCTCCGACGACCCGCAGGTGAAGGACGCTCAAGAACCCCAGGGATACAGCGGTTACCAGGCTGACGATAAGCAGAAAACCTACTCATCCCTTTTCGTCGCACAGGGCAATCCAAATTCGACCAAGTTCTCCTTGGCGATGTGCACAAACGGTAAGGGACTCACCCCAGACATTTACTGCCAGACCGTCCAACCTCTGGAGGCAACGATCAAATGACCTTCTCACGCTTTTTCACACGCACCATTGCGGCCTTGAGCATTGTCACTCTTGCTTCCTTTGCACTCCCATCCGCTGCTCACGCTGACGATTCCGTCGATCAACTCAAGAAGAATGACCCCACCGCATTCGAATGGCTCGAAGGCGTGCAGGAAGTCAATCAGGGCGACCAACTCGTCATCCCCACCAAGGTCAAGCTCGCTGATTTTGAAAAGCGAAAGTCGGATGAAGCCGATAGTAAAAGTCCGAAGTTCGCAACCCCATTCGCGGTCTATTCCGACGCGGCATTGGATGTGGATCTAGGGTTTGAACTCGGCACGTACGGCACTAATGAAGGTATTTCAATCTCACCTTCGTGGATCACTCTGCAGTCACGGTCACACGCAAGCCCTCTTGCAGACATCACTGGCTCTTCAGGCTGGGGTTTGCTCCCCATGTACTACCTTGTTCAATACAACGACTTGCAAACCGGCAAGCTTCTTGAACACCCAATCGTTCGCCGCATTCGCGTCAGCGACAAGGGCTTCCTTCCCCGCCCGCAAAACATCTCGGTGGACGAGGAAGACAACGGTACTTTCAGCGTGTCATGGGATCCGGTCGAAGGCGCTGACTCCTACTACGTCGTTTTTCTCAATTCCACCGATAAGGATGGAAAGACTAGGCTCAACCCAAGGCTTGTTGCATCGACAAATCAGACCTCGTGGAACTCTGATCAACGAGCTGATGACCAACCCCCACGAGATTGGACTCTGAACACCGCACTGGAAGCATTCCTGACCGTCAAGGAAGATTTCAAAGGCAGCTCACACAAAGGCAGCTCAGACGAGGGCTGGCTGACAGACGAGGAGCTTGATCGCATCCTCAACAGTAAGGGAACCCAAGTTTCGGTCATCGCGAAGAAGAACGCGAAGATCTCGAAAATGTCCGATTTTATCGATATCGCAAATACCCTTGGAAATACACCTATTCGAATTGCTTCCAACGCACAGCGCCAGCTCGGTCTGGATCGCAGTGATTTCGATAATTTAAGTGAACTTCCCGCTCAACTCCCCGTGACGATGGCCGATGGGCACACTCGTATGCAGACTTTGATTGTCGATCCCGAAAAGAGCTGGGTTCAGAGCTCAAACCCGAAGACGATCAGAGATCCTGAAGCAAAACTCCACGTCGTCTACCACATCGGAAATACTCGCTTCACCAGCTCCTACAGAGTCAAGAACTTCGATCCATCGACCTACACCGAGGATCTTAAGAAGATGAAGAAGGATCAGGAAGAGGCACATACCGGTTACTTTGCGCCCAACCTGAGCTACACCAAGGAAGTCCAAAACAAGGAATCCAAGGACAATGTGGCGCGAACCTTCCCAGATACCCCCGTGCAGGTGCTGGGGACAACGCCGCTGTCAAAGTACATCGCTGCGAACTTGATGATGGGATACACAAATATCGACCTTTCGAAGTTCCCAGAAGCAGAATCTAACTCACGAATTAGCGATGCATTGGAAGAGGCAAAAGATCAAAACGGTCTGGTTCCCTTCATTATTGGCGCAAAATACACGCAAGACAAGATTCTTCATGTCACTTTGGGAACTGAGGGTGCAACCGATCAGCATCTTGCACCCAAGGATTATTCGGGCCAGATCAATAGCAAGGCCGACCAAGTGGTCGCAGAGATCATCAAGCCCGGAATGGATGAGGAAACCAAGGTCCGAACCATTAACTCCTGGATCATTAACCATGCGACCTACAACTATGACGGGTTGGAAGGAAGCGAGAAAGTCTGGGCGCAAACAGGTACTCTGACGCCCGAATACACCCCTGACCACGATTCAGGCGGTATTTTCTTCAAGGGAACAACCGTCTGCGAAGGCTACGCAAACGTCTTCCAACTCCTAGCGACGAAGTCGGGTCTCAGTTCGGTTGTTGTGACCGGTGTTGTCACTCGAACGAATGGCGCTAAATCTGGACACGCATGGAACCAGGTGAAAGTTAACGGAACCTGGAAGACCGTTGACGTCACGTGGAATGACGGTGGCGATTCCGGCGACCCCGCGGTTGAGACAAAGTACCTGATGATCCCGAATAACTCTCCGCTTCTGACCAGGAACCGCGTTTGGAAGGATCCTGCACTGAAGAAGATCCTCTAAGGAGATTCGGCCCATACATGAGTGGTGGGGCCTCCCTATCGGGAGGCCCCACCACTGTGTTTCAACTTCAACTCAAGTGCTCACGACCTACACGCAAGCGTTCACGAGCGCCGCGCTATCCCACTGAGCCAATGGACCTACCAGCTTCCGTAGACTCGCTCAGTATTCTCCGTCAGGCGCTCACACGCTAGCTGCTCTGAAATACCCCAGAGCTCAGCCATAAAGCGCACGGTATATGCCATGACATAGGAAGCATTGGGGCAGCCCCTCCACGGAAGTGGGGTCAAGTAGGGAGCATCCGTTTCAACCAACACCAGTTCAGGAGGAAGGACCGCAAAGGCTCGACGGAGGTTGTCATTAGCCGGATAGCTTATTGGCCCCGCAAAAGACGCATACCATCCATTCTCAGCCAAAATATCGGCCATCTGCGCATCACCAGAAAAGCAATGGAAAACAATGCGCTGATCCGAACGCACGCACTCACGCAGCAGGGCAATAGAGTCCTCATGAGCATCACGGTCATGAATCTGCAGCGGCAAATCATGGCGAGCAGCCATTTCGATGTGCGCGCGGAAGGACTCCTTCTGGGCCTCGCGACCGGGATCAGCGGTACGGAAATAATCCAAACCGCTCTCCCCCACTGCGACCACCATCGGGTCACTCAAGCGTTCCTCCACGGCAGATAAGGCCTCGTCAAGGGGAACATGGTACTCACGCACTTGGGGAAGCAAACCATCCGGTGAAGGTTCGGCAAAGCCGGCGTGCAGCGCGGCCTCGTTCGGGTGGATCGCGAGGGCAACGCGAACTCCCTCATGTGCTCGGGCAAGCTCGAGCATCGGATCAAAAGCTGGTAGCTCACAGGCACTGGAAATCATCCTCGTCACGCCTACTTGGCGTGCGCGCTCCAACTGTTCCTCAAGGGGCATCTTGACCCCATCCGCGCGCGGGATTTCTCCTTCATGGACGGGAAGATGTGTGTGGTTATCAATGACCGGCAGCGCCAAGGGATTGGGAGGATCCGGCCACGGACGAGGCTTATGCTTACCCATTCCGCCTCCTCAGTGCTCCCACACGACGGACTCACGCACGCGCTGCGCGGCCTCGTCGCCCAGAAGCTGACGGACCAGCTCAAAACCAAGTTCTAGAGCAGTACCCGCTCCCCTGCTGGTCACAATGTTCCCGTCAACGACAACGCACTCAGACTGAACCTGCGCACCTCCCGCGCTCAGGGCATCCATGAAGTCAGGATTTGCAGTGGCGCGTTTGCCCTGAAGAACTCCCAGTTCAGCCAGAATCGAAGGGGCAGCACAGATCGCAGCAGTCTTTTCTCCCGTCGAGGCACGACGCGTCAATTCCTCGCGCACGCGCTCATTTGCCTTCAGCCCAAGCGTTCCGGGTATACCACCCGGTAGGAAGACAAGGGCGTAGGAGGCTAAATCCACGTCTGCAAGCATGAGGTCAGAAACGAGCTTGATCCCATGCGAGCTGACAACATGGCGCTCATTTTCAATCGAAATGAGATCCGCGCGGATCCCCGCTCGATACAGAGCGTCGACGACCGCAAGAGCTTCGACTTCCTCGAATCCGGTTGCAAGCAGGACAGCGACACTATCCGTCGTTGCCAGGGTATTAGGCGTTGGCATTTTTCCTCCTCAGGTACGCATCTGGATCATCTTCCAGAAACGCTGCATACCTTCAGGGTAACGCAGGCTTACGCCCGTCGAAGTCGCAGCTACTCTGAACGAAGCGCCTCAACTGGATCTTGGCGAGAAACTCGCGAAGCCGGAATCAAACCAGCAACCACGGTCAAGCCAACCGAAATCGCGACCAATACCGCGGCTGTCAGCGGGGAAAGCTGGGCAATGTTCTTCACCTGGAACCCCTGCTCGGCAATTGCATTGACCAGGCCACAGATCCCGTAGGTCACACCAACACCGATGATGCCTGCGATCAGTCCTTCGATGAATGTTTCCGCGTTGAAGACCGCAGAAACATTGCCCTTTGAGGCACCGATCGAGCGGAGAATACCGATTTCCTTCTTGCGTTCAAGAACTGAAATGTAGGTGATGATCGCAATCATGATTGAGGACACGACCAGCGAAATCGACACGAAGGCGATGAGTAGCCACGAAATCACATTGACGATCTTCGTTACCGAACTCATGAGTACGCCCATAACATCGGTGTAGGTAATGACCTGGTCGGTCTTACCCGCACTTTCCTTGTCTGCGTTGTACTGGTCGAGCACAGCTTTAACGGAGTCCTTGTCCTTGAAGGACTTCGGGTAGATCGAGATGCTGCTCGGTGACTTCAGGTCAGCCCATCCCAGATCGCGCAGGTTCGTTTCAAGCGTGGGGACGTTCGTTGAGAACATCGTTGCCATCAACGCGGCAAGGGACTTCTCATCAAGATTCGACGAGAAGGCCGATGCCATCGCCTCGGGATCAAAATGGAAGGCGCTGCTCATATTCGCTGCAAATTGGCTCATTGTCGCGCTGATCTGCTGGCCAATTGTGTGAGATAGCTGAGTCATCATCTGAGTCATGGCGTTCGCCATGGTCTCTTGAAGAACCTGACCGATCGCAGCTGAGACCCCGCGGATGAGATTGCCACCAAGCTGTGCGGCGATCTGCGCTGAAATCTGGTGTGCAAGTTCTGTCGATACCTGAGAGGCGACCGAGGCAAGCGCCGGGTCATTCCCAAGCGCTGCCTGCAGGTTTGTCATCAGTTTCTGACGATCAACAACCTGATCAGAAGAGACGGCAGTGTTGATCTGTTGAATTACTGAGGGCTGCGAGAAGTAGTCAGAAACCAGCGTGGCAAAGTCCGTGGAACCACCCGCAGCAATCTGGTTTTGCGCGTACTCCTGGAAGCCCTGAAGGATCTGACTGGCCTGAGAGCTCAAGTATGTTCCGGCGGTATCCTTTACCGCACCATCCGCCAGCGTCTTACGGATAATCGCGGGAAAATCAACGTTTTGCAGCTGCGGAACGCTCTTGCTCAGTTCGCCCAGGTTGAGCTTGGAGGGATCGATCTGCACGGCCGAACCATCAGCGGGAACGAGCTTCGAAAGATCAATATTCGACAGGTCCATCCCCGACAGATCAAGGTTTGAAAAGTCAAGGCCGGATAGATCCATTCCACTAAAGTTCAGAGAGGATAGATCCATCTGCATGGCGGAAGGATCAATAGAAAACGCCGCAGACAGCTTGTTTTGATCAACAGTGAACAAGCTCGACATGTCAAAGCCACTGGAACGATCTTTCGAAGAATCTGCAAGCTCTTGGAAGGTCTTACCCGTAAACACATCGGTCTTCGGGTTCGCCCGCTGATCCTTAACAATCTGGCTATCCTCGGCCTCGCGAATAATCTGGCGAGTCAGCTCAGGGCTGTATGCGATGCCTTGGCGCAGCGCTCCCCCATGCGAGGAATTCGGCTTCACAATTGCACTAATACGAAGTTCTTGCCCTTCGTCGATTAGCTTCTTCATGAATTCTTTATCCGAGGAGTGATCCGACCAGACCTTGTACTTGTCGTCCCACGTGTACTTTGCCGCTGCGTTGATGCGCTTGTACTTAATCCCCAAAATCTTGTCGTAATCGTACGAGGCCGCGGGGGCGTCGCTCGCCGAAGGTGAAGGACTCGGGGTGGCAGAGTTCTTCTCGCCAATGGTCCCCGAGTAGTACTGACGCATCAGTTCGTCAAATTCCTTGTGGTCTTTCAGACCCAGGACATATTCCATCAGGTTTGACATATTGCCGTCTTCATCAATGACAAGAACGACTTCAGATGCGGAAGTTGGCCAGTGGCCGGCAAGAACATCGTAGGAGGAGGTGTAAAGCGAGGATGCCTGAGGCATTTGGTAGAAGGCGTTGGTGGCCACCATCGAGGACATAGGACTTCCACGGAAGCCCGTTTCCATTCGACTCATCGCTTGGTCAGGGCTGACCTGAATATTGTCCTTTGAGGTATCTGCCTGGAATATCTGTGGCGTCACATCGTAGTCATATTCGATAGCGTTGACGAAAGAGTTGACATTCCCACCATTTCCGTCAAGGAAAGCCTTCAGAGAGGCCAAGTCATTCGTCTTCGCATCACGAATATTGTCTGCAAGAGTCCTCAGTTTGGAGACCCCAACTTTGCCATCGCTCGGCTTCTCACTGCTAGCGGCTTCCACTTGTGCAGACAGGGCACTGGACATGTCCATCCCAGTCTTTTGAATGGTCAGCGGGTAGGCGCCCAGGGTCTCTTCTTCTGTTTGGGCGATGTAAGCATTCGTGCCGTTCGCAAGGGCCAAAATTGCCGCGATACCAATGATTCCGATAGACCCCGCGAAAGAGGTCATCAGGGTACGGCCCTTTTTCGTCATCAAGTTATTAAAGGACAGGGAAAGCGCGGTCAGGAATCCCATTGAGGTACGGCGCACCGGCTTGGCCTCGCGAACTTCTTCAGTACCCGGGACGAAAGGACGCGAATCGGCGATCACTTCACCATCCGCGAGCTCGACAATGCGGGTTGCGTATTGGTACGCAAGCTCCGGGTTGTGGGTCACCATGATGACCAAACGGTCCTGAGCGACGTCTCGCAGAAGGTCCATGACCTGGACGCTGGTCTTGGAGTCAAGAGCACCGGTAGGTTCGTCAGCCAAGAGAATTTCAGGATCGTTGATCAGAGCGCGCGCGATGGCGACGCGCTGCATCTGACCGCCGGAAAGCTGCGAGGGCTTCTTCCCCACGTGCTCGGCCAGTCCGACGCGTTCCAAGGCTTCCATCGCACGCTTGCGGCGTTCGCCTCGGGAGACGCCAGAGAGGGTCAGTGCCAACTCAACGTTGGACAAGATGGTCTGGTGCGGGATCAGGTTGTAGGACTGGAAAACAAATCCGATGCGGTTGTTGCGGTAAGCATCCCAATCGCGTGCTTTGTAGTCCTTCGTTGAGATTCCATCGATGACCAGGTCACCGCTTTGGAAATGGTCCAGGCCACCAACAACGTTGAGCATTGTCGTTTTACCCGAACCCGACTGGCCCAGTACCGCGACGAATTCACTATCGCGGAAGGCAACCGAAACGTCATTGAGTGCGACCTGGCGCAGGTTTGCAGTTTCGTAGATCTTGACGATGTTGCGCAGCTCAAGCACTGAGATTCCTTCCACCGTTAATTGCTGAACTTTTTAAGACTAACAAAATGGCTGCGGGAGCGGCATCGGAGATTCCCCTGGTTGACGGCTAAAAACCCCGAATCAGTGGGAATTCGATTGCCCCGAGACCAGAAGAATCTCCTCGTTATCAAGTCGAGCAAGAGCTCCTTCTAGGGCTGATGAAGAGAAGATCCCCTCATCACGAGCCTGAAGAAGAGCATCACGCTGAGCGTGAATCGCTTCAAGTGCCAGCTCGCGAATCTGCTCACGCGTGAAGGAACGTTCAACTTCCTCTTCGCTCATTTCCACGGGAGTGGCTTCGTTTTCCCCGTCGGTGTCAGGGAGAGGCTCGCTCGAACTCCCCAAAGAAGGAGCAGATTGCAGGTCGACAACATTGCCCAGACGGGACAGTGTTCGCGAGACTCCAGCAGACAAAAGTGTCTGAGCGTCAACTTCCTTGATTGCCTGGGCCAGAGCCGTATCCACGAGTGCGGAACTCATGACCTGTCGAAGTTCTTCGCGTTCTTCTTCACTGATATCGGTAGAGGCCATCTTGGGCTTGATCAAGCGGATCAGCCACGGCAGCGAAAGCCCTTGAATAACCAGCGCACCAGATGCGATGAAGAGGGCGATCGTCAGAAGGAAGGAACGCATGGGCGCTGCGGCGGAAATCGTTTGTGCCGCCGCAAGAGTGATGGCTCCGCGCATTCCGGACCAGATAATGACACTGGCTTCACGCGGCCCAAGCGGCTCTTTTTCAAAGTAATCGATGTCGGATCGGCGCACTGCGTGTTGCCGCTCGGCAATTTTGAGGCGGCGCCGCCAGCGGGCCATGGTTTTGATCCACTGTTCTTCACTGAGGTTTCGGCATGCCAGAACCTCGCTGTCCACGGTGCAGGCCTGTGCCATTCGCTGCTCGAAGGCTTCGAGGCGCCCAGCCTCGGCCTCGTAGCGCCTCTTACGGTGCTTGCTGCGGTGGTCAAGCCAAGTAAGCATGAGTGCGATGAAGAGTGCACGGATCAGCATAATGAGACTGCCCGCAATGACGGCAATCACGGCGGCTCGTGCCAATCCGCCGCCATCTCCATCGGCCTCTTCAATGATGCCAAATGCCTGCAACCCCATTGCAAGGAAAATCCCACTCTCAAGCATGAGAGTCATGGTTGACCAATTTTGCTGCGAAAAACGCCTATTTGGCGCGGAAATCATGCCTGCGCGACGGCCGGAAACAACAAGACCGGCAACGACCGCGGCAACCAATCCCGAGCCACCCACATGCTCGGCGGGGATCGAAGCAATGAAAGGCATTGCAAAGGAAAAGACCGTATCCGTCGACGGATCTTTGATGATCGAACGAATCCGAACCCCCACTTCACCGACGATTAAGCCGACCACAATGGCGATGCCAAGGGCAACGAGGACACGACCCGTGAGCAGTGCGGGATTGAGGGCACCGTTATCGGCGGCAAGCCCAGCGTTCATCGCCGCAGCGAGAAGCACCAGTGAAGTGGCGTCATTGAAAAGACCTTCGCCTTCAAGCACTGTAATGATGCGGTGCGAGACGCCGCTGCGCTTGGCAATGGTGACGGCGACCGCGTCGGTGGGAGATAAAACAGCTCCCAGCGCCACGCCCCACGCCAGTGAAATCTGCGGAACCATCCAGTTGATGAGGAAACCAATGGCGAATGAGGAGATAAACACCAACGGAATAGCAAGCATTGCCACGGCTTGCATTTCTCGGCGGAAATCCATCGTTGGCATACGCACAGCCGCTGAAAATAGCAGGGGCGGAAGAATAATTTCCAAGATGATGTGCGGCGCGATTTCGATGGCCCCAACCTGCGGGAGGAAGCCGATCGCAAGCCCAACGCCGAGCAGGATCAGTGGTGATGCGACGCCAACTTTGGGGGCAATAAACTGCGTGGCAACAATAATGAGCATCCCCAGCAGCGCGATCATCAACGGTTCCATACATATAGTTTACGGGTGAGGCGTTCACATGTCCGAAGTGTGCACGTTCGTCATCACTATGACAGTCTGAACCTATGCGTATCGCGAGCAACCCCACCAGCGTCGTTGCCATCTCACCACAGCGGCTACGCGCGCCGCGAACTCGCGCGGCGTACCACGCCCCGCCCGCATGGCCTCGACACCATCCCCGAATGTCAAACAGACCCACACGATCAGAGCACGTGCTACAATCGACGCGTCGATTCAAGGAGGTTCTCATGACCGCTTACGACCACTCGTCGGGGTACACCTACGGCACCGATGCCGTCCCCACATCCCCGCTCACACTCGAGGATCTACGCCAGATCGAGGCCGCCGCACACGTCCAGCCCGGTGACGCAGAGCTGCTCTCACGAGCAGAACCCATCCTGGCGCCACACGCTATGGAAATGGTCGACACGTGGCGCGGAATTCTGGCTCAAAAGACGTATCTGGCAGCACATTCCGCGCACCCGGACGGGCAGCCAAACCCCGAGTACGCGCAGGCGTCAAAGCCGCGCTTCGCCCAGTGGATCATCGACATGTGCACGCGCGAGCGTGACCAGGCGTGGTTGGACTACCAGTACCTGATCGGAGCACGGCACATGTCTGCGGCGAAGAACGCGACGGATGGGGCGGACTCGACACCATTCGTGCCACTACACTACGTGCTCGCTTTTATCGCTCCGACTGTGGAGGTCGGGCACCGTCTCCTGGCGGAGGGCTTCGAGGGCGCAGAACTGGACGCTGTCCGTGATGCGTGGACTCGCGCTGTGACTGTCGCCGTGACAGTGTGGGCGTATGCCTATCGAGATCACCCCGAGCAGTTCTGATCCGGCACTCGCCACCTACGATTCCCCCATCGGCCGCCTCACGCTGGCCGCGCGGGGCGGTGCACTCGTAGTATTCACGCCTTATT
>UWSI01000030.1 GCA_900541895.1 uncultured Actinomyces sp. | reverse complement strand
CAGCAGGACGGGGGCGCCCCCATCGGCGGCCTCGCGGACCGCGTCCGTGAAGACGCGCTCCATGAGAGGGTCAAGTCCCGATGTCGGCTCATCGAGGATGAGCAGGTCCACGGGCGCGGACAGGGCGGCCACGAGTGCCACCTTCTGCGCGTTGCCCTTGGAGTAGGTCCGCACTTTCTTGGTGAGGTCCAGGTTGAAGCGCTCGGTGAGCTGCTCCTCGCGGGCGCGGTCGCGCGAGCCGCGTAGGCCCGCCAGGGTGTCGAGCACCTGCCCGCCCGTGAGACTGGGCCACAGGCTCACCGATCCGGGCACGTAGGCGAGGCGACGGATAATGTGGGAGGCAGCGCGGGTGGGGTCCATCCCCATGACCCGGGCACGGCCGCCGTCGGTGTGGTACATGCCCAGCAGCACGCGGATCGTCGTGGACTTCCCCGCGCCGTTGGGGCCCAGGAAGCCGTGGATCTGGCCCTTCCCGACCCCCAGGTCGAGGCCGTCCAGCGCCTTGACCTTCCCGAAGCTCTTGATGAGGCCCTCGGCCTCGATGAGATTAGACAAGGTCCCAGTCCTTTCCTGTTTTCTCTTCAAGTACCAGACCAAACTCTGGGTCCTCGCGAACGCGACGAAGCAAGAGCTTGATGACTTGTCTCTGGTTCGGCTCGGGATAGCCGATCTTGGACAGGCGGGCCACCTGCTTCCATAGGAGGTGCCCGGGTCCGCCGCTGGGCAGGTTTTGCAGCACTCTGAGGGCTGTCGACCTGTTGCGCTCGAGGACTGCCCACGCGGTTTCTTCAAGTTCCTTGATGACGCGCTTCCTCTCCTCGTCGTCATAAGCATCGGGGTAGCGGTTGCGGTCGAGCTTAGCGAACGTAGTGAGCATGCTGGCCACCGCTCGGTGGTCCTCGTCGTTGAGTCCGTCAATGAGAGGACCCAGCGAGGATGGAATGAATCCCGACAGCGCCAGGGTCAAGATGATGCGCCGGTCCGTGTGCACGATGGATAGTGTTGCTGGGTCCTCAATAAGGACCTCGATGCGATTGTAGAAATGTTCGAGGACGACCGGGAGCGGCGAAAGTACCTCGCCCGAGCGTACTCTGGCAACGAGTCGGTCTATCCGCTCGCACTGGTCACGCAGGACCGCCATGCGGGCTTCAATCTGGGCTCGAGTCGCCAGCAGATCGGCCTCGATGGCGTCTATCGGCTGATCGGGTCGTTCGGGGAGTATCTGGGGGATCTTCCCCAGCGGGATGCCGGACTCAGCAAGCCAACGGATACGCAGCAGGCGTGCCAGGTGCTTGATTCCATAGTCGCGGTGCCCCGCGACGACCGGGGGCACAGGCAGAAGCCCCACGCGGTGGTAGTAGCGCACCGTCCGCGTCGTTGTACCCGCGAGGTCAGCCATCTCTTTGACTCTCATGGAACCCATCGAACACTGTGACCCTACGTCACTGTCAAGGGCACGCGAGAAACAGGATCGTGAACGTCTTCGTCGGAGCACGTGCACCCCAAGATTCGAGCTGATCAGCGCCGCAGTGTTGCTGGGTGACGCTAGCGTGGTGTCATGAGGATTTTGGTGGTTGATGCAGGGGTCTCGGGCCTTGCATGCGCGGACGTGCCCGCCGACGAAAGGTGTTCCGCTCGCTTTGGTGAAGCCTTCACGCACCCGGTCATCGTCTCCGCCCGCGTGTTCACCGGCAACCGTCCCACGACCTCGATTATGGCGCCCGCGCTGACCCCTTCAGTCTTGGGACAGCTCATTGCGCTCTATGAGCACATCACCTTCGTTGAGGGTGCCGTGTGTGGGTCTATCCCTGTGCAGCTTGGGAGAAGTGGAGGGCGCGGAGCCGAAAAAGGTTTTAGTGCTGAAGATGCTCGTGTTTTGCGTGGGAGATTGATTCGACCTGGAAGGTTGAATGGGCAATTTCAACGGGGAAATGGTGCATTGCGCACTCGTTCAGAGAGTGAATGATCTGGTCTCGCTGATTGGCAGTGACGGCCTCGGCAACCTCAATATGCGCGGTGACGGTGACCAGGTTTGAAGCCACCGAACTCACGTGAAGATCGTGAACGTCCTTGACCAAGGGAATCGAGAGCATGTGCTGGCGGACCTGAGCAAGGTCGATTTCCTCGGGGACTTCCTCCATCAAAATCCGCAAGGTTCGAAGCAACAACATGCATGCGCGCGGAGCCATTAAGAGCGCGATGAACATCGATGCCACGGCATCTGCGCGATTCCATCCACCGATCAATTCAACGATTGCAGCAATGATGACTGCCAACGATCCCAAGGCATCATTGGCCACCTCAAGAACGGCAGCGCGGATATTAAGCGATGCCTGGTGTCCACCGATCAGTACCAATAGTGAGAGTGCGTTTGCTGCCAAACCCAGAATTCCAACCCACAGCATGGGTGCTGCATGAACCTCGACGGGGGATAGCAGGCGTTGAATGCCTTCAATCGCAACTAAAAGACTGATGATGACCAACATGCCCGCTTGGAAGGCTGCGGCAAGAACTTCTGAACGCGCCCATCCCCATGTCCTTCGGTTATCGCGGGGACGCAAAGCAAGCGTTGCCGCGATAAAAGCGATGACCAGTCCCGCAGAATCAACCGCCATATGCCCGGCATCGGCTGCAAGAGACAAAGACGACGTGAAGAAAGCGGCAACAAGTTCTGCGATGAAAACCGTCGCTGAAATTGCCAGCGCAATCGCAAGCCTTTGACGAGAAGCAGCATGTCCGTGCGAATGGTCGTGAGCATGGGAATGCGTTGTGGACTCAGGACGTTCTTCGATGGTGTTCAGTGACTCTGCACAGGGATCTTCCTTCACGCCGGGCACACACGGAGCCGTCACATGTTCATCTCTGGGAGAAGGAGTGAGTGAAGAACGCATAAAGCAAGTATAGCGCCCTATCTTCATTGAAGACAGGGCACTGAGAGTTGATGAAGCTGATGATTAGAGTTCCAACATCACCTTTGTTGCGCGGCGCTCGTCCATTGCGGCATATCCTTCGGCAGCCTGCTCAAGCGGCGTTCGTGCATGACTACAGTGCGGATGGCACTCCTTGGATGGAAGGTCTATTTCCATAAAACTAGTTCGTCAACGTCTGATACTGCAGTTGATAGAGCGCGATTTCACTGAAGGTAAAGAACGCTTTCTCAGCCCGCTGATTCGTAAGCAAGTACACTGAAGCCCATGGCTTTCACTGTTACCAGCGTTAATGTCAACGGAATCCGCGCCGCACACCGCAAGGGCATGATGGAATGGCTCGATGCCAACCCCTGTGATGTTCTTCTTCTCCAAGAAGTCCGTGCGGATGAAGAAATCGCCACTGAACTGCTGGGCGATTCGTGGGACAGCATCATTCTTCCCTGTCGAATCAAGGGACGTGCTGGCGTTGCAGTTGCAGTGCGCAAGGATAGCGCTCATATCAGCGCAGAACCGCGCCTTTCCCTTGATGATCAGGAAACCGATGTTGATTCGGGACGCTGGCTAGAAGCGGTGGTTGAAACCAAGGCGGGGAGCGTCCGCGTTGTTTCGGCATACTTCCACTCGGGTGAAAAAGACACCCCCAAGCAGGACGCGAAGATGGCTCACCTTCCGCGCATTGGTCAGCGCATGGGGGAGCTCCTTTCCGAGGCCGAAGCAGGCTCTACGGACATCTTAGGAACCGTTGTGGCCGGAGATTTCAATATCGTTCGCACCAGGTCCGATATTAAGAATTGGACGTCGAACCACAATAAGCGTGCGGGCGTGCTCGATGAGGAAATTGCATTCCTGGATCAGTGGCTTGATGCGGGGTGGCATGATGTCATGCGTGATCTTGCTGGAGATGTTCAGGGACCTTACACATGGTGGTCCCAGCGCGGTCAGGCATTTACCAATGACACCGGTTGGCGTATCGATTATCAGTTCGCAACACCCGCGCTGGCTGCAAAGGCCCAGTCTTTCTCAATTGGCCGTGCGGCCTCGTACGAGGAACGGTGGAGCGACCACGCCCCGCTGTCGGTGAGCTACGAACTCTAAGTACTCAGGCGCTCTCGAAATCAAAGAGGGCCATGGAAGAGTAAACGCCGTTCTCATCCACGCGATCTAAGCGGAATCCGGGAACCATCCACGAGGCCTCGTCGCAGGGACCCAAACTCATTGCGCGATCAAGGACCGCGTCGGGGACGCCCTGCGCCAAGGTGACGTGAGCGTGATAGGGGAAGCGTACAGGTGCATCCAAGGGACCCGAGCGAATATCTTCGGCCAACATCGTGCACTCGCGCTCGCCCTCGGCAAGGGAAAGGTAAACGACGGGAGAAACGGGGCGGAAAGTGCCGGTATCTCCCAGAGTGACGCGGAAAGGCGTGTAGCGCTGCGCGACGCTGCGAAGGTGCTCAATCACTTCTTCGCGCCGTTCCGTATCCACTGTGGTGGGCGGCAAAATTGTGATGTGCGCGGGCACCTTCGTGCCCTGATCATCCCCAAGGCTCACGCGGATATCGGTAAGAACGCTCACCCATGGTTCAGGCAGGGCAACAACAACGCCCAGCCATTCTTGGCCCGGTAAGCGCTGTGGAAGATACATTGAACTACCTGAAATGGGGAATAGGAACCTGCTCATGGTACATGGACGTGGGGCTTCGGGGCACATTGAGCTGGCAAAGATCGTTGCGTAGAGAACTGCCTGAATAGGCTAGGATTGTCGGTAGCGTACGAGTTTGAAACACCCAAGGAAGTGTGCACGTGGAACTGTCATGGTCAGCGGCTTTAAGCGCCGAAGAAGGACGCGAACTAGCTGCTCAACTCTTTGAAGAAACTTTTGGCTACCAGCCCCAAGATGTCTGGTCTGCCCCTGGACGTGTCAACGTTATTGGCGAGCACGTCGACTACAACGGTGGTCCCTGTCTGCCAATCGCACTGCCGCATCGGGCGTTCATTGCCTATGCCCCTCGCGAAGACCGTTTGCTGCGCCTGGTGTCGCCCCAGACTCGCGAGGCCGTGGATGAGTTAGACCTCGACCTCATTGCTCCGCGCGGCTGCGAGGGTGAAGTAAATGGCTGGGCCGCATATCTTTCTGGCGTTGCTTGGGCCCTCGAAAAGTCGGGGTATGGCCCCCTTCGTGGTTTTGACGCCGCGCTCTACTCCTGCGTGCCCCGCGGTGGTGGGCTTTCATCTTCGGCTGCACTCGAGTGCGCGATGGCTGTCGCGATTGACGAGGCCGATGGGCTGGGGTTGGCGGGCCCGCTGAGTGCGCCGAACGATAAGGGTCGAGCAATCCTTGTCGAGTGTGCTCGCATGGCAGAAAATCAGATCGCAGGCGCGAACACCGGCGGCCTGGACCAGACTGCTTCACTGCGCTGCCTCAGTGGACACGCGCTGGCACTGGATTGTCGAGATATGAGCGTTGAGCACATTCCTTTCGATCTGGAATCGCAAGGGCTTGCTTTACTGGTCATTGATACCCGTGCTGCTCATTCGCTCGCAGACGGGCAGTATGGTCAGCGTCGTGCCGATTGTGAAGAGGCCGCACTCCAGTTGGGCGTTGATCAGCTTGTTGACGTCGAGGATCTTGAGGCCGCCACTCAGGCTTTGAGTGATGAGCGCTTGGTCAAGCGTATGCGTCATGTTGTTTCTGAAATTGCGCGCACCCGTGCCCTTATTGAGCTCCTGCAGGAGGGGCCGCTTGAGGGGGATCGCCTTAAAGTCGTGGGCGCTCTCATGAATGATTCACATGACTCGCTGCGCGATGATTACGAAGTGTCGTGCCTCGAGCTCGATGTTGCCGTTGACGCCGCGCGAGCAGCGGGAGCTTATGGAGCGCGGATGACCGGTGGTGGCTTTGGTGGAAGCGCAATTGCGCTTGTTGACCGCGAGCGCCTAGAGGAAACCGCGCAGGCGGTCGCACAGGCTTATAGCGAACGCGGATTGGATGCACCGGCATTCATTGTCGCTGTACCTTCTGCGCCGGCCGGCAAACTCTGATGCCACGCAATTGACGGATGAGCGAGGTGTGCCACCTCTTTCCTGGACGCAGATGCAGGAAGGGGGTGGCACAATCGTTCTATGACTTCAACGGATCCCTGGATGGTTGTCGGCCTGGGTAACCCTGGCGCGCAGTACGCCAATACGCGTCACAACGTCGGCCATATGCTCATCGATCTTCTTGCCCACAATGCGGGAGTGCAGCTCAGTTCGCACCGCTCGGGAACCCACTGCGCGGATATTCGGCTGGGGATGCTTCCCGGAGGGATCCCTGGGCCCCGCGTTATTGTGGCAACCAGCGATTCCTACATGAACACCTCCGGCGGGCCCATTGGTCGCCTTGCAAAGTTTATGAATGTTGATCCCTTGCATCTTTTGGTCGTCCACGATGATTTGGACCTTCCGGCTGGCTCATTGCGCTTGAAGACCGGTGGTGGCGAAGGCGGGCACAACGGCTTGAAGTCGATCTCCCAGGTACTGGGGACAAAAGACTACAACCGTCTACGTATCGGTATTGGACGTCCGCCGGGACGCATGAATCCAGCTGACTACGTCTTAGCTCGGATGAATGGCAGCGAGCTTGAAGACCTAGCTGTCACCATCGCCCAGGCTGCCGATGTTGTCGAAGATATTGTGACCACCAGTTTCAGTGAGGCGCAGCAGCGCCTGCACACGCGTCAGGGAGCCTAAGTGCCACAGTTTTCTGCTCTTCTTCCCGTCTTTGCCCAGGATGAGGCGCTTCATTGCGTCCTTGAATCCATCAATCACGGTGAATCAGGATGCGTCGTTGCGCCTGCGGGTGCTCGCATTCCTCTGATCGCGTCAATGGCTCAACGCCGGGATCAGACAATTTACGTCATTGTTCCTACGGGACGTGAAGCAGAAGAAACCGCAAGCGCTTTGCGTGCATGGGTTGACGATGTCGAGGTTTTCCCCTCATGGGAAACGCTGCCTCACGAGCGCCTGTCGCCGCAGGTTGACACCATGGCGCAAAGGATTGCTGTCCTACGTCGTCTGATCCACCCGCAATCGGGAGACGAGCATGCCGGGGCACTGAGTGTTGTCGTCATCCCAGTTCGCGCGCTGATGCAGCCCATCATTCACGGGATTGCGGATCGTGCTCCCGTACGTGTTAAAGCCGGAGATATTGTCGATCTACCCAACCTTGCCAGGGAGCTTGAAAACCTGGGGTATACGCGTGTCGATATGGTTGAGCAGCGCGGACAATTCTCGGTTCGTGGTGGCATTCTTGATGTTTTCCCGCCCCAGGAAGCACATCCTCTGCGTATCGAATTGTGGGGGGATGAGGTCGATGAAATCCGCGCCTTCTCACTGTCAGATCAGCGAACATTGGGAGTTGTTGATTCGGGTGTATGGGCTGTTGCCTGCCGCGAATTACTGCTGACCCCGCAGGTTCGTGCAAAGGCCCGCGGTGAGATGGATCGTCTGCCCGGCGCCGCAGAGATTCTCGAGCTTGCCTCTCAAGGAATTGCCGCTCCCGGCCTCGAATCCCTAGCACCGATCCTTGTCGGCGGAATGGATTCCTTCCTTGACCTGATCCCCGCGGGCGGACTCTTTGTCGCCATCGATCCCGAACGTATTCGCGCTCGCGGCACGGACTTGGTTGCGACAACCGAAGAATTTCTCTCTGCTGCATGGTCACAGGCCGCAGGTGGGGGAGCGGTCCCTCTCGAGGCGGGCGATGCCTCCTTCATCCCTCTCGAGGAGATTTGGGGAGCGCAGGGGCGCCCGTGGTGGGAGCTGACGGCGCTTCCCCCGGCTGAACTTGCCGAGGCCATGGCAAAGAATTCCCACTGCCTCGGGGATGAGGTGGGAAATGATGTCGCATCGGGGGCGCTGCTCAAAAAGGAAGCGCACTCGGTCATTGTGTCGGACACTTTGGTGGCGCTTGGCGCGCGCGATGTTCGCCCCTACCGAGGGGACTATACGCGCGCACTTGAGGATATTCGAACGCTGATTCGCAACGGATGGACGCTCATCCTTGCTGCAGAAGGTGAGGGCCCTGCACGGCGCCTGTATTCGATTGCAACCGATGCGGGAATCGGAAGCCGCATTGTTCAAGAAATCGACCCCACGCAAGATTCATCGGTTCTTGATGTTGTGGCGGCTCCCCGTACAAAGGGTTTTGTCGCACCGGATCTGAAACTGGCGATTATCTCTGAGTCGGATCTTTCTGGGCGGGTTGGAGCGACGACTCGCGATATGCGCAAGATGCCCTCGAGGCGACGCAAGGGCGTTGATCCGCTCAGCCTGCATCCGGGGGACTATATCGTCCACGACCAGCACGGCATTGGACGCTTCATTGAATTGGTGTCCCGCACCGTTGGACGCGGTGATGGTCAGGTGACCAGGGACTACCTGGTCTTGGAATATGCGCCGTCGAAACGAGGACAGCCCGGAGACCGCCTCTTCATCCCCACAGATAGCTTGGATCAGATCTCGAAATACACCGGGTCTGATCAGCCCGCACTGACCAAGATGGGCGGTGCCGACTGGGAAAAAACAAAAGCTAAGGCGCGCAAAGCCGTTAAGGAAATCGCGCAAGAGCTCATCCGCCTCTACGCCGTCCGCCAGGCAACAAAGGGTCATGCCTTCGGCCCAGATACACCCTGGCAACGTGAATTGGAAGATTCCTTCCCCTACGTCGAGACTCCCGATCAGCTGGTGACCATCGATGAAGTCAAGGCGGATATGGAAAAGCCGATGCCCATGGACCGTCTGCTGACGGGCGATGTCGGCTACGGAAAGACCGAAATTGCCGTGCGCGCGGCTTTTAAGGCAATTCAAGATGGCAAGCAGGTCGCACTGTTGGTTCCAACGACCCTTCTGGTTCAACAGCACGCGGAAACCTTTGCGGAGCGTTACGCGGGATTCCCAGTGACGATCGGCACCCTCTCGCGCTTCTCAACGCCGAAGGAAGCAGAGAAAGTCAAGGAAGGCTTGGCCTCGGGAGGAGTGGACCTGGTGATTGGTACCCACTCGCTGCTCAGCGGTGCCATTGCCTTCAAGGACTTAGGCTTGGTCATCATTGATGAGGAACAGCGTTTTGGTGTTGAACACAAGGAGACGCTCAAAGCTCTGCGCGCGGATGTCGATGTTCTCTCGATGTCGGCAACGCCTATTCCCAGAACTTTGGAGATGGCGGTTTCGGGTATTCGTGAAATGTCGATTCTTCAGACTCCTCCCGAAGAACGACAGCCCGTCCTTACCTTTGTGGGTGCCCACACCGATGCGCAGGTCAGCGCAGCGATTCGCCGAGAGCTCCTGCGAGATGGGCAGGTGTTCTACGTCCACAACCGAGTGGATTCGATTTCTTCGGTTGCAGCACATATTCAAGAACTTGTTCCCGAAGCGCGAATTAGAGTGGCCCACGGAAAGCTCAACGAACATCAATTGGAAAGCGTCATCGTTGATTTCTGGAACCACGATTTTGACGTGCTGGTGTGCACGACCATCGTGGAAACCGGTCTGGATATTTCCAATGCAAATACGTTGATCGTTGACCGTGCGGATACCTTTGGTCTGTCCCAATTGCACCAGTTGCGTGGGCGTGTGGGCCGAGGCCGCGAGCGCGCCTATGCCTACTTCTTCTATCCCTCGGATCGCCCGCTTTCAGAAACCGCTCATGAGAGGTTGCAGACGATTGCCCAGAACGCTGATCTGGGGGCGGGTCTTGCCGTTGCGCAGCGTGATCTTGAGATCCGAGGCGCCGGTAACCTTCTGGGCGGTGCACAGTCGGGGCACATTGAAGGTGTGGGCTTTGACCTTTACGTGCGGATGGTTGCCGATGCGGTTGCGGCATTCAAGGGTCAGCGTAAGGAAGAGAAGAAGGATCTGCGCCTAGACGTGACCGTTGATGCGCATATTCCCGAAAGCTATATTTCCGCAGAACGCTTGCGCTTGGAGGTTTACGGAAAGATCGCCGCGGTGGAAAACAGCGAGCAGGAAAAGGATCTGCGCGACGAAATTACAGACCGCTATGGTCCCATTCCGCCTCAGGTGGACTTGCTTTTCGAAATTGCGCGTCTGCGTGCTCTTCTTCGGCAAATCGGAATCGACGAAGTCGCTACGCAGGGCAAGTACCTGCGTATTCACCCGATCGAGTTGAAGGAATCTCAGGCGCTTCGTCTGAAGCGTTTGTACCCCGGTTGTGTTGTTAAGGCTGCGGTTCGCCAACTTTTGGTTCCGCTCCCCATGACGGCGCGGGTCGGGGGAGTGCCTTTGACCGATCATGCCTTGCTTGAATGGATTGAGAACCTTCTGACAAAGGTTCTCAATCCGACCGTGGCGTCAACGCGCTGATGAGAGCGCTACACTGACACTGACTACGAAGTGAATGAACCGGAGGATATTTTCATGGTTTCACGTGCGCGCGCATCAAAGGCCGCGATCCTTCTTGCCGTGTGTGGTTTGGGACTCGGAGCTTGCTCTGCTCACCCGGGAACTGCCGCAATCGTTGGAGATACGCGTATCAGTGAAGCCGATGTGAGCTTGACCAGCCAGCAGCTCAGTGGGCTGCTTGGTCAAGATGTTGATGCCTCACAGTTGCTTCCGACTCTGAACCAGAACCTGGCCATCGGCAAACTTGCCGAGAAGAACGGCATCACGGTCTCTGACCAGGAAATCACTGACAGCCTTGCTGAAATGGGACAAGAAGTTGTTCAGCGTGGTGGGAAGAGCACGCCCATTACGAATCCCAGCTCATTGCTGAAGACCATCATTAAGAACTCGATCGCCCAGCAGAAGCTGCGTTCCTCCGGGATGTCTCAACAGCAATTGGCCCAGGTGAATGCGGAATTGGCGAATACGATTCAAACAACCAAGGTTGAAATCAATCCCCGGTACGGCACCTTGGATGCACAAAGCGGTTCGCTAACTCAAGGTGTTTTTGGTGATGTTATCCGCGCCAATAGTGGAGCGCAGCAGTAGCTCGACCAAGACTGATCGATCGTCTAAATGTGATGTATCGCCCACCCGAGAGGGTGGGCGATACGGCATTTATGGGGACCTATGTCTAATTTTCGCCAAATAACGCACGAATGCCGTCATGAATATGCAGTGGTGCATGGGTGTAGCAGTTCTGCTTGAGCGCCGAATGTACTAGCGTTAGACACGACAGTAGTCACGTAGTTAATCGATTGGAGAATTAACGTGGCAAGCATTGAAGCAATCGGAGCTCGCGAGATCCTTGATTCCCGCGGTAACCCCACCGTCGAGGTTGAGGTCGTCCTTGAAGACGGCACCTTTGAGCGCGCAGCAGTTCCCTCTGGTGCATCCACCGGTGCATTCGAGGCCGTTGAGCGTCGTGATGGCGACAAGGGCCGTTACCAGGGTAAGGGCGTTCAAGACGCCGTTGACGCTGTGAACGAGATCATCGCCCCTGAAATCATTGACGAAGACGCATCTGATCAGCGCCGTATCGACGAGATCATGATCGAGCTGGACGGCACCCCGAACAAGGGCAAGCTCGGCGCCAATGCAATTCTCGGTGTCTCCCTTGCTGTTGCAAAGGCTGCAGCTGAGTCCGCAGGCCTGCCCCTGTACCGTTACCTGGGTGGCCCCAACGCTCACATCCTCCCCGTTCCCATGATGAACATCCTCAACGGTGGTTCTCACGCGGACACCAACGTTGACATCCAGGAGTTCATGATTGCTCCTCTGGGTGCCCCGACCTTCCGTGAAGCCCTCCGCTGGGGCGCCGAGGTCTACCACACCCTCAAGGCAGTCATCAAGGAACGCGGTCTGTCCACCGGCCTGGGCGACGAGGGTGGCTTCGCGCCGAACCTCTCCTCCAACGCCGCTGCGCTGGACCTGATCATCGAGGCCATCGAGAAGGCCGGCTTCAAGCCCGGCACCGATGTTGCACTCGCACTGGACGTTGCTTCCTCTGAGTTCTTCAAGGATGGCCTGTACCAGTTCGAAGGCGAAGGCCGTTCGACCGACTACATGGTCTCCTACTACGAGAAGCTCATCCGTGACTACCCGCTGGTCTCCATCGAAGACCCGTTGTCGGAAGACGAATGGGACGCATGGACCGCTCTTACCGCAGAAATTGGCAACCGCGTCCAGCTCGTTGGCGACGACCTCTTCGTCACCAACCCCGAGCGTCTGCGCAAGGGCATCGAGCTGCACGCAGCAAACGCCCTGCTGGTCAAGGTGAACCAGATCGGTTCGCTGACCGAGACCCTGGACGCCGTGGAAGAGGCACACCGCAATGGTTACCGCACCATGACCTCTCACCGTTCCGGCGAGACCGAGGACACCACCATTGCTGACCTCGCAGTTGCCACCAACTCCGGCCAGATCAAGACCGGTGCTCCCGCTCGTTCCGAGCGCGTGGCGAAGTACAACCAGCTCCTGCGCATTGAAGAGGATCTCGACGATGCAGCAGTGTACGCGGGTCGTTCCTCCTTCCCCCGCGCTTCCTTCTGAGAAGAACGCACTGACACGCTCCTAGAAGCGTGAAAAAGGGTGGGTGACGAGAAATCGTCACCCACCCTTCTTTTTGCGATCCGCCCCTCATTTGTTACCACGCGAGTTTTAGAGTCGACCCGACTGCCCGTTGTAAGGCACCATAGGGACATGGCTCAGAAACCGAGAAAGGGACGACCGGTCGTTCCAGGCGCCCGCAGGCGGCGTAGTGTCTCTGAGCCCGATGCGCAGCGTCGGCCTCGGCAAGGAAGTCGAAATCCTCTGCGTTCTTCTGCGGCGGGCTCACAAGCCTCAACTTCAGCGAGTTCTCCTCGCCCGCAAGGCGGAAAGAAGGCGGAAAGAACGGCCCGGACGCGTTCTTTTGCTGCGGCAACAGCGCAGCGTCCGGCCTCCCTGTCCTTTGGTGGAATCGAAATCTCTCTGAGGATCTTGGGCCTTCTTCTTTTGGGTGCGCTGCTTGCCCTTCTTTTGGTTCCCTCATTTATGCAGCTGTGGAGCCAAGAACGCGAGCTGTCTGCCATCAAAAACAAGGTTCAGCAGACGCAGGCAGATAACGAAGCCAAACGTCAGCAACTTCAACTTTGGTCGAATCCGCAATACATTGCTTCTCAGGCACGAGAGCGTTTGGGCTACGTTAAACCCGGAGAAACTCAGTATTCGGTTCTCGATCCTGGCAAGGACTACCAGGATCAGGCTCAGGTTGCTGCTGCGCGTGAAGCTGGACCGGCTCGCCCGTGGATCCAAGTTCTTTCACTCACCGTTGAAGAGGCAGATCACCCAACGGGCAATATTCAAACCGCTCAGACTGCGGGGGGCAATTCTTCGACCTCTCCCAGTGAGGCTCCGCAGCCCAGCGAAACGGCGGGTACGGAGCAGGGGAGTGGCGCCTCGCAAACTCCAAGCTCACAGGGGTCAGGAAACTAACTTCCTCTTCAGCGCTCACGCTGAGTGTGCGGCCTCGCATTGTGGGCATTTTCATCCCGCATGAACTGTGCAGGTAGCGGCCTATTTCGTGTCTTTTTTCATTGGGCTTTGCGCCGTCATGTGCTCGCGATCGAGTAAAATAAACCGGGTTTATTCGAAAGGTGAGGAATGATGAGCGCCATTACGCCGGCGAGCGACGCCGATCTTCAGGTCCTTGAAGAACAATTGGGACGTGTTCCGCGCGGTGTTGTTGGGATTGCAGCCCGATGCACGTGTGGAAAACCCACGGTTGTGGCAACCGCGCCTCGTCTTGAAGACGGGACGCCTTTCCCCACGACTTTCTACCTGACCAGCCCCGGCGCTGTCCGTGCGTGCTCGACCTTGGAAGCAACCAAGGTGATGGAGGAATTTAACCAGGACCTTGCCGAAGACGAGGAACTGCGTGTGGCCTATCAGCACGCCCATCAGGCCTACATCGCAGCGCGCGAGGAATTGGGCGCGCAGTTGAAACTTGATGTACCTGAAATTCATGGGGTTTCTGCTGGCGGAATGCCAACCCGCGTCAAATGCCTGCACGCTTTGGTTGGACACGCCTTGGCTGCCGGTCGCGGCGTGAATCCGATCGGTGATCGTGCGCTGGATATGATGCGCGAGCGCGGCCTGTGGGACCCGGCCGCCTGCACCTGCTGACTGACAATACGACTAAGAAAGAATGAGATCATGACGCGGGTAGCGGCAATTGACTGTGGAACAAACTCAATTCGACTTCTAGTGGCCGATGGCGTGCTCAAAGGTAATGCCATTGCGCTGAGCGATCTGACGCGTCAGATGCGCATTGTGCGCCTCGGGCAGGGCGTTGATCGTACGGGACGACTGGCTCCCGAGGCGATCGAGCGGACACTGACCGCAGTGCGCGAGTACAAGCGAATGATTGACAATCTGGAAGCCGAAGAGATTCGTTTTGTCGCAACCTCTGCAATGCGTGATGCGCAAAACCGCGATGAATTCATTGAACCCGTGAAGGAAATTCTGGGCGTTTATCCCGAGGTCGTCCCCGGAACCGAGGAAGCTGCGCTGTCCTTTGCTGGTGCAGCCAGTGGCGTCGTCGGCCAAGAACGCGGCAAGGTACTTGTCGTTGATATCGGTGGAGGCTCGACCGAAATGGTCGTGGGAACTCTGGGAAAGGGAGTTACCGAGGCTTATTCGGCAGATATGGGCTCAGTTCGCGTGACGGAGAAGTTCTTCGCTTCTTGTGCGAGCGACGAACCGATTCCCGACGGAGTACAGGCGCAGGCAAGTAAGTGGATTGATGCTCGCCTTGACGAGGCCGAGGAGGTCGTTGATTTTTCCTCGGTCCGCGCCGTAGTTGGTGTCGCCGGCACCATCACGACGATTGCTGCGCACGCTTTGGGTTTGAGTTCCTACCAGCCCGAGAAGATTGACGGTGCTTTCTTGAGTCACGAGGCCACCGATTCCTCTGTGCGTTTTATGCTTGAGCAACCTCTTGCTGTGAAGGCAGCTCTGGGCTTTATGCCCGAGGGGCGTGCTGACGTTATTGCAGGCGGAGCGCTCATTTGGAAGCGTGTCATGGATCGAGTAACTCTTCGCTGTGAGAGTAGCGGACACGAAATCGCGGGCGCGTTGGTCTCAGAACACGATATCCTTGACGGTATCGCACTTTCGATGCTCAATCATCGATAGTGGGCTGTGCCCCCATAGCCCAATTGGCAGAGGCAACCGACTTAAAATCGGTGTGTTGTCGGTTCGAGTCCGACTGGGGGTACTCATTAAAACAGGAACCGAGGGAAAGGAAACTGACATGTCAAACCCCGTGTTCTCAAAGATGGAGCGCGATTGGTCGCGCGCTGATTCGACTCCCGCTGGTTACCCGACAATGCCCGGGTACCAACCAACGAATGCTCAGCCTTCTGGAACCGCTGTGCTGGACCCGCAGCGTTACCCCTATGCTCAGCAACAGGCCTCGGCGCAAACTTCCGCGCAGAACCCGTACGGTGCGCCAAGCGGAGCCCCGACGGTTGATCCTTCGGCCTACGCCGATATGCAAGCCGCATACCAGGCGCCCTCTGCAGATGCCGTTGACCGCGGTCGCATGACCTACGATGATGCGCTGATCAAGACGGGCATCACTTTCCTGGTCCTGCTTTTGGGCGCAGCTCCGGCATGGATTCTGACGCTGACAAGCCCGCTTCTGGGACTTGGCCTAGCTGTTATTGGCGGCGTGGTTGCCTTCATTCTGGCTATGGTCAATAGTTTTTCCAAGACCATTCGCCCCGCACTGGTGATTGCGTATGCCTTTGCTGAAGGGCTGACTTTGGGTGCTCTTTCGGCGGTTATGGAAATGGAATACCCGGGTATCGTCGCTCAGGCATTTATCGCAACCGTTGTGGTTACCGGCCTGACGCTGGTACTTTTTACCTCCGGTAAGGTTCGTAACTCGCCCAAGCTCATGAAGTTCACGCTGATTGGCATCTTCGGTTTGCTGATCACCCGCATTGCGAATGCAGTGCTGGTTGCCTTTGGCTTGATGGCACCAATTGATTCGATGTACATCATGGGTATTCCGCTGGGAATTGTTGTCTCAGTGGTTGCTGTTTTCCTTGCGGCGATGAGCCTCATTAGCGATTTCGATACCGTGAAGCAGGGCGTTGAACGAGGCGCTCCCGCAAAGTTCGCGTGGTACTGCGCGTTCGGCATTATGGTGACGGTTGTCTGGATGTACATGGAGATTCTGCGCATCCTGGCAATTCTGAATCGTCGATAAACTTGTTTGACGTTTGAAAGGGGCCGTTCTCGAGCAGAGGCGGCCCCTTTTCTATGCGCACTACATTTTTCCGCCGCTCACCGAATGCGTCCTACGAGTCTGAATATGCCTGTCTCTCCAGTGAATCCGGGTTGATCGCTGGGAACATTTGTGCAATTTAGGGAACGCGTGTCCTATCTCGCGCGCCTGGGTTCTGGGAATGTTTAACTAGAGCGTTACCATTTTTCCCACTGTGATTCCCCAAGGAGGAACCATGGAAAACGTGAACGTCAGCGGCGAATTTGGCCGTAAGCCCACTTTGGAATTTACCGACTCAACCCCAAGCGATGAACTGCTGGTTGAGGTTCTTCATGAGGGCGATGGTCAGGTTGTTGAACCCGGCGATACGATCCACTGCCACTACCTGGGTCAGGTATGGGATGGCAATGTTTTCGATAATTCCTATGATCGCGGCGCGCCCCTGAGCTTCCAGATCGGCGTCGGCATGGTGATCCGTGGATGGGATGAAGGGCTGATTGGACAGCGCGTCGGATCTCGCGTTCTGCTGTCGATTCCTTCCGAATATGGATACGGTTCCCGTGGTGTTCCCCAGGCGGGAATCCGCGGCGGCGATACGCTAGTCTTTGTCACCGACATCCTCGGTGTCTCCTGATTGTGAACGATAGACAAGGCAAGGTATGAGCGAGAACGAAACACCGCGTACTCACAGTTCTTCCCAGCAACCAGATCGGGAGCATAACGAGGGAAGCGCGGGAAGCTCAGGCCTTGCCTCGTCGCTTTTTAAATCCCTGGATGGGCTGCGACGCCGCGTAAGCGATCAGCGGCGCGCGGTTCACTCCTCGGTCACTGAGAAGGCCCCTGCTTCTGCTGCCGGCGACGCTTCGCCTCGTGATGCTGCCGAGGCTGTTCCTTGGTCTTTGCGCGTGGGTGCCGCGGTTGCATGGCGGGCGATTATCGTTGCTGCTGCTGTTGGGCTGCTGGTATTTGGGATGACCTTTGTCTATGGAATTGTTGTCCCCGTCGCCGTTGCCATGCTCTTGGCAGTCTTCTTGAGTCCTTTGGTGTCATGGCTACACCGAAAGCTGCATTTCCCGCAGGCTCTGGCCGCTCTCAGCGGCCTACTTGCGACATTGCTCGTTGTTGGGGCGGCACTGTCGACGGCTGGCGCTCAGATTTTGAACCAGGTTCCATCGCTGTTGACGCGCGCGAATGAAGGCGTATCCGCGCTTTTAACTTGGCTGCGAACCAACCCTATGGGGCTTGATACCTCAACTATCGATTCCCATCTTCAAAACCTCCAATCCGAGGTTGTCACCTGGGTTCAATCCCATGCCCAGACTTTGGTCTTCGGCGCCTTTAACGCCACCTCTTCTGCAATTTCATTGGCCACCGGCTCGGTGATTGCGCTCTTCTGCCTGTTCTTCTTCCTCAAGGACGGGCGTGAGATCTGGGTCTGGTGCGTTCGTCTGCTTCCCAAGGGGGCGCGCGAACCCGTTCACGAGGCCGCAATCCGCGGTTGGACTTCGATGGGTGGCTACGTGGTTGGTCAGATGCAGGTTGCCGCGATTGATGCTTTGAGTATCGGCATCGGTGCCTACTTCCTCGGTGTCCCCTTGGTCATCCCGATTGTCGTTTTGGTTTTCTTCGGGTCTTTTATCCCGATTCTTGGTTCGCTGTTCTCAGGAATTATTGCCGTCCTTGTCGCGGTGGTTGATCAAGGATTTACCGTTGGTTTGATCATGCTGGTGATTATTTTGGTCGTCCAGCAAGTCGAAGGGAATCTGCTGCAGCCTCTTCTCATGTCCAACGCAGTGTCCTTGCACCCCTTGGTTGTTTTGCTCGGTGTGACAGCGGGATCGATGGTTGCCGGAATCACCGGTGCAATCTTCTGCATTCCTGTTATCGCCTTCATTAATTCCGTGGTCCTGTACCTGCATGGCCATGATCCTGAGCCATTATTGGCGACGAAGATTGATCGTCCCGGAGGTGCTCCCGGAACCCTTGATGCGATGATCGCTCATTCCTATGGGGAAGATCTTCCGCTCCTTGCAGGGGATGCAGTTGATGCACACACCTATGCCGTGGATGAAGAGCTAAGCGAACGTTTGGTTACTGCCGGAAGTGCAGAGCCGGGCGATACTGTGGGGACGCGTGTCGCCGAAGAAATCGCAGAGAGCTCTCAGACGCATGAAGAAGAGAACGAATAGCGCGATAAAACCTTGCGGGAGCGCGTTATTCTGAAACTGAATGCGTAAAACTGTGGGGGCTCAAGAGTTGAACTC
>UWSI01000029.1 GCA_900541895.1 uncultured Actinomyces sp. | reverse complement strand
AGCCGACTCTGCGGCGCCCCCCGCACGCCGCGCGCTCCGCGGCGCTACCCTTATTCCATGCGTACGACCTCTTACACTCACCACGCTCACACCATCTATGAGCACCGCCTCGACGTTCCCCTCGATCACACTCGCCCCCTCGGCGCAGATAACCCGACCATCGAGATCTTCGCGCGCGAGGTCGTGCGTCCCGGCAAGGAAAATGCGCCCTACGCCGTCTTCCTCCAAGGCGGACCCGGCTACCCCAGCCCTCGTTTCGGCACCTTCGATAGCGGGTGGATGAACCGCTTGCTGCAGGACTACCGTGTGGTCCTCCTCGATCAACGAGGCACCGGCCAGTCCACCCGCATGGATGCGCAATCCCTTTCCTTCCTTCCGACCCCACAGGAAAAGGCCAACTACCTGCGCTATTTCCGCCAAGATCAGATCGTCTACGATGCCGAGGCCTTCCGTCGCGAGCTCGCGGGAGACGAGCCATGGACGACTCTTGGCCAGTCCTACGGCGGCTTCATCACGACTTCGTACCTCTCGCTTGCGCCCCAGGGCCTGAAAGCCAGCCTCATCACGGGAGGCCTGCCCGGCCTCGTCCATGTCGATGAGATCTACCACCTGACCTACCAGCGCACAGCAGCGCGCAACCGCGTCTATTTCCAGCGTCACCCCGAGGACGAGACAACGATCCGCCAGATCGCCGCGCACCTTCGCGACACCGAGGAATTCCTCCCAACCGGTGAGCGCCTCAGCAGTGCACGCTTCCGCCAGATCGGCATGATGCTGGGCGGACAGGGACGCACCGACCAGCTGCACTATCTGCTCGAGGGCCCGTGGGTGACCATCAACGGCCAGCGCCGCCTGTCTACCCAATTCCTCGAAGCCATCGGAGACGCAACGAATGTTGCCCCGATTTACGGTGTTTTCCAGGAATTCATCTACGCCTGTGCAACGCCCGAATTGCACGGAACCACAACGAATTGGTCGGCTGACCGCCTGGCCGAAGAGATCCCCGGTTTCGCGAAGGACGCTGATCCCCTGGATACTTCCGAGCCCTACTACCTGACGGGCGAGCACTTCATGCATCGCGTCTTCAACGAGGACCCGGGACTCGCTCCCTTGGCGGAGGTCGCCGATATCCTCGCGCAGGTGACAGATGCAGCGCCGGTTTACCTTCCCGAGGTCTTGGCGCAGAACACGGTCCCCATTGCAGCCGCGGTCTACTACGATGACATGTTTGTCCCGCGTGAATTGTCCCTTCAGACGGGTGAACTCATTGGCGCTCACCACTACGTCACGAATGAGTACCAACACGATGGCTCCGCCTATTCGGGAGGGAAGGTTGTCGATCACTTGCTGGGGCTGCTCGCAGATTAGGGCCTAGGGTCCGTGAGACACTTTCGTGAATATTCCGACGAGGCGCAGACGCGCGCGCGTCAACACGGTAATCTTAAAAACTGTCAGGCCCGCCGACCATCACGCCGAGGCCGTGGAAAACATTCGTGTCAGGAGGACGCGTGAGCGTAACGCCCGCTTTCGAAGCGATTAACTGGAACCGCATTGAGGACGAGAAGGACCTTGAGGTCTGGGATCGTCTGACCGGTAATTTCTGGCTTCCCGAAAAGGTGCCCTTGAGCAACGACTTGGCATCGTGGAAGACGCTGAACGCCGAAGAACAGCGTATGACGAACCGTGTCTTCACTGGTCTGACCCTGCTTGACACCCTTCAGGGAACCATTGGTGCGGTCTCTTTGATCCCCGATGCCCGCACTCCCCACGAAGAGGCCGTTTACACGAACATCGCCTTCATGGAGTCAGTGCACGCGAAGTCCTACTCTTCGATCTTCTCGACGCTGCTTTCGACTGAAGAGATTAACGAATCCTTCCGCTGGTCGAATGAGAACGAGGCCTTGCAGCGCAAGGCAGAGATTGTGAAGTCCTACTACCAGGGCGACGATCCCGAGAAGCGCAAGGTCGCTTCGACCATGCTTGAGTCCTTCCTGTTCTACTCGGGCTTCTACGCTCCCATGTACTGGAGTGCCCACGCAAAGCTCACCAACACTGCTGACCTGATCCGTTTGATCATCCGCGACGAGGCAGTTCATGGCTACTACATTGGCTACAAGTACCAGCTGGCCGTGAATGAATCCGATGAAGCACGTCGTCAAGAGCTCAAGGATTACACCTTCTCGCTGCTCTTCGAACTGTATGAAAACGAAGAAGAATACACCGAGGACCTGTACGATCCGCTTGGCCTGACCGAGGACGTCAAGAAGTTCCTGCGCTACAACGCCAACAAGGCCCTGATGAACCTGGGCTACGAGGCCCTTTTCCCCGCAGACGCCACGAACGTGAACCCCGCAATTCTTGCGGCGCTTTCACCGAACGCGGATGAGAACCACGACTTCTTCTCTGGTTCTGGCTCTTCCTACGTCATGGGTGAAGTTGTCGACACCGAAGATGAAGACTGGGACTTCTGAGCTGCGCTCTAGCAGCTCAGCTCGCTGAGCGTTAAAAGTGGGGGTGCTCGCCAAGCGGCGAGCACCCCCACTTTGTTAAGTGTTTCTCAGGCGCTGAGTCCTTCGCGGCGCTTCATCCACACAATGGCACCGGCTGCAACCATAAGTACCGACCCCACACCGAGGTACGGGTAGATTCCCGTTGAGCCCGACAGGGGCAGATGACCAACTTGCGTATCGACAACGCGGATACTCGGAAGAGCCGCATCTGCAGTACCGGCCTTTGCGGGCAGAACTCGCACGGAGGTAAATCCTTCGTCGGGGCCGAAATCGGTCGCAATTACTGTCGAGGCAGCGGAATCAGTTCCAACGCTGATATGGAAGGGAATGGGCCGCGGCAACAAAACATGACCGGCTGGGGCACGCGTTTCGACCAACCAATACGAGCGGTCTACTTCTAGCGGTGCGCTGACAAAAGTAGATCCACCCTCGAGGACGCTCACGGGGGTACCGCTCAGCGCCTCGTTGTCATAGATCGCAAACGCTGCACCCTCCAGGGGGTAGGTGCCGTCCTCATTCCTCTGACCAATGGGCTGAGTCCCGGCCTTCTCGACGCGGATGGTACGCGGACGAACCGGAGCACATACCTCGTTATTGCTCACGCCATCATGGTCGTAGGGACCGCTGACGATGTTATACAAACCATTCTTTGAAGTCAGGCGATCTTTCGTCGTCTTGCAGTCCAAGGAAGCCTCGTTATAACCCGAGGCACTGCGATCCCTGCGAACCTTCATGCGGATATACCACGTGGCAGACTTGCCGGCTTCGACATTGGTTCCCGTAGTGAGCACGTAGGACGCTGCCGCACCTTGCTGGCGTGCGCGCCCAAGACCATCAAGCGATTCAGCAATCGCTACTGAACGCACTGTGAGCCCGGGAGCAAACTGCGGGGTATCAACCAGACGTCCGGTGGTTCCTGCGATAGTACCGTCATTTATTGCAGTAATGCGGTACGTGACAGTGATATCGTCGGTCGTCGCACCTTCAACGCTCTCAAGGGCCTTCTCAATGCGCAGCTTGGGAGCCTTCTGTTCATTGGTAAAGGTACAGGTAATGGGCAGTGCAGCGACAGAATGTGCCGGCGCAACCTCTGAGAAGTCGACTCCTCCTGTGAAGGGGTCACGGCTGACATTCACGCGCTCACCCACGCCATTCAGACAGGTCACATCTTTGAGCTGCCAGCGAGCGGCATTGGGGTCGTCGCTCACTTTCCACGGGCCGAAGTAGCCGGGTTCACCAAATCGCAGGGGTCTTCTACCCGGGATTGTCGGACCGGTTTCTGCAATAACAAACTCCGAATACCCGGGAATGAAGGCCTGGTAGCCACTTGTGACAATGCCGCTTTCACCATAGCCGGTCGGGGTCAGCGGCGAATCCGCAAAAGAAGACCAGTCAACGAAGGAGTCCGCCTGTTCATAAAGCGATAGAGGGGTCCCAGTTGGGGAAGTCCAGTCACCCACACCCAGGGTTGTAAAGCCGAATCGGGGAATTGTTGTCCCAACGGCCGCAGACTCTTCGCTAATCTTCTTCGCCACTCGCACGTAACGTTCTTGGCTAAAAGATCCGTAGAGGCAACCGAAAGAGCTCTGATTTTCCTTCGTCGTAAAGGTAGAAACCGGCGTTGCGTCTGCCGGGGGCTTTGCGGGGCAGGTTCCATCGGCACTTGGGACAAAACCAAAAAGCACTAGGCGGTAAGGAATCCCGTCGACTGTGATGGTCCGATCGGAGGTTGTCTTCGTAATGGACAAGACATCATCAGATGCGGGTGTCTGATCGGGCTTCCCCGCTGACTGCGGATAGTAGTTCGGGTAATCGGTGTAGATATCGCGATCGCCCTTGCCTTCACCCACAAAGCTGTAGCAGTACCAGACTCCGTCACCATTTTCACGGGTCAGCGCATAGTAGGGGGCATTCGTTGGACAGGTTCGGGGAGCAGAAGCACGCGAAATCAACTTATAGGGACCACCCGTGCGAGCAACCGCAGTCGTGTCGGTGTCATTGTCGGTTTCGTGTTGATCGAAGGGGAAAGATTCTTCGAGGTCTCCCAGACGGATATCGAAGGAAGAGTGGACCCAGTGGATCTTTGAGGAGATCGGGAAATTGTTGTGTCGCACCGTGCCAATGAGGAAGGTGTCATTCAAGGACACCGTTCCAGGGTTATTGGGCTTATAGCCCAGCGCACTGGTCGTTGATGCGGAAATTGCGTAGGGCGTGTACTCACCGTAATAGGGATTCTGGTGGACACTGGCCAGGTGATACTCCCATGCGATACCACGAGTGATGTAGGACCAGTAATCGTTCTGCGCGACAGATGCATCCAACCACTTTTGGGAATACCCAGCCCTATAAGGAACAGAGCTTTCATTCGAATCAGCGGAATTGTAGGATTCCATCCCTTTGATCACGCCGAAGTAGGAATTATCAGGCACAACCGTTGTGCGGTCGGTTTCTGAGTCATTGAGGACGGCCTGACCAATACGTCCCTGAGAACGCGAGAGCGTAATGCTTGCGGCACCCGGAGTTTCTAGGGGAGCATCTGCTACTGCCTTTGATTGAAAACTCGCTACCCCTGGAAGAATAACCAGGGTTGTCAGGATGCACGAAACCAGAGCATTGCGAGCACGATTCCTCCGTCGAGAACTACGCTGCGCATGCTGCGGGTGGGGGGCACTACTGAGCCGGTTCATGCGTCTCCATTTCAGTGATCTTCCACGAGTTTAACAGCGCTAATTGATATGACAAACAGGTAGCGAAACACATTTCGACAACACCTTGACATAGTCCCACGCGGCGACTTCACCCCGCCCAATTAGCACCGAAACGGTAAAATACCCGTGTAGACCTGTCGATACATTGAGCGTCGATATGTCTCAGGAAAGAAGAAGACCGCGAACAAGGAACAGATAACATGGGCATCTTTGACCGTTTTGAAAACGCCGTTGAGCGCGGCGTAAACGGTGCTTTTTCTCGTGTGTTCCGTTCTGGGATCAAAGCCGTTGACGTTACCTCTGCACTCAAACGCGCGATGGATGACCACGTTCAAGAACTGTCAACGGACCGTGCAATCGCACCGAATCACTTCACCATTCGCATGGCACCTGCGGACATGAACGCACTGGGCGACCTCGATATTCTTTCCGACGAATTCGTTCAGCAAGCCACCGACTACGCACAGTCTCAGGGCTACTCACTTCTGGGGCCGATCTCTATCGACTTCACAAAAGATAGCGACGAATTCACCGGTCAGCTCCAGGTTCAGGCACGCAACGAACGCGGCGCAGCGGCCCCGGCCACGGCCTCGTCGCCTTCACCCGAGCACCCCATCATTGACGTCGACGGAGAGAAGTGGCTCCTCACAGAACCCGTCACCGTCATTGGCCGCGGCACCGAGGCCGACATTACCGTCGCTGATTCGGGAGTTTCCCGCCGCCACCTGGAACTTCGTATCACCCCAACCGGCGTTATTGCTACCGATCTGGGCTCGACAAATGGTACCTTCGTCGAAGGACACCGCATCGACGCGGCGACCCTTCTTGACGGAAACCAGATCACCATCGGCCGCACCCGTATCTTATTCTGGACGCACCCGCAAAGTGAGGATGCCCAGTGACTTCTGATCTCACCTTTACCCTCTTCCGACTGGGATACCTTGTATTCCTCTGGCTCCTGGTCTTGGGAGCGGTCTCAACCCTGCGCCGAGATATTTTCGGCACTGTTGTGACCCCGCGCGGGAAGGGGCGAAAGGATGCGGATCGCAAACGACGTGAGTCTCGTCGCGCAAAAACCGGCACAGCTCCGCGCAATCTGCTTCTCACCGGCGGCCCCCTCGTTGGAACAGTCATCCCCCTGGGCGCCTCCCCCATCATCATTGGGCGTTCCCCCTCGTCGACTCTCGTTTTGGAAGACGAATACGCCTCTTCCCAGCACGCCCAGCTCACTCCTGCAGATGGTCAGTGGTGGATCGAAGACCTGGGGTCACGAAACGGAACTTTCGTGGATGACGAAAGGCTGACTTCGCCTCGGGAATTAAATGTTGGGGACATCGTCAGAATCGGCCAAACCACCCTTGAATTGGTGAAGTAACATGCCCCAATCCAAGCCCGTCGAGTTCCACTACGCCGCTCGCAGCGACGTCGGCTTGGTGCGTCAAAATAACCAAGATTCTGGCTACGCAGGCGCAAACTTACTGGTTTTAGCCGACGGAATGGGCGGTCCTGCGGGCGGCGATATTGCCTCATCGGTCGCGATGGCGCACCTCGTTCCTCTGGACACCGACTCTCACCCCGCAGAATCTCTTCTTCCCCTCCTTCGCGATGCCCTGATGGACGCCCACGAAGAACTCTCCGAGCGCTCGCAACACGATCCTGAACTCGCAGGTTTGGGAACGACCTGCATCGCAATCTTGCGTTCGGGCAGGAAACTCGCGATGGTCCACATCGGCGACTCGCGCGCATACCTTCTGCGCGGGGACACTCTGACCCAGGTCACCACCGACCACTCTTTCGTTCAGTACTTGGTTGATAGCGGTCAAATCACTCCCGAAGAGGCCGAACACCATCCTCAGCGCAACGTCGTCATGCGTATTCTGGGTGATTCCCAAGCCGATGTCGCCCCCGATGAAACCATGCGCGAGGCTATCGTCGGCGATCGCTGGCTGCTGTGCTCTGATGGGCTTTCCGGTGTTGTTTCTGCCGATACGATCGCCGAGGTTCTCACCGACGTCCATGACCCCGCTGAATGCGCCGAAGAGCTCATCCGCCTTGCGCTTCTTGCCGGTGGCCCAGATAACGTCACCTGCGTTGTCGCCGATATCGTTCCAGCGGGTACCAATCCTCCCGCCGCGCCCCAGGTTGTCGGTGCAGCCGCAAAGGACCGCTTAGCTCCAACCCGAGGCGGAGGTGGTGCAGCCGCGCGTGCAGCCGCCCTTTCCGCGCCTACGAAATCGCTTCCTCAAGATGACGAGGCCGAGCCTGAGCTCCCCCGTCGCGCTCGCTTTGGGTGGGTACTTCCCCTCGTCTCATTGATCGCGGCCATTGCCGTTGTCGTCGGTGGATGGTTCGGCTGGAAGTGGACCCAAACTCAGTACTACGTGCTGGGCAAAGACGGTGCTGTGGTGATCTACCAAGGCATTCCGCAGTCAATTGGGTCGTGGAATCTCTCGCATGCAGTGGAAATTACTGATGTGAAGCTCGATCAGCTTGCCGCGGTCGACCAACAGCGTCTACAAGAGCCCGTCACTCGAACTTCTCGCAGTGACATCGACGCCTACGTGTCAGTCCTGCGATCAAATGCCCGCGAGCGCGCTTTGGAGAAGGAACGCGAAGCGAAGCAGCAAAAGGAACAGCAGGAACGCGAGCAAAATCAGAACAACCAGCACGGACAAGAAGGCCAAGGTTCCACGGGCGATAATTCCGCCAATTCCTCGGCCAATCAGGAAGGGGGTCAGTAATGGCAACCGTGTCCATTAACCCCGTTCGTCCCCGGCGTTTTCTTGAGCTTGTCCTTATGCTCCTAGCGCTAGCCGTCGGCATTGGCGGCTATGTCATCACCAGCATCAACCGGACGGGCGAGCCCCCGGCAAACCTCGGACTTCACATCGGAATTTTGCTCGCCATCGCAATCCTTGCCGAAATCGGAGTCCACTTCTTGGCTCCCTACGCTGATCCCGTTATTTTGCCGGTCGCTGTTGCGCTCACCGGCATGGGTTTGGCGATGATTTACCGTATTGACCTCTCATTGCACGCGCTGGGCATGGGTACGGTTGGCATGCGTCAAATGATGTTCGTCGGCATTGCAATTGCGTTGGCCGCAGTCATTTTGCTTGTTATTCGTGACCATCGGATCCTGCGCCGCTACACCTACACTTTTGGTCTGCTTTCGCTTGCCCTGCTCCTTCTACCCATGATTCCCGGACTGGGTAAGGAAACTTACGGTGCTCGCGTGTGGATCAGCCTCGGACCGCTGTCAATGCAGCCCGGTGAGCTCGTCAAGATCACGCTGGCAATCTTCTTTGCGGGTTACTTGGTGAACAATCGCGATAATCTCGCGATTGGCGGCCCCAAGGTTCTGGGCATGCGGATGCCGCGCGCTCGCGACCTTGGACCAATCTTGATCGTATGGCTTGTGGGAGTAGCCATTCTGGTTCTTCAACGGGACCTGGGGACCTCGCTGCTCTTCTTCGGCCTTTTTGTTGCGACCCTGTATGTCGCCACAAATCGTATCTCCTGGCTGGTCATTGGCTTCCTCATGTTCGTCCCTGCGGTTCTTGTCGCCATCAGTACCTTCAGCCACGTTCGCGCTCGCTTCTCGGTCTGGCTCAACGCCCTCGATCCCGAGGTCTACAACGCTCAAGCCGGCGGCTCTTACCAGCTGGTCCAAGGCCTCTTCGGCCAGGCCTCGGGCGGGCTATTGGGAACAGGCTGGGGTCGCGGCTATCCCCAGCTTGTCCCCCTGGCCAACTCGGACTTCATCCTCTCTTCTTTCGCCGAAGAGCTTGGAATTACTGGCCTTGCGGCGATTTTGGTCCTGTACTTGATTCTTATTGAACGAGGCATGCGCGCGGCAATCGGCGTGCGCGACGGCTTCGGAAAGCTTCTTGCCACGGGTCTGAGCTTCTCCTTCGCAATCCAGATTTTCGTGGTTTTGGGCGGAATCACCCGGCTGATTCCGCTCACCGGCCTGACCGCTCCTTTCTTGGCTGCCGGCGGCTCTTCAATGGTCTCCTCATGGCTGGCTGTTGCTCTTCTCATCCGCGTATCGGATGCTTCACGTCGTCCTTCGGCGCCCTCAACCTGGACCTCGGGCAATCTCCCCGTTGTTGATGCCAATAAGCGTCACACCCCCGAACACGCGGGAGGACGCCTGTGAATACCCAGATTCGTCGTCTTTTCGTCGTCGTTTTGATGATGTTTGCGGCCCTTGGCCTGATTGTGACGAATAATCAGGTCATTCAGGCGCCATCTCTCAATGCCGATGGACGCAATCAGCGAACCATTCTTCATGCCGCTGAAGTTGACCGCGGCCCCATCATCGTTGCTGGAGAAGCCATCGCTTCTTCAAAGAAGATCGAGGATTCTTCGCGCTACCAGCGTTCCTATGCCCAGGGTCCCCTCTACGCTCAGACAACGGGCTACTTCTCTGCGGCTTTCTCTCAATCTACTGGGATGGAAGCAGCGGCTGAAGACATTTTGGATGGGCAGTCTCAGGTTCTTCTTGCCCAGCGCTTCCGTAAGCTTTTCGCCGGGCAAAACCGCCAAGGTGGTGGCGTTGTTTTGACGCTCAACCCGGAGATGCAAAAGATCGCGGCTGAGAAACTGGGGAATCGCAAGGGTGCAGTTGTTGCTCTGGATGCAAAGACCGGTGCGGTCTTGGCCATGTATTCTTCACCTTCCTACGACCCCAATTCGCTGGCGGTCTTCGATTCGCAGGAAGCCAATACCGCTTACACGAATCTCATTAACGATCCTTCTAAGCCCCTGTACAACCGCGCGATTGCAGGCGACTTGTACGCACCCGGATCGACCTTCAAGATCCTGACAACCATTGCGCTTCTTGAAAAGGGCGCGGTCACTCCGGAAACAGAGATGGACTCCCCCGTCTCAACCACGCTTCCCGGAACGGCCACCTCGGTGTCAAATATTGAATCAACCGAATGCGGCAACGGACACCCAACCCTTTCTGAAGCCTTTGCGCGTTCGTGCAACACAACCTTTGTCCTGGCCAGCGAGAAACTGACGCACACGGATTTGGCAGATGTGACAAACCGTTTTGAGTTCGGAACCTCCCAAAAGATTCCGCTTAGTGTCACCCCTTCTCAATTCCCGGATTCAACGGATTCTGCGCAGCTGGCGATGAGCGCAATCGGCCAGTACTCGGTCAAGGTCACTCCTATGCAAATGGCGATGATCGCACAGACCATTGCCAATAAGGGAACAATGATGCGTCCCTACCTGATTTCTCAGATCGTTGATTCTGATCTTCAGGTTCAATCGCAAACCTCACCAATCCGCGTGGGCCAGAAGATCACCCCCGAGATCTCTTCCCAAATGACGCAGATGATGACCGGCGTTGTCTCCCAGCCCTATGGAACCGGAACCTCCATGGCAATTTCAGGAGTTTCCGTTGCAGCCAAGACCGGAACCGCTGAATTAGGCGATGGTTCCGGCCGCGCAAATGCCTGGGCGGTTGGCTTCGCCCCCGCCGATAACCCACAGATCGCCTTCGCGGTACTTGTTGAAGGCGATGAATCCCATCCCGTCCCGCACGGTGGAACCGATGCGGGCCCCATCGCACGTGCACTTCTCCAGGAGGGTCTGAAGTGAGCGATCCCAAACCAACACGGGCACCAAACCAGCTGGCCGGGCGAGTCCTGGGCGGCCGGTATCTGCTGCTTTCCCTCATTGCTCAAGGAGGAATGGGCGAGGTCTGGAAAGCACGAGATCGCGTTACCGGCCGTATTCTTGCTGCGAAGGTCTTGCGTCCCGAGTTATCGGGGCAGGAACTTTCGCTCTCCCGCTTGCGCATTGAAGCGCGTAACGCGATGAGCGTTGAGCATCCAAATATCGCAAATGTCTTGGATTCGGGCGAAGAAAACGGTCGCGGCTGGATCATTATGGAGCTGGTTGAAGGACGCCCTTTGACCGATTACCTACGCGGCGGCCAGTCTTTGGCTCCCGAATACCTCATGCCCATTCTCATGCAGATTGCGATGGCTTTGGGCGCGGCAGCTCAAGCGGGTGTCGTCCATCGCGATATCAAGCCCGCAAACGTACTCATCCGACCCGACGGCATGGTTAAGCTGACGGATTTTGGTATTTCTCGTACAGATTCGCAGATTGATCTGACCGCCGATGGCATGGTGATGGGAACTGCTCAGTACCTTCCCCCCGAGCAGGCAATGGGAGAGAAGGCAACCTCACTGGGCGACCTTTACGCTCTCGGTGTCATTGCTTACGAGGCTGCGGCCGGAGTTCGTCCTTTCACCGGGAAGTCCCAGGTCGATATTGCTTTCGCCCACGTCAATGAACCAGTTCCCGCGCTTCCGGACACGGTTCCCGCTCCCCTCGCTCAAGTGATCTACCGCTTGTTGGATAAGGATCCACAGCAGCGTCCCGCATCGGGCTCTGCACTTGTTCGTGAACTGGTTGCGGCAGCCAGCGAGATGGGCGTTTCCCTTCAGGCACGTCCGCTCCCTGCTCCAACCATTCCCACTCCGCAGCACGGTGCTCCACCGGCTCCGGGTGAACCCACAGTCGAAACTCGCGTCAACCCCGTGGCTCGACGCGGTGCGCCGATTCGTCACACGCACCGTCGTTCCCTTCCCGAGGATATGCTTGAGCCCGTCGATTTTGATGCACAGGCAGCACAGCCTTCGCTGGCAGCCCGCCCTGTGACACCGACGCGCACGCCCGAGGCCTCGCACAAGGATTCCCCATCGCGTCCTTCCCTCTCCTCCCGTATTTCCACGGCCTCGCGAAGGGAAGGACAGGGCGCAGGACTAGGGCGCAGGACCCAAAACCGCAGCACAGCTCCTGCGGTGCACACCCCCGCGCCCGAGGCCTCGGCGCGCAAGGCTCCTACCAGCCCGCAGCGTCCGAAACGGCCTGCTCAGACCACAAGAATCAACCCCGCGCTTTTCCGCTGGCATGCGATCACGGAAGAGAACGGAACAATCCTCACGAGCGCTCCCGCAAAGACTCGCTACAATCGTTCTGTTGTGGCGCCGGAGCCAAGCCGCAGTGAGCAAATCGGAAAATGGCTGGTCATCTTCCTGATCTCTCTCACAATTTTCTTAATTGCGGTTGCTACTATCCACAACAGATTAGGGTCGCTCCTGCACAGGACAAGTGCAGACGTCTCACTCAATCAGGAGGTTTCGACATGGCAGAATCCGCCCCTCGAGTTCTAGGGGGACGCTACGAGGTGCGCTCGCTCATCGGGCGCGGCGGAATGGCCGAAGTTCACCTCGGATTCGACAAGCGTCTGTCGCGAATCGTTGCAATTAAGACTCTCCGCACCGACTTGGCGATGGATTCCGTCTTCCAGGCGCGCTTCCGTCGTGAGGCCCAATCCGCGGCTTCACTCAATCATCCAAACATCGTTGCGGTCTACGACACCGGCGAAGAACCAACCATCCTTCCCGACGGACGTCGAGTGTCAATTCCTTACATCGTCATGGAATACGTTGATGGGCGTCCGCTGAAGGACCTGCTCTCTGACGATGCGGGCCCCTTCCCTATTCCCGAGGTCGTCGACATCGTTGCCGGCGTTCTCTCAGCGCTGGAGTATTCGCATTCTGCTGGCTTGGTCCACCGCGACATCAAGCCCGGCAACGTCATGCTGACTTCCAAGGGCGAAGTCAAGGTCATGGACTTCGGTATTGCCCGCGCAATCGCCGATTCTCAGGCGACAATGACGCAGACGAACGCAGTCGTTGGCACCGCTCAATATCTTTCCCCCGAGCAGGCTCAGGGTAAGCCGGTGGATGCACGCTCGGATCTGTACTCAGCAGGCGTCCTGCTCTTTGAACTTCTCACTGGGAAACCGCCATTTACCGGGGATTCTGCGGTAGCCGTCGCCTACCAGCACGTGCAGACTCTTCCGCCTCTTCCTTCATCGATTGCGCCCGATGTTCCAGCTGAAATGGACCGCGTTGTCATGAAGGCTCTGGCTAAGAACCCCGATGATCGCTATTCTTCAGCGGCTGCAATGAAGGCGGATCTTCTGCGCGCGGCTCACGGCTCTCACGTGAACGCGCCCGACACCGCGGTGTGGACGACCCAGGCGACGCAAACGCTTCCCGCTGTTGCCACGCCACCGGCTTTCCCTGCAGCGTCCTCACCTTCCGAGGCCCAAGAAACCCAAATCCGACCTCGTGGGGCTGCGGCAACTGCGGTTCGTCAAAATGATGAGGAGCAAGAGGACGAGAAGAAGCGTCCTACGGCTCTGATCGCGGGAATCATCGGTGTTGTCCTGGTCGCGCTTATTGGTATCACGTGGCTTTTCCTGACGCATACTCGCGCCGATTCGACGACAGAGGTACCCAACGTTGTTGGTCAGACCCAGGCCGAGGCGATGAAGACTATAACGGATAAGGGTTTTGAGTGGGCTGTTGCGAACGAGCAGGTTGCTTCTGACACTGTCCCTGCCGGTTCCGTTGTTTCAACCGATCCGAAGGCCGGAACCGCTGCAAAGCCCGGTTCCCGTGTGATTGCAACGATTTCTTCGGGTCCCGCCTCTATCACTCTGCCGGACAACCTTATCGGTATGACCCCAACGCAAGCTCAGCAAACTGTTGAAGCTTTGGGCTTGAAGTGGACCCTGTCCGACCAGAAAGAAGCATCCGATTCGGTCGAAAGCGGCAAGATCGCACGCGTCAGTCCTTCTGCAGGCTCGAAGGTTCGTGCCGGATCAACCATTACCGGTTACGTGTCCTCTGGCTCTGAAAAGGTGACGATCCCCGATGTCACTGGCATGAGCCAGGATCAGGCCCGTACCGCACTGACCCAGGCCGGTCTGTCGGTTGGAAACGTCAATACCGTCGATGAGGGCGGTGCCCAGCAGGGCCGTGTCGTCTCAACCTCTCCGGCTGTGGGTTCCGAGGCCAAGCGTGGCGACGCTATTGCCCTGAACATCGCTTCGGGTAACATCACCGTTCCTCAGAACCTGACGGGTGCAAACTACACCGAGGCCGCCTCTCAGCTTGAGGCCTTGGGATTGCACGTGACTGTCATCCAGATGCCCGACCGTAACGCAGCCGCTGGTATTGTCACCAACGTAACGCCCAGTGAAGGTTCTGCAGTGCGACAGGGCAGCTCCATCACTCTCTACGTGTCACAGGGTGGCTCTTCGGCCTCCCCCAGCCCCTCAGGCCACTAAGGCTCACGAGGCCCGCTTCAGACTGACAAACAGTCTGCTTGGGGGGACCTCGCCCAAAGGGCAGACAATCTGAACTGAATATACTGTGGGGGCCGGCATTGCCGGCCCCCACTCTATGCTCATTTTCGGTCAATCAGACCGCAGCGCCACCCAAGCCAAAGAAACGCTCTGCCCATGGATAGACATAGGCAAAAAGCACGGCGACAGCGAAGGCAGCAATCACCAAGCACAAGAAAACTCGGAACCACGTGGGTCCCGGAAGGTGGCGGAAAAACCATCCGTACATATTGAATTCCTTCCTTACTCCACGGGCTCATCAAGTAGTTCGGCGGGGACACCCGTACTCTTCGGAGTCCACGATTCCAACTTGAGGTGAACAATAAAACGCTCGGAGTTACCGTACTCGGGGTTGCAGGTCGTCATTGTCATCAGACGTTCAGTCGGCTGCTTTGAGAAGGTCAGATCACCGGGAACCGGGGCAATGACACGGATATTAGTTTCATCGCTAGCGGGAACGATCTCATTGGACTGGTAGGTGTAGACCAGATAGAGGTTATCGGTCTCGACAACAACCTTGTCATTGTCCTTGAGCAGGTCAATGAAACGGAATGAATTGCCGTATGAACGACGGTGTGCGGCAACCGAGAAGTTACCCACCTGGCCGGGCTGAGCGGTGTCCTTGTAATGGCCGGCCCAACCCTGATCGATCACGCTGCCCATCGTACCTTCACCCAGGGGGATCTTCATCCAATTCCATGAAGGAACATGGATCACTCCGTAGAGTTCATCGATTGCCGGGTTCAGGGTGAACTCCGGCGGATCGTCGGTATGGCGCTCACCCAGGGTTCGGTTCGATGGGTGCTTGCTGGAGAAGTCCGCGACTGCTTGCGCTCGGGGGCCTTCTACCTTGTATGTCGTCCAGTACAACTGCCAAACGGCAAATAACCCCAAAATGACGGCAATCGTAATGAGGAGCTCGCCGATGACCGAGAGGAAGGTGACGCGATAGCGACGGGGGGCAGCCGCTTCTTTCACGTGTTCACCCATTCTCTTTCACCACCTGTGCATATCGAAGGGATAGGTCTTGGTCTGATGCCGGAAATTCCAGTTTGTCTGAAGTCTTCAACTCCCAGCCCAATCCGTAGCGTGCCACATAACGCTGATAGTTGACGACTCGAGGGTTCGTTTCGACTGAATTTCGGAGCTGATTCACATTTCCGATCGCCGAAATCTTGTAGGGAGGGGAAAAGGATGTGCCACCGACCAAAATGACGTTTCCAATGCAGCGTACAACGGTGCGCGGAGCGATACGAACACCTTGGACGGTCATCGCCTCTGCGCCGCCTTCCCACATTGCATTCATGACATCGTCGATGTCTTGCTGGTGAATGACCAGATCGTTGGGGTTGACGTTGTCCGGGATGCTGTCTGTAGGCGCATCAGAAAGGGTCACCGTAATACCCGGACCCGAGACGGGAACTTTAGAGAGCTCACCGACGTTATCGCTGCTCGGTTGGCCAGCTGCCGGAACATGGCCCGCAATCTGATCTTTCAAGCTGCGGACCCCGTCTTGGAGGTCTTTCACTTCATTTTGACGGTGTGCGACAAGCCCAGCCAGATCGACAGCGGTTTGTGAGCGGGTTTCCGAGTTTGAGCGCGCAATGGCGACAAAGAGCATTCCCGAGGCCGTGGTGACGATGAGAACAGACAGAGCCGAGCGCAGGCTACGACCCGTCGGGCGAGTGAGCGGTCGGCCGAAAAGTTTCACATCATCTCCTGTTGGCGACTAGGTGTACCTCTAGTATCCCTTGTTTGTGGGTGCAACGCCCAGTTGCTTTTGATGTTTGGCTCAGTCCCGCTAGGCTAGAGGAAGGCCGCCTGTCGCGGCGTTTCCCGGGGAGATCCCGACACTTGCCGCATGAAAGGAAAATCGTGGCTGAGCCGAAGAAGAGCGAAGAGCGCGAGGAAGAAAAGAAGGACGCACAGACCGAGGAGCGTTCCGAAAAGCGCGAAGAGCGTCACGCACATGAGGACGAGAAGAAGAAGGACTCGAAGCGCGAGGAACACGGCAAGCGTTCATCAAGCAAGAAGCGCGATCACGAATCTCGCGTTGAGAGGCGCGCAAAGGCCGAGTCAGATAATGAAATCCATGCCTGGACCGATGGCATTCCGCTTTCGCCTGTGTGGTGGGCACCCGTCTTTACGACCCTGATGATTGTCGGCCTACTCTGGATTGTTGTCTTCTATATTTCCGGAGCCACGTACCCGATTCCAAAGATCGGTCAGTGGAACTTGGCAGTCGGTGGCGGTATCGCATTCGTCGGCTTCCTTATGACTATGCGTTGGCGCTGAGCGTATTGCCGAACGTGAATTCTCCTTTCTGATGAACTGAAATTCACGCATCACAACATTGATCTACGCCAGCTCACTGGTATCTATGATTTTCGACGTCTGAGAGGCCTCAATCCACATCCACAGGCAAAAAGTTATCCACAGGCAAATCCACAGCTGGGGATTAATATCATCGATGTAATTACCCAGCTTCGATTCCCAGATTTACTCATGAATCTAGTTCCATAAAGCCTGAGTTGAAACTTCAGACTTGCCATATATCAACGAAAACTCACATTTTGCCCCAAAAACAACAAAATGACGCCCCGCAGTACACTTTTCAGCTTCGCACAATGATTTCGCGCAGTATCCACACTTTATCCACAACATCCACAGGCAAAATGAGCAAGTCCCCATTTAGCTCCCAGCTTTCGCCCAGAATGCAATAAGAAGCGGCCAAAACGAAGCCAGCGCACGGGCATTCAGCGGGTCACTACACTCCCCGCATCACCTAGATGCGGCGTAATAACTCCACGCAGACTACGCGTGGAACTCGATACGTCGACCGGCCTCGTACATGCCCCCAAGACGCTGGCCACCCAAAGCGGGCTGGAAGGAAGCAATATCTGTCGTCGAGAAGGTCGTCAGCGAATTCATGCCGTACTCGGCAAGCAAGGTCGCAGCGGGAGCCGAAGGACCAACAATAATCGTCTGCGCACCCCGGGAAAGCTCCAAAAGACGCGGCATTGTCTTATTCACGAAAGCGGAGCCTGTAATAAAGACGTAGTCACAGGTGGGAAGAACATACTCTGCGGCAGTGTCTGGCAAATCTCCGTCCACCACGTTGCGCTCGAAGATCAAGAGCTTAGATGCGGCGGAAAGGGCCGCGGCAGCGAAGGGGAAATGCCCAATAACAGCAACGCGCTTGCCGGCAACCTCAGCCGACCAGGGGTCAAAAAGGTTCTGCCAGTTATTCACCTGACAAGGAACAAAACCTGCGGCTTCTGCCCGCGAGGGAAGCGCATACCAGGAATTTACAGCTGCCATCCCAAGGGCGGCCTCGGCGAAATTCCAACTCTTCGCATAAGCGGCAACCTCACGCAGACTCATGCCAGAGGGGTCGGCGGGAAGGCGGCGAGGGATCGACTCAACGGGCATATGGAAGGCCATTCCCGCGCCGGCCTCGGAATTCTCAATGAAAGCCCACTTACCAAAACGTCCACTAGCCGTGACTTGCACGGTCGGGTCGATCTGGTCAATCAGCCGATCATAAATCTCCCACGGATTCCACAGATCCAGCATCGAAACTCCCTCAGATATTAAGAAGCACCATATAGGTGACAACAAGGATGACAAGCTCCGTAAGGAACATCCCTGCAATGCCAAGATACAAACGGCGACGTTGTTTCTTCGCTGTCATCCCGGAACGCGGCTTACCCAAGGCGAGCATCCCCCAGGTTGCGAGCATCCCGAAAAGCAAACCACCAAGATGAGCCTGCCACGATACCCCTGAAACGATGAAGCCATACAGGAGGTTGACTGCAAGAAGGCCGGCAACGGCGCGCACGTCAATCCCAGCGGCCCGCTGCAGAACAAAAACCGAGCCAAAAAGGCCAAAAATTGCGCCCGAAGCTCCGACGGTCACCGTCAAGGCAGATGAGGGGTCAATGAGTACCCACCCCAAAACACCAAGGGTTCCACCAAGAGCGCTCAAAAGATATAGACAGAAGTAGGGGCCGCGTCCCAGCGCTGGCTCCAAGGCGCGTCCAACTGCGTAGAGAGAAACCATATTGAAGGCAATGTGCATGAGATTCACATGCAAGAACGCCGTCGTCAGGATCCGCCACGGCTGATACAGGCCATGAATCGGTGTAAATCCCAGGTATTGGGTGATCATGCCCTTGGTGAGAATATCGCCTACCCACAGAGCCACGCACACGCCAATGATCGCGTAGGTGACGACGGGGGTTTGTGCGCTCAGTCGGACGCTGCCCCATTGACGAGGCCGGGCGGTGCGGGCACTTCCGAAAAGGTTGCCTCGGCCTCGGCCCGCGCAGTCCACACAGATTGAACGGACTTCCGTGGGTACAACACACTGGGTGCACATGGGTCGATTGCAGCGCTTGCAGTAATCGACGCTGCGCACTCCGGGGTGGCGCGGGCACTCGGGTGCAGCGTAGGGATCAGAACGCTGACCATACAGAGGCTGAGACATATAAACCTTCCGGTTTGTGGTTACTCAGTGATGTCGATCGATTCGATGACGACATCTTCGACGGGACGATCGTTACGACCGGTACGGGTTGTTGCGATCGCATCGACAACTCGCTTGGAGTCTTCGTCGATCACTTCACCGAAAATGGTGTGGTGTCCGTTGAGCCACGGGGTGGGTGCAACGGTGATGAAGAACTGAGAGCCGTTGGTTCCCTTGCCCATGCGCTTGCCTGCGTTGGCCATGGCCAGAAGGTAGGGCTTGGAGAAGGTCAGATCCGGGTGGATCTCATCGTTGAACTGGTATCCGGGACCGCCGGTTCCGGTACCAAGGGGGTCACCGCCCTGAATCATGAAGCCATCAATGACGCGGTGAAAAATCGTGCCATTAAAAAGCGGGCGCGAGGTGGGCTGACCATTGTTGGGGTCAACCCATTCGCGTTCGCCCTGTGCAAGTGAGGTGAAGTTTTTGACGGTGTTGGGGGCTTGCTCGGGGAAAAGCTCGAGTCGAATATCGCCCTTATTGGTGTGAATTGTTGCTTCCATACCTCCATGGTTCCAGATTCAGGCGAAATCAGCACGCTATTTTGCTCGGTATTCGCTTAATGAAGCTGCATCTAATGGTCAAAGAGTGCACAATAGAAGGGTCCATGCGTTCGCTTAACGGGCGCGAATTTTTTACCGATTCGGAGACATCATGGCAAGGACCCCGAACATCGACACCGAAAAGCTCAAGGCACAGGGCCTACAGCTCCGCGACGCAGCGGCTGTGCACGCGGGCCGTCT
>UWSI01000028.1 GCA_900541895.1 uncultured Actinomyces sp. | reverse complement strand
CGCACCACAAAGCCGAAAGGTCGGGCTCAGACCAACTCTTTTCGTCCTTTAACCCAAAAATAGGAGCGAACCCGCCAACACGGACCCGCTCCCTAAACCATAAGGTTTGCTATCTGTCTGCTAGTCTAACAGGCCGACTCTCTGTGTCAATTCCCTGAGAAAATTCAACGCGGCAAGAAATGAAGGGGGAGTGTCTTTCGTGTTGATTAAGTCAGAGTTAGCACTCACGTTATCAAATACAGCTTGAAGTTCAGTGGCTGCGCGGGAACGAGAATTTCCTTCACTGATGAGCAAATTATGGAGAAGAATCACGGTCACGATCTCATGTAATGCGGGGTTCTTCATCCAATGCCGCCGTCGGGTATTAACCCGAAATCGCACCTAGTGCTGAGGTAATGCTCAGCATCTCTTTTCCCGTGAAGGTCAAAACGAATACCTTCTGATTCAAGACGAAATATCTGGTCTTGTATAGGAATAAGTTTTTGCTTCTTGTGATTTTCTGTCCCCGTCATCATTCATCTCCTTCGATGGCATTCTCAGTAGGTTTTCAGTTAGGGACTCCATTCTAGTCAGACTATAGTGGTTTGAACGGTGAAATTACGGTGCCTGTGGATTGTGTGTGGGCTGAAGTTGTAGGCTCAGTCCGCTGAGTTCTCGCTTGAATTCTCTTTCAGGTGGAAGTGTTTTTTGGGGAAGGAACCCTCATGAATTTACTTGAGTACATGCGTGCGAAAAACCGCATGACACAAGCGGAATGGGAGCTTACTTTTGAGGATGACGAACGCGAGATTCTTGTTGTCCTTGCTGAGGGACAAGGAGCCAACAAGAGGAACGGATTTTGGGAAGTCTCTGTTGATTTTCTCGCGCATGTGGAGTGTGAGACCGGTACTTTGTTCCCAAATGAAGGGCACCTAGTCTATCCCGCCACTGATGAGGACCATGATGCGGGAGATATATTTTCTCGCTTTAAAGAGCGGACGATTTATCGCGTGAGGGTACGCAAGAAGATCCCCGAAGAAGTACCTGAGATTGTTACTGCTTCCTCGCAGAATCAGTTTCGAGTTGTCGAGGTTTGTGAAGAGAACCCGCCGTGTCCAGAGTTGGAAGAGATTCTGGCTGAATACTGCAGGCCAATCATCTTGAATGACGAGGCCCTAGGAGAGCTAACCCTGGATAAAACCCTGGGGATCTTTGAGGGGAAAGCTCAGTGGCGTGGCGCGTTAATCGACATTTCGCTGGAGGTTAACCCGGCTCAAAAGGCGAGCTGGACGAAAGCCAGAAAAGCGATGAAGAGTCTGCTCGCAAGCCAAGAACAATGGGACCGCGACATGCGTGACTGCGCGGCGCGTTCGTTGACCGCGAGCGCTCGCGATTGGCAGGAATCTGGTGACGATGAGGCTCCAGAAATTACAGAAGAGAGATTTGCTCAGCGAATTGAGCTCAGCAGCATATCGATGAGCGCAGGCGGCTCATTCACCGCCTATTTCGACGATGATCAGATGCTCTTCGGACACTGCATCATGGTGCGAGGAACCCTAAAGAAAGGCGCCGTGTCGGCACATATGGGTGGCTGAGTCTGCGCGCGTCTTCAGTTTTTGTGTGCGGTGATCGCAAACTGAAGTGGCAGACGCTCGGGGTGCTCACGAAGATGCCAGCCTCCGGTGGAATCTTGTTCCATGAGCTCGGGCCACGGGCACCAAGCAGCGCGCGGGGTCTCCTCGAGTTCATCGATCACTAGCCCCGCGTTGATGAGAGCGGTGACGATCTGGCCAAGGGAATGATTCCATTGGTGGTTTGTTGTGTGAGTAATCCGCGGTGCACCTGGGGAATCCACGTAGCTTGAATCGTCATCCCACGTCATCGGGGCATTCTGCTCGAAGTATGGCTGCTCGATCTTGAGTCCGTCGGAAATGTCCTCACCGATTGTCATGAACATCGGGTGGTCATCGCGGATGAAAAAAGTACCGCCCGGTTTGAGTAGGGAAGCGACGACTTGTGCCCACTGGGCGATATCGGGCAGCCAGCACAGAACGCCGATCGAGGTGTACACCAGATCGAAGTTGCCGGACACTGCTTGACGTGCGTCGTACACGTTCGCGTGAACGAACTCGACGTGAGCGCCCGCGCGCTGGGCGATGCTGCGCGCGTGGGCAAGCGAGGCCTCGGAAAGATCGAGGCCAATGACGCGCGAGGCCCCGCGGCGCGCAAACCCGATCGTGTCGGTTCCGACGTGGCACTGCAGGTGGACGACTGCTTTGCCAGTGAGATCGCCGAATCGTTCGATATCTTGGGCGAGTTCGGCACTAATGGCCGTCGGGTCCTCGAGAAGACGCTGGTAGTCGCAGTAGTTGCCAGCCATGTGCAGCTCGGCGCGGTCGTTCCAGTTGCGTTCGTTATCGGAAAACCATTGCGCTCGCTCGCTTGTTTCAGTCATGTGGTCATTGTATGCCGGTGGTTTGTTGGGGCGGGGGTGCCTGCCAGGCCACGGCAGAGGCTTGGCGTAGCTTGTCCGCCCTGCGCAGAGGATGTTTGCGATCCCTATCCAAGGTGCGTGAGGGTGGGGAGAGTATCTATACTGAACACTGTTCATTATTGAGTGAAACCGGCGAGAGGGGGATTTTCGTGCCCAAACAGGTCATTGATAAAGACAAGCTGATTGAGCAGGCATACTCGATTGCCGCGCGCGAAGGAATCTCCGCACTCTCCGTGCGAAAACTGGCCGCGGCCTGCGGAATCGCCGTCGGCTCGGTCTACATGTACTTCCCAACAAAAGCAGACCTGACGGCCGCAGTATTCACTCGATTCTTCGGCCAGGCGCTGTTCGAGGAATGTTGCCGGGTTGATGGGAGTGAGAGTTTCGTCGACTACGTGCGGAAATTGCGCGGCGCTTTGGGCGCGACCTTGGCGGAAATGGACGTTGATTGGTTCGCTGAGATGCGCAGCCTTCCCCGCAGTGAGCACGAGGCCTTGGAGGCTGCACGCGCTCCAATGTTTGCCCACATGGAGCAAGGGCTCCAGCATGTGTTGGAGGCGGATCCCGCGGTTGTGCGCTCACGGTTGGTTGGCGCGCTGAGCCCTGAGAAGCTCTGTCCTTTTGTTCTGGGAGCTATTTTTACCTCGCTCATGGAGGGCTCTGATTGTGAGCCCGTCTTTGCTCTTCTTGATACCAGCTTGTACGAGGCCGTGGCTAAGAGCGGTGCTTTTGGAAGCGCCGCTGCGGCTCCGATTGATAAGAAAGATTGCTGATGACACTGCTCAAAATAAATAAAGAAAACCTGATTACCGTTGCCGGAGTGGTTTGGCTGCTGGCGGGTATGAACGTCGCACTGATTGGTGTGCGTTCGGTCGTTGAGCTGAGCGGTGCGGCCGTTGGTGTCCTCGTCGCAATTGTTGTTGGTGCTGTCGCCGCTTTCTTTGCCTTCCACGCAATGTTCGCGGCAAGATACTCCTGAAGAACGCCCAGAGGATCCGAGGCCTGGACGCAGATCGCCTGAACTTCCTGCGCTTCTTGGACCTCAAGGGCTACCTGATCATGGTGTTCATGATCTCCTTTGGCTTCGGGCTGCGCTTAAGTGGACTCATCCCCACATGGTTCTTCGCATTCTTCTACACGGGCCTAGGGTCTGCGCTGGCGCTGGCGGGTGTAAGCTTCCTGATGCGCCGGGCGTTTGGTGAAGGGTGGACTTTTCATGCACGACGGGTGAGGGGGTAGGTATCGCGTCGTCATGTGCTGAGTTGCGTTTAAGATGCTTAGTTTGATTCCGGATGGAGAGCTTATCGAATTGTGATTAAAGCGATTTGCAATGCCCTTTTCGATAGCAAATATGGATCGTTGTGTCCTCTTCTTTGTGGGGCGCTGTCCAATCTAAAATAGACCTTTGAAGGATGCGGAAGGGAACATAGAGTTTCTAGCTAGCTCGTGGTGCTAGCACATGCAAGTTCGATGTACTTATCGTCGATGCTTGCTGTTCGTCCGCTGTCTAAGGCCTTGTAGGACACAATCTCCCTAAGCTTGAGTTCTTTTTGTTCCCGCTGCTACAACAAAGTTTGTGACTGTCTTTTCCATAAGTTTTGTAACTATTTATCCACTAGGATCGGGTCACTTGTTGTATGTTTTTTCGTCCCAATGAAAACGCACAGGACTCACCGTCTGGTGAAATCGTCCGTCGTTGTGGAGAGCTCTCTTCCGTCGAGGTTCCAGAGGTTGCAGAATCAGCGGATTAACTTATCAAGATAGTCATGAATGCAAGCGGGGTGCGTAGTACAAACTTTGAAGATGGTGGATTGTCTTTGACTACTGCATGGCGGCGTGTGGAACCCTGACGAGGTGCAGAAAGAGTAGTTTCGCTCTTCCAGAGATGAAAGTAGTGGGGCAGCAATGAGTAACACGAGCCTTTGGAACTAGATAACTTAACGGGTACTTTCGTAGGACGACATGAGCTACTAGCGGTAGCGGACTCTTTGAAATCATCAAGCGCATAGAACTGAAATCTTTGCTCCTTTAAGACGGTTTTCGCCAAGAATCGGCTCTAATTTCGGAACCGCATGACGATGAGAGCAACTCTAGGAGACAGTGTGGTCGATACGATGAAGAGAGATTGCGTCAGAGCTAGTTGTTGGTATTGCTACTCCCGATTGAGCATCGCGGAATCGAAAAGGGGAGTAGTATGCAGAATGCAGGTAGGGGCTCCGGTTTCTATCTGCGCTCCAGTAGATTAATGCAGTATGAACTCTCGATGGGGAGGGTGCCGGATGACTGTTAGTTCAACACCTATGTTGTCGTTTAAAAAATGCGATATGCACGTTCATTCAAGTTCGTGCTATAGCAGAGACTACACGCGTTCTGATTTTACTTCGAGACTCCTCCAAAGTGACCTCGATGTCGTTGCGATAACGGACCATAATGTCGTTGACGTTGATTTGCTGCGCGAGATTAAAAACAAGATGGCGGAATTAGGCAAGTATGTATTTGGCGGTGTGGAGCTTAATATCCACCTGAAAGACGAAACAATTCAACGGCATGGCCTAACAATCGGGAAGGGAAACAAAGGGAAATATTTCCATGCCATTGTCTGGTTTGATGTAAAAAAGGCGCAGGCGATCGCTGAAATTGTCCATCAGCTTTTCTCTAAGAAACTTCAGGATCAAGGACGTGCGGAGCGAACTCAGGAGCTGGGTGTAAAGGCGTTCTCACGTAGGACGGCCGGAGTATCGATCGCTCTCGAGGACTTCCAAGAGGCGGCAACGGGAATCCCTTATATTTTTGTGCCACATGAAAATAAAGATCGGAGCCTTTCTGATTACTTGCCTAACACAGCAGATGATCAAGGTCCGTTGTTACAAAACCAAGAGTACAAAGACAAATTGTTCTACTTTGCGCATGCATCAGCGATCGAAGGCGGTGAAAAGAGCCGAAAACAAATCACAGGGTGGTTAGCAAAAGAAAAGAACGTAACTGTATCAGCATTTCTGTTCAGTGACGCTAAGAGACTCGATGAGATCGGAAAAAAGTTTACCTGGATTGACTTTGATGGTGATTGGGATTCGCTAGTGCTTGCAATGAGTGATCCTGAAAGCCGTATTGTAACCTCGGATCGACAAGACAAGCACCCCCAGAAAAATATTGCAAACTACCTAGAATCAATTTCGTTTTCACTTAAGTCAAGAGATGGGCAAAATGCTGACAGGCCTGTCGTGCTGCAATTTTCCCCCGGGTATAACGGAATAGTTGGTTCTCGTGGCAGCGGAAAATCAATGCTAGCGAGTCTCTTAGTATCGGATGGTCTCGAAAAATACAAAACATTAGTAGATATTGAGAGCGTGCGCTATCGGCTTCGCGACGGAGAAAGCTCGAAAGATCGACCGAGCTGTCTTTACCTTGGGCAGGGGGCATTAGAATCAATATTCACAAAAGGTGAATATGATAGTATTCCGTTCCTGAAAACGAGAATCGATGCGTTGAGGGATGAAGAAGAAGATTCGCGTCGGTCTGCAAAAAATAATCTTAATGAGCTGCTTACTCTGGAAGAAAGGCTCCTGATCGTTTTTTCGGAAAAGTATGAATGTAGCGTGATATCGCTCGATCATCTTGATTCGCGGGTTCCATCCGAAATTCTGATTGCAGAGCCGCAAATTCCATTCTCGATTGAAAGCTATATTGAGGGACTTAAAAAACGTTGGAAGCAAGTCGCTGGCAGTTTGAACGAAGCTGAAAAACATCTCAGATCCTCGGTGTCCAAGTGTTGTTCAGTTGAAGACGAAGATCTCCTGGAGGCTCTAACGCGCAGAGAGAATAGTATTTGTAACGCTTTTTCAGAAGTTGACATAATGATTCGTGATTACATTAGCTCTCTCGATAGAATTCGTTCGGAGTGGTTTTCTCAGCGCCGAGAGCTTCTGACGGAGTATTTCAATTACATTGATGAATTCAATAGTCATAATGGATCAAATGCTGCATCACAATATGAAGATAAGGATAAAAAGCTTTTTTCATTCTATAGTGATTTACTAACTTTGCGTATCATGCTTAAGGAACTGCATCGTGCTGCTATTCAGGAATATGGTAGGGCCTATTGTGCGGGAAAAGAATTGGACTATCAGAGTGGAAGTAATGTAATTCAGATCAGTTTGCGACCTAATGATGATCTCTCTTTTGAAGATGTGTATAGTAGCCTGTTTTCAAGGTCTTCCCTTCCAGATGATGGTTCATTGATTTATGCCTATCTGTCTGCAAGCGATGCTTCTAAAATGCACAAGGTCTTCAACGGTATTAAGTTTAAATCATGCAGAGATGAGAATGTAAAGACTCACTTCCAAAAGTTTTTTAAGCTTCTGCGCCAGCAGCTTAATGAGTTGGCTGATCTGAATCCTTGTGTTGCGATTGACGGTGATCTGGTCGACACTATGTCCCCAGGGATGAAGGCGCAGGCATTACTAAAGCTATTTCTTAATGATGAGCTTTGTAAGGGAAAATGGGTATACATTGTTCTTGATCAGCCTGAGGATAATCTTGATGTTAAAACGATTAAAGACTTTCTCGTGTCGAGGTTAAAGCAGCTAAAAATTTCGGTTCAATTTTTTGTCGTGAGTCATTCTGCTCCTGTAGTCGTCAATGGTGACGCAAGGACTATAGTGACCTGCAGGAATGAAAATCAGGAAATCTTGTATGAAATTAGCTCGTTAGGGAACTCTTCTGGAAAGCGATTTATATCCGATATTTTGGATGGAGGTGAGCTCTATTTAAAGATGAGGCTTAATAAGTATAATTTCAGATTAGAAGATTTGGATACAGATAACTAGACCTTAGTGATGTGCTTAATTTTGGGGAGCTTTAATGATTAAAATGTCTGATGGTAATGTGATATTAGAGGTTGAAAAGGCGGCCTTTGATTTGTCGAATTCTTCGTCGTATTCTGAATTTTTGTTATGGATTACCAATCCGGACCCTGGCGTAGTTATAAGGTCGGATTCTTTCGTCGTCGAAGAGAGCCTGACGGGTGAGGTTCGTGAGAAGGCTCAGCGGTATGCTGATTTTTTGTCGGAGTTCGTAGAGAGACGTCGAGTGAAACTTGAGGAGTTCAAAAGCCAGCTGCCTTTCGATGAGCGGCGACGTCAGATTCAAGATTTCATTAGTGAGCTCGAGGGTTAAGTTTTGAAGCGCAGCTTCATTGCGTAATTTTTTGACTTGCTAGCCGGTGAATCTCCTATTGGCTCTTTGATCAAAGGTCCCGTTCGTGAGCAGAGTGTCTTCATAATGGCATTGCATCTGCTTGTTTTCGCGATCTTTCCTAGTTGATATGCGACGTTGGCATGGAGTGGGCCCGCATCTTCGGGTTTATGGGACTGGCTACGTATTATCGATGCTTGGGTTGGCAAGAACGTAGATGGTGTAAATGCGTGCTTATCGCTCAGTTTTTCTATGTATAAATCTGTGCCGTTCTCGAAGAACTGTTTGTCACTGCTCTTTCCGTAATTCCATGCAAACTCCGATTTTGGCGGGTCTTTCTCAAGAAAAACGAAGAAAGTCTGCTTTAGTTTCGGGCTGAGGCCCCAAACACCTCCGCCGCATTCTCCCAATTCACGCCATCGGCCCCGCGCCACCAGTTCAAGGGGTAGGACAGGCTCTGCCTGAGGTCCCCGGTGTCGCGCTCATGCGGGGGAGTGAATGAATGTAGAAAACCGGGGTGCCCTGGCGCATCTAAAATCCCGCAGATTCCTAGAGTCTCAACGATCCCAACGGCCTCGGCCTGGTTGCAGGGAAGCAACTTCGCGGTGCGGATAGCGGTTGCCAAGGCTGCACCGCTGGCCTCGTCCTCCATGGAATCAGCTAGCTGCAAGATCGACCGTAAAATCTCCACATCGGCATCACTCGCAGCCCGCCGCTCCACCGGCGCGAACTGCTCCAAGTAAAAGATCGGCTTCCCGATCGTTCCCCAGATGCCGCCGCCCCTGTGTTTCACCCAGTTAAAGAAGGTGCCCGTCAGCTTTCCCGGAACCTCCTGAATCCGGCCTCGATCAAAAGAAAACCAACTGCGGGCATACACATAGGACGCCAAAATATAGCGGTAATCCACCTCGCGCGAGGACAAACTATATAAGAACGCCTGCGCTGCATCCTCTAAAGACACAGCCTCAAAGCATCGTTCCAGGACATCAAGCGCCTGATCGAGAGTAATCGGGTGATCCTCAACAACCACCCCCATCTTCCGGGCATAAGCAAGCTCCTCAGCACTCACCGAATGCTTCTTCCGATCGTCCATCAAGCGATTCAGAATCTGAACAGCCTTCTTATCCACGCTTGCCCGCCCTTTGAAGTGCCTGGAGTGCTAAAACTCTAGAACCCCAAAAGCCTTCGATAAATCGCCTCGTCCTCATCCGAGAACACATCAAACACAACGACCATGGGGGACTGGGTCGCAGTGAGCCACTGATTGACCACATCCACCGCGACCTCGGCAGCATCCTGCTTCGGGTAGCCAAAAACGCCCGTCGAAATACAACAGAACGCAAGCGAGTCCATCCCGCTTTCCTGCGCCAAATCCAGGCAATTCAGGTACGAGCTCATCAGCTCGAAACGGTACATGTCAGCACTCTCGCCAGCTGGCACAATCGGCCCGACCGTGTGAATGACGCGCTGCGAGGGCAAGTTATACGCCCCCGTAATCTTCGCCCGGCCTGTCGGCTCCTCGTGCCCCTGCTCCTCCATGAGCTGGGCGCACTCCAAACGCAACTGGACGCCGGCGAAAGTATGAATCGCATTATCAATGCACGCATGCCCAGGCACCCAACACCCCAGCATCTTTGAGTTCGCTGCGTTCACAATCGCATCCGCCGCGAGCCTCGTAATGTCACCCTGCCACAGGCGAATATTGGGGTGCAGGGGCGCGACCTCGGCCTCGTCAATGGAAATAACGCCATCCCCGGCAATCAACTCACTGAGCAACTGATCCTGCAAAGCCAGCCACTGCGGCGAGGCGGGCATGGGCGGGCGCGTATTGACCAGCGCGCGGAACTGCTCCCACATCTCATCGACACTCGTCGGTGCGGGCACCTCCATCCCGCGTTCCTCGCACAGTCCTGCAATCAGTGGGGTTAACAGCTCAAGTTTCCGACTGGGCCACATCAGCATTCCTTTCCCAAAAACGAGGGGTGACAACAGTGTAGTTCCGCTGCAGTGATAGGTTAACGCTGTTTGCGCAGTATGTACGCGACCCCGGATAACGCATGGGTTTTACCCTCTGGCAGCCATCAGTATCGCCCGATTACCGCCAGTGGCGGTATAAATTGGCGGTAATCAATCTGCAGTGGGGTCAGTAAGCTCCTTGCAGACTCGTTCGCGCGTGTCACTCGTACACTGCTATTGCAACATTGAGCGTGAAATTGGCGCTTATTCCTCGGCAGAGAAGGAGTCCGACAATGAGGTACGCCAAGATGGTGGTGTTGAAGGGCGGGGTGGAACTCCTGGTGAGGAATGCCGTTGCCTCGGATGCTCGCGTTCTGCGCGAGGCGACGCAACGCACGCATGCGGAAACTGACTATTTACTGTCCTATCCGGACGAGCAGAGCGCCGACGATGAACAAGAGGCCCGCTCCCTGGAAGAAACAGAACGCAGTGGCAATGAGGTTGAACTCGTTGCCGTGATCGACGGGCGCATCGTTGGAAGTGCGGGAGTTTCAGCAGTGCGCAGTAGGCGCAAGGTTGTGCACCGGGCGCGTTTTGGGATCAGCATCCTCAAGGAGTACTGGGGGATGGGGATTGGGCGGATGCTGATGGACGCGAGCCTTGACTGTGCTCGGCAGGCGGGCTACACCCAGCTTGAGCTCGAAGTGGTGGCGGACAACGAACGGGCGGTGTCCCTTTACCGTCGCGCAGGGTTCGAGGAATACGGGCGCAACCCTCGGGGCTATCGGTCCGCGTCTGCGGGCTACCAAGAACTCGTGTACATGAGGCTGGAGCTGTAGCGCTACAAGGGCGGCTAGCCCTCGGGGGCTAAAAGACCATGCTTCCGGGCGTAGCCTTAAGACGTGAAAATCTTTGTCCTCCCCATGCTTGCCCGCTCGCAGATGGGTGGTCCGTGGTCGCGTGCGCAACAGATCTCCCGCGCTTTCCTCAGCCATGGCCACGAGGTCACGCTCGCGTGGGGAGACGACGGCAACTGTGCCAATCCGGTCGCCTCGACATTTGAAATTCCCGTTCCTTCGCCACTTGGCCTTCCCGAGGCCATCGCCCGTCACACCTTCCCGCTGGCTTCTCGCCTGGGATTGATGGGCGCAAGCCCGTTCATAGTTTCGAAGAAGTGCTGTGGTTAACGGGGTCTTTGGATTATCGCTACAGCCGAGTGGTCGTTGATAAGCTCCGTGAATTCATGCGCAGCTGGCGCCCCGACGTCGTCTACTCGGAATTCAACTTGGCCGCGGTGATCGCCGCTCGCGCCGAAGGAATTCCCTGTGTGGGCAGCGGCTCGCAGCCGACGACCCTCTCCTACGCCTCAAACCCGCGAAAATCAGCGGGAATTCGACGCCTGCTGCGCGAGATGGGCATGCCCGTCCCGGCCTCGTCGCTTTCGATTCTTGAGGGGATGAAACGCCGCTTCATCCCGAGCTGCCCGACCTTGGAACCGCGGGCGGGGGAACGGGCGATCTACTGCGGTTTTCTCGGTGATGTGCCGAAGATGGATGTTCGCAGCGCTAATCGGGATTGTGCGGTCGTCTACCTCGGCTCGGGCAGTGTTCCCGCGGGAGTTGTCATGCGAGTTGGCCGCCAGCTTTCGAGCGCGCTTGGCTGCGACGTCTACGTCGCAGGTGTGCCCGAGGCTGTACAAGTTGTCGGGGGCCATGAGGTGACCTGCGCGCCTCGCCTCAACTTTGGCGAGCTCCTCCCTCACGCCCGTGTCATGGTCCATCACGGTGGGCAAAACTCGATGATGGACGCACTGGCTTATGAAGTCCCACAAGTCGTCGTGCCCGGGCGTGTTTTCGAACGCCAATTCAACGCCGAGGCCGTCGAGCGCACGCGCTGTGGCCTGAGCGTTCGCGCACCCAAGCCCGCTCTTATTGCCGAGGCCGCGCTGCGCCTCGTCGATGAGCCCGCCCTGACCTCGGGGATCCGAGGGGTACGCGACGAACTGTCGGAATTGGGCGGAACTGAGCGGATTGTCCGCGAGGTCGAGAAATTACTCGATGCGCGCCCCGTGAATGACTGATCCAGGCATCTTGAGCCAAGGAGTTTGCACTGTTTAGGACTCTTGAGTCAGGGGTTTGCACTATTCGGGCCTCATTGGCACCGTTTGGAGCCATTGACACAAGTTGGAGCTTTGAACGAGCGATTTTTGGGGTATGCGATGCGTCCAAGTGGTGTCAATCGCGCCTAGCGGTGTCGATCTCGCCGGGTGGTGCCAATCGCGCCGGGTGGTGTCGATCTGGTCTACTGGCGGCAATTCCACCTATAAACAACGATCCGGCCTAACAGTTTCCATCCTTCCCAGTAGCGCCGGGTGAGTGGACGCAGGGCCTGTGCATCCTCCGGACTCAATGCGGTCCGAAAAACTGAGGGAAAGGCCCTACTGGCGCGGGAAAAGTAGCGGCAGAGCGTGGCTGAGTTGGCGCGAAACCGAGGCAAGGGAGTGTGTCCCGTCCTCATCGATCCACACTTGCAGGCTCTGGGGAGTCATCAGCGTCGGATACTCGTGGTAAAACTCATCGAGCTGCGGACTCATGTCGTCGAGCGCTGGATCGTCTGAACCAACGCTGGCGATAATGTGGAAATCCTGCGGTCCCATGTCGCGGCTGCGCACTCCTTGAGTGACTTCGTCGGCAATTTCGGGTAGGGGAGCGTCATGATCGCGGCCAATCCATGACTCCCCGGCCATTGGCATATAACCGTAGAAATAATCCGGGTTCAGGGCGAAAACATCCCAGGCCGTAATCCCGCCCATGGAAAAACCGCCGAAAGCGCGGTGCATACGGCTAGCTTTTAAGGATTCATCTGAGGTGTCGCCGTCCGCGTAGGTCGAGTAACGCGACTCGACTGTGTCAATTAGAGTGTCGATCTCACTGGTCGCAAAGAAGCGATTGAGCTGATAATCCGTTTCAAAATCGTCATTCACGAAAGAACGATCAGGGTAATACGTCGCAAAAACAACGATCGTCGGGGAGAGTTCACCACTGCGCTCTAGGTCATCAATCGCCGGCGAGACCTCGTCGGCCATCTCCTCCGCGCTACTCGTCCACCCGTGAGTCAGGTACACGATATTGGCCGGCACCCCCTGTACGTATGTCGCAGGAACGTACACCAGCGCCTGCTTCTTATAGGTCACTCCCTGGTATTCCTGCTGATAATCCACGGTGTCGATCCGCCCGTGCAGGGGAATCGGATTCTCCGAGGCCGCAGGAATGATCACCGTTGTGCCGTCCGCCTTCTCGTGGTGGGTAACTGCGGGCGAGGGAGTCGAGGCGCGATAGGCCTCGTATCCTGCTGCACTGACCAAGCCGCTTGCAGCCGTTAAGATGCCCACGGCAAGCGCGATTGTTCGCCTGCGGTCGCGAGGCCGTAGCTGGCGCGCCGGCACTTCCGTGGTTTTGGGGGTGGGTGAGGTCGGAGTGCTCATTGATAAAGTTCCGTGTAGTTCGTGCGTATTGACCTCATATAGTTAATTTTAGGTCCGCGGCTGTGGCGGTGCGAATGGGCCTTCGCTACAGGCGGATAGGATTGAGTCACCAACTGGACAAAGGAGTTGCCATGATTGCTGTCACGACCCCAACCCTTGAAGGTGCGCCCATTAAGCGTTACTACGGAATTGTTTCGGGAGAGACGTTCGCGGGTGTGAATCTCTTTAAAGATATTAGTGCAGGCTTGTCGAACCTCTTTGGAGGGCGGGCCTCGAACTATGAAGAGGAACTCTTCGAGGCCTCACAAACTGCTATCAACGAGATGTGCCAGCGCGCGCAGGCGATGGGTGCGAACGCGGTAGTCGGCGTGCATGTCGACTACTTCACCGCCGGATCTGACAACGGAATGCTCGCAGCAATCGCCACGGGCACCGCTGTTGAGGTCTGAAACCTTCTGGCGTTTTTCTGACACTTTGTCGCTGCGAGGTGCGGGCGTGCGGTCCTACACTTGCCATGTTGCCCGCGAAGGAGGACTCACAGTGCCAGGATTGGAACCCTACGACGCAATTATGCTGCTGTCCTATGGTGGCCCCAACGGCATGGAGGATGTCCTCCCGTTCATGCGCAACGCAACGCGAGGCCGTGGAATCCCCGACGAACGTCTTCTTCAAGTCTCGAAACACTATGAGCGTTTCGGTGGCGTTTCGCCCATTAACGCCTGTAATCAGCGCCTGATTGCTGACTTATCCGCAGAGCTCTCGCGTCGTGGATATGACATCCCTGTCGGCTGGGGAAACCGCAACTGGCATCCCTTTGTCGCCGAGGGCCTGGACGAACTTGCCCAAGCCGGCGCGCGACGCATCCTTGTGCTGCCGACATCCGCCTATGCCTCGTATTCGGGGTGCCGTCAGTACCGCGAAGACCTTGCCGAGGCCGCGCGTTCCAAAAGCGAAAAGTGGGGGAGTATCCTCCTTGGTGCAGAGGACAGTGCGGACAACCCGAACGCCGAGATCATTGTGGATAAAGTGCGCCCCTACTATTCGACTCCCGGTATGGCCAGTGCTGAAATTGCCTCGATCCGTCGCGCGTGGTCGGCCTTGGTTGAGGGCGGAGCTGATCCCGCTGGGATTCGACTGGTTTTCGTCACCCACTCCATCCCCATGAGCATGGAAGACGGGTCCTCTCCCTTCTCCTTCCCTTCTACCGTTTCTTCTTCCCCCACTTCCGAGGCCTGCCCTGATTTCGAGGCCGGTGGCCCTGAGCTCGAGGCAGAGGAAACTTCATCCCTGGGCACCCCCGCTTCCGAAATTAGTTACGTTGCTCAGCATCATGCGCTCATTCAAGCGATCATGCCGGAAGTGCGCCGTGTTTTGGGACGTGAGGATCTGGGATATGACCTAGCGTTTTGTTCGCGCTCGGGTCCGCCGCAGGCGCGCTGGCTGGAGCCCGACATCAACGATTTCCTCCGCGAACTGATCGACCCGGAAAGCCAGAGCACGGGGGAAGGAAACGAGGCCTCGGGAAGCGAAAAGCCGAGCGGTGTAGTCGTCGTTCCTATCGGCTTCATCTGCGACCACATGGAGGTTGTCTACGACCTAGACACCGAGGCGAAGGAAACCGCCGCGGAGCTTGGACTTGCGTACAAGCGCGCCGAAACGATCTCGACGGATCCCGCGTTTGTCTCTTCGCTGGTGGACGTGCTGGAAGAACGCGCAGCCCAAGCGCGAGGTGAAAATCCTTTCCGCATGACCGTGACGGGCACGGGACCTTTCCATACGGTGTGTCCGCCGGATTGTTGTCTGGCTCCGGCTCGGCCCGCGCATTCTCAAAACTCTGCCGAAACCGGCGATCAGCGCGCAAGCTTGCATGCCCCACTTTCTTCCGACGGCCCTGCTCGAGTCGCCGGCCAATCCGCCATACAACAGGAGGAATCAATGGCGTTCTTGAACCGTCATGCGGAACAACCCGCTGAAAACACCGAACACACCGGTCACGTAGAGGCTGCGCCCGAACACGGTGCTGAGCATGCTCCGCACCACCATGCCGCGCACTCCTACGTTCCCGACCCGCGCGACCGGACCGATATTGACTTAGACGCAGTCAACGGCAAGCAGCACTACGCGCTGTATTCCGTGTTTGCATTGGGTGAGTTCTTGCCGGCTGACGACAGCGAGCGCGCCCAGATTGTTGCTGAATCCCTGGACTATGTGAAGAGCGCGGGCGCGCAAATCCGCGGTTTCTATGACGTCTCCGGCTTCCGCGCCGAGGCGGACCTGATGGTGTGGTGGCTTGATGACGACCCCGAGGTTTTGCAAGACGCCTACCATCGTCTGCGGGCCAGTGCGCTGGGGAAGTTCTTGGAGCCTGTTTGGTTGTGCATGGGCCTGCACACTCCCGCCGAGTTTAACAAGCGTCATATTCCTGCGTGCTTCGGTGGGGTTGCGCCGCGTGACTGGGCGATGGTCTACCCCTTCGTGCGCTCCTACGACTGGTACTTGAAGGCCCCCGAAGAGCGCTCGCGGATCATGGCCGAGCATGGGCGCAACGGCTTCTCGCAGTACCCGGACGTCAAGGGCTCGACCCTGTCGGCTTTCGGATTCTCCGACTACGAGTGGGTTTTGGCTTTCGAGGCTGACAGCCTGGATCGCCTTGAGGGTGTCATGCACGCCCAGCGCTACACCGAGGCTCGCTTGTATGTGCGCGAGGATACCCCCTTCTTCACGGGTCCCCGCGTGAGCCTGCAGGAATGGGCTGAGCGCCAGCCGAGGGCATAATCTGCACTGCTTGAGGAGGTGACCGTGACTCTTCCTGAAGGCCTCGTTTCCTGCGAAGATGGCCTTGTCCGTCCGACCTGGGCGGCCACGGATCCGCTCTTACGCGACTACTACGACACCGAGTGGGGAAGTCCGGTCACCTCCGAGCAGGGCGTTTTCGAGCGCCTCGTCCTTGAGAGCTTCCAATCCGGCCTCTCATGGTCGACGATCCTCAAGAAACGTGAGGCCTTTCGCAATGCCTTCGCTTCCTTCATTCCCGAGGCCGTCGCCTCCTTCACCGACAAAGATCGCGAGCGTTTAATGCAGGACGCGGGCATCGTACGGAATAAGCGCAAGATCGACGCGGCAATTACCAATGCACGGGCAGTCATCGCGCTCCGCGGTGCTCTAACTGCCGAAGCGGATGCACACCGCGCCCGGCGGATGGGGGAGGCGCCGCTTGCGCACCTGCTTCGGCCTGGGCAATCCTACCCGCGACACTTGGGTGAACTTGTCTGGCTGTACCAGCCCAGCCGACATCCTCGGCCGAAAAATGCCGGGGACGTGCCCGCGCAGACCGAAGAATCCCGCGCTCTCTCACTCGAGCTCAAACGCCGAGGCTTCGTCTTCGTCGGTCCGGTTACCGCATTGGCCATGATGAGCGCGATAGGGATTGTCAACACTGACATCTTGGGAACGTGGAAGCGGCCGTCGAATGAATGAACCAAGCTTTGTTGAGGTTGCTGCGGCTGAATAGAAACGGGTCTAGAGTGAAAATATGACTCCAGAGATTACTGATCCGAAGTTCAAAGCAATCGCAGAGGAAATCCGGAAGGACCCGGAAAACGCCTCATACACAAAGTGCGGGATCGATCCGTTGTTTTACGCGGGCCCCGAGTGTCGGATCATGATCGTCGGTCAAGCTCCCGGCCGAGTCGCTGAAGAAACTGGAATTGTCTGGAACGACCGCAGTGGTGACCGCCTGCGCGATTGGATGGGAATCGACCGCGATACCTTCTACAACTCTGGGAAACTGGCCATTGTCCCCATGGACTTCTACTTCCCGGGCACCGGGAAGAGCGGCGATCTGCCTCCGCGTAAGGACTTCGCGGATAAGTGGCACCCGTGCCTGCTTGAGCTCATGCCCGATCTGAAGCTCACTATTCTGGTCGGCTCCTACGCAACAAAGCGCTATCTGCAGCTCAAATCTTCGGCCTCTCTCACGCAGGTCGTCAAGGATTACCGCGACTACCTGCCCGAGTTTTTCCCGCTCGTGCATCCATCACCTCGTAACCAAATCTGGATGAAGAAGAACCCCTGGTTTGATCAGACCGTCATTCCGGATCTGCAAAAGCTTGTCGCGCAGATTATGAGGTGAGTTTTCTGCGAGCTTTGTATCCCCGAAGGCAGCGATGTCTTTGGGGATGCGTTTATTTGACTCTGCTCGGGAATGAATAGCACAGCGTTAATGCGATTAATGCGTGCTATTCCTAAGGTAAAAAGCGTGCAATAATTGTGCAATGACTAGTGCAGCTGTACTCCCGAACTTCTCCAGTGACTATCAAGAAGGCGCGCACCAAAAAGTATTGGACGCCTTGGTCGCTACCAATATGGAGCAATCGAGTGGCTACGGTACTGACGAGCACTGCGAGCGCGCACGTGACCTGATTCGCGCAGCCTGCAATGCCCCCAAAGCGGACGTTCATTTCCTGGTCGGTGGAACGCAAACAAACGCCACTGTCATCGACGCGATCCTCCTGCCCTGGCAGGGAGTGATTGCTCCCCACACCGGACACATCAACATGCACGAGGCCGGCATTGTTGAACGCGGTGGTCACAAGATCCTTGATATCCCCGCGAAAGACGGAAAAATCACTGCGGCTGATGTTAAGCGCATTTATTCAGCGTGGGAAGGCGACGGTGCACGCGACCACATGATCGCCCCCGCATTGGTCTATATCTCGCAGCCCACCGAATACGGAACGCTGTATTCGCTCAAAGAACTGGAAGAACTCTCCGCTGCATGTCGCGAGCACGGCCTCAAGCTTTTCGTTGATGGTGCCCGTTTGGCCTATGCCCTGACCTCGCCGGAAAATGATGTTTCGATGGCTGATTTGGCGCGGCTATCCGATGTTTTCTACATCGGCGGTACCAAGTGCGGCACACTTTTTGGCGAGGCCGTGGTGATTCCTGAAGGTGGCTCGATCCGCCAATTCGTCACGCAGATGAAGCAGCATGGAGCTTTGCTCGCTAAAGGTCGGCTTTTGGGCGTTCAGTTCGAGGCCCTGTTCGAGGATGACCTCTACCTGACTTTGGGTGCTCCCGGCGTTGCTGCCACTAAGCGAATCCGCGAGGCTCTGATCCGCGCTGGATATGTCGTCACGATGGACTCGCCGACGAATCTGACCTTTGTTGCTTTAGATCAGGCTGGACACGAGCGTCTCTCGCGCAAGGTGCAATACGGTATTTGGGAGACGCTGCCCGATGGTCGCCTGCTCGCGCGCTTTTGTACGTCGTGGGGAACCCCCGAGGAGGACGTCAAGGCTTTCGAGGCCGCGCTGGCCTAAGCGCTCCCTCCACATGAAGTCGGTAAATGTCATGCGTTATAGCGTGTGTCTTTTCGTGGCTTCGTGTGTTAGGCGGGATGAGGTTGCCCAGCTGAGCTGACTGCCGGCTCGTTTCCGCTCCCTCCACATGCAGTTCGGCCCTCCGTTCTTCCCGAGGCAGCATCTGGTCGCCCCTCCACATGAAGTCGGTAAATGTCATGGCTTATAACGCATGTCTTTTCACGACTTCATGTGACAAAGAGGGCAGGGAAGGTGCGGGAGCGTCGCGTGGACGGAGCGCGCATTGAGATAGGCAGCGAACGGAACGAGTTTCCACCGAAACAGGCTCCAACTGACACAAGCACGCTACGCTTGAACAGTGACAACTGACGCTACCAATTTCACTGCCCCTGACTTCTCCGTGCTCGCGGCCTCGCGCCGCTCAATCCGCGCATACACGGATCAACAGATTCCGCAGGACATCTTGGACGCGATCCTCAAGGATGCAACAACAGCCCCCAGCTGGTCCAACACTCGTGCCTTCCGCGTTGCGTTAGCAACGGGGGAGCGTGCGGATCGCCTGCGCAAAGAATACGTGCGTCGATTCGATCAAACCCTGGATATTCAACACCGAAAGCCCTTCGCGCTGGTAAAAACTGCCCTGCGACGCGAACTGCCCGACGGTGATTTTCCCGTCTGGAAGCCTTACCCCCGCGAGCTTCGCCCAGCTCAAGTTGAAATCGCCAAGTGTGTATATGGCGCCTATGACATTGAACGCAGCGATCATGAGGGGCGCGACGCTGCAAACCGCAGAAACGTGACAGCTTTTGATGCGCCCGTCATGGGCTTCGTTTTTGTTCACGAAAACATGCTCCCGTGGAGTGCGATGGATGCGGGCCTCATGCTCCAAACACTCTTCCTTTCAGCAAAAGCGCATGGTGTGGATTCGTGCGCGATCGGAATTCTCTCCACATGGCGTGGCCCGGTCGAGCAGGAATTTGAGATTCCCCAGCACTACAAGCTGATCACCGGTTTCTGCTTGGGCTACGCAGATACTGATGCCCCGATTAACCAGGTCAATGCTCCCCGTCCGCCGATCCAGCTCCTCGAAGGGAAGTAAGCGTGCCCAAGCAGTATCTTTCTGTCGCATTCGCTTACGTTGGCGTCGTCATCGGCGCGGGCCTTGCCAGTGGTCAAGACCTTCTGCAGTACTTCCTCTCTTTCGGAGCAAAGGGACTGATAGGCATTGCCGTCCTGGGTGTCCTCAACATTGTCTTCGGCGTTGTGGCCCTGCAGCTCGGGTCCTACTACCGATCAGGCCACCACGACGAAGTCTTTGAGCGCATAGCCCCGCCACTGGTCCGTCGCGTGATTGACGTTGTTCTGGTCTTTTCAGGCTTTGCGATGGGCGTCGTCATGCTCTCTGGTGCGGGAGCGAACCTGGAACAACAGTTTGGAATCCCAGCATGGGCGGGAAGTGCGATCTGCGCAGTTTTGGTTGTCGTCACTGCCTTCCTTGATTTTGATCGCATTATGAAAGTCATCGGTGTATTCACCCCGATGATCATTGTTGCCATCAGTATTTTGACGATCTACTCGCTTGCGCGCCCGCATCCAGGCATCACCGAGCTCAACGCTGCCGCGCAGAATGTCACCCCCGCGCTTCCAAACTTGTGGCTCTCGACAATCAACTACTTCGCGCTGTGCGTCGTCAACGGCATCGCGATGGCCTTCGTGCTCGGTGGCTCGGTGCTGCGCATCGGCGAGGCCCGGCCCGCCGGGGGCAATGGGGGGGAGCAACCACGCATCGGCGAGGCCCGCCGCGCCGGGCGCATCGGCGGAACCATCATCGCTCTCGTCATCGGCGCGGACGCCCTGTGCCTGTACCTGAACATGGATCGCGTCTGGGACGTGAACGTTCCCGCCCTCGAGATCGCGCGCTCGATCCACCCGGCCTTCGCCTTCGTCTACACGCTGATCATTTTCGCGCTCATCTACAACACGGTCTTTTCTCTCTTCTACTCGACGGCGCGCCGCTTCTCGGACGGGCAGACCACCCGGATGCGCATCGTCCTCGTCGGCGTGGTTGCCGTGGGCTACGCGGCCTCCCTCATGGGCTTCAAGAAGCTGATTGGCGGCATGTACCCGATCATTGGCTGGTTGGGCGTCGCCCTCCTTGTCGTCCTCGCGGTCGGCTGGCTGCGCGAGCGCTCCGCCGTCCTGCGCGAGGAGAACCTGCGCCGCAAGCTCATCCGCGTCCTCGTGCGCAAGCACGCCGACGACCTGGAGTACACGGACGAGCACCGCGCCCAGGCGCGAACCCTCGCCCAGGCCTCGGTC
>UWSI01000027.1 GCA_900541895.1 uncultured Actinomyces sp. | reverse complement strand
CCACAGCTCTTTATTGGGTAAAAGATCTATGCCATGTCTATTTCAAAAGGGCACGGCATTTTGTAGTAAGTAGCCAAGGAGTTAGCGCACCTAATCTGAATGAATATCTAAGAGGCATGCGCGCGTTGGAGATAGAAAATAAAACAAAACCCGGTACCTCAGCGACTTTTCGTTGAGATACCGGGTTTTTCTCGTAGCGGGGACAGGATTTGAACCTGCGGCCTCCGGGTTATGAGCCCGGCGAGCTACCGAACTGCTCCACCCCGCGTCGGTACCTATAAAAGGTACCCTCTTTTAGTCGAATGACACAAATCGAGCAGGGGTGAGATGAGTCATGCGCCTTCTCCCACATGCACTTTGAAACTGGATGGAACTGAGGGTGCCTCCACCTAATATGCGGACATGACTTCTTCGAGCTTCTTCGCAATTGTCTTATGCCTCTTACTGTGCAGTGCATCGTGGGTACTTGGAAAACGCATGGGACAGACACAGACACGCCTCGACCTCTCTGAAAAGCTTGTAAGCGCACAGACGCAGGTAACAGAATTACGCGCCCGACTTGATGAACAACGGGATATTCAATCTCAGCTCAACGATTCACAAAATCAAGCATTCCATCATGAGTCCATCAATCATCAACGCCTTATGCAAAGCCTCATGCCTATCAACGAAGGGATGAGGCTCCTGCAAACTTCGGTTACCTCACTTGAACGCCAACACGCAGCACAACTAGCCGCACTGGGGCAACAGCTTCAATTGAGTCGTATTTCAGAAGAGCGTCTCCGCCAATCCACCGATGAGCTATCTCGAACTTTGTCGCACTCACCCCTGCGCGGCACTTGGGGTGAAGCTCAATTACGTTCCTTAGTTGAATCTGCCGGGCTACTTGAGCACGTTCACTTCAACACCCAGGTCTCGCTCGCCCAGCGCACTAAACGCCCAGATATGTTAATCCTCCTGCCAGAGGACAAATGCATCCCCATCGACGCAAAGGTCCCCCTCACTGCTTTCCTCGATGCACAGGCCCAGGACGAAGAACAAGACACAAGCGACTCAGCTTCTCCAGCAAATTCCACGGCGTCTTACGAACAACTCATGGTCACCCATGCGCAGGCACTTCGCAGACACGTGACAGAACTAGCTAAAAAAGAATATTGGAAGGAACTCCCCTACTCAGCCGACTACGTCATTGCATTTATTCCTGCAGAGTCAATCCTGTCGGCTGCACTACGCCACGATCCGTCCCTCATGCATGATGCACTTGAAATGAATGTCGTCCTTGCATCCCCCACTTCAATATGGGCAATTCTTCGGACGGTATCTTTTACATGGCGTCAGGAAAACTTATCCTCACAGGCCAATGAGATTATCCAGCTTTCTCAAGAACTCTACGAGCGCCTTCGAACACTAGGAAAACATGCAACAAAAGTGAGCAATGCGCTCAATAACGCCTCGCAGTCGTGGAATTCCTTCCTAGCTTCCTTCGAATCTCGCGCACTGGTCAGCGCACGGAAGCTATCGGGATTGAGTACTGAATCGAGGCCTCTCGACACAGTCAAAGTGGAAGCACGTTCTTTCAACGAAAATCTTTTCGAGAGAAATCAACTGAGGACCAGCCCTAAGAAGTCTACTCGCCTAGATCCGACGGAAAACTTGGATACGCCAACGGAGAGCATCTCCTGAAGCACCGCGCCACTGAGCATCGCTGGCCTCGGTATCTAATTGCCAGATGGCAGGATCGATTTCGGGGGCGTACACACCAGTGGTACAAGAGGCGACACGTTCCCGCGCCTCCTCCTTCAACTCGAGCAGAGAAACAACAAGCTCATCGACGACATCCATAGCCAAGCTATAGATCTGTGCTCCACCTGTCACCCATACTCGTTCGCTTCCGCGCATGGCAGCATCTTTCTGCCCGCACAGTAAAGCCTCGTCGATCGAATGAACGACTTCAGCGCCATCAATAACCAAGCGAAGGTCGCGAGTGACAACAATCGACGTCCGCCCCGGAAGAGGGCGCCCTAAAGCTTCCCATGATGAACGCCCCATAATAATTGGGCTATTCATAGTCGCTGACTTAAAGTGAGCAAAGTCGTCGGGAACCCGCCAGCACAGGTCTTGGCCGGAGCCTAAAAACCCATCTGCTGTCTGGGCCCAAATCGAAGCAACAGGGACCTTCCCCCCTGATACTGTCTCCACAGAACAAGTCGATGCGAAGGATTGAGCCTCCACGACACTCACACGGCCACCGGTGCTTTGATCGTCGGATGATGCTCATAACCGACAATCTCAACGTCATCAAAGCCGTAAGAGAACATCGAATCAGCCTTACGGAGGTTCAACGTCGGGAAGGGATAGGGTTCACGCGAGAGTTGCTCAGTAACCTGCTCCACGTGGTTGGAATAGATGTGGCAGTCACCGCCAGTCCAGATAAAGTCTCCGACCTCAAGGCCGGCCTGTTGGGCGAACATATGAGTGAGGAGCGAATAGGAGGCAATATTGAAAGGAACACCAAGGAACATATCTGCACTTCGCTGGTAAAGCTGAAGCGAGAGACGGCCATCAGCAACATACAGCTGGAAGAATGCGTGACACGGCTCCAGAGCCATCTTCGGCAAGTCTCCAACATTCCAGGCTGACACAATCATTCGGCGAGAATCGGGGTTCGTCCTCAAAGTCTCCAAAACTTGGGAAATCTGGTCGATTTCGCGACCATCACCGGCATTCCAGCGTCGCCACTGAACCCCATAAACTGGCCCGAGATCGCCATTTTCATCGGCCCATTCGTTCCAAATGCGCACGCCGTTTTCCTGAAGCCAGTGAACATTGGAATCACCACTCAAGAACCATAAAAGCTCACCGATGATCGACTTCATGTGAACACGCTTGGTCGTGATCAGTGGGAATCCCTTTGAAAGGTCGTAACGCAGCTGGGCACCAAAAAGCGAACGAGTACCCGTGCCGGTGCGATCGGACTTTTCTGCGCCCTCACGCATGATCTTCGCCAGCAGATCCTCGTACTGTCGATCAATCTGGTTCACTGCTGTTCCTTTCCAACTGTCCGAAAGGTCATTCTTTTCGTCGGTACCTACAAGCCTAGTGGTAGGCGCCGACGAAAAGCCGACCGACTCTCAGAATTAGCGAACCTGCTCCGAAGCAATGTGCAGAGTGTGCGGGAGCGGGTGTGAAACCGTATGTGCGATAGTGCAGCGACGCTCGATCGCAGCTTCGGCACGCCGAAGAAGCGAGGCAGTCTCTTCCTCACTGAGTGCTGAGAGATCTTGAAGGAGCTCGACTTCCATTGAGGTAAAGCGATCTTCGGCCTCGTCGTACTCGGCTGAAACTCCGGCAATCTGAGCAAAATCGTCGCCCAGAACCGCGGCAAAACGCGCGTCAGAGGACATTGCATTACATCCTGCGAGCGCAAGTTTGAGAAGATCTCCGGGGCTAAAACGTCCCGGGCCATCCCCTACCAAGACCTCAGCGCCTCGCGCATTACGCGCAACATACTGACGGACCCCGGTACGTTCGAGGTACAAGGGATTTGAGGGGCCCGATGCCGCGGGCACAGATTGGGTAGTTTCTTCGATGTTTTCTGCCATGACCTGTCCTTCGTGTTGTTGTTGTTCCAGTGCAACCAATGATCGCAAATTTTTATTCCACAGCTATTGTGCAATCGGGTATTCGCCCGCATGAGCGATGAGCCAGTTATTGACAATGCGTCGATCCCGCTCAAACGCCTGCGCAAGATGCTCAGAAATTGTGTTTTCAACGCTTCGTCCGATAAGCGGAATAAGCACATGGTAGTCACCATCCACGTGCCACTGGCACTGATTCGCATCCCCACCGACAGCAATCACGGTCTGGGTAAACTCAGCAGAAACCGGCAATCCTTTAACGGCAAGTGTGCACTGTGCTCGAAACTCACCCGGCGCTACCTGAGTCCACACTTCGTCGTATTCAACACGTGCCTTATTGGCGACGAGGCTACGCGCCTTCGCAGGAATCACCTCGGGGTTGACGCACCCCCACGCACTCACAGCACGTTGCTGTGGATTCTCAATGATCGGGTCCTTCAAAAGAGGCCCGATTCGCTCCATAACGAAGCCCAGAGTCGTACTGATTTCGACGAATGCCTCAGGCGAGCATTGATAGTGTGCATCCCCATTGAACTGCATGCCAATCCTATCCTCGTATTTCTTTGTGTTCGCCTGAGAATAGGGCGAACACCACCGCTGCGATTGTATCCTTGCCGACCAATGATTCTCACAACTTCCGCTATGACGCTATTGTGAATACATGCCCACACTGACTCAGATCGCTGAATCTGCATCTGCTACTCCCATTCCCACAGGTGCGATCGAGCTTTTACATCGGCTTCTTGAAGATTGGCAGGTCATCGCTGACCTTGCCGCTGCAGACTTAGTTCTGTGGCTTCCCACAGATGACGATCGGTTTATTGCAGTCGAGAGTTGCCGTCCATCGACGTCAGTTACCGTGCACGCCGAGGATCCACGAGGCCTTTATCTGCCGCTTGCTCGCGAGGCGGAGCTTCGTCGCGCCATGGAAACCTGTGAGGTCGTTCGACCAACTGCAGCGCACTGGGCTGGCACCTATTCGATGATGGAGACGTGCGTGCCAATCCCCTATCAGGGGAAGGTTGTTGCTGTACTGACCCGCGAAGCAAATCTTTCATCTCCCCGCTCTGTTCAAGGTTTTGACACGTGGACGGGCGAAGCTGCAGATGTTCTCTGCGAAATGATTTCTCGCGGTGAATATCCCTACGACTCTGCTCCGACAATTACTGGACACGGCGTTCCTCGCGTCCAGGACGGTGCCATTTTGATTGACGCTGAGGGCAAGGTTCTGCAGGCAACTCCGAATGCGACCTCGTGCTTGCGTAGTTTAGGCATTCGGGAATCTGTTCTCGGAGAGGTCCTCGCGCAACGTATTACCGATGTCATTTCTGACTCGACAATCGTTGAAGAGTCCTTAGCAGTGGTTGTCATGGGTCGTGCGCCTTGGCGCGTTGAAGTAAGTGTTCAGGGCTCAACCGTCACAATGCGCGCTCTTCCTTTATTTAACGGGCGCAAACGTTTGGGCGCTGTCATTTTGACTCGCGATCTATCCGAACTGCGTAGACGCGAGCAGGAATTGATGACGAAGGACGCAACGATTCGCGAAATTCACCATCGCGTGAAGAACAACCTGCAAACCGTTTCCGCACTATTACGTCTCCAAGCACGTCGTTCAGACTCCGAAAGTGTTCAAACGGCCCTGCAAGAGGCCGAACGCCGAGTTCAAGCGATCGCTACCGTCCACGAGGCTCTTTCTCAGGATGTTAATGAACAGGTAGATTTCGACGAGGTCGCACGAACAATCGTCCGCATGGCAGGTACGGTTGCCTCAACCGATCATTCCGTTGACGTAGTGACAACTGGCGAATTCGGTAGCTTTGAGGCCGCTCAGGCTCAGGCAATGGCAACGGTTTTGAATGAACTTGTGTCAAATTCGGTTGAGCACGGACTTGCCGACAAGGACGGGCTGGTTCAAGTCCATGCTGAACGCAATGGCAGTCACCTCACGGTCACCGTTTCAGACAACGGGACGGGAATCCAACCCGGGCGGGCGATGACCGGTTTGGGAACTCAGATTGTCAACCAAATGGTCCGTGCAGAACTTCAAGGAAATATTGAATGGTTGCCCGGAGCCGAATGCGGAACTACCGTCGTGATCAGGGCCCATCTGAATAGCTAAGAGCCCAACATAGCGAAAAACCGCTTCTCATCTCCTGCATGTCGACAACACCCGCCGTGAAACGACTGTGGGCCCGGGTGAGTATTCCTCACCCGGGCCCACGCCTTTACTCATATTGAGCTATCAGGAACCGGAGCCGCTTTGGGCATCCAGTTTCTTTTGGGCGTCGATAGCCTTCGTCAGAGCATCATTTAGACGCTTCTGTGATTCGCCATAGGCTGCCCAGTCGTTGTTCTTCAGTGCATTCTGACCATCTTGGATAGCCTGGTTTGCATCTTGAAGCGCCGAAGCAAGCTGCTTGGAGGGCTCGCTTTCCGCTTGGTTTTGTTGATCGCCACCGCCCTTATTCTTATCGGCAGATTGATCACCACCGGCAACCTTTGCAGCGGAATCACCCCCAAAGGTTTGGTCGAGGGATTCTTCCAGTGTGGGCGCAAAACCAACTCTGTTACCGAAGGCTGTCAGCACAAAACGCAAGACCGGGTAGTTTGCTCCACCCGAACCTTGGATATAGACCGGCTGGACGTAGAGCAGGCCACCACCTACAGGCAGAGTTAACAGGTTACCCCTGATGACCGTGGAATCAGACAGGTTCAAAACATTGAGCTGCGAGGCAATCGTTTGATTGGTGTCGTAGGCGTTCTGGATCTGTCCCGGACCGGGAACCGTCGTCGAGGACGGAAGAGCAATCAGCCGTAGCTTGCCATAGCCCTCACGAACCTTCCCGGCCTCGCTTCCGGTTTCGGAATCCACCGCGAGGAAGCCAGCCATGGCCTCGCGCTTGGATTCACCACCCGGAACGAAAACGGAGGTCAATGAGAATTCCGCGCTCTGCTGACCCGGCATTTGCATGGTCAGGTAATACGGCGGCTGCACACGGACAGCCTGCTGCTGCGAGCTGCTCATGGTTGCAGTTGATGCCCCATTTGCAGTTGCGGCTGTCGAGGTTTCCTCTGCGAGGCGCCAGCGGTCACCACCGGTGTAGAAGTCAGAGGCATCGCGCACGTGGTACGAGGTCAGCAGGTCGCGCTGGACCTTGAACATATCCTCGGGGTAGCGCAGGTGGCCCATGAGATCAGCGGAAATGTTCTGCTTCGGTTCAACACTTCCTGGATAAATCTTCATCCACGTCGACAGAATGGGATCCTTTTCATCCCACTGGAAGAGACGCACCGATCCGTCATAGGCATCAACGATCGCCTTGACAGAATTACGCATGTAGTTGATGGAGTTTTCCTGGATGTACTGCCCGACCGACTGCGAACGCGAATCAACCGTGCTGGACGACAGTGATTGGTGCTGAGCATAGGGATAGGAATCTGTTGTCGTGTATGCGTCGACAACCCAAACAAGCCGCTTAGGTGTCGAGGGATCGCCATCCGTATCGACAACGGCAGGGTATGCCTTCTGTTCCAGTGTCAGGTAGGGAGCAACCTTTGCAACGCGAAGAAGCGGATCACGATCATAGAGAATCTGCGATTCCTGATTCGTTTGCGAGGAGAAGAAGATATCGGTTGAGCCGAACTTAATGGAGTACAGAAGCTTATTCCAAACGTTCCCAACCGAAGGACCACCATTACCCTTGAAGGTCGTGGAGACCTGGCCGCCAGGCGCGTTGTCATCCGGGTAGTCGAGCTCTTGGCCAGGAGTTCCTTCAGGACCGCCGACGATCGAATAGTCGGGGGCCGACTGCGAGAAGTACACACGAGGCTCGTACTCGCCGATCTCTCCCTTTGAGGGGATGGACTGCTCCCAATACGAGGGAAGACCATCAGAGGTAATGCTGTTACCGTAGGCGGCTACAACACCGAAACCGTGCGTGTAAACGGTATGACGGTTCACCCAGTTCTGCTGTTCTTGAGACAGGCCTGCCAGGTTCAGCTCACGCATTGAAATGACGGTATCGCGACGTTCACCGTTAATGGTGTATCGGTCGACGAAGAAACCGGAATCGAAGGAGTAGTAGGGACGCGACTGCTGCAACTGCTGGACAGTCTTACGAATCACCTGAGGGTCAAGAAGACGAATCTGTGAAGTTGACTCAGAGTCTTCGCGAAGTTGCCCGGGTTGAGCGGTGGTCGTCGCATCGTAGGTCTGATAGTCCAGATCATCGAGCCCGTAAGCTTCCAAGGTCGCATCAATGTTGTGCTGAATATACGGGGCGTTCAGCGAACGCGCATTCGGGCGTACACGGAATTGTTCAATCAACGCCGGGTATGCGCCACCAATCACCAATGCCGCAACGACTGTAACCACAACGCCGATCGTTGGAAGGCGCCACGTTCCCCTGAATGCAGCCACAAGGAACAAAGCTGCAACAGCGATGGAAATAGCAGCCAAGATCGAGTGTGCGGGAAGCGTTGCATTGACATCCGCATACATTGCGCCGTCAATATTGTCACCGCTCTGAGTCAGCAGCGAGTACCGGCCAATCCAGTACTGCACACCGATAATCACCGAGGCAATCGCGGCCAAGATCCCCAGATGGCGACGCACCGGCGCAGTCGCGTGCGGACGCGGTACCACCTGCAAACCACCGTAGAGGTACGAGGCAACGATCGAGACGACGAGCGAAAGGAACACCAAATGGAGCAGGAAGGAAACAACAAGTTCCAAGAATGGAAGAGTGAAAACAAAGAAAGAGATATCCCAGCCAAAAATCGGATCTGCCTTTCCAAAAGGCGTCGCATTGAGCCAGGTGAGGACTGTCTGCCAGCCTTCCGCAAGACGAAGGCCTGCAGGGATACCCAAAACCAATGCAACCAGCCAGAAGGCAAGCTTCTTAAAAGGCTCGATAGCGTCTTGGTACTGCCTCAGATTCGCGGCGGCTTCGCCGCGCTTTGACGATACACGGTGACGATGGGCCAAGCCGATCATGATGCGCAGCACAGCGACTGACACGACAACACCGACAACTGCTAAGCCTGCAATCACTCCCCAACGCGTCAGTAAGATCCGAGTCGCGTGCATCTGCTGGAACCACAAAATTTCAGTCCAGAATGAAGAAGCCGCGTAGACAAAAAGTCCAAGAAGCACCAGAACCATAACGGTAATTGCCCCCGGCCCCACCTTTGGGCGTCGGATCTCAATTTTGGGCAATCGAATTGGCTGATGGTCAGGAAAGAAGGGAGAATCGCTCACAAGACATCCTCTCAAAGAGTGATCACAGTGCTCCCATTCTAACGAGAGACCCATGCATCTGCGTCTGTCTTTCGCCTATGGGAAAATAACACCATGGTTGAACTGACTCCTACTGCACGTCAAATTGCTCTTGCGCACGTTGTTATTGACATCGAAAAAGCAGCATCGGTCGTGGGCTGGGACCACGCGCCTTCCCTTTACGCTTTGGTTCACACCGCAATGCTGCTCGAGCAGCCCGATCTACCCGATGAGCTTAAGGACGCGCTCCGCAAGGAGTGGGATGGGACGGACGAGCACCTCAGTGCAATCATCCAGGAAGACTTCCAAGGAGACGACCTCGAAGAGATGTTGGCTCATCTTGCCTGGCCCCCTTCGGTCGTGGGTGCAGCTTTGAGCGTCGAACGCGTCATTGTTCCGCCTGAGGTCGAAGCTCAGGCCCCGGCAGACCCCGAAGAAGCCATTGCGTTCATCTCAAACCATCCCCAAGCTACTGATGTCCGTATCGCCGCGGGAGCATTACGCAGTGGCGAAACGTGGAGTGCCCTTCGCGCCCGCACTTTCGATAGCGACGACAAGGTTGGCCAAGGATCACGCTTGGTTCCCAGCCTGACCGACGCTCTTCTGGCCTCGCTCTCGGACTGAAAATTCTGCTACTTGGCCTCACAGGTCGGTAGGGAATCCCCACGATTCTGGCCAATCACAACCACGTCCTCGTGCGCTTCATGAAGGGTCGAAACGCGAACGACACGCAGCCCTTCAGGAACGTGCCCGATCACCTGGTCGCAATTGCTTTCCGGCGCAAGGAACCATCTGGCCCCATCGCGCTTTGCACCCTGCATTTTCTGCGCAATCCCACCGATTGGACCGACCGTACCGTCGTAGGAAATCGTCCCAGTACCCGCGATTGATTGGCCTCCCGTCATGTCTCCTTCACTCAGGCGGTCAATAATTGCCAGCGAGAACATCATTCCTGCCGAAGGACCGCCAATATCTTTCATAGCGAAGTTAATTTCGACGGGAATATCTGCCTTAACACCCAGATAAATACCCATTTTTGACCCCTGGGACCCATCTTCAGGCGCAGATGTGACGATTGTTTCCGTGCGCTCAACATCTCCACGCTTCACGGTAATCGTGACGGTGGATCCGGGAGCAACAGAATGCATAATCACGAAGGGATCTGCCGCAGTTTCAATCGGGTGCACCACCCCATCGGGTGTCTGGATCGACTCCAAAATGTCAGAGTCCTGAACTTTTCCTACCGCATCTGAGCCCTCGACCGCACCGGAGATATACACAGTTGCGGGTACCTTCCATCCCAGTTCCGCGAGCGCGGCGATCTGAGCGGAGTACTGCGAGTTCTCCATCTGATGAGCGTTCCGGTTATCCACTTGCTCACGGGTCACATTCGCTGGGTAAACCTTTGAGTACGGGATCATTTCCGAGGCCGGCGTCAGTTTCGCTTGAATCCATCCAAAGACGTTGAGACGCCTGCCGGGACCTCCCATTTCCGTGACTGTCACCATCCGCAGTTGCCCGCCTTCCTTGGGGGCAGTGGGGTCGGGATTCGTGATTTCTTCGCCAGTTTGTGGATTGGTACCCGTGATCGACAGAATTTGTTTCACATCACCCTGCTGATCCTGAGTCTTCCCCAGAACATCAACTGTCGGGCCAGGAAGCCTCGCAACGTAGGGCAGCGGGATTACAGTGCAGGCGATAATGACCAAAGTAAACGCCACGACGCCAGCGGTTAGACGACGAAGCCATCGAAGAGTCCGCTCACTGCGTTGCGTAGTGTCGGTCTCTTCAAATTCGAGGTCTTCGTTGTCATTCATACCTGCCATTGTCTCTCAGCTGCTCACTCCGTGTCCTGAAAAGTCATGAAAACTGAAGAAAGAGGCGGCATCATCACGCACCGTCTAATTGCGCTATGAGCAAAGTTGAGCGGAAAGAGCGCGATATCTCTAGTACTTCTTCTTCCCAGACTATTAGGCTCGTGATATGAGTGACAACGAGTCGAACATGGAAGAGTTCCTACGTCAGTTGCTGGGCGAGCAGGCCGCTCGCGCTGCAATGGAATCCATGCGCGCCCGAGGCATTGACCCCGAAAGCCTCAACAGTCAATTCCCTGATCCCTACATGATGAAGCAGGCGCTCACTCAATTCGCGATGATGATGAACGGCCCTGCCAGTGGTCCTGTTGATTGGAAGAGCGCATTACAAGTCGCACACACCAAATCTTGGGATTCGAAAGAAACCGCCGTCACCGCAGCGCAAGCTCAACGAACTCGCGAAGCAATGTCTGTTGCTGACCTGTGGCTAGATGCTGTTGTCGAATTTGGCCCTGGCAACGTCAATCGTCAGGTATGGACTCGCTCCGAATGGATTGATGGCACCGCTGAGGTATGGAAGCGTATTTGCGAACCGGTTGCTGCAAATGTTGCTCAGGCCTTTGAAAGTATCCTCGATGAGCAGCAAAAGCACATCGCGGATATTGATCCCTCGCTGTCAGATTCGGTTCCAGACATTTCAAGCCTTCTCAACTCAACTCGCGATATTTTGCCGAAGATGTCGTCGTTCCTTTTTGCAAGCCAAATTGGAATGGCTTTGGGCCAGATTGCTCAAAGCGCTCTGGGATCAACAGACGTCGGTATTCCCCTTGCCGATGGTTCGACCACAGCCCTCGTCGCTCGTAATATCGAAGATTTCGCTGATGAACTTGAAATTCCCTTCGAAGAAGTGCTTCAGTTCATTGCTCTGCGCGAGTGCGCACACCATCGCCTCTTTGCCGGTGTCCCCTGGCTGGCCGGTGACCTTACGCGCGCAGTCGAGCGATACGCGCAGCATATTGCGATCGATAGCGAGGCCGTCGCCGAGGCCGCGACTCGTCTTGACCCAGCGAATCCTGAGTTCAATGAAGATTCGCTGAACGAACAGATCTTCGCAGCCGCACCGACACCCGAACAGCGCGCAGCATTAGAACGTGTGGAAAATCTTCTTGCCCTGATCGAAGGCTGGGTTGATGTTGTCACCTCGCTGGCGGCACGCCCCTATCTTCCCCACCTTGAGCAGTTGCGCGAGCTGATGCGCCGTCGGCGTGCATTGGGCGGTCCTGTTGAGAAGATCCTTGGAAGCTTAATCGGCTTGAAGATGCGTCCGCGTCGTGCTCGCGATGCGGCCAAGCTCTTCCAATTGGTCACTCAAGACGAGGGTAGCGATGCCCGCGAAAAGCTGTGGGCTCACCCTGATTTGATTCCTAACAGCAATGAGCTCGATTCCCCAGAAACCTTTGTGGCGCTTCGACGCGCCGAGGCCGAGGCCAGCGCCGACATCGACCAGGCACTTGAGTCGCTATTGGATGGTTCAATGGGATGGGCTGAGGGGCTTGATCCCACGATTGACCCCGAGGCAGATACCCTGCGTAAGGCAGGTTTTGATATTGGAGACGCATCTGCGGGCGAAGGTAGTGCTTCGGATGACGATCAATCTTCAGATAATGGGGCGGAGTCCCAATCCTGAATTTATTGGCCAAGTAATCCACAGGATGAAGGCCTCATCGGAGTTTTCCACAGATTCTTAGTTCTTGCCCATAAGTGCAATTTCCCACGCACAATAGGAATTCCCTATTCCACAGTGCGGAGGAAAAATGGCAAGCCCCCTGAGTATCGAAATTAACGGAATTGACCCTGTGACCATCGCGGCAGTAGAACTCATCATTCAAACCCTGCCTGAGCTTAGACTTCGTCTTGTTGATTCACGTCGACCGAGTGCTGAATTGGTAGCTCTTCTTCCGGAGGAGAGACTATTCGCACGGCGTTCTCAAGCCCTTCGCTCACACCTCGCTAAGCACTATCCGAATCTGCGATATTGCAGTTCGTACTCCCCTATCGATTTGGGAATTATCGCTTCTGTGGGTTCCCATGATCTCGAGAAGGCGGACGCAATGATGCACTGCGATATTCCGCATCTTCTCACCTGCAGGAATGAGAGCTACTGGGACATCGGTCCACTGGTAGTACCGGGGGTCACCTGCTGTGCGCGGTGTCTCGAGACCACACAATCCGACCGCCATTTGCTCCCTAGCCTCGGTCGCGACCTTGAACTATGGCGTTTTGAAACGCCACTACCCTGGCTCACTCACATGGCTGCAGCTTGGCTCTCTCTGATGATTTACGACTTTGCCCGCTTCGGCATGGACCGACGATCGAGCATGAACCGTTTTCTTCGCATAACGACGGAAGGAGAGGTTTCATGGATCGAGGTCGATAATGACCCTCTCTGCGGGTGCACCAGCGCAGCTGTCTCACAGTCTCCGGCGCCTTCGCTGACAACAGCTACTTTGTCTACGAGTATCGGCGAATTCGACATGCTCAGTCATAATCACCGCTACCGCATTGCCTCATAGTTACGCCGGCTCTGTGTCCACCTGAACTTCTTCGCCGCGGATAATTGCCAAAATTTGAGGCCCGAAGTAGTCGATTTTCACTTCGCCAATTCCGCGAATAACCCGAAGCTGAGTCAGCGTCTTGGGCTGAGCGATAGCGACATCTCTCAAGGTCTTATCGGTAAGAACAGCGTAAGCCGGAACTAATCGAGCCTCTGCCTCAGCTTTTCGCCATGCACGTAAGCGTTCGAAGAGTTCAACAACCTCCGGAGCATTACTGTCCTCAAATTCAGCATGGGCGGCCTTAGCCGCGCTACGTTTAGACATACCTGCGCGCGTGGAAGAAACTCCAGCTTGGGATCGTTCTTCTCGAGGCCACAGATCCTTCATGAAGCGGGAACGCTGGCGGTTTCCCCCGCCGTGACGCGAACGCGAATACGAGATCGCAAGATGATCCCGAGCACGTGTCATTCCCACGTAGAGCAGACGTTTTTCTTCCTCAATTGCATCTTCGCCCTGCGCAAGAGAGATTGGGATGAGCCCTTCACTCACGCCTGCAAGGAAAACATGCTCCCACTCCAGTCCTTTTGCCGCGTGAAGGGTCGAGAGTGTGACCCCCTCCGTGGTTGGGGCAGCTTGTGAGACCTCACGCTCAAGAAGATTATTGACGAACCCAATGAAAGAGTTATTGGTAGAAGAGCGTGCCATTTCAACAATGGCATTGAGGTTATCCCATCGTTCTCGAACCGCTCCCTGAGCCTGTGGTGCCTGCGGGGACCATCCAGCGATTCCAAGAAGATCTTCAACCAGGTGAACAACATCAGCCTCGTCAATTCCTTGATTGTGCAAGGTTGTCGCTTGCTTCTTTAAAAGAAACATTGCGCGCCGGACCTCTTCACGTTCAAAAAAGCGCATCCCAGAATGGACGAGGAAAGGAATGCCGGCCTCGCTCAGCTGGGCTTCGAAGTTCTCTGACTGGCCATTGGTTCGATAAAGAATTGCGATCGAGGAATACGAAACTCCATCGTCGTGGAGCCCCCGGATTTGCCGCGCGATTCCCACGGCCTCGTCATTGTCGTCCGCGTAGCTCTGGTATTCGACGGGGACACCGTTATCCCGCTGAGATACTAATTTCACGGCGCCTTTAAGAACAGACGAGTGCTCGCCCTTCATCAGGGTATTCGCCGCACTCACAATCTGTGGCGTCGACCGATAGTCACGAACCAATTGAACAACGCGAGCACCCTTGTGCTCCTGTGCGAAGTCTTGAAGATAGCGCGGTGAGGCACCCGCAAAAGAATAAATAGTCTGAGCAACGTCACCAACAACGCAAATATCATGGCGCCCACCAAGCCAAAGGTTGAGAACATGGTGTTGGAGGGCAGAGACATCCTGATATTCATCGACGACGAAGCTGCGGTATTGACGATGAATCCGTTGAGCAATAGCTGGATAGTCCTGCAAGATTCCTGCCGTCAGCACCAAGACATCTTCAAAATCGAGAACCCCCCGGTCCTCTTTGGCCTCCTGATAGGCGTCCATCAGTGCCAGAACATCATCAACGCTAAGGTCACCCGGCGGCGTTCGCCTATTGGTGCGAACGGCCTCGGCATAGGCATCAGCATCGAGCATGGCGACCTTCGACCACTCAACCTCGGCGGCTAAATCGCGAACGAGCGCTTTGTCGGCGCGGATACCGATTCGCGCGGCAGCTGCGGAAATCAAGGATGCTTTGTGCTCAATGAGGGGTGGCATGCTCCCGCCGATGGCACTTGGCCAAAAATACTGGAGCTGGCGCAAGGCGGCCGAGTGAAAAGTCCGCGCTTGGACGCCTGGAACCCCAAGTGCCGTCAGACGCTCACGCATCTCAACTGCAGCTCTCTTCGTGAAGGTCACTGCCAAGACATTTGTCGGTTCGTAGACACCGCGTGCAACGCCATAGGCAATGCGATAGGTAATCGCTCGCGTCTTACCCGTCCCAGCCCCCGCAAGCACCGCCATTGGACCAGAAACGAATTGTGCGACACTCCGTTGATCGGGATCTAGCGCTTCAAGAAGGCGTTCAGCGCGTTCTGGATCTTGGCTGCTCACAGCGCATCATCTTCCGCATGCAGCCAAGCATCGATCATCATGCGCGCGATTGCGGTATGGGTAGGGATCTCCAATTTTCCGCTGTTGACCGCATCAATGAGTTCCGCGCGCGTCATCCATTTCATGGCATCTACCTCTTCCATGTCTGGAGAGGGATCTGGCGTACCAGAAACTTTCCCGGTGAAGCCAATCATGACCGAACGTGGGAAAGGCCAAGGCTGCGTCGTGACATAGCGGACCTCTTGAACGTCCAAAGAGGCCTCTTCTTTTGCTTCCCGAACTACCGCATACTCAGGAGCTTCTCCTGCCTCGACAAAACCGGCAATGAGCGACATGAAATGCGGTTTCCATGAGCGGTTGTGCGCAAGCAGCAAACGATCTTCAGCATCGGTGATTGCAACGATCACTGCGGGATCCTGCCGGGGATATTCGAGGCAATCACATTGGATGCACCGCTGAGCCTCTCCCCCGTTTTCGTATTGAAGTTCTCCACCACACCTTGGGCAATAACGCGTACGCTCATGCCAACGCAGAAGCGCTAGAGCACGCGCGCATGATGAACAGTCAGCAGCTTCGAGGAGGGCTGCCTCATACCGAAGAGAGAGCCATTGAGGATCCGCAGGTGTGAGGCTAGTAACCGCGGGTTCGTGATTTCCTTCAACAAGCGCCCCCCATTCCTCTTCAGAGTCAAGGATTGCGATAAAACGTGCAACGCCGGAAGAATCAACCCCACCGAAGAGCACACGTTCCGCACCTTCAACTGCAGGACCGATATCCGCAGCTCGCCGCGGAGCGCTCTCATCGGAAGTAAGCGCAACCATACCCTGAGTCGTCATTGCTAGAACCCGCAACGAGTGCGCGTGGGGCGCTAAGGAAGCGCATGCGGTCTCGTATCCACCCCTGTGCACCATACGCGGAGCCCATGCGCTCAGTTCATGCGGAAAATAGAGCTGTTCATTAGCGAAAGGAAGACCAGTAACCGTGTCAAAATGGGGCATGATGTAACCGTAGCCGTCCTTCGCTTCAGTCACAACGCAAATGAGCGTTAGGCTGGAGTCATGACTACTTCTCAGCTTCGCGCCGATGGGCGCACCCCCTCTCAGCTTCGCCCCATGTCCATTACTCGTTCCTGGGCAGGAACCGGCGAAGGATCCGCACTGATTGAATGCGGGAACACGCGCGTTCTGTGCGTTGCTTCGCTCACCGAGGGAGTACCCCGTTGGAAGCGCGACAGCGGAGAAGGCTGGGTGACCGCGGAGTATTCAATGCTTCCACGCGCCACTTCCGAGCGCTCTCAGCGCGAATCTGTCAAGGGAAAGATTGGCGGCCGCACCCACGAGATTTCGCGTCTCATCGGCCGTTCGCTTCGCGCAATCGTTGATATCAAGGCCCTCGGAGAGAACACGCTGGTCCTTGACTGCGATGTTTTGCGAGCTGATGGCGGCACCCGCACTGCTTCCATTTCGGGCGCGTATGTTGCGCTTTACGTGGCCATTTCTTGGGGTATTTCAAAGGGGATCGTCGCCGCTTCTTCTCCTGAGAAGGTCCTGTCTGATTCGGTAAGTGCAATTTCCGTCGGCATCATTGATGGCACCCCTATGCTCGATCTTCCCTACGTTGAAGATGTGCGCGCGCAGACGGATATGAACGTTGTCCAGACTGGTTCGGGGTCTTTCGTTGAGGTTCAGGGGACCGCTGAACACGCCCTCTTCTCCCGCACTGAACTCGGTGAGCTCCTAGACTTGGCAACTGCGGGAAATGCCCAGATTCGCGACCTCCAGGCACGCGCTTTGGCAGCGCAGCCGGGAGTCACCGTTTCTTCCGAGGTCGCGCTGTGAGCCCCGTAGACAGCGTAGATGCGCCTCGCCTGGTTTTTGCGACCGGAAATGCACATAAGGTTGCAGAACTCGAGGCGATCATCGCTCCCCTCCTCCCCGAGGGAGCCGGCCGAATCGCACGGATGAGTGACTTTGATGTCGCTGAGCCCGTTGAAGATGGCGCTTCCTTCGAAGAGAACTCCCTGATCAAGGCCCGATCTTTGTGCGCGGCGACCGGAATCGCTGCGCTCGCAGATGATTCCGGTCTGTGCGTTGACATCATGGGTGGCGCGCCCGGGATCTTTTCTGCCCGATGGAGTGGAACTCACGGGAACGACCAAGCAAACCTTGAGTTGCTTCTTGCTCAGCTCAGCGATGTTCCGCTTCACTTACGAGGCGCTGCATTTGTTTCCGCAGCGGCATTAGTATTGCCCGATGGCCGCGAGTTTGTCGAGCTCGGACGCGTCGATGGACACCTGACGACCGCACCGCAAGGCGAGGGGGGATTTGGCTACGATCCAATTTTTGTTCCCTCAGGTATGGATCGCACTGCGGCACAGCTCACCGCGGAGGAAAAGAATGCAATCAGCCACCGCGGGATCGCATTCCGTGCGCTTGCGCCACGGATTATTGAGGTTCTAGCGGGCAACTAAGCAACGCATCGGGAAACGCATAGTCGGGTGGTGCGATCCCGGCTACGCGTTTTTCCTTCCCTAAATCGGCGTACCTACGCGTCTTAGAAATCGACGGCCATACCGGTCGTCGCAAGCTCCACGTGCCCGCTATAGACCTGTTGCGCCTGCCAACGTGTAGCCTCGGGATTATTCCACGGTTGGATATGCGTGAGAATGACACGGCCAACTTCGGCACGTGCGGCAAGGGTACCTGCGCGAGTACCGTCCATGTGGATGCCCTCGACGGTATCTTCCTCGGTAAAACCTGCTTCACTGAGAAGAAGATCTACCCCGCGAGCACCTTCAACGATACTGTCACACAAATCAGTGTCACCGGTGTAGAAGAAAGTACTGCGAGATCCAGAGGTATCGTCTTTTGAGAAACCAGAAGGGCCGCTGATGCGAACACCGAAGGCTGGTACAGAGTGCCACGCCTGCGCTGCACTCACAGTGAAGGGACCAAGAGACCAACTCTTTGCGTCATTGAGTTCCTTGAAAATGAACTCTGTCGAATAGTTTTCCTCTTCGCCGGCACCATCGATCTGGCGAACACGGCCCGGTAAGCATGCCGGCCCCGCAAGAACCATGGGATCACAATAAGCACCAGGCCCCCAGCGTCGGTAGACGTGCAGAGAAATCACATCTCCCATGTGGTCTGCGTGGCAGTGCGAGAAAATCACTGCATCAAGATTTGCTGGCTCAATGTAGCGCCACAACTCACCGAAAGATCCCGGACCCATGTCCAAGACAAGGTTCCAGGTTCGCTCTCTCCCAGTTCTTTCATCGGGGCCGTGAGCTTGAAGCAGGTAGCAGGATGCAGGCGAATCAGGTCCAGACATTGAACCCGTGCAACCGATAATGCGAAGCCTCACTGAGCACCTCCTTCTAGCGGGAGGGATGGGATTTCACTCACGCTTTGAACCTCGGGACCAAGGAAACGGCGAGCAAGGATCGGGAAGCGCGATGAAGCATCGGTGGTGAGGAACTGGTGCTGCGGTTCATCGCCTGCTCCCTGGCGCGGCGCATGGAGTAGATCGCGGTCAACCAACTCGTTGTAGGTGACATTCGCAGTTGTGGCCGAGGATGTTACCAGACGGACGGTATCCCCCATCACTCGGCCAATCACTCCGGTAAGAAGCGGGTAGTGGGTGCAGCCCAGAATCAAGGTATCGACCCCTTCTTCTTTCAGGGGTGCAAGGTATTCGCGGGCGATCCCTTCCAACTCGGAACCAGCTGTTTGCCCGGCCTCGACGTACTGGACGAAAAGTGGGCAGGCCTGTTGAAAGACTCGAAGACCCGGAACTGCAGCGAGAGCATTGACATAGGCTTCCGATTGGATAGTTGCCTGAGTTCCAATCACGCCTATCTTGTGATTGTGCGTTGCAACGACAGCGGCACGCGCGGCAGGGGTCACGACCTCAATGACGGGAATGTGCTGACCCACCCAGTACCGTTCTCGCGCGTCCGACAGCGCAGCGGCGGTTGCGGTGTTGCATGCAATCACCAAGGCCTTTGCTCCGGCCTCGACAAGGCGATCAAGCCCCCACAGCGTCAATTGGCGAACTTCAGCGATCGGACGCGGACCATAGGGAGCGTGAGCTGTGTCCCCCAAGTAGACAATGTCTTCGTCTGGTAGCTGGTCAATGACGGCACGCGCAACCGTGAGTCCACCTAAACCAGAGTCGAAAATACCAATCGGCGCGTTATCCATACAACGAAACTAACTCGCTTCACCCTGGAGATGCACAGATTTGAGCAGTGACTCTTGCCACCATGTGATCAGAAGGTAGATCGCGGCGGCACTTTGCTCGCGTGTCCCTTCGGGTTTTTCCTGAGCGATTGTCTCGATCCGAATCACGTCAGAATCGTTATGGATGCCCAGTTCACCAGCCAAAGCAAGACGCATATCGGTGAGGGCGCCAAGCCAATTCCACGCCGATCCTTCGTCCAGAACAAGGTAGTTTGTTCCGTCAACCAACACATCGTTGAGTTGGTTACACACGGTACGCAAGCGCTCAGATTTTTGTGAGCGCAGCGTGTCCTCGGTAAGTGCACGCAAGCGTGCCGCTTCCTGGGGATCTGTGCTCATGGGAGGAAGAAGGAAATCCAGAGCAGGATCAACCGCCGCCGCACGTTCACTTTCGAGTCCTGTTGCAGCGGATAAGAACATGGGAAAATCCCCCGGGTCGTCTAAAACCACGAGTATTTCGTGGATGAGCTGCTGGATCAGAAGGTTGTAGTCCCTTCCGATCGGTGCGCTAATCCCCCGTCGTGAGACGGTAAAAGGGCCGATCACGTGACACGCTCCAATGTTGATTGCACTCCGTAATCGTGAAGTGTTTGTAGGTCTGCTTCGACGCGTTCACGTAGCCCAGTGGCGATGATGGCCTGTCCATCACTGTGCACCTGCAAAGTCAGTGCTTCGCACGTAGGACGCGGGTAGCCGAAATGCCTCCGTAGCACTTCGGCGATGTAGTCCGATGAGTTAATCGGGTCATCCCAGACAATGAGGTTCCATCTCGGCACCGATGCATCAGCGGTCCCGGCGTTGGGATTATTCGCGGTCATAGGAATGCCCGACATGTCTTAAGCCTACGCACGAAATGCCTTTCTGTCTGCATTTTTAGAATTTCTTGCACATTTTTCCACCATTAGCGACTAAATTTGAGGTATGCCAGCATCATTTGAAACGTCGCTTCTGACGGATATGTACGAATTGACCATGCTCGACGCCGCCATGAAGTCGGGTACTGCGAATCGACACTGCGTCTTCGAGCTCTTTGGTCGACGCCTTCCCTCTACCCGCCGCTTCGGTGTCGTTGCAGGGACGGGACGAGTTCTCGAGGCCTTAGACCGCTTTGAGTTCTCTCCTGAGCAAATCCAGTGGTTGGCCGAGAAGAAGGTTGTCTCTGATACAGCTCTGGAGTATTTGTCGACCTTCCGTTTCCGCGGGAATATTTCAGGCTATGCCGAAGGCGAGTGCTATTTCCCCGGCTCTCCCCTGCTCACCGTTGAAGGCACCTTCGCCGAGTGCACCCTTCTGGAAACCCTTCTTCTGTCGATCTACAACTATGATTGCGCAGTCGCCTCTGCTGCTTCACGTATGACAATTGCCGCGCACGGACGCCCCTGCTTGGACATGGGTGCACGCCGAGGCCACGAGCGCGCAGCTGTCTCTGCAGCACGCGCCTCCGTTATCGGCGGGTTTTCCGGGACTCCACAACGCGCGGCGGCGAGGTCGCCG
>UWSI01000026.1 GCA_900541895.1 uncultured Actinomyces sp. | reverse complement strand
CGACGCATTGCGTCGCGACCCCCAAATATTTCTCTCTCCAGATCTTCACCGGCGAAGATACTCGACGAAGAAGCGCTAACCGGCGATAAAGAAGAGTCCCACGAATCCAAGGATTCCCAATGCCAAGGAACTCACATTCAGAACAATCGCCCACACGTTGAGCGTGCGCTGTGCCGCTGAGACCTGGACTGCACGACTCGGAATCGACAAGACCACGCCGAGAATATTCATCGGGCCGATGAGGCCGACCCACATGAACAAGATCAGGATCCATACCCAACCGGCGCCTTCGGGATGTCCGCTCTTGATTGCGCTTTGGATAATCAGGTAGGGGAACAAAAACGAACAAATAACAAGAATCCAGCCGATAATGCCGAGGATCAGCGGGAAACGCTTAAGTTTCGCTTCACCTTGCCCAAACGGGGTTCCGAAGTTTTGACCAGCCGGCTGCGGCATGCTCACATTGTCCTCCTCGTGGATATTTATTCCGAAGACTGAGACTATCGAAGTCTCTGGACCCTGTAAAGGTGACTACTCAAGGAAAGAGCTCAGCACGCGCACAACCCCGGCCTCGTTATTCGAAGGGGCAACAAAGCGAGCGGCGGCAAGGATATCGGGAGACGCATTCGCCATCGCAAAGGAAAACTCAGCGTGAGACATCATCCCAAGGTCGTTTCCCGCGTCTCCAAATACTGCGGTTTGTGCAGGTGAAACCCCAAGATACTTCTGCAGCTCGCTGAGCGCTTGGCCTTTATCAACCCCGCGCATCTGCAAATCTGCCCAGTTATCACCAGAAAGCGCGAATTGATGACTCTGCTTGAACGTTCCCAAAGTTCGTTCAGCCAAGGGCTTTACATCTCCTGCACTGCGCAGGGCAAGCTTGATGATCGCGTCATCCAATTCACCGTGTTCAATCTCGTCAAGTACCTCTAGCAGGTCTTCAACAACCTGAGTTCGCGCGTAGTACGGAGAGATTGCATGCACGAACGGCTCATCACTGCGCTCGATATACGCTGATTTCTTTCCGCAAACGACAAGGCCTCCATCCCACTGCGCAGCTTCCATTTCCTGGGCAGCTTCCATTTCCTGGGCCTTCCCGTCTTGCGAATCGGAACGCGCAGCAAAGAAACCGCCCTGACGCACGTGATGACGGACCAACTCGACACACCGACGTACCGTCCCTAGGTCAAGGGGACTTGAGGAAATCTCTTCCCCATCACGCATAACGACCGCGCCATTTTCACCGATAAAAGTCATCCCCACGCGCTCCGGGAACATATTGATCAGAGTCCAGATTTGTCGACCTGAGGCGGGAACAAAAGTGATGCCACGATCCTCCATAGAATCAAGGAGCTGCTCCAGTCCCGCGGGGAAGTTTTTCTGATCATCCAACAAGGTCCCATCCATATCGACTGCTGCCAGGCGAATATCAGCATTCGCGTATGTGGTCGGATCACTTGCCTGCGGCATTAACGCTTCGCGCATGTGTAGTACTTCCTCACGACCGGAAATGATGTCCTCAAGGGCAACCATGGAACAGAAAAGGACCTACGACCAGACTAACAACCGCGTCTTTCATGGACCTAATGCCGCCAACTCGTCAACCTGGTGAAGGCGCATCTGCTAGTTTGAACGGCATGACCCATGCGCAAGTGCTTCTGCGGGCATATGCCCGCGCAACAAATATGTTGATCGCCGGACGGCGCTTCATCACCTCCGACGGCGAGCTCACCGCGCTCCTTGAGGCTTTCGGAGCCCAGGTCATGTCCCCCGATCCTTCCGTGGCCGCCCCCTCCACTCCCACCGGCCTCGACGTCATCTTCGACCTGGATGAGGGAGCATTTCCTCGCCCGGGTGCGATCACCGTCCTCGCTCCCGGCGGCAGATTCCAAGGAGTTTACGCTCCCGACGCATCCCCAATTTCTGGCCCCGGAGATGCCGGACGCATTGCATGGGCACGCATGCACATGCCCGTGACCGAGGCAGCGGTTCGCCGCATTACCCACCTGCTCCCGGGTCGCCGGATTGGCCTCGCCCTAGTTTTGGAACCTAAGACCGCAGCGCTTGCTTTGATGCTTTCCGAGGCCGGAGCCGAAGTTTCCGTTTTTGGGCACGCAAGCGAGACCCGCGATGACGTTGCCGACGAACTGCGCCGGGAGGGACTGAAGGTTTTTGCCGACTCCCAGGCAAGCCCCGAGCAGGAGGAAGTACTTGCCCGTGAGTTCCTGGCCGAAAATATCGAATATCTGTTGGATGACGGCTCTCATTTAATCCGCATGGCGCACGATCCCAAGCGCGCACCGACAGCACTGTCAGCCATGATCGGTGCGGCAGAGGAAACAACATCAGGCCTGCGCCCACTGCGTCATTTCCCCCTGAGCATCCCCGTGATTGCCAGCAATGATGCACGCTCAAAGACGCTCTTCGATAATGCTTACGGCACCGGTCAATCATGCTGGACAACTGTCCTTGACATCATTGACCCCGACGGCCTCGGCGCCCCAATTCCTGGGATGAAGGTCGGAATCATTGGATATGGAGATGTCGGAAAGGGATGCGCGCGCTTTGCTCGTGCCCTGGGGGCCCGTGTCAGTGTCGTTGAGCTGGACCCCGTCCGCGCGCTCCAAGCACGCATGGATGGTTTCACCGTCGCTTCCCTCAGCGAGGTTGCCTCCACGGCGGGGCTTTTGATGTCCGCCACGGGAGAGCCCTCGACCATTCCCCTCAGTGCTCTTGAAGCTCTCCCCGAAGATGCGATTGTCACCGTCGCAGGCGGCGTGGTCGGTGAAGTTGAGGTCGAGCAGGCACTGGCCGCGGGGTGGACTTTGAGCGAGGCCGGTGACCCACACGTGCAAAGGCTGGCCGATCCCACGGGAAAGTCCCTGCGTCTCCTAGAAAAGGGAGAGGGCATTAACTACACAGCCGGCGAGGGAAACCCCATCGAGATCATGGACATGAGTTTCGGGGTTCAGGTTGCCGCGCTCACCGAGCTACTCACGCACGCAGACGAACTCGAGCCCGGTCTCCATAACCTCCCCATCCAAGCCGATAATGCGGTGGCTCAAGCTGCGCTTGATGCACTGCGCGGCGTCGGCAATGCACAATAGTCCTATGTCGACAGTTACCCCAGATGACGCACAGATCCGCCCGCTTGCCCCACATTCTGATGTAGTCCAGGTCTATTCTGCGGGTCTTGTCATCCCCATCACCGCGCCTTCTGTTCTTGATGGCGCAATCGCAGTTATTGATGGACGCATTGAGCACGTCGGTTCACGCGATTGGGTGATCCACGCCCTTGAGCAAGCTGGACGTTCTTTCGTCGAGCACCACGTGGACGGGGTACTCATGCCCGGCCTCGTCAACGCGCACACCCACCTGCAGTACACGGGAATGGCGGAAGTTGGGGCAAAGCGCTACACGGGTTTCCCCTCGTGGGCGCAGGCTTTCGACGCGGTTTACGACCACACCGAATTCGATTGGAAGGCCGAGGCCGCGCGGGGTGCTCGCCTCTCGATCCGTTATGGAACAACCAGCGCTGCCGATGTTGTCACCGACCCCGAGGCCGCGAGCGCACTCCACGACCTGGGCCTGCACGGCGTCGCCTACTGGGAAGTCATGGGGTGGTCGAACGAGGATTGGGCGGCTCGCGGTCCGGCAAGCGTCAACGCTTCCTTGGATGCGATGCCCACTCCCCCGCAGATCGGCATTTCCCCGCACGCCCCGTATTCATTGGATGCGGAACCCCTTTTGGATCTTCCCGATCTTGCGCGCCGACGCAACCTCCGTCTGCACATCCACTTGGGAGAGTCCCATTCCGAGGCCGAGTGGAAAGAAGGCCGGACCGCGCAGCTGGACGATTTGTGGCGCAGTGGGGCCTCGACCTCCTTCACCGAGATGCGTTCCTTGGGCGGGGGTTTCTCAGCAACACAATTCGTTGATCAACTGGGTGTCTTGGGGCCTGATTGTCATGTGGCACATGGCGTCTACATGACCGCGGACGACCGGCGTCGCCTGCGTTCGCGAAATACTGCTGTCGCTTTGTGTCCGCGCTCGAACCGTGTCATCGGCTTGGATGCGCCTCCCGTTGCCGCCTACCTGAATGAGGGCAACTTGTTGGCCGTGGGGACGGACTCTCTGTCATCCTCACCCAGTTTGGATGTCATGGAGGACGTTGCGCTGCTTTATAGGATTGCGCGCGCTCAGGGATATTCGGAAAGCGATTTGGCTCGCCGTCTTCTGCATGCCGCGACCTTGGGCGGGGCTGTCGCATTGGGATTGTCGACAGGTTCTCAACGCGTGGGCCAGCTTCAGTCTGGCGCGGTCGCAGACATGGTGTTTTTCGATGTACCCGTAACGACGATCGTCGACACCATCGAAGAGCTCGTCCAAACCGGCGCTTCCCGCCAGATTGCAACGATTATTGACGGAAACCTGCGCTGGGTTGATCCACGTTTCAGCGACATTTTTGAGGGAGAAGCACAATGACTACTCTCAGCCCACTTGCTTCGACGCTTGTGAAACAACTTGACCTTGCGCCCCACCCCGAGGGCGGCCACTTCCGCCGCACGTGGACCGCACCCACGCATGTGGAAACCCCTCGCGGCCAGCGAGCCACGGCCTCGGCAATCCTGTTCGTGCTGGATCGCGACGAGGAGGCTGCTTGGCACCTGGTGCACTCCGACGAGCTGTGGATCTGGTCGGGGCCGGGCGCACTTGAGATTCACCTCGGCGGAGATGGCGAGGCCCCCAGTTCCGAACCTCAGATCGTAACCTTAGGCTCGCCGGCTGCTGAGGAAGAGGAACTCTCCCCTTCTGATCCTTCGAACCCCGTGCAATTCCTTGTCCCCGCCGGTTCGTGGCAGCGTACCTTTGCTCGAGGCCAAGCGGCGCTGGCCACCTGCGTTGTCTCCCCCGAGTTCTCTTTCGAGGATTGGAAATTGGCTTCGGCGGGCGAATAAGAGATTCGCGCGTCTAAAAGAAGTCACAGTAGACGCGTCCCCCGCCGCTTCGGATGACGCGACGAACATCGGCGACCATGGCAGGTGAGCCGCACACGTAGTAATCCGCGTGTGGATCGATACCTGTCATGCGTAGATAGTCCGTGACGCGGCCCTTGAATGCGGCATCGCTTGACTCACGTGTAATGCAGCGGATGATGGGAGGGATCGGTGTTTCAAGTCGTAGCGTCAGATCCTCATCCGTGTTTGCGCATCCAAAGATCAGCAGCTCGTCAGCACGGATCCCCTCCTCAAAGGCAGCACAAAATGGCGCAATCCCGCTTCCCGTTGCGATGAAGATCCTGCGGCGGCTGGGACTCTCCTCGTTTTTGGCTTCTTCGCTGTGAATTTCGAAATTTCCCAATGGGAGTTGGAGTTCGACCTTGTCTCCAGGCTCCAGGCTGCGCGCGAATGCTGCTCCCTTCCCCTTGGTTCTCACATCGATGAGGAAACGGGTGGTTTCTCCAGACGCGCTTGCCAAGGAATATGGTCGCCACTCAAAGGGAGCAACTCGAATGAGGGCGTACTGACCGGGTGTCCACTCCTGTGAACGAGGGAGTTTCAGGACAATGTCTCGAATGTGGGGGCTTAGCCAGTCCGCATGGACGACCTGAGCACGCATGCGTGGCGCACTGTGGAATGGGTCCTGTACTGCTTCCTGATCGCAGGTTTCACATGCACTCTCGGGGTCGCTGCTCAGGCTCTGATTGATCTGCAGATATCCCTTTGGCCCGAGGATTCGACATGCGCTTGTCCACCCAGACATTGTGGCCCCGACAATTCCGGGGAATCCCGCGTCTTGTCCTGTTAGGAAGAGCCCTGGGATCGGTGTTTCTGGGGTGGTCAGCCCCGCATTTAGCCGTTGCGGGGTTAGAGGAAGGCCGTAGAAGCATCCCTTTGAATGAGAGGTGTAGTGCTCAATACTCAGAGGCGTCGCTACTTCTTCGTAGCAAACAGCATCCGCGAAGCCCGGAAGAGTGCGGTCAACGAGTGCGATCAGTCCCCTCGCCATTGTTGATTTGAGCAAGTCGTAATCGTTTCCTCTGTCCCCTTTCATTGTGTCCTCCCACGCACGAAAAGCACCGGCTTCAACGAAGGAGACAATTTCTGCGGTGGCGTGCTGGTCACCTGCTTTGAGCCCTGGGAAAGAGACAAAGGCCGTTTGGGGATTGCCTTCCACCAGCGCCGCAGTCAAGGTCGCGGGAGTCTGCGAGCCATCACCCTCATTGATCCAGATGTTGGAGCCGTCGATCCCTTCGGGATAGTGGTCAAGGGTGAGGTAGACAATGACGGCTGTCCCTCCGTCTCCCATGCGCGCGATCGCTTTGCGTCTTTCTTCCGTGACTTTTCCAATTCCTCCCTGCGTGGGAAGTAGACGGTTATACGTTTCGCTTGCTCCAACTCCCGAAACGATGATCGGTGCGCGTTCTTCATAGGTCGCTGGATGAATACCTGAAGTGTCTGTGATGCGGACTCCCACCGCCCGACCGTTTTGGATAAGAATTTCTTCGACACTTTGAGAGACGCGAATTTCTCCCCCATTTGAGCGGATTTTTTCCTCGACCATTCGCGAGATTTGCCCGCTTCCTCCCTGGGGAAACCACGCTCCATTCATGTAGTGGCCGACGATCATTGCATGGGCGACAAAAGCACTGCGCTCGGGTTCGACTCCGTAGTCTCCCCAGTGCGTCGTCAGGAGAGTTCTCAATGCCGGATCGCGAAAACGACGATTCATATAGTGCGCAGTCGTCTCACATGCGAGGGAGGAGTGCATCTTCTGTGCCAAGGCGACAAGAGGGGCCACCTGTTGCGGGACAACCTGGCGAACATAGTTGAGAGTCATCCACGAGTATGCCCGCGCGACGTCTTTAAAATAGCGCTTCAGCGCTCGTTTTTCCTTCGGAAAGAGCGCCTCAAGTCGCTGGAGATAGAGAGCTGCGTCTGATGGGACATCAAGAGTCACTCCGAGCTTCGGGAGGCAGAAGCGGTCGTAGCTATCGGGCATCTGCATCCACGAAAGCTTCCCGCCCGCGAGGTAATTAATGATGTGACGAGGCCGAGTCCCCGGAGCCATGTCGCCGACGTAGTGCAATCCGACGTCCCAGCTCGCGCCTTGGCGCCGAAATGCGTGGGTAAGTCCCCCTGGGATGGAGTGTTTTTCGAGGACGAGCACCCGCTTCTTCGCCACTCCTGCGAGCAGTCCTGCGGTTGTCAGTGAACCTATTCCTGAACCGATCACAATTGCGTCGTACATACACACCCCTTCTACTTGACAGTGTCTAGTAATAGAATCATGCACTCCTAGACACTGTCAAGTAGTAACGGTATGTTTCCCCTATACTGATGCCATGACACGCTCAAGCGAAGCTCCCGGCCTACGCGAAACGATCCTCGCGATCAGCGGAGAACTCCTCAACGAAGGAGGACCCGCCTCTCTGTCCATGCGCGAGGTCTCGAGGCGAGCCGGATGCACACACCAGGCTCCCTACCACCACTTCAAAAGCCGAGAGGGAATCCTTGCAGCGCTGATCACAGAGGGATTCCTCGCCTTGGAAAAAGTGCTCAGCGAGGCACTTCGCGCCAGCACAGATACGACGCCTCGGGAGATAACGCGCGCAGCAGGACACGCATATCTGACTTTCGCTCTGAAAAACCCGGGGGTTTTTCGCATCATGTTTCGCTCTGACATGTACGATCCCGACTCACACCCCGAGCTCATCCAGGCCAGCCAAGCAGCGCGTTCCCAGCTCCACGGCCTCGCAAAAATTGCCTACGGGAGCGAGGATCCACGCGCAGAAGCAACGCTTTGGGCATACATCCATGGCCTCGCGATCCTCGTTCTCGACGGACCACCCGCACTTGGGGGGAGCGCAGGAGCAGAAGCACACCAATTCGCCCACGGGTGCATCGACTCCCCCTTCTTCATCGATGGTGTTTCCTAACGTGTCACCCAAATCTCCCTTAAAAATCGAATCTATCGACAAGAACACCACCATGCCTTAGGCTGAGGGAACGTTCCGGTAATCACTGGAAACCCCACTATTGAAGGAGCCAACCGTGGATCTGGAAAACCTGAAGAAGCAGGCCGAAGAAGGCTTTGAAGCTGCAAAGGACAAGGTCGGAGACGTCGTCGAGGCAGTTAAGGACAAGGTCGGAGACGTCGTCGAGGCGGCTAAGGATAAGGCCGGAGACGCTAAGGACAAGGTCGGAGACGTCGTCGAGGCGGCTAAGGACAAGGCCGAAGACGCTAAGGACAAGGCCGGAGACGCCGTCGAGGCGGCTAAGGACGAGCTGGATAAGTGACCATTAGCATCAAATAAATCAGAGGGCAGATCCAATTGGATCTGCCCTCGGTTATTAGATCCATCATAGCGAGGATCCACGCAGACCATATCTCACATCTAAAGTTTGAGACTATCTCTTTCCATTAGCACGTAGTTGCCCTTAGCCTTAGAGCGTGGGTGCTTTACCCATGGGTTGACAAGCACTCAAAATTGTTCTGTCCCAATATCTTCATAGGGAGCACACGTGGTTCGTCCCAAGATCCGTTTCCGTAAGTCCGCACTCGTCGCAATCGCAGCAACTGCCGTCATGGCGCTGGGTGCATGCGCGGGCGGAACCACTTCCAGCAGCACAACTTCCGCAACCGCCGATGCTAACGCAACCGGCGAAGCACTCCCCACCGTAACCAAGGGCAAGCTCACCATCGCCACCGGCGACCCCGCTTACAGCCCTTGGGTTCTCAACGATAACCCCGAATCCGGTGAAGGCTACGAGGCCGCAGTTGCCTACGCAGTCGCCGAGAAGCTGGGCTTCTCCAAGGATCAGGTCGTGTGGAAGCGCACAACCTTCGATTCGGCAATCGCACCTGGCGCAAAGGACTGGGACTTCAACATCCAGCAGTTCTCCATTACCGATGCTCGCAAGCAGGCAGTGGACTTCTCCAGCCCCTACTACACGACCTCCGAAGCGGTTGTCGCTGTGAAGGGCACCCCCGCTGCCGAGGCCAAGAGCCTCGAAGACCTGAAGAAGCTGAAGTTCGGCGTTCAGACCGGTACGACTTCTCAGAACTACGTGATGAACAAGCTCAAGCCCAGCACCGATCCGCTGATCTTCAATGGTTCTGCTGACGTGGTCCAGGCCCTCAAGGGCGGCCAGGTTGACGCAATCGTCGTGGACCTGCCCACCGCATTCAACGTCATCGCAACCCAGGTTGAGAACGGCACCGTGGTTGGCCAGTTCACCGCGAACGAGGATGGCAACAACTTCGGTCTGCTGCTTCCTAAGGGAAGCGCTCTGACCCCCGCGGTCACCAAGGCAGTCGACACGCTGCGCGATAACGGCACTCTGGCTGAACTTCAGAAGAAGTGGCTGGCCGACGCCGCATCCGCTCCGATCTTCGAGCAGTGATCTTCTTCTCCGGCTTGGGATTCGTCCCAAGCCGGAGAATTTTCATTTCCCTTGTCCTGATTGCTTTACGCATTCGAAACCCACTCAGAGGACCCAGTGCTCACCGATTCCCACTCAGCAGACCCCATGGCTGAATTCCCAGTCTCCGAGGTCGAGCGCCAGCGCCGTCGTTACCGGCGCACGCGCACCACTCGCTCACTCTTGATCTCCGCGATCTCCACTCTGATCATCGCGGCACTCATCGTTGTCATCTTGGCCTCGTCTCCGGGGTGGAAGACAACCCAACAAACCTTCTTCAACTGGGAATACGCAAAGAGCTCCTTCCCCGCGGTCCTCTCCGGCATGTGGCTCAACATCCGCATGCTGCTGGTTGCAGCGACTGGCGTGGCGGTCTTTGCAACTCTTCTTGCTGCCGCACGTACCCTGGGCGGACCGGTATTCTTCCCAATCCGATTCCTTGCTGCCGCATACACGGACATCTTCCGCGGTGTGCCTTTCATTGTGGTCCTGTACATCATCGGTTTCGGAATTCCCGCTTTGAACCCGTCCAGGCGCATCGATGTCACGCTGCTGGGAACCATCGCCCTGGTCATCACCTACACCTCCTACGTTTCCGAGGTGCTCCGTGCCGGCCTCGAGTCCATTCACCCCTCGCAGCGCTATGCAGCACGTTCACTGGGCCTAACCCACGGACAGACCATGCGTCACATCATCGTGCCGCAGGCAGTTCGTAAGGTCACCCCCGCTTTGATGAACGACTTCATTTCCATGCAAAAAGACGTGGGCCTGATTTCTGTTCTGGGCGCAACTGACGCAATCCGAGCAGCACAGGTTCAGCAGGCAACGACCTACAACTTCACTTCCTACGTGGTCGCGGGCCTCCTCTTCATCGTCTTGTCTTTCCCCTTCATTCGCCTGTCCGATTGGTACACCGCTCGACTACGTAAGCGCGAGCAGATGGGAGGCACCGTCTGATGAGCACGGAAACCACCACCCCCGACGAAAGCTTGGCAACCTCCGCGGAACACCCCGTCCTTTCTGTTCAGGGCGTCGTTAAGCGCTTTGGCTCCAACATCGTTTTGCGTCGCCTAGACCTTGATGTTCACCGTCACGAGGTCGTTGTACTCTTGGGTGCCTCAGGCTCGGGAAAGTCGACCCTCCTGCGCTGCGCGAATCTGCTTGAACGCGTCGATGACGGCCAGATTTTCCTTTCGGGAATGGACATCACCGACCCCAGCATCAACGCCGATAAGGTTCGCGGACAAATCGGTGTCGTGTTCCAGCACTACAATCTGTTCCCGCACATGTCAGTGATCGATAACGTGACACTGGCTGCACGCAAGGTCCACGGGTGGGCACCGGAACGCGCAACAAAGCGCGGCATGGAATTGCTAGAACGTATTGGTCTTGCTCAAAAAGCCGAGGAATACCCCGACCGGCTTTCGGGTGGCCAGCAGCAGCGCGTGGCTATTGTTCGTGCACTTGCAACCAATCCCGAGCTTCTTCTGCTCGATGAAATCACCTCAGCATTGGACCCCATGCTGGTCGGCGAAGTTCTTGACCTCGTCCGCGAAGTTAAGGACTCGGGTTCCACGATTCTTATGGCAACCCATGAAATCGGTTTCGCACGCCAAGTAGCAGACCGCGTGGTGTTCTTGGAACGCGGAAAGATCGTGGAACAGGGCACCCCTCAGGAGGTCATTGACAATCCGAAGATGCCTCAGACTCAGGAATTCCTGGCTCGCGTCTTCCACTGAGCGCCCAAATAGCACTGCGTCCCTCTTGTGGGCGGTTCCAAAGCCGCTTGCAAGAGGGACATTGTTTGAGCCCTCAGTTTCTCCCGGCCTCGACATCAGCCCAGAACGCAGCACAAACATCCGCCAACGCAGCCGGATTTTCTAATTGAGCGCTGTGTTTTGCATCTGAGACCACCTCATAGCGCGCACCTAATAACGCGGCTTCTTCACGATGCATCTGCTCCGGCCAAACTGTGTCCCCCACTCCGTGGGCGATCAAGACAGGAAGCCCACTTTGACGCAAGGGAAGCGACACATCTGGATAGCGAGCCAAAATGAAAGCCGCACCCATGAGCGAGTCCTCGCTGGTGGCCATCGCGCGCTCGGCAATCAGCTCATCCCTGGGATCATTACTCAGAAATTGGGAAATGTACCACGCAGATAATTTCTTTCCCGTTGTTGAGGATAAAAGACGCTGACGCAGGGGCGTCCAACGCATCGATTCAGGCGGCCGAGGGCCTGTAGAAAACAGTGTCACCGAACGGAAAAGTTCCGGTGCAACCACTGCAGCTTGCCTGGCAATCACACCGCCAAACGAATGTCCCAGCAGGTGAATTGGCCGCACGCTGGCACCCATCGCGCGCGCAACCTCAATCAGGTCGCCGACAAAGTCAGCCAAGCGATAATTCTCAACGCCTTTGGGAGCCGCAGAATCCGCCTGTCCACGCTGCGAATAAGCACAGGCGCTGCGACCGCGCTCAGCCAGATACGGCAGAAAGGGAGTGAAATCTTCCTTGGAGCCCGTAAACCCCGGAACTAAAAGCGCCGGAACAGGCTCGGGCTGCTCACCAGCGTGAGGCACCTCGTGTACCTCCAACGCGCTCTCCGCCTTGGGAACAATGCCCGCCACGGCCTCGTCAATGAAAACGGCAGTCAGTACGCCCGCGGACGTAGGGATCCCCACGCAGGTCACCTCGTGCGGAAGTTCCCCCACAAATGGTGCCTGAGGGACAACACCGTGAATCTGCATTCCAACCCCCTAAAGGTGAAGCCGGCGGAAAATCGCCGGCCTCACACTGCGTCCCCTCAACGTATTCGTTACAAGGGAGCAACGTGATTACTCGAGCTCAAAAGCACCCGTGTACAGCTGGTAGTACACGCCCTTTTGAGCAATCAGTTCGTCGTGGCTTCCACGTTCAATAATACGGCCGTGATCCAGAACCATAATGGCATCGGAATTACGGACCGTTGACAGACGGTGTGCAATGACGAAGACCGCACGCCCCTCCATGAGGTTATCCATGCCGTTCTGGACCAGCGATTCGGTACGCGTATCAATCGATGAGGTCGCTTCGTCCAAGATCATCGCTGGCGGATCGGCAACAGCTGCACGCGCAATAGACAGCAACTGTGCCTGTCCCTGCGAGAGGTTTGACCCATTGCCACTGAGCTCGGTCTGGTAGCCATCGGGAAGACGCTCAATGAAGGAATGAGCATTCGCGAGCTTTGCGGCTGCGATACATTCCTCATCGGTCGCGTCCAGTCGCCCAAAGCGGATGTTATCCATGACGGTACCGGTAAAGAGCTTCACATCCTGAAGCACGACGCCCAGCGAGCGACGCAGATCAGGCTTGTGGATCTTCCTGATGTTGATGCCGTCAAAACGGATCTTGCCGTCATCGATATCGTAGAAACGATTGATCAGGTTAGTGATAGTCGTCTTGCCGGCGCCCGTTGCACCGACGAAAGCGATCTTCTCCCCAGGCTTTGCCCACAGCGAGATGTCGTGAAGAATCGTCTTTTTCCCGTCGTAGGAGAAGTCGACGTCTTCCATGACCAGTTCACCGCGTAGACGCGTGTAGGTGACCGTTCCGTCGCTGTGCGGATGACGCCACGCCCATACACCCGTGCGTTCTTCAGTGGGATGAACATCGCCATTTTCATCGACCCGCGCGCGGACCAGGGTCACGTAGCCCTCGTCTTCTTCACTCTTTTGCTCCATCAAGGCAAAGACTCGGGAAGCACCCGCAAGACCCAGGGCGATCATCGGAACCTGCATCGAGGCCTGTCCCAGCGTCTGTGTAAAGTTACGGACCATCCCCAGGAAGGAAACGACGACGCCAACGGTGATTGCGCCCATACCCGCGAAGCCGAAATTCGGAGTCTGGAGCTCAACCATGATGCCGCCGACCAGGGCAACGGCAACATAAAGGATATTCCCGATATTGCCCAGGGTTGGCATGAGCATGTTGCCGTATTGGTTTGCGCGTTCTGAATCGTTGAACAGTTGGTGGTTGTAGCTCAGGAAATTATGCTTAACAGCATCTTCGTGATTGAAGACTTTAATGACCTTCTGGCCATCCATCATCTCTTCGATGTAACCCTCTTCTTCAGCCAGCGAGCGCTGCTGGGCAACCATGAACTTCGCTGAACCGCCGCCCATTTTCTTTGTCACGCCAAACATCGCGACAGCCGACGCCGCGACGAGAAGAGTGAGCCACAGCGAGTAACTGAGCATGGTGATTGTCAACGCGAGGATCGTGAGTACGGACTGGATCAGGGTCGGGATCGATTGGCCAATAAGCTGGCGAATCGCGTCGGTATCGTTCGTGTAGGTCGACATGACCGCACCGTGAGGGTGCGTATCGAAGAACTTCAGCGGAAGCGTCTCCATGCGATCAAACATGTCATCACGCATCTTCTTGAGCGTGCCCTGAGTGACGATTGCCATCAGACGCGTGTAGATGAAAGCGCACACAATACCCGAGCCAAAGATAATGCCCATGATCACAACCAGTCGCACGAGCTGCGACATCACGGCCGGGAGCCCCTGGCTCATACCGGGAATAATCACGGTATCAACGATCTGCTGGAGGAAGATCGAGCCAACCGCAGATGCGATACCAGAAATCACAATGCAGATGCCAACAACACTTAAGTGGATCTTATAGTTTGCCCACAGGTAGGCCATCAGCCTTCCGAAAGGACGCGGCACTCCATCAAGCTTGTTGGGGTCTTTCATTCCCGAGGCCGCGCCTTCTTTTTGTTTTTGACTTTCCTCGCGCGCTTTCTCAGCTTGATCCTGCGAAAGCACCTCTACCGATGCAGAAGCGTCAGCGGCAATCTGATCTGCTTGTTCTTCTTCGTAGCGTTCAACAGACATTTCAGGCCACCTCGCTTTCATTTGTACTGTTTTGAGTGTCGTAAAGTTCGCGGTACTCGCCACCCAAGTCAAGGAGTTCCTGGTGAGTGCCGTGCTCCTTGATACGCCCGTCATCCAAAACGATGATTTGATCGGCATGCTGGACTGAAGAAATGCGCTGCGCAACGATGATTGTTGTCGTATCCGGGATTTCCGTTTCGAAAGCCTGACGAATCAGCGAATCGGTTCGTGTATCAACCGCACTAGTTGAGTCATCAAGGATCAAGATCTTGGGCTTCTTCAGCAAGGCGCGTGCGATGCACAGACGCTGCTTTTGGCCACCCGAGAGGTTCGATCCGCCCCTTTCGATCATGGTGTCATAGCCATCAGGGAACTGACGGACAAATTCGTCAGCCTGTGAAAGCTCGCAGGCTCGGATGATTTCTTCATCGGTTGCCTCAGGGTTACCCCAACGGAGATTTTCCTTGATCGTTCCAGAGAAAAGAATATTCTTCTGAAGAACAACGGACACTGCATCACGCAGGGGTTCGAGGCGGTAGTCACGCACATCGATCCCGCCAACGGAGACCCTGCCTTCCGTCACGTCATACAGTCGTGGAATCAACTGGATGAAGCTGGTCTTACCTGAACCAGTTCCACCGACGACGCCCAGCGTCGAGCCTGCGGGGATATCCAAAGTGATGTTTTCAAGCGCGGGGCGTTCAGAGTCTTCGCGGTACTTAAAGGTCACGCCTTCAAAGGTGATATCACCGGTGGGCACTTCACGGATTCCATATTCGGGGGAGGTCAATGGAGATTCGTATTGAAGTACCTCAGCGATACGGTGTGCGGACTCTGCAGCGATCGTCACCATAACGAAAATAAAGGCCAACATCATCATGGCCGTGAGGATCTGAATACCGTAAGTGATCAGTGCTGACAGTTGACCGGTGGTCAATTCACTGCCGCCTGACGCCACAATTATCTGCGCGCCGATGAAGTCCACCAGCATGATTGCGCCAAAGATGAAAAGCATCATGACGGGGGTATTCAGCGCCAGAACCTTCTCCGCGAAGGTAAAGTCTGCTCGTACTTCCTCTGAGCGCTTGGCGAAACGAGTCTTTTCATACTCTTCGTTGACGAAGGACTTCACAACTCGGATACCTGCAATATTTTCCTGAACCGAGTTATTTAGGGCATCGTATTTCTTAAAGATTCGTCGGAAGACAGGAAAAATGTAAATAATTAGCCCGAACATGATTGCCGCTAGGAACGGCAGCATGATCAGGAAAATCAAGGACATCTGCCAGTTAATGCGAAGCGTCATGACAATCGAGAAGACAACCATCAGCGGGACACGAACTGCTACGCGAATAATCATGCCGTAAGCGTTTTGAACGTTGGTCACGTCGGTCGTCATACGGGTGACCAGGGACGATGTTGAGAAACGATCAACATCACCGAAGGAAAAATCCTGGACTTTAAAGAAAATATCCTGGCGCAGATGTTTGGCCAGGCCCGCAGACGCGGTTGCGGCAAAACGTGCCGCAAGTACGCCACAGAACAGTGACATCATTGCCATGACCAGCATAAATACACCCAGGCGGACAACGGGAGTGAGCGCACCACCCTGAAGGTGATCGACCAACGAGGCCATAATCAGTGGGAGGAAGCACTCAAGAATGACCTCTCCCGTGACAAACAGCGGTGTCAGAAGCGAAGCGCGACGATACTCACGCACACTTCTCAACAAAGTACGAACAGTCGACATCTAGCGCTGGACCCCCGAAAAATTACTGCGTGTAATAGGAAGCTACCCGTAGACCTTCAAAGGAATGCATCTTTGCGGCCCGGGGTAGGCGGATTAATCATATGATGTAGATCATCCCATGTTAGCCGCCTTTCCTAATGGCGGCGATACCATCTAGGCAATGACGCGATAGGCGAAATCAAAGGCTACACAAGCACAAAGTTTCATAGCTGATTCATAGCTTTAGCCCACATCAAGCACAGATTACGCCCGTAGATTTTCAGTATCAGACATAGGGGGTCGCAAGGCCCCGTCTCCTTTACCTGTTGAGGGACGCTGTTTAGAACGCATATTGTGTTGATGGGATGCACGTGGGGCCGGCTTTGCCGGCCCCACAGTGTTTATACAGCCGCGCAAAGACCAATAAAGAGCTATCAGCGAAACTCACTGACGCTTGTAATTACACGTGTTCGGGGATACATCGAAACTGTAAATTCATCCTCGTAGGCGCAGTGCTTTCGAAGCTGTCTGTATGCATGGCTACCCGTGTAGTTCGTGCCGTCAGTGAACTTCACATCAATCCGTTCACCCGTCTCCTTCATTAAGGTGACATAGGTGATAAATACGCGAACCTTTGAGCTTCCCTTTCGCATAACAGTTGAGGTCTCTTCTTTGTGCGCCACACAACGCACGCTGAGTTCCTCACTACCCGACACTGCATCTGCCACCACCTGAGCGGATAAGACAGACCCCATTCCAATAAGACCGCAGTCAATGGTCACCAGCGCAACACACAACACCTTGGAGATCCGTGGAGACAAGCGACGCCGAAATCCCACCGCACCTTGCACACTACCCTGGGCATAGCGCTTGATGACCGGAATCAACATGATCGCAATAGCAATGGGTGTCGCGCACACCAGTGCCCAGCTCAGCAAAGCGAAAGACCATAATTTTGGAGACTCCAGGAAGAAGAGGGGCCCTGCAATCGCAGTGATGATGAAAAGCCACCGGTGGACCGTAGCGCGCCGACTCATTGAACGAAGCGACAGCGTTTTCACTTTTACTCCTGTCCGAGCGCCCTCTCCAATGCACTCAGCCCCATTGCCAACAGCGCCGAATCGCTCTCATCCGCGCGCGATATCGACTGGTTGATCAATTCTCGCCACGGCCCTTCGCGAAGCAGGCGGCCGCCCTTCAAGACGATGATATGCGCATCAAGTGCAGCTGCATCTTCAATCTGGTGTGTCACCATGATGACAGTTCGCCCAAGGAATCGTTGCGCGATCAATTCACGCAGGCCACGCGCAGCCTCGACATCGAGCGCCGCCATCGGTTCATCAAGTAACAAGACATCGGGGGCAACAACCAGCGCACGAGCCAAAGCGGTCCTCTGCGCTTGTCCACCAGAAACCTGAGCCGGACGACGCTGCGCAAAGGGCGCCAACCCCACAGAGGCCAGGGCATCCTGTGCGCGTGCCTCGGCCTCGGCAGGGGAAATGCCGGCGCAACGTAAGGGGAAGGCAACATTGGCAAGCAGGCTCATGTGGGGGAACAAAACGGGCTTCTGCTCTAAGGTTGCAATCTTTGGCCGACGACCTGAGACACCATCCGGCCACTCCCAGGTGCAGGTCATCTGCGGCGCATCGAGGGCACCAGAAAGCACCGATAAAAGCGTGCTCTTCCCTGCGCCGTTATGTCCCATCAACGCCGTGACGACACCGCCTTGGCAGGTGAGGTCAACGTCGATGTGCCTCTCGGGAAGCGTTCCAGCAATCTGCACGCCGGGGGCAGGGACGCGCGGAAGCTGGCCCTGCACCTCTCCATCCTCATTCCCGAGGCCGTGGCTAGGCTCGGTAGCCAAGCGCAAGGCCGTAGGAACTTTCGCCTCGTCAGCGGAGGTCCCACTCAAGAGACGCGAATACCACCACTGCGAAAAGGCCGAAGCGCCGCCGACCAGGACAAGCGCAACAAAGACCAAGATGACAGACAGCATCAGGGCCATATCGGTTGACTCTTCGCGCTGAAGATAGATTTCCAAAGGAAGCGTACGGGTTACTCCAGCCAAAGACCCCGCAAAAGTAATAGTTGCGCCAAACTCCCCCAGTGCACGCGAGAAAGCCAAGGCCGTCGAAGACACCAGAGCTGGGATCATCAGCGGCAGGGTGACAGACCACAGTGTTCGAGAAGGCGAGGCTCCCAGTCCACTCGCAACGCGTTCCTCATTGAAACCGCGAGTGCGCAATGCACCTTCAAGTGAAGAAACAAAGAAAGGTAGTGACACAAAGGTCTGCGCCATAACGACCGCGACCGTCGTGAAAGCAATATTGATGCCGAAGATTTGCAGATAAGCACCGATCAGGCCTCGGCGACCCCAGGTGATCAAGAGCGCCAAGCCCGCGACGACCGGAGGAAGAACCATGGGCAAAGTGACCATGGAGCGCAGGACTCGCGACCACCATGTATCGCGCGCCCTAGCACACACCAGCGCTAAAGGAAGCCCAACAATAATGCAGGCAAGGGTGGAGGCTAGGCAGGTACGAAGCGAAAGCGCAAGGGCCTGGGAAGCCAGCGCTTGAGTGAATAGATGGGGAAATTGAACCCAATCAATGCGTATGAGAAGCGCGATGAACGGAACAAGTAGAAATAGAACAGCACAGGCTGCGGGGAGTGCGATCCAACGCGGGATCCCCGCATGCCTGTGCTTGTTCGTCATGAGATTATTCCGAAACTACATTGCGTAGTCGAAGGTGATTTCAGCCCTTATCCGCGGAAGTCGGTGCCGAGAAGCCATACTTCTTCAGCACTGCCTGTCCCTTTTCGGAAAGAACAGCGTCAATGAACTTCTGTCCGGCTTCCTTATTCTTTGTGGAAACGGTCAGAGCGATGGGGTACGAGTTCACGACCTCATTCGCGCGGGCGATTTCAACGACCTCGACCTTATCGCCAGCAGCCTTTGCGTCGGTGGCGTAGACCAGACCAGCATCGGCTTCGCCGCTCTCAACCTTGGCGCGCACATCCGTCACCTTCTGCTCTTCAGAAACAGGGTTCAGGGTAACGCCAAGCTTATCGGCCAGCTGTTTGGTCGCATTTCCACAGGGGACGCCCTGCGCACACACAACGAGCTTCTTGCCATCAAGAGAGGAATCAAGGCCGGTGATCTTGGCAGGATTTCCCTTGGGGACAATCAGTGTCAGGACATTAGATGCGAAGGGCGTCGGTGAATCGACGAGCTTCGCATCGCTTGCCTTGGTCATGTTCTTCTGGTCTGCAGAAGCGAAAACATCGGCGGGTGCGCCTTCCTTCATCTGGTCAACCAGGGTGGATGAGCCCTGGAAGTTGAAGGTCACCTTGATGTTCGGATCGCTTTCCTTAAGGACCGTATCAGCGATCTCGGGGAATGCCTTGTTCAGCGAAGCAGCCGCGAAAACGTTGAGTTCAACCGGCGCTGTGGCTTCTGTTGAAGCAGATGCCGAAGCGCTTGCAGACTTGTCTGCAGATGCACCGTTTCCGCCTGAGCAAGCGGTAAGCACAAGAAGGCTAGCCGCGGCTACCGCGATGATTCCTTTGTAGTGATTCACAGGTTTCCTCCATTTGGCACCTGAAGAGAAACGTTTGTTGCCTTGATTTGAGCCATGGCGATGGAACCTACTTCGATTCCCAGCTCGCGAACACTTTCGGTCGAAACCAAAGAAACGACACGGTAGGGACCACACTGCAAATCGACTTGGCTCATCACCGGATCGGAGTGAACAGCAATAACCAATCCCTGGAGGTGGTTACGAACAGACTGAGTGCCCTGCCCAAGAGCAAGCTGATGAACATCAGGTTGGCTATTAATCAAAGCCGCGACCGATGCTCCATCGATGCGAAGCGGTCCTGAGTTCTCAGCGCTATCTGCACGAGTCACAAGTCCATCATCAAGCCAGCGACGAACGGTGTCATCACTGACGCCAAGGAGAGTCGCCAGAGTCGAAACTTTGTAATAAGGCATGAATTAATTTTAACGGATTTTGCCGTTTTTTGTAATTAATCGACAAAAATATGCAAATTTCTCCGCAGAGGCGGCAAGCCATCGAATATATTATTCGCCCGAGGCCTTTCGCACCGGGATATCCTCAAAGAAAACCTGGCAACCACAACTATTGCCGAAGGGCACCAGAGTCATACTCATGCCACCATCACTGAGCTCTTCAACAATCTGCCGAATCGCGGCACCGTGCATCCGACACACAATGCCTTGGATCTTATCGTTGCCAATATTGAGGTAGGGACAGGATTGGATGGACAGACCGCCATCTTCTGCATTTAACGCACGGAAACCGCGCGTTGAGAGGAAAACTCGAAGAAGCGAAAGTAGGGCTTCCTCGTCATCACGAGCAGCATCAAGCGCACCGGAAGAGCGGATGAGATCAACGTACTGCTGCCCCCAATTGCGCCCCATGATGTCAGCAAGTTTTTCGCCACCGTCCGAAGTTTGAGCCATTGCCGAGGCCGCGGCAAGAAGAAGTTCCGAAGACTGACGTTGAAGACGCGCTGCATCCCCAATGACCGCGATCTCGTAGTACATCGCGGGGCGGCCTCGTCCTTCGGGATTGTGAGTTCGACGTACAACTAAGCCCTGTTCAACCAAGGGAACAAGAGTCTCACGAACCGAGTTCTTATGAATTCCCAAGTGATCTGCGATTTCAACAACGGTTGCTTCACGACCAATATCGGTAAGGGTGTGCAGAACCTTACGCTGCGCCGGGGATGCGGTCGCCAACTGGGTGATCATGTATTCGATGCCGTTCAATCTCTACCCCTTTTCCATAAACAGTCATAAAGTTTGTCAGAATAAGCTTTGTAAGTGTATAAATTACATTTCTACAGAACTAAACTATTCCCCTGTTTAAAATAAATTGATTCATATTTTATAAAATCAATATGTATATATAGTTCCGAAAACAGAAGATATTGCATTGTTTTCACTTTAATTGAAAGCTATTCTTGTCAAACCAGGTTTTACGAAAAGTCTTATTTGTGCCACATTTGTACCAAATTGAACTTTAGTCTATTTGTATATGAAATCTAATTTAGTTAATTTAGATTTAAATTCGGTATATATATTGTTGAATATAGTTCGCC
>UWSI01000025.1 GCA_900541895.1 uncultured Actinomyces sp. | reverse complement strand
GCCCGGCCCTTTTGTGTGTTTTATCGTTACGTCTCCTGGGCATGCTTTCGTGAGTTCGCTTTATGCTGCCCGAGCTGCGGTCTTTTCGGAGCGCGCGGGGGCATAGATCGTGGACTCATGCGTTAGCTCTCCCATTCCCCCGTTAGCTCTCCCATTCCTGGTTTAGCTCGCTCACCTACCGCCTTAGAACAGCAACTGACCCGGAATGAATGAGCTAAACCAGGATGGGGAGGGGAGGGAGCGAAGGGGCGAGAACGAGGGAGGGGAGAGAGCGAGGGGACGAAGGCCGTGCAGAGTAACGCAGAGCGACAAAAGTTTGCCCCCGGGCGCATGAGCACCCGGGGGCAAACGCTATTCAGTATTCAGTGACGAAAGCTTAGTCCAACTGGTCGAAGGAGTGCGCCCACGCCGAATGGATGGGGTTCGCATCAGCGACCATGGCCTCGAAACGATTTTCGGCGATCTGCATAACCTCATTCAAGGTCACGCGGATCTCTCGCAGGTCCGAGCCCTCGACGCGACGCCAACCATCAGCAAGAAGCTGATCAGCCGAATCTACACGCGAGACGCATACGATCAGCGGGCGGTTAAAACGCTCGTGGTATGCCTGGCCAAGCGCGCGCAATTCTTCCTGCTTCTCGGAGTTAAAGTCACCCAAAAGGGTCGAACCGGTATCCAGCAGCGCCTGCTCATCGGCCTCGCCACCCAGAATCAGATCAACGATGTCGGTGTAGCCGGAAATCAGGGCTTCCTGTTCCTCACGGTCAGCCTGACCAACTGCATCCTGGAAGGCGTGACGCAGGTCAGCAACTGAGTCGAAAGGAGCGTGCGTCCAGGCGCGTTCAACCGGCCACGTCACTCCCGAGAACATGGGAGCGAAGGCGCGAGTGAACTGCGCTTGATCAAGGCGGTTAATGGCATCCAGATCCAACGGACGCCCGTCGACCATTGAGACAGCCGGAGAAGGCTTACGACCGATGTGGAAGAAGAGCAGGTTGAGGATGATGGCGCAGATTGAACCGATCGTCACGCCGGATCCGAAAAGAATCTGCATCCACGAGGGCACGTAGCTAGCCAGTTCGGGCTTCAAAGTGACCAGCAGACCCAAGCCAAGCGAGGTCGCAACGATCACCGAGTTACGGTTATCGCGCATATCGACAGTGGAAAGAGTCTGAATACCGACAACAGCAACAGCTGCGAACATTGCCAGAGACGCTCCACCGATAACAGGCTTCGGGATCGAGGCGACGACCGCGCCGGCCTTGGGCAGAACTCCAAGGATGATCATGAAGACACCCGCAGCGGTAACGACCCAGCGCGACTTCACGCGCGTGAGTCGAACCAAACCAACGTTCTGTGCGAAGCAGGTGTAGGGGAAAGAGTTCAGGACACCACCCAGCGCGGTCGACAGGCCGTCCGCGCGAAGAGCATTCGCGATGTGCGCTGGAGTGATGCGCTTACCCACAACCTCACCGGTCGCAAAAACGTCACCTGTGGTTTCGACGGCGGTAATTGCCATGACGATGAGCATCGAGATAATCGCTGCAACTGAGAACTTCGGGATTCCGAAGAAGAAGGGAGTGGTGACCCCGATCGGCGCTGCCTGAGAGACCGCAGAGAAGTTTGCATCCCCCAGAATCCACGCGACAACCGTTCCGCCAAGCAGACCCAAGAGGACGGCAATCGTCGCCATAAAGCCAGAGAAAATACGCTGGATAACCACGATGACAGCCAAAGTGCCAAGAGCGTATGCAAGTCCGCGAAGAGTTCCGGGAATGGGATCGGCGCCAACCTTTGCTGCCTCAGTTCCCCAGTAAACGATATCGTTTGCTGCAACCGAAATAAGGGTCGTTCCCATAACTGTCAGCAGGGTGCCGGTGACGACAGGCGGGAAGAAACGCAAAAGCTTCGCAAAGAAGGGAGCGGCAAGGAAGGTTGCAATGCCCGCAACGATAATCGAGCCGTACATCGTGGCGAGGCCTTCGACTCCCCCACCAGCAGCCAAACCAACTGCGATGAGAGGTGAGACTGCCGTAAATGTCACGCCTTGAAGCAAGGGAAGACGAACACCAATCTTCGGGCCAAGACCCGCAGATTGGATGATTGACGCGATACCACAGGTGAAGAGGTCCGCATTGATCAGGTGAACAGTAGTAGCCGAGTCAAGTCCCAGACCAGTTGCAATTACCAGCGGAACAACAACTGCCCCGGCGTAAAACGCCAGGACATGCTGAAAACCGAGGATTGTGAGCTTGGGGAAAGAAGGGACCGCATTGACCGGGTCGATTCGAGTGGTGGACATTTTTGGATGGCTATTTGCCATTGCGCTGCTCCTGCATGTCGCTCAAAAATGGACCTCTTAATTCTTACCCATTCGAAAGAAGCAATGAAAGTACCGTTTCACGGAAACTTCGGTTGCACTAATTGACAAACTCGCATAAATTTTCTTTCTTTTCCGCAAGATTCTGCGACTTCCTCTGCAGCAAAAAGAGGCCGATGTGATTGATGACGCATTTATGAGTTTGCTTGTAAAGGCGCGTTGTGCCTAAACTATTTCCCAGCCAATCAAACGGCAATGCGCTCGTAGCTCAATGGATAGAGCATCTGACTACGGATCAGAAGGTTGGGGGTTCGAGTCCCTTCGAGCGCGCAAGCGGCCCCGCTCGGTGCGTCCCACCGGTCGGGGCTTTGCTATATCCGTCTATCCCCACCTTGGCGCATAGATCTGCGCGGCACTTGCACGGGCACTCCCCTTCGGTCGTTCCCTTTATTCACAGTGATCAAGCACCGCTTTCATCGCCTTCTTTTCCCGCGGGGTCACCCCCAAACCCCAGGAACTCTTCACAACGATTTGCCGCTGCACATACGCGCAACGATAACGGGCATTCGGTGGGAGCCACTGATCCGCTCTGCTCGCCCCTTTATCTTGATTCGCGTTACCGTCAACAGCCAGCAAGTTTGTTGGATCGTTCGCAAACTCTTGTCGACGTGGAGCATCCCACTGCCACGCACCGCTGCTCCACGCATTGGCAAGCGCAACAACGTGGTCGATTTGCACCTGATCTGAGGAATCTTCACCCTTGTGGAAATCAATCGTTCTACCCGTATAAGGGTCGTCAAGGATTCCCCCGACAACCACGCAGTTCGGAGAGGACGTCTTCATTTGTAGGCTGCGTAAATCCCTTCGAAGGATGTCATTTCGCGTATCACAGCCATTTCGGTCGACATCTGCCCATCGCTGACCAAATTCATCACGTGAATAGCGTGGAACAGATCCACTGCGCGTCTGAAGCACGGGAAGCTGATCCAGGGCTTTCGCACTGTCATCCACGCTTCCTAAGGAAGAATCCGAAGGACCGCTGGAACTATTCACCCCTGTGTCCCACACGCCAAAAGCACCGCCGACGATTCCAGTGTGGACAAGTGCGAAGACAATTCCCACACTCACGCATATAAGAAGAACCCCCATCAGAAGCCGTGAGTGTCTGGGGCTTTTCCGGCGCATCAACACTTACCTCCTTCTGACAGTTATTCAGCCACTATGGCCCAGGAAACGCGCGCAGACACTAAGAGCCACAAAGTTGTGGAAAACACCGAATAAGCGTTGATCCTGTGGAAAAATCCGCTGCGCAAATACCAGCGTCTTAGTCACCGCTCCCGACGATCTTCGCGACTGAAGCACGTGCAGCCTTGCGATTTCGAAGATTCTCACGCGCAAAGTACAGACACACCAGGATCAGGGTCAGTGATCCCATTGCGATCAGCTGTGCGCGTCCGGCAGCGTTAAACATCATCAGAACCGCGATCGACAGCAATCCGATAACAGCGAACCACGGAAGCCACGGCCAACCCGGCATCCTCAGGGACAAAACCCCCTCGGCCTCGAGCTTCGAATGCAAACGGATCTGCGAAATAACGATCATCACCCACACGATCAACAGCACCATGCCCACTGCATTGATGAGCACCTGCATGATTGACGATGGAAGATACCAGTTCAAGGCGACGGAAATAAAGGCCAGAGCCACAGAAACCGCAACCGAGCGGCGCGGGGTTCGCCCGTCCTCAATATCACCGTGAAGCGCGGTTACTCCAAGGGCCTCGTCACTCTCATCAAGAGCTTTGTGCACGCGCGCACCCAGAATCCAGGTCGGTCCCATTCCGCGTGCGGACAGCGAGTATGCGATTCGGGAAGACGCGTAGATGTTCGCAGAAAAAGCACTAATCAGTGCGACAAAGACGATGATCTCCATAATCATTCCGACCGCGGGGATCCCCGCCATGTTCAAAACCGCAGCGAAAGGACTGGTCTTCATCTCATCCGAATTCCACGGCAGCAGGCAGATTAACAGGGCAACGGAGCCCACGTAGAACACCAAAATGCGCCAAATCACCGAGCGAATAGCCTGCGACATCGCGCGCCTGGCATCATCGGCCTCGGCGGCGGCAATGGTAACAATCTCAAGCCCACCAAAGGAGGTAATAATCGCAAGCAAACCAACCGCGACTCCGGGAAGGCCAGCAGGAGCAAAACCACCATTTCCAATGAAAGCCTGATGCAGGCTCTGAGCGCGCCCGGGAATAATGCCCATCAGAAGGCCCAGTCCAACGACCAGGAAGAAGATAATTGCAGCGACTTTCAATCCTGCAAGCCACGCCTCAACACGACCGAATTCGCCGGCCGCCAGCAGGTTAATCCCGCCCAGGACAACAACGATGACCAAGGTGACAACCCACTGGTCAACACTGGGGAACCAAGCTGTAAAGATCTGCGCTGCGCCGGTCATTTCCAGGCCAAGCACCATGATCAGCATGAACCAGTAGAGCCAGCCAGAGGTGAAGCCTGCCCACCGGCCGATGCCTGCCTCGGCGTAGGTCGAGAAAGATCCAGAGGAAGGAATCGCAGCGGCCAACTCAGCCAGCGCGTACATCACGGTGACGACGATTAACGCGGCAAGAATGTAGGAGACCAAAACGGCCGGGCCGGCCTCGGAAACGGCGACACCGGTACCCAGGAAGAAGCCGGCACCAATCGCGCTTCCCAGCGCCATCATCGACAGGTGTGCAGCCTTGAATCCTTTTGACCGAGGCGTGCCATGACCCGGGGATGCCATCTGCGGTCCGCGGGCACCTTCCACTGTAGATCCTGCTCCGCTCTGAGCCTTGTCTGCACTCATTGATCCGAATTGTCCTCAGTAATCTTCTTGACGTCACGTTCATCAAGCGAACGCAACCGAAGGAGTGCCCGCAGCTGCGTTGCCGTCATGGTCAATGTCCAATCATTATGTGAAGGAAGCTGCCACTTTCTCCAATGCGCAAGTACTGTGAAACTCGACCCGACAATCGTCGCAACCAGCATGCCAATTTGTTCCAGGCCCGAGTGGCCAAATGCAGCCATGATCGCCGCTGAAACGAATGCAGGAGTTGCGTAGAGATTATTTCCGCCAAATACCTGCGGGACCATCCCAGCAGAAATATCTCGAATCATGCCGCCACCGACGGCGGTCATAATTCCCAGCAGAATCGCCGGTCCTACTCCCAGGCCAGCATTCAGTGTCTTCAGCGCTCCAGTGGCCGCCCAGCATCCCAGAACGGTTCCATCAGCCAGCACCAGCGCAATCCGCCAGAAACGAGAATCGAGGCGCCAGAGCATAGCGATCAACGCACCGACCAGTGCAGTCCCTAGGTAGAAAGGATCGGTCAATGCCACCGGCGGGCCTTGATCTAGCATAATGTCGCGGAGCATTCCACCGGCCAGTGCACACATGATGGCCAAGACCATGAAGCCGACGGCATCGAAACGTTTAATGCGCGCGATACGTCCGCCGAGGATCCCGTTCAAGAGCACGCCAAGAAGATCGATGACGCGGAACAGGTCCGGCAAGGTTTGATTGAGAGTATCGAGCACGCTCACTATTGTCTTCCACCTCTCAACAGAATCCAAGGTTGTGGACGCGCAGTCTCAGTAGCCAAGATCAAGCGCGAGGCCATTCCCCTCCGCAGCGCAGCGCAGTCGCGCGACTGCCCCCGATCAGGAAACGCTGGTACCGAAGACAAGACCCAGCAGGTAGGTTGCACCGGCCGCACCAAAACCAACTGCCAGCTGACGGAAAGCACGCGGGGCGGGTGCAAGACCCGAAAGCACACCAACAATTCCACCGGTAAACATGAGCGCAATACCGACAAGGACAACCGAAATTCCCGCGGCAAACAATCCATCAAGCCTGAAAATATAGGGAATCAAGGGCAAAAGAGCGCCGAGAGCGAAACAAATAAAGGACGAGGCCGCCGCACGCGCCGGGGTACCGATCTCTTCGCTAGCTCCCGCATCTTCATCCTTGTACGCTGAAAAGATGGGGCGTCGCTCTGTGCCATCTGTACTTGGAGCGGCATTACCACCCGAACGACGATCAGATTTTGCAAGTTTTGCGAAGACATCTGCTGCGTGTGCCTTCGCGCTTTCCTCATCTTCCCCGCGAGCGCGGAAAAGCAGTGCCAATTCATTGGCATCGACATCGACTTCATTCAAAGTGTTATCAACACCGGGATCTGGAATCGATGCGTCCAATAGCTCGCGCTGAGAACTCACGCTGACCCATTCACCGGCAGCCATGGACATTGCACCCGCAAGCAGACCAGCAACTCCCGTCGTCAAAATCGCTTGCGAGCTCAGTCCCGCACCAACGACTCCCAGAATCAACGCAAGGTTTGATACCAAACCATCGTTCACCCCAAAGACCGCAGCCCGGAAAGTACCCGCTAGGGATTCACGGGAACGCTGTGCAAGTGAACGAACAACCTCGACATGCAGACGCTCATCGGCAGCGATCGCCGCTGGAACGTCAGCGTCGTCATCATATGAGGAACGTTCCTCGGTTCGTTGGGCCATCGCCAGAATAAAAATCGTCCCGAACATGTAGGCCAGTGCAGATGAAATTCGGGTACGAAGCGGAGGATGCGGTGCGGGAAGTGCGTGCTCCCCCAGCAGAGATAGCCAATACTCCTCATGGCGACCCTCGGCCTCGGCAAGGCCAAGGAGTACCTGACGTTCTTCGCCCGTCCGACGTTCAGCAAGTGCGCGATAGGTATGCGCCTCCATGCGTTCTTCGGCCAGGTAGCGGCGCCAACGTCGAATCTGCGCGCGCGAAGCTTGCTTTTCAGTGTGATGGGAATCAGTCATTGTGAATGCGCCCGCGCCTCAGCCCGCGTAGGTTGGTAGATCATCTTCGGTAATCTCCGGTTCGGCGGCCGGCATGCGGAAGAGTCGTTCCTTCACCGCGTCGGCAACTTTATCCGTGACCTTCTCACCCTGGGTGCGCACAAGCGCAGACATTTTTTCACCGGCAGCATCTAGAGGACGAGCGATCAACGGGAAGCGACGGAGCTTTCCCGCGCACGCACAAATTCGCGCGTATTGTTCACGCCCCGCTCGGGTCCCCAGCACGTAGCCGATCCCGAAACCGACAGCGATTCCCATTTTCGTTCCCATGATGCGTCTTTCTTGTGCTATCAGGCGCGTACGCGCCGGTGTGCGATGGTGACTATCGAATAAAAACTAGCCTAGTAGTTCCCCAAAGTAACACGCCACTTGTTTACCTTTTCGCACGTTATGAGACGGGGTATTTCACATCTTCTATGAAACCAGTACCGTGGAGGTATGAGCGAAGTACGTATGAACACACCCCGAGGGATCACCCTGTCGGGAACTTTCGTTCAGCCCGTAGATTCACGGGACGCCGCTGTCCTGTTTTCGCATTCTTTTCTTGCAGATGAACACTCGGGTGGACACTACGATGAGCTCGCCCGCGCCTATCGCAAGGCCGGGTACGCGACACTCCAATTCGATTACTCGGGGCATGGACGCTCCGATGACGAGGTGATTACGCGCGAGTCTCAGATCGAGGACCTCCAGGCTGCATCGGGCTGGCTTGCCGATCAGGGTTTCACCCACCAGATTATTCACGGTCACTCTTTTGGCTCGGTTACTGCACTTGCCGCGCACCTGATTCATGCGACCGCGCTGTTTCTTTCTGCTCCGGTACTTGGCCCGCTCTCCTACGACTGGAGTGCAATTTTTTCCAATAGCCAACTAGACGAATTGGAGCACACCGGCCAAACCCGGATCCCGGACGACTCCGATGGGCCTCGCGAATTTTTCACGATCTCCAAGCAGACGCTGGCCGATCTTTCCATGGTCGATTCTTCAATCATCGATCCGAAGGGCGCACCTGCATTCATCCTCCACGATGCCGACGATATCGATTTGGGTCTGGTTGATCTGACGCGCGACGCTTTCCACCGTCTTCCCGACGGCTCTCGGGTTGAAATGGTTCACGATACCCGTTTTGGTGCCGGTGAACATCCAGAAATCCTTCTCGAGGCCGCGCTTGAGTGGGCGCATCTGTGGGCAGAGCCCAGTGGGGAGTTCCGCCAGTAACGTACACACCCAGCTGTGGCGAAAGTTCTTCGTTACCCTGAAGGGGTGTCCACTTCATCGCAGCCAAGGCGCCGGCGCGCACATTCACGCAGGGGTCGCTCCCCTCATGCATCCGCGCCTTTCCGCCCTTTCACACCCGAACAGCTTGCTGCTCGGGCCGCTGCGATTCCACTGATTTCTTTCCCCGATCTTCCGGTCAGCGCAAGACGTGACGAAATTGCACAGGCAATTTCGCAGCATCAGGTTGTCATCATCTCCGGCGAAACCGGCTCGGGAAAAACCACGCAGATCCCAAAGATTTGCCTTCAATTAGGCCGAGGCGTAGGCGGCATGATCGGGCACACCCAGCCTCGCCGTATTGCAGCGCGTTCGGTTGCAGAGCGCATTGCCGCTGAGCTTGGCCAAAAGGTGGGCAAAGAGCCCGGCGAGGTCGTCGGCTACCAGGTGCGATTCACCGATGAGGTCGGTCCCACCACTTTGGTCAAACTCATGACCGACGGTATTTTGTTGGCAGAAATTCAATCGGACCCAATGCTGCGTCGCTATGACACCCTGATCATCGACGAGGCCCACGAACGCAGCCTAAACATCGATTTCATCTTGGGCTACCTTGCGCGCTTGCTCCCCTTGCGCCCCGACCTCAAGGTCATCATCACGTCAGCGACCATTGACTCGGATCGTTTCGCGCGCCACTTCGGTCGATGGAACGGTCCGATTGGACAGGGAACGCTCATTGAAGCCGCACCGGTCATTGAGGTTTCGGGTCGTACTTTCCCGGTTGAAATCCGCTACCGTCCCCTTGCCGCCGACACCCCGGCTTCCTATTCCTCCTCAAGCACGTCCCCCGATGCTCAGCCCGCTGAAAGCAGCCCGGCCACGGCCTCGGCAATCGAGGAAGAAAGCACTGGAAGCGGCGTCGAACAACTGGTTTTAGAGGACCCAGATGATCCCCTTGCTCTGGAGGGCTACGGCGCGGGTCAAGACATCGACGTCGAAACCGCAATTTGCCATGCGGTCGATGAGCTATGCAGCGAGGGCCCGGGGGATATTTTGGTATTTCTTCCCGGTGAGCGCGATATCCGTGATACCGAACAGGCGTTGCGCGATCACCTGGGCAACCGCGCGCCCAGGGATATCTCGCACTCGAAGAGCCCCGCAGATATCGAAATTTTGCCCCTATTTGCGCGCCTCAGCTCCGCGGAACAACACCGGATTTTTGAGGAACACAGCCATCGGCGCATTGTTCTGGCGACAAACGTCGCTGAAACCTCGCTGACGGTTCCGGGGATCCGCTACGTGATCGATCCGGGAATGGCGCGAATTTCGCGCTATTCCAATAAGACCAAGGTTCAGCGCCTACCCATCGAAGAGATTTCAAAGGCCAGCGCAAATCAGCGTTCTGGACGTTGCGGACGCGTTGCGGACGGTATCGCGATTCGCCTGTATTCCGCTGATAATTTCGCATCGAGGCCAGACTTCACCGAGCCGGAAATCTTGCGTACCTCGCTGGCCTCGGTCATTTTACAGATGAGCGCTTTAGGGTTGGGAGACGTTGCGTCTTTCCCCTTCGTCGATGCGCCGGACTCGCGAGCGATCCGCGATGGCATCAATCAGCTCATTGAAATCGGGGCACTGCGCCCGCTGGATTCGTCAAAGAACTCCGATTCTTCCGCGCTGGCACAGGGAAACCAAGGACTTGAGCTCACACGCATTGGTCGCGACTTAGCTCGCCTTCCCATCGATCCGCACCTGGGCCGCATGCTGATCGCTGGGCATGAATCAGGATGCGCGTCGGAAATTTTAGTGATCGTTGCTGCGCTATCGATTCAGGATGTCCGCGAGCGCCCACTGGAACACCAAGAAGCTGCAGATACGGCACACGCGCGTTTTGCTGACTCCCACTCCGATTTCTTGACCTACCTCAATTTATGGCGCTACCTGCACGTCCAACAGCGCGATCTTTCAGGTAGCGCGTTTAGACGTATGTGCCGGGCAGAATTCATTCACTACCTGCGTTTCCGCGAGTGGCGCGATATCGCCCACCAGCTGCGCGATATGGCCCGCAGCATCGGCATCAACACCGAGCCACTGGGGATGCCTTCAGCGGGTGATGTAGTCGAGCAGGCATCACGTACGGGAATTGCGGACGCCGCAGCGAAGGCTGCAGTTGCCTTCACGCGCTCAACCAGCGCGGTCGACACCGACGATATTCACCGTTCGATCCTCGTTGGTCTTCTCTCCAGTCTGGGCGCGTGGGATCCGGCAACTCGAGACTATACGGGTAGCCGAGGCACTCACTTCACCATTTGGCCTGGTTCGGGAATCACTGGCCATCCCGATTGGGTGATGACCGCGGAATTGGTTGAGACCTCGCGACTCTTTGCACGTACGGTCGCCCGTATTCGCCCCGAATGGGTCGAGCCATTGGCAAAAGACCTACTCAACCATGTCTATTCCGAACCCACGTGGAATTCTTCGCGGGGCGCGGCGTACGTTCAAGAAAAAGTGATGCTCTACGGGCTGACATTGATCGCAGACCACTCGGTGTTGCTGGGACGACTGGGATCTACTCCCCTGGGGTCAATCCGAGGCGCTGTTCCCACAGATTCTCCTTTTGCGATCGCCCAGCAAAGCCCAATCACCGCTGCCGAGCTCGCTCGTGAAATGTTCATCCGCCACGCGCTGGTTCAGGGTCAGTGGCGTGAGCGTCATGCCTTCCAACGTCGCAACGACGAGGCGATCGAGCGGGCACGGGAAACCGAACGTCGCAGCCGCACCCACGGCCTCGTCGCCGATGAAATGGCGCTGGAGCGTTTCTTTGACGATCTCCTCCCCGCCTCGATCATCTCTGCAGGGCACTTTAATCGCTGGTGGAAGAACGAAAAGCGCCAGAATCCTCATCTTTTGGATTATCCTCCTGAGCTTCTTCTTCCTCGAGGCCTGGGCCAGACCGGAGAGGGCTTCCCTAACCATTGGCAGCAGGGAGAGCTTCGCCTTCCCCTGTCCTATGAGTTCCACCCTGGCTCCCCGCGCGATGGTGTTTCGATGTCCATTCCCGTCGAGGCCTTGGGTCGCGTAAGCGATGAGGGTACCGATTGGTTAGTACCGGGTATGCGCGAAGAACTCATCACCGAGGCAATACGCGCTCTTCCCAAGGCCAAGCGCCGCCTACTTGCACCCGCTCCCGAAGTCGCAAAGAGCCTTGCCACGTGGATTGATGATTTCCGAGACGGCCGAGTAAGTGCTCACAAAGAGCCTGATCACGCACACTCTGGTGAGAGTTCCGCTGGCGCTATTCCTGATAAAGATCCCGCCTCGTTGAGCGCCGCTCTTGGGCGCCTAGCGGCATGGGGACAGAAAACAGGTCAGGGTCGTAGCGATAAGCGCCTGTCCAAGGCCAGTACGTCAACGAAAGACGAACGGGGTCAAGGCCGTGATCTTTCCGCAGCTTCCTCAGTTCAAAGCTCTGATAGGTCCCCGAAATCTTCCACTCAAAATCCCGGTGGAGCCCGCACCGCTACCGCACAGACTCACTCGGCATCCTTCGACGAACTTTTCACGCGTGCAATCCGTGAGCTGCGAGGCGTTGACCTGAGCGATTCTGATATCCACACCATGCGCGACGCACTTCCCGATCACCTGCTCATGACCTTCGTTGTCCACGATCGTCAAGGACGCGAACTGGGAAGCGGGAAAGATCTGGGATATCTCAAACGCACCTTGGCCGGTGCGACCGATAGCGCATTGCGAACGGCCGTTCGCCAAGCATTGACCGAAGCACAAGAACGCAGTGCACATCGCTCAGATGCGAAACCAAAGCCTGAGTCTGGGAGATACTCAAGGACTGCGCCTGGCGAGCAAAAAGCTCGCGCGCAAAGGAAGGAAGCGACGGCCTCGGGAACAATCGATGGTAGCGAGGGCACTCCCGGAAGTGAACTTTTCGCCGACGATCTTGAGGATTTCCCGACCACCCCTTTGCCACCCTCGATTGAATCTCAAGCACAGGGGCTCACAATTCGCGCATTCCCGGCTTTAGTCCCCCAAGGGAAGCCCGAGAATCCGCTGGCAGGTGTGCGTGTCATGGCAAATGCTTCGCAGGCAAGAAGTGAACACGGATTGGGTGTGGCAAACCTCGTCCTACGCCGCGTTCAGCTATCGACCAAGCGCGTCTCAACGCGTTGGAGTGGACGCGAGGCACTCATGCTGACCTCAACTCCCTATCGAAGCAGCGAGGCTCTGATCGCAGATGCGCAGTGGGCAAGCGTGCGCACGCTCACGGTATCTCTGAGCGGAAATCAAGGGCTATGGACGGTACGTAATCGCTCAAGCTTTGACGACCTTTCCCAGCGCGTGAGGGATCTACACGAAGACCAGGTTTATTCGATTATTGAAGTCGTTGTGCGCGCGATGGAATCCTGGGCGCAGCTACAAGATACCCTTGCGACTGCGGATGCACGGGCCTATTGCGCACTCCGCGAGGATGCCGAAAGGGTCGCGCATTCCCTGGTATTTGATGGATTCATTGCAGCAACACCTATTGAGCGCCTTCGTAACCTTCCGCGATACATTCAGGCTCAATCTTTACGCGTCCGTAAAGCTTTGCGTTCACCTTCCGATCTTGCACGTGACGAGGGGTCTGTCCAGGCCCTAGCGCAGGTCGATAACGAGCTCAATGAACTTCGCGAGCTCATGGATACGCGTCCTTTCAACGCGCGCCACGCCAGTGCATTTGAAGAACTTTTGTGGATGCGTGAGGAGCTGCGCGTTTCTCTATTTGCGCAAGAACTGGGGACCGCGCGCAAGATTTCACCTCAACGCATGTTGGCAGCGATTGATCGTCTTCACGAGGCCATATGAAGCGTGAAGACGCACGCGCAATGGCACGTGAATTAATGGATCACCACGGTTTAAGAGACTGGTCGCTGCGATTTGATCGTGCGCGTAGACGCGCGGGGGCATGCGTCCATACACTTCGCGAAATTCGCCTTTCGGGGCCGTTGGTTGACCTCTACGATGCGGAAACGGTACGTGGAGTCATCCTGCACGAAATTGCCCACGCTCTAGTTGGCGCCTCACATCATCACGATGCGATCTGGCAGGCGAAAGCTCGCCAACTTGGTGCCCCCGATAGTGCGCGCTTATCGGCATACTTGCCCTCGCCTCGGCCATCATGGGTGGGAGTATGCCCCGTCTGCGGAACACGGCGGGAACTATATTCAGCTCCCCGACGGGTCACCTCTTGCGGTGCGTGTTCACGCACTTTTGATGCCTCGCGAATCTTTATCTGGTCCCATAAAGGACAACCTCGTCAACCCGGCGGACAGTATGCTCGCCAACTACGCAGTTTGAGACGATACGGTCACCCAAATGGATAACAATGCGTAAACGTACTGACGGGCGTTACCATATGTCCATTCACCTGATCACTTTTGCTGAAGGACGTATACATGTCTGCCTCCACCCCATTCGATGACGGCGCAACGACCAACACTGGCGAAGAACGCGAAAACCTGACCTGGCAAGAGTTCGGCGACGCAGCACGCGAGCTGGCACAGCAGATCGTGAATTCCGGATGGAAGCCCGACCTGATCGTTGCAATTGCGCGCGGTGGACTGATCCCCGCTGGAGCAATCGCCTACGCAATGGGTGTGAAGGCCATCGGAACTATGAACCTTGAGTTCTACACCGGTCTGGGTGAGACTCTGGATGAGCCTCAGGTTCTCCCTCCGCTGATGGATGTTTCGGCTCTGGATGGCAAGAAGGTACTCGTTGTCGATGATGTCGCTGACTCGGGTAAAACCCTAAAGAAGGTTATGGAACTGATCGACGAAGACGGACTGAGCCTTGATGGGAAGACCCACGCAAAGGTCGACGCTCGCTCGGTTGTTATTTACAAGAAGCCTGTCTCGATCATCGAACCGGACTACATCTGGCGAAAGACCGCTCTGTGGATCAACTTCCCCTGGTCAGTTTTGCCTGTGGTCGAGGCCGAGTAACACTCAAATTCGAGCATGAATAATACGGGACTGCGCGCTGCTCGCAGTCCCGTTTCATTAAACGACCGGTATTTTCCAATCGATGCCGGTTACACCGCAATGAGTGGCACATAACTCCCGCTTAAGTCACCCCCAGGCACTTTTCGTCTTCCGTGATCACACGACTCAAAGAAATACGCCGCCGCCCCACATGCCCAGCGAGAATCCTCACTGGCACGACGAATCACAACCGGAAGCACTTCCCCCTGAGAACCCACAGTGAAGAGCTCGTCCTCAAAGAGGACCGCCCACTCCGAGGAAAGAATCCGCACTGCGCTTCCATCAAGGACGATGTGATCAATCTTGGTCATTTCACTGAGCCGCTCCAGAAACCTCGCAAGGTTGCGAACAAAGCTCAAAATCGCCTTTCGGCAGGCCTGATCGCCGCCCTGTGCCATACGAATCAGTTCTTCGATATCACGTGGCCGATCAGTATCACCAGCACTTATACGGGCTGCGCGCGCCTGCCCAATAACGGCTGAAGGAACCAGCGACCCACTGACACATCCGTAATGCCCCTGTGCACATACCGCATTGCTTCCCTCAAGATGAAGGTGAGCAATTCTTCGGTAATTTCCAGCGGGATCAGGGCAAATTGCGCCATTCTTCACTTCAACGTAGCAGACGTTTTCCGCGATCTGAACGATCAGGAAATTATCCAAACGCTGTCCGACACCGTATATGGCTTCGTACCTTGCCAGCCCTTCAAGACTGTTGATAAGAGAAAGCGGAAGTCCGCCCTGTCCAGAGATTGAATCGAGTAGCGGAAAGTCCAACCATCCCAGTTCTTCGACCGTACACCTTCGCCCATCGATCACTTTCCCATCGAGGGATAGGCCAATTCCCTTGATATCCCCATATGAACGAACGCTTTCTGCCATCTCACTGCAGAGAGTGTTAATCGTGGCAAGAATGGCATTCGAATTATTTTCAATGATTCGCGCTCGCTCTTCACGCGCACGCCCAGAGCGATCCATCACAACGGTATGGACCCTTCCAGGCAACAGCGCAATCCCAACAGCACACTCATCAGAGCGCTTGAAATGCGGTATGTGAATCGGCGGCCCCGGAGGGTCGGCAGTCTTCTTGTGAATATCGTATGGCTCCATCGCGCACCTCTTGATAACTTCTTCGTCACCTAGACACGGGCGTACCCAGCGCGCTCAGTGTATACCATGACCACCTATAATTGCTCGGATTTCAACATTATTGGGTAAACCAGGCCCGCATATAACCATAAACATTCGCATTGCCATAGACCGAGCAGTCATTACCGTGTCCCGCAAGCGCCCCCTGGTTGGGAACATAGGGTGTGTAGTTGTACAAACTGGCGGTTGCACGATTAGCCGGAGTGATTTCAACGGATGCGCATTCTTCGGCAGGACCGTAGCGGGCCTCGACCCTTTCTCCCGCACGGAAACGGAAGCGCTCAGGCCTCACGCGATAGATCGCAAACTGGCGCGCGGCGTAATAGACCTGCCGCTGAAAACCTGCATAATCCGGATCACAGGTCGAGTTATCCGGGCAGGCATATCCCATCGCGCTGGGATAGCTAAACCACTGAAACATTCCACCCGACGCGTAGATCAGACCCTGCTCTTTTTGCAGCGTGACCAACAAAACTTGGGGATTTACTCCACATGAACGTGCTGACTGACCAATAATCTGCGCAGCGGTTTCTTCTTCGCCGCCCTGGTATCCCCATTGGCAATACTCATCAGCGGGGAAAGTCTCGGTGACGGCTTTGAAATCCTTCAAACACGGAACATCTTGATCATTCACTCGTCCCGCGCGACAGCCTTCTCCCTTTTCGTTGATAAAAGTAGCGATCTGCTCATCATTCATGGCGCTCGAGTTATCCAGCACAGCATCAGACATGATGTTTTCCGGGGCAAAACCCGAATAGTCCAAAGGAATTCCGCGAGGCGCCTCAGAGGCTGTTTCTTGCGGCTGTTCTTGTGGCGCCCTGTCCGTACAGCCGACTATCCCGATTGTCGAGGCCGCCGCTACACAAAGTGCGACAAGCGCGCCTATGCGCTTGTTTCGTTTCGTCACCGAGTTGCGCTCCTCATGATGTACTCAATGATGGCTGGAGTGCAGTTCTCAATGGTCTCACGAGTGGCCTCAAAATCAGAATAATCACCGTACCAGGGGTCCGGAACATCGAGGTCACGCCCGTGACTAAACTCTTCCCCACTCACCTCAAATTCACGGAACATGCGAATCTTCGGATCGGGCCCTCCTGCAAGCCTTTCAAGGGCGCGAAGGTGGGAGGAAGTCATCGCAAGAATCAGATCCCAACGCTGAAGCTCCCCCACCTCGACTTGGCGGGCTCGGTGCGAGGGAACGCGATATCCGCCCTCTCGCAGCGCTCGCGCAGCACGAGAGTCGATCCCGTGTCCATGCTCTTCATCGCTAATCCCGGCCGAATCAACAACAACATCAAGCCCACGCTGTGCGACGACTTCACGCAGGATTTCTTCGGCCATGACCGAGCGGCAGATATTGCCGGTACACACCATAAGGACGCGATAGGACACGGGATCAGCTCACTTGCTGAAAAGTGAGAGGTAGGCGCAAATGGCCTCGAAGGAGTGGTATGCGGCCTTCTCACCATTCATGTGGAAGTCCTCGTCAGCGCCTTCTCCCGTCAGATCCGAGATCGCACGCAGGCAGATCCAATCCACGCCGTTCGACCAGCACACCTGGGCCATGCCGCACGTTTCCATGTCAACAGCCAGCGCATCGGGGAAGCCGGCGCGGATACGGGCAACGACCTTTTCCGAAGCGAAGGAGTCACCGGTAACGATGCGGCCGGTGCGCACGTGGTGCGGCTGGGCATCGTTGAGACCCGCGAGCGCGTCGATCGCGCGCTGCGAGGAGTGGTAGTCGACGGGCATACGCGGAATCTGACCCAACTCATAGCCGAAAACAGTAGCATCGGCGTCGTTGTAGATTGTGGAGATCGCTCCCGCAATGTCGCCCACTTGGATTCCACCCTCAAGACCGCCCGCGGTACCACCCGCGATCACGATCTTCGGGGTTGCCAGGGTCAGGCCTCGGGCCACTGCTGCTGCCGCGTTCGCAATACCAATACCCGAGGTGATGACGACGACGGTGTGGCCTTCGAGCTGACCAAGGGCGTAGCTCTGCTGGTGATGACCATCGGCGCCAACAACAAGGGTTTCAACCGCAGTAGAACCGGGAAGAGGCGCAAGCGCATCCAAGAAAGGCTGGGCTTCCATCACCATCGCGCACTGAATGAAGGCGTCGACCTCGGGAAGCTGACGCGAAGGGGTCAAGGTCAGGGACATGAGTACCTCTCTGAGAAGTGTCTGGGGGTCGTCAGGTCTGAATGATTACTTTGCTGCCGCGGCATCATCCTGAGTGACAACCAGCCACTTGTCGCGGTGATTCAGGAACTCGCGAACGGCTTCCTGCGCACCTTCTAGGGAGTGGTTTGCACCCCAGCCGCACTGCACCTCGTTTGCGGCAGGAACTTCAGTGGCATTGAGGATATCTTCGAAAGTCGCCTGCAAGATCGGCAGGAACTCCTCAGTCTCAACGCCCAGGAGGAGGGCATAGAAGCCGGTCTGGCAACCCATGGGCCCGAAATCGATGAGCTTATCGGTGTGGTTGCGCATCAGTTCAGCGCTGAGGTGCTCGATGGAGTGAACCGTGGGCATCTCAAGGTGTGCCTTATTGGGCTGGGTAAAACGGACGTCGTACTTGATCAAGACATCGCCACCGGGAAGAGTCTTCCGATCTGCGACGCGGACGTAAGGAGCAAGGACAGTGCGGTGGTCGAGGTTAAAGGACTCAACATTCATGCGTTCACTCATGAAACCCAGTTTATCGGGATTTAGGTGGCGTGCTCGGGCGAGTCTCGCATGCCGCACGTTGTGTAGAACACCATCAATGATGGGCTTTTCGCTGCAAACTCCACTTCATTGCAGCGGAGCGAATGAGTGATCACCGTCGTTCATCTCCAGTTATTTTCAGGCACAATAGAGGCATGGATCTTCAGCCGTCGATTGATGTCACTTCTCCCGATCAGTACAGCGCAGGCACCCCTACACCTGCAGCCATCGTCGCCGGTGAAGTTCCCGCCAGCGAGGCCCCTCGCCCGCTCTCCGCTTTCGATATGTTTTCAATCGGTATTGGTCCCTCTTCTTCACACACGGTCGGTCCGATGCGTGCCGGCCTCGCCTTCTCCACGGAGCTGTGTGCGCTTCCCGATTATTCACATCTGTCTCACGTAACCATCGACCTTTTTGGCTCTCTTGGCGCAACCGGACGAGGTCACAACACCGACCGTGCAGTGCTGCTGGGTTTAGCGGGCTATGACCCGGAAACCGTGTCCATTGAAACAGTTGAGAGTCTGATTCCCCAGATTGCTTCCAGCGGTAGTCTTCCCTTCGCGGGTGGCCGGGAAATTCCTTTTGATATCGAGTCCGATATCCGTTTTCTTCCGCGCACGGTCCTGAGTTACCACGTCAACGCGCTCACAATCACTGCTTACGCAGGAGAGAGCTTGGTCCTTGAGCGCACCTACTATTCGGTGGGTGGCGGCTTCGTTATGGCCCAGACGAATAACGATCCCGAACACCCCGAGATCGCATCCTTGGCCTCTGCACAAGAGACAACGGGAATGTGTACGCCCGCGCCCTATCCCTTCTCGACGGCCGCACAACTTTTGGCGCAATGCGCGTACTCGGGCCTATCCATCGCCGAGGTTGTCCGCGCAAACGAACTTTCTGCGCGTTCCGAGGTGGCTTTGGACGCCTACCTCGACCGGATCGCACACACGATGTTCCACGCGATTGAGGCGGGGATTTCCTCCACCGGTATTTTGCCCGGTGGACTGGATGTTCCTCGTCGCGCGAACGCTTTGGCCGCACAATTGCGCGCGCGCGCTGAAAAGGCTTTTTCAGCAAGTGAGCGCCGAGGCTGGGCCGGGGTTATGCAAGATCCCCTGCGTGCCATGGATTGGGTCAACCTCTACGCTCTGGCGGTGAATGAAGAAAATGCGGCCGGGCACAGGATCGTCACCGCTCCCACCAATGGCGCAGCCGGCGTGATCCCAGCAGTGCTGGGCTACCTCGTTGCTTTTTGTCCCGAGGCCGGAGCGAGTTTCCCCGACTTCTCCCCCTCGAATTTGGCTGGGATTTCAGAGCTCCCTCTGGATGAGTCGTCAGAGTCTGCCAGTTGCCGTCGCGCATCGATTCACGAGTTCTTATTGGCCGCGACTGCGATTGGTGCTTTGATCAAGACGAACGCATCGATTGCCGGTGCTGAGGTTGGCTGTCAGGGAGAGGTCGGCTCGGCCTCGGCAATGGCGGCTGCAGGGCTTGCTCAGGCTCTGGGCGGTACCCCTCAGCAGGTGGAGAACGCTGCTGAGATCGCCATGGAGCATTCTCTGGGATTGACCTGTGATCCCGTTGGTGGGCTTGTTCAGATCCCCTGTATTGAGCGCAATGCGATTGCTGCTGTTAAGGCAATTAACGCTGCTCGCATGGCCCTGTGGGGCGATGGCCGCCACACCGTGTCCCTGGATGTCGCCATTGAGACAATGCGTCAGACAGGGAACGACATGCTCTCAAAGTACAAGGAGACCTCAGCGGGCGGCCTGGCCGTCAACGTTGTGGAGTGTTGATCGCAGTTTCTTCGCCGTTTTCGCTTGCTGCAGATGCTTCTGCTACTGCGGCTGCTTCAGCCTCACGCTTCTTACGGTTCTTGCGGGCAAAGCCCCATAGGACTGCAGTCGTCATGAGCACGGCAATAATGCCGACAACGACGGCAATCATCCAGGTCTGAACGACTGCGGGTTCAACCTTTGCTGATTCTGCAGCAACTTGCTGATCATCCATGGGAACGCGCTCACCGGTGACGAGCAGTCGGTGAGTATTGATGCCGTAGGGCGTACAGGTAATCAGAGTTGCAAGGTCTTTTCCTGCAACCTTGTTCAGGCTCTCTGTTTCATTGGGAAGAACAGTCCGAATATCAGTGACCTTGTATTTGAGGTGACGGCCTAGAACTTCAATGTAGAAGACATCGCCGACTTTAACGCGGTTGAGGTGATCGAACATGGTTGCACTGCCCAGTCCCGAGTGGCCGGTAAGAACTGTGTGAGTTCCTTCGCCACCAACGGGGAGCGCAGTTCCAAAGAGGTGTCCAACGCCTTTTTCAAGAGTTGAGGTTTCGGTGCCGTGATAGATCGGAAGGCTGATGTCGGCCGAAGGGACCTTAACAGTTGCCATCACGGGGTTGACGTTAAGTTGTGAGAGGTAATCGGAGTATTGGGGAGTGTTGGGCCGCTGAGATTCCAACCAGGGGTCAAGGATGGGTGCTTCGGCAGCGTGGCGGTTGTATTCGTCAGCGCGCGCGAGTTCATCTTTTAGTACATCGGGACCAAGGTTGGTTTGTTCGGCGCTGAATGCTTTGGCAATGCGCTGTTGTTCGAGATTGTTCTGATAGGTCGCGATAACGGGGTAAAGCAGAACCAGAATCCCCAGCACCAGCAGAACGGGCGGAAGAATTGTGAAGAGGCGACGGCGGTGTTGGGCCTTGCGAATGCGTTGACCACGTTCTTCCGCAGTTTCAGGTATCTCGTCCTTAACCTGGGTATTTGAGAGGCTGTCGTCTGCGTGGATCTCGTTCTCGCTCATGAGTCGCCTTTTAAATGGGGGTTGCGTTGATTGTATAGAAACGGGTGCGGGAAGACCCACGGGTCTTCCCGCACCCGGCTGTT
>UWSI01000024.1 GCA_900541895.1 uncultured Actinomyces sp. | reverse complement strand
AAATAGAATGCTTGCAATCGGCAGAAATAACCGGCAACTATTTTATGAAGCTGCTGGTTTTGTTTATTTAATTTTTATAAAGAAGTAATAAAAGTTAAACCGCCTAATATCACTCCCGCTGCATTGGGAATGATGAGGATCCAGTCTTTTTTAGGTTCTTTTGTCCAACCATAGATTACCCAAATTAAACAAGAAAATGCTGCGAATAGTGGTTGGAATGGTTGAGCTTTTTCTCCTTGTAAGTTAGCGATAATTTGTGGAATATATGCAATAAAGACAAGGATCCCAATAAAAGCTCCAATAGATCCGACAAAGCGATTAATTTTTTGTTTAGACATGTAATACCTCCTGGGGTTTTTATATCAGAAAGGAGAATCGACCGGCTTTCACCTCGCCGTTAGTCACAGCTACTCCTTGTCTTCAGGGACTTGGTTGACATTCTAGTGCACTAGACAACAACTAGCCGTCATTCGTTTCAAATACTGGGGCCTGTATGCGCAGGTAGCACATACAGGCCCCAGATCACATCAGCACAGATCAAGCACCCTGATAGGGAGCATCGTCTTCTGGGAAACTCTGAGCCTTGGGACCTGCAGCACCACCTCGAACCGGCGTCCATCCTCGTGCGGGACGAGAAGTAGAAGTCGCTGATCGACGTGAGCGGTACACAACATAGGGGCGCGTCGGATAGGCAATCGGAGCCGAAACGACGTGCACCAGACGGGTGAAAGGCCACGCGGCAAAAAGGATGAAGGCCGCAATGATGTGCAGCTTGAACTGGAGCGGGACATCCGTCATCAGAGAGACATCAGGCTGGAGCGTAAAAATCGAACGGAACCACACTGCGATCGTCTCACGGTAGTTGTATCCACCCGGCTTACCCAAGATCTGCGTCGTCAAGGTGGCTGCAGCTCCCAAGAGGATGGCGCAGGTCAAAAGAAGGTACATGAAGATGTCATTGCGGCTGGTTGCCAGACGCACCGACTTCTTGACGATACGTCGATACAAGAGGCCGAACAGACCAACCAGCGTCATCAGGCCAGCAATACCACCACCGATGATGGCCACCATGTGGTAGGCGTGTTCGCTCACACCCATTGCCTCGGTCCAGGACTGAGGAATAACCAGACCCATGACGTGGCCGGCAGCAACGCCCAAGATACCGAAGTGGAATAGGGGCGACGAGAGGCGCAGGATGCGGCCTTCATTGAGCTGAGATGAACGCGAGGTCCACCCGTACTGATCGGTGCGATAGCGCCAAATCAACCCGCCGATAAGGAGGGTGAAAGAAATGTAGGGAAGCACTCCCCAGAGGAAAAGGTTCATGGCAATCCTTAGAGTTCGTTCTCACCCGCGGGCGAAACAAGGGAAGAAGGGGTTTGGATAGTGGGCCACGGCAGTTCGCTTCGATCAGCCATGCCAACCATCTCGGTCGGGGGACCCTGACGGACCAGAGTCTGCATGCGAGCAAAAGTTGCGTCATCTACCTCGGGCAGAGCCATTCGCAAAGCAGCAACCACATGCGCCCAAGGCGAAGACAGCGAAAGCAATGCCGCGTGAAGGATCTCAACACCCTCGCGGTGCGAGGCCAGCATGGCCTCGACCAGCTCATGCTCTTCGCCTTCTGTTCGCGCCGCCAACTCCAAAATATTGGGAAGGTAGTCGGGCAGCTGATCGTTTTCTAGCTGCCAGCCAACGGCGGCATAGAGGTCGCGAACAATGGTCAGAGCAATACCGCGCTGGCGGGTATCACCCGTAGCGTAGTAGGTCAGCTCCAAGCAGCAGCGACGCTTCTGGTCGAAGGTCTCAACGTAGGCCTCTTCGACCTCACGGCGCGACTTGCCTCGTGCCCACTCAAGGAACTGCGAAAACTCCGCAGCGGCCTCGGCGCTGACGTGCCCCAAAGAGGAGTCAATCTGAGCGAGGATCTCATCCCATTCCTGCCCCGGGTAATCCAAAAGGGCAGCAGCGATCATAAAGGTTGCGGCGCGTGACTCCCGGCTCTGGTTCACAACTGGAACCGCAGGAGCCGGGTTACGCGTCGGAATGAAAGTCGCGGTCTTTTGACTCATTCGGGTCGCCGACCAATCGAGACGGGAACCTTACCGCCCTTGTGTGAACCGCAGCCGGACTCTGCACCTTCACCCACCGGGCACAGGTACGGGGTCGGAGTACGCATTTCCTCGGGGTGCGAAGTCGGAATCACGTAGCGATCCTCGTACTTTGCGATCGAGAGCAGACGGTACATCGCCAGAACTTCTTCTTCGGTCATGCCCACAGACTCGGGGATCGAGGGATCCACGGGCTGACCCATGTTGACGTCACGCATGTAGGAACGCATGGCGGCAAGGCGGCGGAGCGACAGCTCAACAGGGCGAGTATCTCCAGCGCTGAACAGTCCTGCCAGGTATTCCAGCGGGATACGCATGGTGGACAGTGCGGTCAGCAGGATCTTGTGGTTTTCACCATCGGCACCCGACTTGGTCACCGCATCCACAACCGGGGAGAGCGGCGGGATGTACCACACCATGGGGAGGGTACGGAATTCGGGGTGCAGAGGAAGAGCCAGCTTGTAGTCGACAATCAGCTTGTAGGCGGGGGAATTCTGCGCGGCCTCGATGAAGGAACGCGGAATGCCAGCGGCCTGGGCAGCGGCGATGACCTCGGGATCGTTGGGATCCAGGATCAGATCGCGCTGAGCGTAGTAGAGTTCCTGCTCATCCTTCACGGAAGCAGCCTCAGTCACGCGATCGGCGTCGTAGAGGACAACACCCAGGTAGCGCAGACGACCAACGCAGGTCTCCGAGCAGATCGTCGGCTCGCCAACCTCGATACGCGGGTAGCACAGCGTGCACTTCTCGGCCTTACCGGTTGAGTGGTTGAAGTAGACCTTCTTGTAAGGGCAGCCGGAGACGCACATACGCCAACCGCGGCAGGCATCCTGGTCAACCAGAACAATGCCATCTTCTTCACGCTTGTACATCGCGCCAGAGGGGCAGGCCGACACACAGGTGGGGTTCAAGCAGTGGTTGCAGATACGCGGCAGGTAGAACATGAAGGCTTCTTCAATGCTCGTCTGAACCAGAGACTGCATCTTGGACAGCGTCGGGTCCTCGTGCATGGTCTCAAGCGAACCACCCAAGTTATCGTCCCAGTTCGGGCCCCACTCGATGGTATCGATGGTCTTACCGGTCATCTGCGAGCGCGCACGGGCCGTCGGCATTGCCTTCGCACCTGCGGGGGTCTGGAGCAGACGATCGTAGTCGTATGTCCAGGGCTCGTAGTAGTCATCGATCTCGGGCATATCGGGGTTTGCGAAGATCGTCGCGAGCTTCTTCAAACGCCCACCGCTACGAGGAACGAGCTTGCCTGACTTGGTCAGGCGCCATCCGCCCTTCCAACGTTCCTGATCTTCCCAAGTGCGGGGATAGCCAACACCCGGGCGGGTCTCAACGTTGTTGAACCACATGTACTCGGTACCTTCGCGGTTCGTCCACGCTTGCTTACACGTCACCGAACAGGTGTGGCAGCCAATGCACTTGTCAAGGTTCATCACCATGACAACTTGACTCATGACCTTCATCGTTTCATTCCCTCTCTTCACGTCTGGGGGCGAACCCTCAGAACTCCACATCCTGGCTACGGCGACGAATCATGGTGACTTCATCGCGCTGGTTACCCGTCGGACCGACGTAGTTATAGGCGTAGGTGAACTGGCCATAACCACCGATCAGGTGCGAGGGCTTCAAGAAGATGCGCGTCAGGGAGTTGTGCGAACCACCACGACGCCCGGTCGATTCATTCAAAGGAGTGTTTGCAACGCGCTCTTGAGCGTGGTGCATGTACACGGTTCCTTCCGGAATACGGTGTGAGACAACCGCACGAGCCGAAACCACACCATTACGGTTGTGAGCTTCAATCCATTCGTTATCGCGCACGCCAATCTTCTCGGCGTCCTGCGGGCTCATCCACACGGTCTGGCCGCCTCGGCCAAGGGTGAGCATGTACAGGTTGTCGAAGTACTGCGAGTGAATTGCCCACTTGTTGTGGGGGGTCAGGTAACGGACGGCGACCTCGGCTTGGCCTCGGCCATCACGACTCATGGTGCCGGGGGCAGCCTCACCTAAGAGGTGGTGCAGGTCCAGCGGGGGACGGAAGGTCGGGAGCGACTCGCCCATCGCCTGCATCCAGTCGTGATCCAGGTAGTAGTGCATACGACCGGTAAGCGTGTGCCACGGCTTGTGGTACTCGATGTTTTGGCTAAACGCCGTGTAGCGACGACCACCGTGTTCCGAACCGGACCACTCGGGGCTGGTCACAACCGAAACCGGAGCAGCCTGAACGTCCTTGAAGGTGACGTGCTTTTCTTCGTCGCCTTCAGCCATTTCAGCCATATTTCCGGTGCCAACACGCTCTTGCAGAGTCTTAAAACCACGGGTGGCCAAGGAGCCATTGGTGGTACCTGAGAAGCGAAGGATGAACTCGCATGCTCGCTTGTCGGTGTCCATTCGCGGACGCGGCCCCATAAAGGTATCCAGCGTTCCTTCCATCGCGATGAACTCGTCGATTTCCTTCTGAGCGTTGAAAGCGACGCCCTTCGTTGCCATTCCAGCCTTCTCGATGAGCGGGCCGACGGTGTTGTACTTGTCGGAAATCGTGCGGTAATCGCGAAGAACAGGGATGAGCTTGGGCATGTTCACACCGGGAACCCAGCCAATTTCTTCACGAGGCGCAACGCGACCGTGGGGGGTCAGCAGTTCGTCAGGCGTATCGTGAGTGAGCGGAGCTGCAATGACGTCCTGCATGGGCTCAGGCAGGTGAACCTCGGCCATCTTCGACACGTAGGCAGACAGGTCCTGGAAGAGTTCATAGTCGGTACGCGCATCCCACGGCGGGTTGATCGCAGCATTGAAGGTGTGCACGTAGGGGTGCATATCCGTGCTGGAGAGATCGTACTTCTCATACCAAGTGGCCGCGGGAAGAATGACATCCGAGTGCAGGGTGGTCGTGGTGTTGCGGAAGTCCGCGGTGACCATGAGGTCGAGCTTGCCATCGGCAGGGGCGTCACGCCACACCATCGACTTGGGACGATCTCCAGCTTCCAGTTCGGCAGCCTGAACATCATCATCTGCGCCCAGCATGTGGCGCATGAAGAACTCAGCACCCTTAGCGGAGGAACCCAGCAGGTTCGTACGCCAGTTGAAGAGGATACGCGGGAAGTTCACCGGGTTATCGGGATCTTCGCACGCGAACTTCAAAGAGCCTTCGGTGAGCTGGCCCGAGATGTACTCGCCAACACTCACGCCCGCTTCTTCGGCTGCGCGTCCCAGTTCTAGGGAAGATCGGTCGAAAGAGGGGAAGGTGGGCATCCAACCGCGCTGGGAAGCCTCGACCAAGGTGTCGGCAACCGACTGGTCACCGAAAGTCTGGCCACCCAGAGGCGAAGCCAGACGCTGAGCGCCCAGACCGTCGTAACGCCACTGGTCGGTGGTGAGGTACCAGAAACCGGTCGCGATCATCTGGCGTGCGGGACGCTGCCAGTCAAGGGCGAAGGAGAACTGAGTCCAGCCGGTCAAAGGACGAACCTTTTCCTGGCCGACGTAGTGTGCCCATCCGCCGCCGTTAACACCCTGAGTTCCACAGAAGGTGGTCAGAGCCAGCATCGTGCGGTAGATCTGGTCAGCGTGGTAGTAGTGGTTGACGCCAGCACCGAAGATGATCTGCGATCGACCGTTTGAATCGATCGCATTCTGTGCGAATTCGCGGCCAATGCGGATTGCCGCGTTAGCGGAAACGCCGGTGAGTTCTTCCTGCCATGCGGGAGTTCCAGGGGTCGAGGCATCGGTGTAGTCGGTCGGCCACACACCGGGAAGACCCTGGCGAGGAACACCATACTGAGCAAGCATGAGGTCATACACGGTGGTGACAAGCTTGCCACCGACGCGACGAACCGGGACGCCTCGGGTCACAACGCCAGCTCCAACCGCCGCGGTCGGAGCCTGGTCTGCGACCAAGTCGAATCGCGGAAGGTTGACCTCAACGGCCTCGCAACCTTCGTCGTAGAGAGACAGACGTGCGTCGACGCCCTCCATGGTGAGGTTCCACTTGCCCTTACCCTCATCGGTGTAACGATCCGCCAAGGTTCCGCGCGGGTCACGCACAGCGCCCGACTTATCCATGACAAGGAAACGGAATTCGGGGTTCGGGCGGTTACGGGTTTCCTCATCCACGACCTCGGGAACATCAGCAACAGAGAGGAACTTGCCGGGAACTAGGCCCTCGGGGGTCTCGTCCAATTCCAGAAGGAATGGCGAGTCCGTGTAGCGAAGCATGTAGTCCTGGAAACGCTCGGTCGGGTGCTCGACGTGGAATTCCTTGAGGATCACGTGGCCCATGGCCATTGCAAGAGCACCGTCGGTACCGGGGTTCACGCGAAGCCACTCATCGGCAAACTTCGTGTTATCCGAGTAGTCGGGGGCAACCGAAACGACCTTCTGGCCGTGGTAGCGGGCCTCGGTCATGAAGTGAGCATCAGGGGTACGGGTCAGCGGCAGGTTTGAACCCCACACGATGAGGTACTGCGAGTTGTACCAGTCGCCGGCCTCGGGAACGTCGGTCTGATCACCGAAAACCTGAGGAGAGGCAACGGGAAGGTCTGCGTACCAGTCGTAGAAGGAGAGGTTCACGCCGCCAATGAGCTGAAGGTAGCGGGCACCCGCGCCGAAGGAAACCATCGACATTGCAGGAAGCACCGAGAAGCCGGCGATACGGTCCGGGCCCCAGTCGGCAATCGTCGCAACATTCGCTGCTGCAACAATCTCCATTGCTTCTTCCCAGGTGGTGCGGACAAGGCCGCCCTTACCACGGGCGCGCTTGTATGCGCGGGAAATTTCGGGGTCGGAAGTGACTGCGCGCCATGCCTCAACGGGATCACCCAGGCGAGCCTTGGCCTCGCGGAAGGGCTCAAGCAGCGCTGAACGGACGTAGGGGTGGCGAATACGCGTCGGCGAGTACTCGTACCAAGAGAAGGCCGCACCACGCGGGCATCCGCGGGGCTCGTAGTCGGGCATGTCCGGGCCGGTCGAGGGGTAATCAACCTGCTGCGATTCCCAGGTGATGATTCCGTCCTTGACGTATACCTTCCAGGAGCAGGAGCCCGTGCAGTTCACGCCGTGAGTAGAACGAACGACGCGATCGTGGCTGAAGCGCTGACGGTAGAAGGCATCGGCCTCGCGGCCACCGACCAGGAACATCTGGCGGGCATCAGCGCTGACCTGGCCGCGGCGAAGTCGGCCGCCCAGGGTCAGAAGTTTGTGGTCAATCATTGTGGTGCTTCCTCATCGGCAAGGCCTCGGGGTCGGCCGAGGCAGTGTCACGGTTGGTATCCGAGCGGGACATTCCGCTCGATGGGGTGCTAGCCGCGCGAAGCAGCCAGCTCGTGAAGTTATGAAGTGAGGGAGTGGCGAACTCGGGGAGAGAAACGGTGTCCGCCACTCCCGAAGGAACGGTGAGCAATCAGCCCGGGAAGGGTGCACCCTTGCGTGCGTACTGGCGCCAGCACAGTGCCGAGGCCAAGACGCAGAAGATCGCGCAGCCCACGAAGAAGGTCCATGCCCCCTTCGCGCCGACAGCTGAGAGAGTAGCGCCGACCAAGAAGGGACCAAGGGAGGCAATTGCTGAGGTGAAGCCGATGGCGCCACCAGCCTGACGTGCGGGCATGATCATGGGCATCTGCTTGAACGTACCTGCGTTGCCGAAGCCGGAGAACAGGAACATGAGCAGCATGAGTGCCATGAAGATGTAGAAATCAGTCCAGCCCTTGGGGTTGTAGAGAACCCACGCAATACCGCCGAGGGTGATAGCCATACCAACGCCCGAGATGAAGGTCCAGATTGCGCCGCCCATGCGGTCGCAGAAGGGACCCCACGACATACGGATAAGCGAACCGATGAGCGGGCCGAGGAATGCGAAGGTCGCGCCCAAGACGGGCAGACCGATCGAGGAGGCACGACCGAACTGGTTGTTAATGAGCAGGCCGAAGACTGCGGAGAATCCGGAGAACAGACCGAAGGTCATGACGTAGAGAATGGTCATGTACCAGGTGTTCGGGTTCGAGAAGATATCCAGCTGCTGCTTGATGTTGGCCTTGACCGGAACATCACGCAGGTAGATGAAGGCAAGGATCGCGGCGATGACGCACCACGGGACAAAGAAGATTGCGACGTTGTACACCCAGATCTGCTCGCCGGCGTGCTCGCCAACCTGGGTCTGGGGAGCCAGCCAGGTCATACCGAAAAGACCAAATCCCATGAGGATCGGGCCGACCAGCTGAATGACGGACATACCAAGGTTACCGATACCGCCCTGCAGGCCCAGAGCTGTACCCGAAAGGCGCTTGGGGAAGAAGTAACCGGTAGAGGGCATGTAGCCGGAGAATGCCCCACTGCCGATGCCACACATAAAGGCAAGCGTCAGAAGAACGGCGTAGGGGGTGGTGTTGTCCTGGACAACGTAGAACCAGCCCAACATGGGGATCACGAAGAGCAGTGAGGTGATGCCCACCATCTTGCGTGTTCCGATCAGCGGAGGCAGGAACATGTAGACCAGACGCAGAAGGCCTGCAGCCAAGCCGGGCAATGCGGTCAACCAGTAGAGCTGAGAAGCACTGAGGTTGAATCCAAGAAGCGTCAGCTTGGGTGCGATGGCGCTTGGCAGGAACCACACACAGAAGCCCAGAATGAGCGAGTACGTGGTGATGGTCAGCGTCCTCCATGCAAGCTTCGAATCCCACTTTTCGGGGTTGTTCGGCTCCCAATCCTGAAGGACATATTTACTGGCTTGTTTTTCCGCGGGTGCGGCTGAAGAATCAGCATGTGAGGTAGTCATTGACACTCTCCCTTTCCTACCTAAACGCATACTTGTCGCTAATATATAAGGGACAACTCGTTCTAATTGAGAATTGCGCGAAATTTCGCGAAAACGCTTGCAAGAACGTCGATTCCTGTCAACTGAAAAAACGCCATTTAAGGTCCTATTTCGGGAGGTTTGTTTTGCGTAATACCTCTGACGCTCAGCCGGTACGTCCCGACCCCCATGCGAAAATTCAGCAGAAGGGTTTGCAAAAAATGGAAGGGACTGTCGCAGGTGCGGTAATTACCGCTTCAGATCGCTGCTTCCGCGGAGAAACTGAAGATAAATCAGGACCTCTAGCTGCTGCTCTTTTGGCTGATTGGGGCGTCACTGTCGAACAGGTTCGTGTTGTCCCCGATGGCATTGCTTCCGTACGAAATGCGATCCTTGATGCAATGGCTAAGGGCGCGCGCGTGATCGTGACCACCGGCGGAACCGGCGTTACGGATCGCGACCTTACTCCCGAAGCCACCGCTCCCCTTCTGGACGCACGTATGGACGCGATCGCCATGCAGATTGCGCAGGTCGGCTTGGTCAACACACCTCTTGCCTCCCTGTCTCGCGGTCTTGTCGGTGTCAGTCGCCAGGGTGAGACCCCATGCTTCATCGTGAACGCACCGGGTTCACGCGGAGGCGTGAAGGACACGATTAGCGTAATTGGCCCACTTGTCCCTCACATTCTTGAACAGCTTGACTTGGTTACTGACTGATTTGATGTACGAACCTCTTCTTCTGGACACCTTCGGTCGAACGGCCACAGATTTGCGGATCTCGGTCACCGATCGATGCAATCTTCGCTGCGTGTATTGCCTGCCCGAAAAGGTGACGGACTGGCTGAAGCGCAGCGACCTTTTGCTTCCTGAAGAGTTCCGCCGCTTGGCTAAAATCGCCGCAACCCTTGGCGTCACCCAGGCGCGCATCACCGGCGGCGAACCCTTATTGCGCCCCGATCTTCCCCAGATTGTCGAGGCCGTTCGTGAAGGTTTCGAAGACGCCGGGGTTGAGCCCGACTTGGCCTTGACGACGAATGGTATTGGCCTTGACCGCGTCATCGATTCCCTGGTAGACGCTGGTCTTCAACGGCTCAATGTGTCTATCGACAGCCTGGATCCGGTCCGTTTTGCTGAGCTTTCGCGCCGCAAACGCTCAAGCGATGTCCTTCGCGGCCTCGACGCGGTCGATGCATCCACACTTCCCGGAACCGTCAAACTCAACACTGTCGTCGTTGATCAGCAGTCCCTGGCGGAAATCCCCGCCTTAGTGACCTTCGCCTTAGAGCGCGGCTATCAGTGGCGCGCCATCGAATTCATGCCAATCGGCCCGTTGGCTGCCTCGTTCTCTTCCCGCCCAACTGCGCATGACATCCAGCGTGTTCTTCGCGAATCCTTCGAGCTCACCGATGTCATTACCGCAGCCTCAGAACCAGCGCGCCGTTGGTCAGTTGCTCCCAGCGACACCCATCCGGGAGGCATCATTGGCGTGATTGCCTCGATGACGTCCCCCTTCTGCGCCTCGTGCACCCGAACTCGCCTAAGTGCAGATGGAAAGATCTATTCCTGTCTGTTCAGTGTGGACAGTGTTGACTTACACACTCCCATGCGCGCGGGTGCAAGCGATGAAGAATTAGCTGAGCTATGGAAGGATGCCATGTGGGCTAAACCCGCTGGTCACCAGCTTCTTGCTCCGGTCCCCCAGTCCTATTCCATGTCAAAAATTGGAGGTTGAAAGTCCCCATGAGGATCACGATCCGTTATTTCGCTGCCGCGAGCGCTGCAGTTGGCACAGAGAGCGCAGTGATCGAGGTTGCGGAGGACTCAAACGAGACAGTCATCGACCTTGTTCGTCGCTCAACTGACCGCGATATCGACGATCTTCTGGCGGCATCGTCCTTCCTGGTGAACGAAGAACTTGTCGACGCTCAGGCAACTCTTGCCCAAGCCTTGGGCGCCTCATCCCTGAGCGACGAGGCCGTGACCTCTGTAGCCGATCGCAGTGGGATTCGCCTTGACGTCCTTCCGCCTTTTGCGGGCGGCTGAGATGCACAATCGGGCTGAGCAATGTGCTCAGCCCGATGTGTTATGTACCGCGTCATTCCTTGCCTAGCGCCTCTGACACTGACACTGACACTGACACTGACACTGACACTGACAAGGCATATCCGAATTACGGAGTATTGCTCCACTCATTGTGACCATCACTGAAATACTGATCTTTCCAGATCGGTACACTGGCTTTAATGTCGTCGACAATTTGACCGCACAGTGCGAAAGCTTCCTTGCGGTGGGCACTGTCGACGACAACAAGCAGCGCGACGTCACCAATTTCTAGGTGTCCCACGCGGTGACGGACATAAATGCCATCAACCTCGGGGTTTCCCAGTGTTTCCAGTGATTTTTCGACACTTGCACGAAGGAACTTGGCGGCCGCGGGGTGAGCGGAGTACTCCAAGTAGTGAACTCCTTCACCACCATCGTGATCGCGAACAACACCCTCAAAAACGACGCGCGCACCGGAATGAGCTGGAATAAGGGGTACTTCCCCCGAGCACATCTCCGTTGGAACAGAGACAATATCGGTATCAATAATCACGGGACTCCCCTTATTTAAATGGTCGTGGAGGGACATAGACATGGTAGCGCAGCGAGACATTATGACCGCTCGTATCCCCGGAATCGGTGAAAGCGGCATCGAAAAGATCCGCGCTGCGAAGGTCCTTGTTGTCGGTGCCGGCGGTTTGGGATCGCCCGTCTTGGCCTATCTGGCGGCAGCGGGGATTGGAACGATCGGCATCTCCGACCCGGACAATCTGGAGGAGTCTAACCTCCAGCGGCAAGTCATTCACGGCGTCGCACGCTTGGGAATGAATAAGGCCGAATCTGCCAAGATGACTGTCCTCGCACTCAACCCCGATATCCAGGTCAACATCGAACCGAAGATTATTGATGGCCAAAGTGATGAGACCGTTGCGGCCTACGACTTCGTTGTCGATGCAACCGACAATTTCACCGCAAAGTACGCAATTTCTGATACCTGTGCACGCGTTGGGCGCCCGCACATGTGGGGCACTTTGGTATCAATGTCCTTCCAGGCCTCGCTTTTCACCGATGGCCTGACTCTTCGCGATGTCTATCCCGAACCCCCCACCGTCGAAACGATGAGTTCAAAAACCGTCGGCGTTCTGGGTGCCGTCTGCGGACAGGGCGGATCGGTCCTCGCCACAGAATGCTTGAAGTGGGTCACCGGAGTTGGTGAGCCGTTAATCGGGCGCCTGCTCATTGTTGATACGGCTGCAGGGCGCTGGAACGTCGTCCCATTCCGGCCTCGAGCCACCCCTGCAAAACTTCCCTCGGTAACTCCCGCCGAAGCCACCCCCGAACCGATCGAATAAGCCATAAACTGAGCCATGGCCCCATGCGGACCGCGCGAAGGAGACTACGATGCAACTTCTTGAAGACTACTTGAACTCCATCTTGGGGCGCGTGCACCCCCTCTCCCCTACCGAGCTGCCCATCGATCAGGCACTTGATCATGTCCTCGTCGATGATCTTGTCGCACGCTTTGCAGTCCCGCCTTTCTCAAATTCGGGAATGGATGGATATGCACTTCACCTCGATCACGATCTCGAGGCCTCCCCTGACAACCCCTTCACCATCGCAGTCGCTGGCGACATCGCGGCGGGAGATAACGAAACCCACATTCTTGAACCCGGAACCGCATGGCGCATCATGACGGGCGCTCGCATTCCCGAGGGTGCAAACACCATCGTTCCCGTGGAGCATACCTCCGAGGAACCCGGTCCCCATCCCCTCCCTGAAAGCATCAGTATCTACGCCCCTGCAAAGGTCGGTGCTCACATGCGGCATCAGGGCGAGGACTGCATGCCCGGAGACGTCATTTTGCATGCCGGTGACCTTCTCACGCCCGCAGCCATCGCCTCGGCAGTATCGGTCGGTTACGCAAGCGTCAAGGTCTACCCCAGCCCCCGCATCGCCATCGTCTCAACGGGTGACGAACTGCGCGCACCAGGCGAAGAGCTCAAGGGCGCTCAGATCCCTGATTCAAACTCAGTGATGATCGCTGCGCTGGCTCGTCGCGCAGGTGCCCAAGTGACGGGAATTTTCCGCTCCAACGACGACCCCGCTCACTTTGCTGAAGTTTTGCGCCAAGCAGGTGATGTCGCAGACCTCATCATCACCTCGGGAGGTGTCAGTGCCGGAGCCTACGACGTTGTTAAGGAAGTCGGCCTGGGCAAGGGAATCGACTTCGTTCGCGTCGCCATGCAGCCCGGAAAGCCACAGGGCTTTGGCGTCCTTCAGGCAAGTGACGGACGCGATGTCTACTTGGCGACTCTGCCGGGCAACCCGGTATCGGTCTTCGTCTCCTTCCATATGTTTGTTCGCCCAGTTCTGGCCGAATTCACCGGTCTCAACGGGCGCGAACTACTGCGTCCCATTGTCGTCACCACACCAAACGGCTGGATTTCCCCCGAAGGCAAGCGCCAGTTTGTACCGGTCATTCTTTCTGAACCCGATGGCCCAGAACAGACTCCGATTGTGGTTCCAACACACAGGTTGGGTTCGCGTTCTCACCTTGTTGCCTCTTTGCATTCGGTGAACGCGCTGGCGATCGTCCCCGAAGAGGTCACTTCGGTTGAACCCTGGTCGATCCTGACTGCGGTTCGAGTCTGATCACTTTCCCATTCCCTTCCCGTCAAACGAGCGCCGAAAGGCTAGACATGAGCGAAACCGGTCCATTCACCCACCTCACCGAGCGCGGTGAAGCACACATGGTTGATATCACGGCGAAAACACCGACCGTGCGTCAGGCGCGAGCACGCGGTTTCGTCGAGTGCTCACCAAAAATCATGGCGGCCCTCCGCGATGACTCGGTCCCCAAGGGCGATGCTCTTGCAGTCGCACGAATTGCGGGAATTCAGGCATCGAAGCGCACTCCCGAGTTGCTTCCCTTGGCACACCCGATCGCCGTTCACTACTGCGCGGTCGATCTGTCATTGGCTGAAGACGGGGTGGAGATCCGTTCGACCGTTCGAACCGCAGATCGGACGGGCATTGAGATGGAAGCTCTGACCGCCGTAACCGTCGCTGCACTGACCATCATCGACATGGTGAAGGGCATCGATAAGTTGGTTGCGATTCGTGAGTGCTATGTCGAAGAGAAAAGCGGTGGTCGGAGCGGAACATGGACTCGCCCCAGCGCCTAGCACTCAGTGGATTAGTGATCCTCGGCGGGGGGACCGGCCAGCGGCTGGGAGGGGCCTCAAAGCCCGACCTCGTGGTCCGAGGCCGACGTGCGCTTGAGTGGGCGCTCGCCTCTGAGCCCGGGATTCCTCACGTATGCGTGGTACCTGAGAGCGTTACAGTTCCAAGCGACGTTATCCGCGTCATGGAGGAGCCACCGCGCTCTGGCCCCGCCGCCGGGTTTATTGCAGGCGTTCAGGCACTTCTTCAAGTTCTCCCCGAGGACACGAAGTCTCGCTGGATTGGCCTTGTTCCCGTTGATGCTCCCTTGGCTACCCTGACTTTCCCACTCCTTCTCGAGGCCGTGGAAGAGTCAATTTCTCAGGGCCGTCGCGTAGATGGCGCGCTCGCATACGCGGCGGGACACCGGCAGAACTTGATCGGTATTTTTTCCCTGGATGCAGTCCGCAACTTCGCCGTATCCCAGTGGGTGAATCGTTCGATGCGCACCCTATTGAAAGAACTCGACACGATTAATGTCGAGGTCCCGGAATCATGGGTCGCAGATATCGATACACCAAGCGATCTTCTTCGTGCACAGATGGCCGAAAACGGTGATGATTGCGAACAAAACCAAGAGGGCTAGGAAGCGCATACTCCCTAGCCCCCGTTGGGCCTCGATGGGCCTCTGTCCCAAATCAGTCGATTTCAGGGAACCAAATCTGAATCTCACGAAGGGCAGATTCTGCGCAATCTGAACCGTGGATGATGTTCTCCATGTTCGGGGTATCCCAAGCGCGACCCAAGTCACCGCGAATCGTACCGGCAGGCGCAGTTGTCGGATCCGTAGATCCCATCATGGTGCGCATGCCTTCAATGACGCGCTGGCCTTCAACAATGATGGCAACCAGCGGACCCGCACTCATGAAATCAAGAAGCCCTTCAAAGAATGGCTTACCCGCGTGGTCACGGTAGTGCTCTGCGAGGATTTCGCGCGAGGCAACCATGATCTTCAGGCCCTTAATGATGTAGCCCTTCGCTTCAATGCGGCGCAGGATCTCACCGGTCAAACCGCGGGCGTAACCATCTGGCTTAACGAGGATGAGGGTGTGTTCCAAAGAGGGATCCAACAGGTGCTGACGTGTAATCAGAACAGAATCGGCGCTCACAAAATCTCCTTTGCTTGAGTGAGGATGCTTCAGCATAACCGGCAATGGGTCGCAAGTCATAGCCCTAGACAATACGAAAAAGGACTGACCGCCATGGTCAGCCCTTTTCCGTTATCCCATCAACACAGAGCAGTCTTCCCAGAAAGTCTTCCGGAGAGATACGAGCAACTTCCATCGCTCGTTGTCTGATGCAGATAGTTTATGAGGTATTACTGCAAGAAAAACGCGCGTTTACTGGGACTTTTCTGAACAAATTTTACGAAGTGTCAACTTCGCTACCAGAGCGTCTACAGCCACTTATAAATTCGCGTCATTTTGCTGAGAAAAATGATCTTCCACGAATGCTGGGCCTTCATAACCATGACGGCCCAGGGTTTGGAAAATATCATCCATAATCTGCGAAGGTTCCAGCAATCCCGCGGAAAACTCAGGGTGCTGAATTTCGATCGCCGCGAATCCAGCGGGGTCGGAAACTGGCTGAGTATCGTACTTTTCTCCCAGAAGACGGTTGACTTCTTCCAGATCGGATGGGGAACCGAAAATCCAGGTCGTTGCAGCAGGTCCTTCGCTTGAACGCCCAAGGTAGAGGCGCATCAGCACAACTTTCTTGCCAGCACGCGGGAAACTCTCACCAACGCGCGTGAAAAGATGAAGGTCCAAGTCCCCCATTGAGCCATCGACGAGGCAATACGCGTAAGCACCAATGCCCCGGACGCTCAAGGCATCTGCAAGAATCCCCAAGAATTCATCCGGGAAAGCATCCTCTTGGAAGTAGATCCCTTCACCGCGCTCGGGGGCATGCTCGCCCATGATTTTGATGGGCAGCCCCGCCTCTTCAAGCGCTTGCGCGACTAAAGAAATGTTGTATTCGGGGAAGGGGTGAAGAATTGCGGCATTCTTTCCCAGTCGTTCGACAAAAACGTAGGTTGAGAATCCTAACTCTTTTGTAATCTGCGTGCTCATTCTTCCTCCTCTAGCTCCCCTTCAAAAGGCATATCCGCTCAGGCACACAAGCAAAAATCACCGAGGCCGGGAAAGACCCAAGGGCATGCCCGGCCTCGGCAATTCTCAATTAGTTCAGGCACAACCCCTGAGAGTGCAAAACCTCAAGGACGGGTGCGGTATCAAAGGTATCTGGCAGGCCCATCTGCTCGCTAATCTGCTGAGTGAAGGCATTGGTCGCGCCCAGGCCGGCCTTACGCAGTTCGTAGTATGTACGCACGTCTTCGTCGTACTCGGCAAGCTCCTCGAGATACGAACCCTCGACCACCGGGTAGGTGTTCTCGGAAACAGCAAGGTGCTTGGGCAGACGAGGCCGGTACGGGGGGTCTTGAAGCGGGCGGCCAACCAAGAGGCCCAGAATTGGGAAGGTCATGCGCGGAAGCTTCAAGAGCTCAATTGTGCGCTGGGGTCCTCTCAGAAGAGAACCGAGGTAGACCGTGCCCAAGCCCATCGATTCGGCGGCAACTTCCATATTGTGTGCGGCAAGGACCGCGTCTTCCATTGCAGCAAGGAAGAGGTTGGTCCGCTGCAAGGGAGCGATATCCAAGCCGGCTTCTTCACGGATGCGCGCATTGCGGTACAGGTCAACGACGAACATGAAAAGGTCGCCCTTGGAGGTGCCCACGTAGGGCTGCTGCGCAACCTCGGCAAGCTGATCGCGCAAGGCTACATCGGTCACGTGAATGATCGAAAACTGCTGACGGAATGACGAGGTGGGTGCGCGACGCGCAACATCAATCAGCGCATCGCGATCCTGTGCACTCAGCGGAGAGTCCTCGAACTTTCGGATTGTGCGGTGCGCACGCAGCACATCAATCGTTGGATTGGTCACTCCAACGTCGGGGACCTTGCGGTAGTCATCGGCCTGCATTTTTGCTCCTTTGGTGGCAACGGTCGCTCTTATTGTCCGTTTTTCGGCTATTTTTCGCCAGTGCATCCCACTTTTGCGTCAACTGCAGATTGTCCTCACCCTGGGACTTTGGCAGCATTGCTTCATCACAATTTGGTCGCAGTTTCGATGCAGGCTTCCGAAATATGGAGTCTGAGATGGACGCTTTTTCAAGGATGGCTAGACTGAGAGTCATGCGTAAATCTCTCATTGCAACAGTATGCATTGCCGTCATGGCAGCAACCGGCCTCGCAGCTTGCTCCAGCGGCCCCCAGTCAGCAACCAACGAAAAGATCATCACTAAGGATCCCGCAACGGTGACTCAGACGGGCGTCACCCTCCCCGAGAAGCGTGACCTTGAGTTCAAGCTCAACGGTGATGCGTCTAAGGCCAAGGTTGAGGTCGCTGACACCGAGGTCGCCGAGCAGGTCAAGGGCTCTAAGAACCTCCGCGTCCACCCCAAGAAGGTCGGTGAAACCACTCTGAAGGTCACCGATGCCAGCGGCACCGAATACACAATCCCGCTTGAGGTCGTTGAAGGTAACAACTGAGTCTCACATCGATTCACACTTTCTCCCGGGGAATAGGGCATACCTGTTCCCCGGGATTTTTGTCGTTTCCATCGATTTCGCAACATTCTGTACGGAGATGCAGAGAACGTCTATTGACCTTTAGAATGTGAGTCACCTAACATGAGCGCCTGTCAGCAATGTGCAAAGGAGCAACAGGTGACCAATATTTCTCCTCCGGTATACGAGCAGATCGCTCAGGCGATCCGGCGTCAGATTCTGGATGGCGATCTTCCACCCGGTTCCAGACTTCCGTCCGAAAGTATTCTCTGCGAGCGCTTCTCCGTCACGCGCGGCACTGTACGCCGCGCTCTGCAGGTTCTGACCCACGAAGGTCACCTACGTTCGTACCAAGGCAAGGGGACTTTTGTTACTGCACAGAATGACAAGAGAATTTTGTGGGGTTTCGGTTCACTGACAGACCGCCTTCAGGGAAGCAGCGACCAGGCACGTGCTCGCGTTATTGAGCACGGAGTAGTCACCCGGCAAAATCGCCCATTCCTACGGCTCAAACGACTTCGCTTGATCGAAAGCAACACGGGTATATTCCCCGTTAGCCTTGATCTGTCGTTCATTCCGATCGACCTCCTGCCCGGTATCCAAGATATCGACTTCACAGATCTGTCCATCTATCACGTTCTGCGTGACATCTATAAAAGCTCTCCAAAGTTCTCCGTTGTCTCGCTGCGTGCCCAAAGCATCGACCAAGAAACCCGCACAATCCTTGGTGAACCGGCAGGAACCCGCTGCCTTCTCCACCTCACGGGCTCTACCTACGACCACAACGGGGCGTGCATCGAGGAAAGCGAAGTCACCTACTCAACTCGGGTGCAAGCAACCTTGACCATCGACCAGGTCAGGGGCCACGCAGAACCGGTCACTCTTAATGAATCAGCATCCACCAGAGGCAGGTTCTAGCCTTCCCACTCATACAAAAATCCCGGGGCGCAGTTCACAATCACGAGGCCCGGGCCGGGCACCTACTTCTTCTTTCTTTTCTTCGGTGCGGGCAGTTCCTCCCACATCACTTCGACGACGTCATGCAACGTGTCGCGGTCCTCTATCTCAACGAGGAGCATCTCCTTCGCTCCCTCGTAGGGGATGGCGCGTGGGGCCTCGGACAGAAGCCGTTCGGAGGCGGGCGTGACCTTGAGCAGGAAGCGGTCGTCGTATATGCCACCCACGACCTTACTCCGGTAGTAGAGGACATATTCGCCCATCATCTTGCGGTGCGCCACGTCGTCCAGCTCGCCCAGCAGGTCGAGCACGAACTCCAGGTATTGGTCGGTGGACGACATCGTTTGTCCTCGCTTTCCCACTCAACGCCACGCTCGCCTGATCCTGCGCTGCATTCAGCGGCCTTGCTCTTTTGTGGCGTATGAAAACAGTGTAGGAGCCTTTGAGCGGCCCGGTGACCGCGTTCGTTCATTGATTAACGGGGCCGGGGTTGGAAGCAGGACGGGCTAGTATCGCCGTGATGCTAGAGGCTTGAATGGCTGGACCTCGCAGCTGAGAGCCCCGTTAGGATGGGGGCATGACAGATAAGCGTGACCCGCGAGGGATTGTTAACTTCTTTGTCCGGTACCTAGTGCTCCACGTGATCTTCCTGGTCGGGCTCCCGGTCTCCTATTTCGCGGACCTGGCCCTCATCTACTTCTTTGGCTTCATGGGCTTCTTCACCTTCTTCCAGATGTTGATAGCCATCACCCGAAAGTTCCTCGAGAAGGCCGGATCGTGGAAGATTGTCGCGTTCGTGGGGGCAGTATTCTCCGACGTGGCAGTCCTGTGGTTCTTGGGATGGCTGGTGAGCGGTATATCCAACGGCCCCAGCTGGGAGCTCGTGACCCAGTGGTTGCCCTACCACTTTGTCGCCGCCGTGTGCGCGTGGGAACTCCGCGAGTTCTTCTACTGGTTGAGCCCACGAGACGCTGCGACTCCCAGCGCCCCTGTCGATGCCGTTGATCCGGCTGTTACGGAGAACCCCACCAGCTCCGAAGACGCAGATGGAGGAAGGACAAAATCGAGGGACCCACGAGGCATCATGACATTCATCGTCCGATACCTGGTCCTCCACGTGATCTTCCTGGCCGGATTCTCGGTCTCCTATGCCATGGACATGGATCACATGTACTTCTATGGCGTCATGGGCATCTTCACCTTCTTCCAGGTGTTGATAGCCATCACCCGAAAGTTCCTCGAGAAGGCCGGATGGTGGAAGCCTGTCGTCATCGTGGGGGCCGTAATCTCCGACATAGCGGCCCTCTGGTTCTTGGGAGTTCTGCTGGGCTTGGGCTATTATTTCGACGGCCCCAGCTGGGGGCTCGCGACCGGGTGGTTGCACTACCACTTCATCGCTGCCTTGTGCGCGTGGGGACTCCGCGAGTTCTTCCGCTGGTTGAGCCCACGAGACACTGCGACGCCCAGCGCCCCTGACAGCATCGTTGAGCATGACAACAGCGAGAACCCCAGCGATCCCGAAGAGGAGTCGGACGCCCCGACGAGTGCCCCTGCGAGCGCGGAAGCCGACGTCGACACCGACACCGACAAGCAGCAGTCCGTTGTCTCGGGAGCGGCTTCGTCCACTCCCCACCGCCAGGCAGGAGGCACACCCCAGCCCCGGCCTCGTCAATGAGAACAGCGCGAGCGAAACGGACTCAGAAAACCCAAATTTTCAGGATACTCCCCCACCGCGCTCCTGTTAGACACTTTCAGAAAACAACAACTCGCCCCATCCCCGCCGCCATCGTGCTGGGCACCGCGGTCGTCGCCACCGCTCTGCCCCTGCCGAGCAGCACACCGGCCACCGCCACGGGCACGGCGCACGTCACCCGCGCCTACACGGACAAATCCACGCACGAACCGGGCAAGCAGGCGACGATCACGGCCGAGACATCGACCGGGGGAAACGTCCACTTCTCCGTCAGCCCTGCCGACGGGGGCCGCCAGGCACTGGCCGACCAACGCCCCTTGACGTCACGACGGGCACGGATGAGCAGGGCCGCACGACTCTCACGTTCAACGTGGGCCGCCTGGCCTCGTGGGACATGGTCGTCTTCTCCCCCGCCACCTACGCGGACCGCGCAGCTGCCGCACCTCAGGCAGTGGACACGTCCGACAACGCCACCGCAACCGACGCGGACGACGCGGGCCTCGTGCCCGCGACGATCGTCGGCCAGCTGCGCAACGGCCTCGGCCAGTGCCTGACCTCCCAGGATTCGAAGGGATCCAACGGCACCCCCGTGGCGAACAGCAACTGCGCCGGCAAAGAGATTGTTGCCTACTCTGTCTCTATGTGCCCTAACCTTGCTCAGCAGCAAGAGATGCTTCAGATACTCATGGATGCCAAACCAGCAGGGGTTGAGCCGATTTTGCACTCGGACATGGGGTGGCAGTACCAGCACGAGACCTATATCGGTACGCTTGCCGAGAACGGTTTCATCTAGAGCATGTCACGCAAGGGTAACTGCATCGACAATGGTGCCACTGAGCAGGTCTTTGGACATCTTAAGGACGAGTTTTTTCGTGGCCAAGATTGGCAGACCTTCGAGAGCTTCAAAGCCGACCTCGACGCCTACATCACGCACTGGAACACAACAAGACGCCACGTAAAGCTCAAGGGCCTGACCCCGGCAGAATACCGGAATCAGGCCCTACAAGAAGCCGCATAACAGCTACCATTTAAAGCGTCCAAGTTTCGGGGCGCAGTTCAACCTGACCCCGGGACTTTTATGTAGACCTCAGAAATTCACCGTGCGCACCACGACCTGGGCAGGGATACCCTCCTTGGCCAGGAACATCTCACTCATCTCCACGGCCTGCTGGTGATGGGGGATCATCATCTGGTCAAACATGATGTCCGAGTCGTTGTAATCGACGGAGATCTCCCCGTCCGCCTCACTCGTCGCCATGGTGGTCTCGGTCGTCTCAGCGGTAGCCGTCGCAGTGCTGGTGGCCGAGGTGGTGGATCAGTGGACGGCGGTGGATGCCGGAGTAGGCGTGGTGTGTTCCTCCTTCGGACTGGTGGGAGCCAGGCGGGCCGGGTCCAGATCAATCCGGCGTAGCAGCTGAGCGTTAAGCGCCACCACAATCGTCGACAGCGACATCAACACCGCAGCAGCAGCCGGGGGAAGCAGAATGCCGCTAGAGGCGAGCACGCCGGCGGCCAGGGGCAC
>UWSI01000023.1 GCA_900541895.1 uncultured Actinomyces sp. | reverse complement strand
TGCCCGGACAGGCGAACTTCGCTCGCTCGGATCGTCCCGCACCTTCTTCTGAACGTCCTCGTGGTGGCCGAGGCCGCGGTACCCGTCCGGGTGGCGGTAATGGCGGTGGCCAGGGTGCTCCCGGAGCAAATGCCGGTGGCGGTTTCGCTCCGCCGCGCGGTGGTCGCGGTGGCGGCCGCGGTGCAACGCCGGGCGCATTCGGTCGCGGTGGCGGCAAGAGCTCGCGCGGACGTAAGTCGAAGCGCGCAAAGCGTCAAGAGTTTGAACAGCAGAACGCACCCGTCATTGGCGGCGTTTCAATTCCTCGTGGCGATGGACAGCAGGTCCGTATCCGTCAGGGTGCCTCCCTTGCTGACTTCGCTGAGAAGATCAACGTCAATCCCGCAGCGCTGGTGACCGTCCTCTTCCACTTGGGAGAGATGGCAACCGCCACGCAGTCGCTGGATCAGGACACCTTCGAAGCGCTGGGCGCAGAGCTCGGCTACGACGTCAAGGTTGTTTCGCCTGAAGATGAGGATCGTGAACTGCTCGAGTCCTTCGACATCGACCTCGAAGCCGAAGAGCTGGACGATGCAGAGAACATGCAGCCGCGTCCCCCGGTCGTCACGGTCATGGGCCACGTCGACCACGGTAAGACCAAGCTGCTCGACGCGATCCGTCACACCGATGTTGTCGACTCTGAGCACGGTGGCATTACCCAGCACATTGGTGCCTACCAGGTGCAGGTGAAGTCCGAGGACGGAACTCCTCGCCGTATCACTTTCATCGATACCCCCGGCCACGAGGCCTTCACCGCTATGCGTGCCCGTGGTGCGCAGGTCACCGATATTGCGATCCTTGTGGTTGCAGCGGATGACGGTGTCATGCCTCAGACCGTTGAAGCAATTAACCACGCGCAGGCCGCTGGCGTGCCGATCGTTGTTGCTGTCAACAAGATCGATAAGGAAGGCGCGAACCCCGATAAGATTCGTGCCCAGCTCACCGAGTACGGCCTGGTTGCTGAAGAGTACGGCGGCGACGTTATGTTCGTCGACATCTCGGCCAAGCAGCGCAAGGGTATCCGTGAGCTTCTCGAGGCCGTGCTGCTGACTGCTGATGCAGCGCTGACCCTTGAAGCGAACCCCGATACCGATGCCCGCGGTGTTGCCATCGAAGCGAACCTGGATAAGGGCCGCGGTGCAGTGGCGACCATGCTGGTTCAGCGCGGTACCCTGCGCGTCGGTGATTCCCTGGTTGTCGGTTCTTCGCACGGCCGTGTTCGTGCGATGTTCGACGACAGTGGTAACGATGTCGCCGAGGCCGGTCCCTCGACCCCCGTTGCAGTGCTGGGCTTGACCTCGGTTCCTCGCGCTGGCGACTCCTTCTTGGTCGCCACCGATGACCGTACTGCCCGCCAGATCGCTGACAAGCGTGAGGCTGCTGAACGCCAGGCCATGCTGGCCAAGCGTCGTAAGCGTGTCTCCCTTGAAGACTTCGATAAGGTCCTTAAGGAAGGCGAGGTCGATACCCTCAACTTGGTCATTAAGGGTGACGTCTCCGGTGCTGTTGAAGCCCTGGAAGACTCGCTGCTGCGCATCGATGTGGGCGAAGAGGTTGCTCTTCGCATCATCCACCGCGGTGTTGGCGCAATCACCCAGAACGATGTCAACCTGGCAACCGTGGACAACGCGGTCATCATTGGCTTCAATGTCCGCCCGGCTGAACGCGTTCAGGAACTGGCCGATGCCGAGGGTGTCGAGATCAAGTACTACAACGTCATCTACTCGGCGATCGACGATGTCGAGGCCGCGATGAAGGGCATGCTCAAGCCGATCTACGAAGAGGTCGCACTGGGCAGCGCGGAAATCCGTCAGGTCTTCCGTTCCGGCAAGTTCGGCAATATTGCGGGTTCGATTGTTCGCAATGGCACGATCAAGCGTGGAACCAAGGCTCGCTTGGTCCGCGACGGTGTGGTTGTTGCAGACAACCTGGAGATCGCATCGCTTCGCCGCGAGAAGGACGATGTCACCGAGGTCCGCGAGGGCTACGAATGTGGTATTACCCTGGGTTACAAGGACATTCAAGAAGGCGACATCATCGAGACCTGGGAAATGCGCGAAAAGCCGCGTGACTGAGGTCTTCGCTGAGACAAGGGTTTGGGCCCCGCACCTGCTGGTGCGGGGCCCAACCTTTAGTTTCGTCGCTGGCTGTTGTAAGCGCGGCTTGATTGTGCGCTCAAAACAGTGGGGGAGCACAGTGGGGGAGCGATTACAAGCCGCCCATGATCTGTGCGACGAGGATCTTGCCGATCATGGCAACGGGGTAGACCAGCGCGTAGCCCAAGGAAACGCGCGGATCCATATTCGTGCGAGAGTTTGCGAAGGCAAGGACTGCAGGCTGCGTTTGAGCACCAGCGAGCAGACCGGAGAGCTTCGTTCCACCCATCTTGAACAACCAGCGCATGACGACGTACAGGCCAATGGCCATGATCGAGGTCATGATCATGCCCAGCAACAGGATCTGAAGCCAGGTGCCAGAGGTGAAGGCCTTTTCGATCTGTCCACCTGCGTTAGCGCCCGCTTGTGCAAGGAAGACCAGAAGGCCGAACTCTGCCAGAACCTGACCGGCCGTGAACGGCATTGCGGTCACGAAGGGGCCAATACGTCCCACACGTCCGAAGATCAGGCCCACGATCAACGTTCCAGCAGCTGAACCGATCGAGAAGTAAGCGCCGGTTGGGGTAAAGATCGGGATTTCGCCAATCAGAATGCCCAGTGCCATGCCGACACCCAAGGCGATCGGGTTCAGGTCGGAGAGGCCTCGTGCAGAGTCACCAAAGAACTTCGTAATCTCGCGCATCTTTGAGGTGGGTGCAACGACACGAACGCGGTCGCCCTGCTGGAGGATCAGTCCGGGTTCAGCGATCATATCGACGTCGCCTCGGCGCACGCGGGAAATTGTTGCGGAGTACTTATCCGCCAGGCCCAGTTCTTCAACGGTATGTCCGGCAAGCTTCGGGTTAGAAATCGTCACGCGACGGAAGTCCAAGTATGCACGGTCCTCGATCAAGGAGTGCGACGAGGGGTGACCGAGTTCAGTTGCAACTCGGGCAACCAACTCACGCGGGCCAACGACGGTCACCAAGTCGCCCTGGTCAAGGGTGTCGTTCATTGAAGGACGCATGATGGGGCCGGTTTCGCCTCGGCGCAGACGTGAGAAGGTCACCTTTGAACCCATCATTGTGTGGATATCGCCGATGCAGGGATGATCTCCGCGTTCGACGCGAATCGTACGGTTTGCCAGGGGAGAGGGGGCATCTTTATCGCGCTTGCCGTAAGAGAGAGCTGCTGCAGAAGCGATGAGCATTCCGACGACGCCGAAGAGGTAAGCAATCGAATAACCGACCGTCGCGAGGTCCAACTTTCCTGAGGCCGTGCCGGCAGCGGCCAAGGCGGGGGTGTTGGTTACTGAACCGGCGAAGGTGCCGGCGATGAGTGCGGGGTCCATTCCCCACATGCGGCCGATAACTTCTCCGGCGGCCGCGGATACGCCATATAGGGCAACCATTGCCAAGATCGGTCCGACCGCGCTCTTGATGTTGTGGAAGAAGGAAGCGCCGGAGTTCATACCGATAGCGAAGGTGAAGAGCGCAAGGCCAAGTGTGCCCAGCTCTCGGGTGACGCGTAGGTGAATTCCGTAGGTTTCAGCCCATGCGGACAGGATGATTGCAAGGAAGAGGACAGCTGCTGCGCCCAAGCCGACGCCCTTGATCTTGATGTGGCCAAAGGCCATTCCCACGCCAACGAGGAGGAACAAGAACAGGACAGGCTGATCAGCAAGCTTGGTAAATAAGATCTCCACTGTGAGGGCTCCATTGTCTGGTGATCAGGATTTTTCTATCCGTTTTCAGTATCTGACTCTTCTGGAAAAGGACAAAATGGGCGATTCGCGAGATTCTGCGGAAATGGTGCTAATTGCTGTTAGCTCACGTCTGACAAATTTTCGATTTTGAGGCCAAGGTCCCATTTATCTTGTACTGTGAGATCAAAAGGCCGATGGTGACGCAAGCCCGTACGGTTAGAGACGTGATGAAGCTTCGCATTTCAGGAATTCTCGTCTCGGTCATCGTACCCAGGCGTGCGATTCCTGCCGTGTGAATTGTCGGATGGAACGCACGCCACAATCCCCGCGCACTTGCGCTACGCGTTATTCGGCCTCGGGAACAGAGGAAAACGCGCCCGCACCTGTGAAGGGGATTTTTTCATGCCAACACCCCATGATTCGCCAAGGAATTGCGGCGCAAACCGCGCTCCTTGAAGCGGAAGCGTAGAACCGACTGGAAGGCTGATGATGACTGAAGAACAACGCCAGGTCATGACCGGCGCACAGGCCATTGTGAAGACCCTTGAAGCCCTGGGGGTCACCGACGTTTTCGGTATGCCCGGTGGAGCAATTCTTCCCACCTATGACCCTCTGATGAGCTCGTCACTGCACCACATCTTGGTTCGCCACGAGCAGGGCGCGGGACACGCAGCGCAAGGCTACGCACTGGCAAGCGGGAAGGTCGGTGTTGCGATCGTGACCTCGGGTCCGGGCGCGACGAATACCTTGACAGCAATCGCAGACGCGAATATCGATTCGGTCCCGATCGTTGTGATCTCCGGCCAGGTCGGTGCGTCGTTGATCGGAACTGATGCATTCCAGGAAGCTGACATCGTCGGGGCATCGATGCCCTTGGCAAAGCATTCGTTCCTGGTCACTCGCGCGGCTGAGATCCCTCAGCGTCTGGCTGAAGCCTTCCACATCGCCTCGACCGGTCGTCCCGGTCCGGTCCTCGTGGACATTACCCGTTCGGCTCAGGTTGAAGAATTTGAATACCAGTGGCCGGTTGAGCTGCAGCTTCCCGGCTATGAGCCCGCATTCGAGCCCGTTCCCCGCCAAATTGCTCGCGCCGCCGAGGAAATCGCGCGAGCCCAGGCTCCCGTGCTCTACGTCGGTGGTGGCCTCGTCCGCGCCCGTGCGGAAGAAGAACTACGCGCGCTGGTGGAATTGTCCGACGCAGCAGTCGTCACAACGCTTCCCGCACGCGGAGCTTTCCCCGACTCTGACCCGCACAACCTCAAGATGCCGGGAATGCACGGTACGGTTCCCGCGGTTGGCGCACTGCAGCGCGCGGACTTGATTGTGGCTCTGGGTGCGCGTTTTGATGACCGCGTGACCGGGCAGCTGGACTCCTTCGCGCCGCGCGCACGCATCGTGCACATCGATATTGATCTGGCAGAGATGTCGAAGAATCGCTACGCAGATGTGGCCGTGGTTGCGGATTTGAAGCCCGCCTTGGCTGCTCTGAATGCTGCTCTTCCCGAGGCCTACGAGCGCTTGGGACGCCCGGACCTTTCGGGATGGTGGCGTTACCTTAACCGCCTGCGTGAGAAGTATCCGCTTGGCTGGAGCGAGCCGAGCGACGGTTTCATGGCTCCCCAAAAGGTGATCTCGAAGCTTTCTGAAATTGCCGGTCCCGATGCGATTTACGTGACCGGTGTGGGCCAGCACCAGATGTGGGCGGCTCAGTTCCTTCAGCTGGAAAAGCCGTCCCACTTCATTTCGTCGTGTGGTCTGGGAACCATGGGATACTGCATCCCCGCAGCGATGGGCGCACAGGTGGGTGCCCCCGAATCGGTCGTCTGGGCGATCGATGGTGATGGTTCCTTCCAGATGACTAACCAAGAATTAGCAACCTGCACTGTGAACGGAATTCCTGTGAAGGTTGCGCTGATTAACAACTCCGTGTTGGGAATGGTCCGCCAGTGGCAGACACTGTTCTACGGTGAGCGCTATTCGAACACGACCCTGAACCCGCAAGATGGTGAGCAGATCCCGAACTTTGAGATGCTTGCTCAGGCCTATGGAATGGCCGCGCGGACTGTGCGCAATGCAGAAGAGATTGAAGAGGCCATTGAATGGGCCATGTCAATTAACGATCGTCCAGTTTTGTTGGACTTTAGGGTTTCTAAAGATGCTATGGTGTGGCCGATGGTTGCAGCCGGCGTCCCCAATGACGATATCCGCTATGCGCGAGATATCGCCCCCGACTGGGAGGTGGAAGACTGATGAGGCATACGCTTTCTGTTTTGGTGGAAAACAAGCCCGGCGTGCTGACCCGCGTCTCCGCTTTGTTTGCTCGCCGAGCCTTCAATATCAAGTCATTGACGGTGGGGGAGACCGAGCACCCCGATATTTCCCGCATGACCATCATTGTTGATGCGGACACCGCCCCCATTGAGCAAGTCAAGCGCCAACTGGGCAAGCTGATCAATGTTCTAAAGATTGTTGAGCTTAACCCCGACGAGGCCGTCGAGCGTCGCATGCTGCTCATGAAGGTTCGTGCTGATGAAACGTGCCGGACCTCGGTGCTGCAGATCGTGGATTTGTTCCGCGCACACGTCGTTGATGTCCATCCCGAAGCGGTCGTTATTGAATCGATCGGTTCACTACCCAAGCTGGAGGCGCTGCTGCGGGCACTTGAGCCCTACGGCGTCACCGAACTCGTTCAATCGGGCGCCGTGGCGATCGGCCGCGGTGACCACTCGATTACGGATCAACTAAAGGAGAATTAACAATGGCAGAGATCATCTACGATGACGGCGCAGACCTGTCGCTGATCCAGTCCAAGAAGGTTGCCGTTATTGGCTACGGCTCACAGGGACACGCACACGCGCTTAACCTGAAGGATTCCGGCGTTGACGTGGTCGTTGGTCTGCGTCCCGGTTCCTCTTCGTGGGCCAAGGCCGAGGCCGCTGGCCTCGAGGTGAAGGATGTTCCCGAGGCCGTGGCCGAGGGTGACGTCGTCTCCATCCTCCTGCCCGACCAGGTTCAGCGTTTCGTTTACGCCGAGCAGGTTGCCCCCAACCTGAAGGAGGGCGCAGCCCTGCTCTTCGCGCACGGCTTCAACATCCGCTACGGCTACATCGAGGTCCCCACCGGCCACGATGTCATCATGGTTGCCCCCAAGGGCCCCGGCCACAAGGTTCGCGAGACCTACACCCAGGGCAAGGGTACCCCGGATGTCGTCGCCGTTGAGGTTGACGCTTCCGGTCAGGCTTGGGAGCTGGTTCTGTCCTACGCAAAGGCAATCGGTGGCACTCGCGCCGGCGTCATCAAGACCACCTTCACTGAAGAGACCGAGACTGACCTCTTCGGCGAGCAGGCTGTTCTGTGTGGCGGCGTTTCTCACCTGATCCAGGCTGGCTTTGAGACCCTGGTGAACGCTGGCTACCAGCCCGAGATTGCCTACTTCGAGGTCTGCCACGAGATGAAGCAGATCGTTGACCTGATCAACGAAGGTGGCATCACCAAGCAGCGTTGGTCTTGCTCTGACACCGCTGAGTATGGCGACTACATCTCTGGTCCGCGCGTCATTGGCGAATCTTCCAAGCAGGCTATGCGCGACATCCTGTCCGATATTCAGGACGGCACTTTCGCACGCCGCTTCATTGAGGACCAGGACAATGGTGCTCTTGAGTTCAAGGCTCTGCGCGCCGAGGAAGAGTCTCACCCGATCGAGGCCACCGGCCAGAAGCTGCGTAAGGCTTTCGGTTGGACCCAGGCCGATGAGGACTACACCGAAGGTAGCGCAGCTCGCTGAGCTGATGCGATCTAAAGTTCGGCCGGCTTCCTTAGCTGAGCTGACTACTGATTAAGACAGAAGTTGTGATCAACCGGCGACGGGCCGGTGCATACGCACCGGCCCACAGCGTTTTTGTGTTCGCTTGCGGGTCGGAGCCCTTCCTTCCCGAAAAGACACACGAAGTCGGTGAATGTCATGCCTTATGACCTGTGTCTTTTACTGACTTCGTGTGGAGGGTGGGGGAGAGGCCTTGGATAGGCTGTGCCAATTGAAGCTTTTCTGTGTCAAAGCCAGCTCGAAGATGGTAGCTTCACGGCCTCGCAAAGCGTCGTCATTGGCGATGCGACCTACCGTTTCAACGCCGATGGAATCATGGTCACCGGATGGGAGCAACAGGATGGAAAGTGGAGTCACTACACCTCCTATGGTGCGCGCACGAATGGTTGGTTCGAAGAAGCAGGTCACTGGTACTACTTCGATCCGAGCACGGGTGTCATGAAGATCTGGTGGGCGCAGATTGATGGCCACTGGTACAACTTCGGACTTGATGGCCGCATGGTGACCGGCTGGAAGAACCTCGATGGGCATTGGTACCGCTTTGGAACGGACGGCCATATGGCGACCGGCTGGCAGCGCATTGGCCTGTCTTGGTACTACTTCGGCACCGACGGACAGATGCTTACCGGCCGGCAGAAGATCGACGACCGCTGGTACTACTTCGCTCGTTCTGGAGCGTGGATCTGAGCTGATCCTCTGATGTGTTGTTGATTAACGAGTCATCTGCTGATTAACGAGGCCGGGGCCGGGGAGTGCAGATTCTCCCCGGCCCCGGCGTCTGTTGAGGTCGTTATCGGGGGGGGAGAGAGAGAAAGCCGTTATCGGTGAGGGAAGCGAAGGGAAGGAGGGGGGCTAGGCCTCGTCGGCGGAGGATTGGTCTTCTTCGATCGTTGCCAGCGCAACCTGGGTGGCGCCTGCTCGCGCGTTCCAGCCGAGGGCCGCGACGGTGAGTGCGCCCATCACAAGGAAAATCAGGCTGGTCGAGGTCGAGCCTGGGGAGTGCATGAAGGCCATGGCGATGACGGCGATTCCCTGCGCGGTTCCCAAGACTCCGCCCATGAAGAGGAGGACCCAGACGGCTTGGTGGCCGGCGTTCCACGCGTGCGAGCCGACCGGGATATCGCGCAGATAGAGGCCGAGGGGAGGGCGTACAGCTTGGTTGCGGACCAAAAGTCCGGTCACGAAGAGGTGGAGGCCGGCAATGACAACGATGAGTGCGGCGCAAACCAGAAGGATAGTGACCAGGGTGTTCATGTGTTTCCTCTCGACTGCTCCAGACTAGCAGGCTCGAGGGGAGTCGAAATTGTCAGAAGGTCAAGGTGTGATCTGGCAGAATGAGGCCATGGGTTTGTCAAAGAAGCTCTTAAGCAAAGATGAAGTCATCGTCCGCCATATGCACACGCACATCAAAGTGCTGCTGTGGAGGATTGTGGCGGTTGTACTGCTGCTTGCTGCCGCAATTGTTGGATCGGTGTTTGTGCCTGTGGACTCGCAAAAGTGGGCTCTGCCGGCGATTTGGATCGTCTTTGTGATTGTTGCGATTCCGTTGTTCGTCGTTCCCTGGTTGAAGTGGCTGTCGGTGACCTACACGGTGACGACGAAGCGGATCATCACGCGCTCGGGCATTTTCCAGCGCACGGGGCATGACCTGCCGCTCAGCCGCATCTCGGACATTCAGATGGTCAAGGAGCTGAATGATCGCTTGTTCGGGTGTGGAACGCTTGCCTTACAGACCTCGGCCGATGACCCACTGCTGCTGCACGATGTACCGAATGTGGAGATCGTCCAGGTTGAGATCTCGAACCTGCTGTTCAACGACGTTCAAGGAGCGATCGACGCCGATCCGAATTCGTGAGGGTGAACCGTGGGTGTCGCGGCGGCGGTGGACAGGGAGCATCTGCGGGCGCCGTGAGGGGCTCTGATCGTCTATATCCTACGATGAGCGGGCGGTAGTGAACTGTGATCAAGGGCCCCGATCTCTATGCACAACTCAGAACCAACACATGATCATCCATGCCAGAGTCGGGAATCCGTAGTGCAAGGAATACACACTAGGTGTGACAGAGGGCACTCGTGTGAGTTTGACAAGTCTTGTTGTTTGCTTGTTAGCATGAAGTCACAACGTAGATCTAGTCGGGTTTGCCCGCCGGGATCGGGAGGGGAATGAACTAATTGTTCATCCCCTCCTTTTCATTACTGTTTCCTTCAAAGGTGATGTGAGCATGTCTCATTACGGGCTTGATGAACAAATTGATCATCTTCGCCGCTGTGGTATTTCTTTTGAGATTATGTCCGAATCTGATGCGCGCCGATTCTTGAAAGAAAATACATACTATTTTAAAATTAAAGCCTATCGACACAATTATCGACGTGGTGAATATGGCCAATTTTCCTGCGACTTCGCGCATCTCGTTGAGCTATCAAGGATTGATATTTCGCTCAGTCGCCTATGTCTGGATCATTGTCTAGCAATCGAACATGCGCTGAAGGTATGGTTGAATGCCCGCCTGATGAATGAAACGGACCCGAGCATGGCTGAGCGAATCGTTCGTGAAGCTGGTGTCAAGGGGTGGAAGGATCAGACGGCTGCATCTTCTAATCCTTATATCGAAAGCCTCGTTGCGCATTGCCAAACGGACCGTTCGCTGTGGCATTGGTGGGAACTAGGAACGTTTGCGTCACAAATTCGTCTCTATAAGAGCTATTGTCAAATCAAAGGCGAAGATGCTGTTCTTGAGCATTTGCTGTTCATTGTCAGAAAGCTACGAAATGCTGTTTCTCATGGGTGTTGCCTCTTGTCTGACGTGACAATTGTGGTTCCGACGCAATCCGTGGGATCTCAGGGAGGAGCGCCATATGACACTCAGGTGCTTCGACAGGGAATGTGGCTGTGTGGGCGAGATCCTCACTCGAAAGGTGTGCGAAAGAGTTCGCTCGGGAAGAGCTATAGGCGGCTAATCGTTCATAACTATTCAACGATGCTTTATACCTATCTTCGTTTGGTCAATAGTCGTGGAATGTTCAAACACTCCGTCGAGGATGTTCAGAAGCTCAATAAGCGCATGGAGGACAAGCTTGAGGAGTATTTCGGGCGCACACCGAAAATGTCGATGGAGCAGAACCCCGAAGTCTATCGCACCATCAAAGCGCTCATCGAGATCGGCCGGGGATACTGTGCCCGCGTTGAAGAACGGACGTGCGACGGCTATACGACCGACTAGTAGCGTGCCGGAACCCGCAGAGCTACCCGTCTGTTGATACTGCTAGCGGCATACGTCCTTCGGGATCTCCAACTTCGGCAGCGTCGCCAGGAGCTCCTGGGTTCGCATCGAGACCGTCACCAGGCGCTTGATCAGGTCCACGACCGCGTCGGGGCGGCCCTGCGCGGCGGCCTGACGCCTCTCGCGCTCGATTTTGATCCACTGGCCCACCACCGTTTCACCCAGCCCTAAATCCCGGGTCATAGACGCAATCGACGACCCCGAATCTAACACCAGAGTCGCAACATTACGATGATAATCCGGCGTAAAACGATGACGAGTTCCCATAACAGGCACCTCCCTCTCCGCAGGCACACCCACAAGCTTAACGAAGTGCAACATGGCATGTGCTCTCCGCACTGAGCGCTCCTCCAAGGCATCCCCACTGCAGGGACCGCACTCTTATATACCGACATACGCCAAGAAACGACACGAAACAATAAGAATACGCTGTAACCGTCATGCAACTATTCGCAACATGCGTTAACGTATGTGCATTGAGGTGGAACTCCTCGCCCTGATCGTGGCTGCCTCCTCGCTGAGCAGTGAGTACAAGGAATTTGGTTTGACGTGGATACGCAGATGTAGGCGGGCCATCTTACTCTTGGCTTGACAGTTAGATGCTGTCGATGAAGACCGCGATCGATAAGAAAGGAAAGATCATGTCCTGGATTGTTGAACTTGTGATTGGCATTGTGTCCGGTGTTGTCTCTGGGATCATTCTTGCGAAACTGGTCCCGGATAGCTCAATGGCCCCGGAACCTACAGCATCTGGAGGAGGTGCCGTGACCCAACAGGTGATGGCAGCGAATAGTGATGTCGCCATGGTTGCCGGCAATCGAAACTATACGCATATTGGTGACGACAACTCGACACACGTGACTGTCGCCGGTGAGAGCGGCTCAAGAAGGGCCGACAGTGATGGGGACATGTGGCTGATGATTGTGCTTGGCTTTGCTGCCTTCGTCGTTATTGCTATCTTCCTCATGAGGTACTACGAGATTCTGGTGGGTCTCCTCGTGATCACTTCTGTGTTCTTGATGACGATGTCATTGCTGACTGCAGGCCTATCCTTGAGGAGTAGGCGCGTGTCGAAGCCTCTTCGCTCCTCCATCGTCGCGAGCTTTCTGGCGGTTACGGCCACCTACGCAACCTACTGGTCGTGTTTCAATCTGTCTACAGGAAAGTCCAGCCTGTCGATCCCGGATCTCAGTCGAATGCTGTCTGAAGCAACCGGCGACGACAAGCTGGTACCGTTCGCCGAGGCTTTCGATCTACTCAGTGCTGAACGCGCCTTTCCCTATGTCTCACTGGTCTTCGTGGTGATGCTCGTGACGGCCGTGCTCTGCTTCTTTGCTCTTGGAATGATGATTCGGGAGTTCTGTGAGCGGCGAGTCGCCGCGCACCGTGCGGGCAGCGTAAGTGGCTGGCTTATCGACCATCTTCCCGTTCCGGGCTGGAGCTACATATTGGGTGTCCTGCTGCTTGCATGCGTGCCAGTTCTGATCGTCGTGCTCTTCCGCCACGTTCAACCGACCTGGCTCAGCTAGCCCCGCGACGATCATGGTGTTGCCTCCGCGCGGCTATCCGTGCGGAGGCAACATTGTGTCGAACGAGCAGGGGGTCAAAGATCTCTGAATACTGGCTCACTAAGTGTGGCTCTTCTGCCCAAGACTGGTCGCGAGGTACAAGCGAGTTGGCAATGTGGCTCTTCAGAGTTGAGTGTGGGTGGAGGCGTCTAGGCCTCCTGCGATGAGGAGCATTCGGAGTTTGTGGTTGGTGGGGTTGCGGTAGCCTCTGGCGGTGCGTCTGCCTAGTTCGATAATGTCCGTTGATGGCTTCGGTGGGGCCGTTGCTGGCTCCTCCTGTGTCGAAGTAGGCCAAGAAGGCGTCCTTCCACTTGCGTAGGGTCCGGCCCAGGCGAGCGATTTCGGGCATGGGACACGTTGGCAGGCGCTCAATGAGGTGCGTGGCCAGGCGTCGGCCTTGGCCGGGTGTGGCTTGGTGGAAGACCTCGCGTACTTGCTGGGTGAGCAGGTAGGCGACTTCGACACTGATATGCGCCTCATCTGCCACGAGGGCCTCACGGAGGCTTTCCTTTTGACGTGGGGTGAGTCTGCGGCGCGAGGCGCGCAAAAGAAGCCGGATCTGATAGAGGGGATCACCCTTGCGCCCGCGGTGACCCAGGGTGTCTTGCTGGACGTGGCGGCATACCTCATCGAGAGCGTCCGCGGCGAGCTTGACGATATGAAAGGCGTCCAGCACGCTGGTTGCGTCTTGGAGCTGGTCATCAATGGCGTTCTTATATCCCTGGAAGGGATCCAGCGTCGCGATCTGGATACCGGAGCGAAACTGTTCGCCGCGCTCGGCCAGCCAGTTCTTGTACACGGTGCCAGACCTTCCTGGGATCAGGTCCAACAGGCGGGCCGTGGGATGATCCTTCCCTCGTGTCAGGTCCACGATGCCGGTGAGTTCACGTGGGCCCCGGCGGCGTCGGTCCTGGTGGTGCCACACGTGCTCATCGACTCCCAGTACCTGCACGCCTGTGAAGCGGGTGGGGTCATCAGATGCGGCTTGCAGACACGGCTTGATATGGGACCACACGGTGTTCCACGTAGTTGCCAGTTGTCGAGCCAATCCTGCAATGGTGGCTCCCTCGAAACGTTACTGACGGATCGCCCAGCGAATCGCCCGCATCCCCAGACGCGCCCGGGGTGCGCACACCCGCTCGTCATGTTCCAGGAATGTCACCGTCTGGCAGGTCTTTTCCAGGCACCGCCAGCGTCGTTTGTGCCACCGGATCCTTGCCGGAATCCCGGCCCAGGGCGCGTCAATCACCTCTACCATCACGCGCCCGTGACCTTGCGCGATCACCCCACAACTCGGGCAGCCAACCAGCTGGTTGCATGACTCAATATCGACTACCAGAGCTTCTGGGGGTGCGAGCCACACTCATCAGATGGAAACCCTCCAAGTTGACGAGCAGATCACACCGATCACAACGATCAAGCGACGCAGGCCAGCAGTAGCAGGTAGGGTGAGACACCGCCCGAGGTCCTTGAAGACAGCGGGGGTAGAAGTCCGCTCATCATCAAGGACCTCGACCTCTACCCGCAACCCCCGACCAACACCCGGTCACCCACACTCAACTCTGAAGAGCCGGATAGGCGGTAGTAGCTGACGTTGATCAACCATTGGGTGGCCAGGTCTGTATCGATGGACATCCCGCGGCTTTGAAGGATCGAAATCTGATCACTTATGGTCGTGCCAGGCTTCAGCGACTTCGACATGGTCAACATCTCCGTTGAGTTCCTTAAAAAGATCCAGCCCGCTCCCAGCATGTGCTGGGGCGGGCTGAACGGTTAGCCCCGATCTAGCGTTCTCGGGGTGTCAAGGAGCTGAAATCTCGCCATTTGGGCCACTGGTGGTGCAAGTCATGCGCTGCTGACTATCCGGGGATCAGAGCAGATCTGCGGAACTCAGCCCTGCACCTCCGGAATCTCAAGGGGCGGCAGGGTCTTTAGGAGCTCTTGGGTTCGCATGGATACCGTCACCAGGCGCTTGATCAGGTCCACGACCGCGTCGGGGCGGCCCTGCTCGCGCAGGAAATCGTTCGGGTCGTTGACGATGCCCGACGCCTTGTCCGTTTTCACGTGGTAGCGGTCGATGATCCACTCCAGCGGGCTACGGCCCGAAATTGAATAGCCCTGCGCCTCAGCCGGAATGCCCGTCAGTGTCATGTAGTCGTTGTACTCCAAGCGCGTGACGTCCTTATCGCGGCGCCCCAACGCAGGGAAACGCATCTTGCGCTCGCCGATCCGGTAGCGCTCCCACGGGTCCGCGGGCGCGTGCAGGCTTGCCTCCTCCTGTACTGACGGATACGGCTCCACCCGCTCGTAGTTCACGTGCAGGTCCGCCAGTTCGCGGCCCACGCTCGCATAGGTGTGGAAACCCGCCGCGCGAGGAATGTGCGGCAGCATCTTCTTCAAATCATCCTCGTAGCGCTCCCGATACTCCGGGTGGTGCAGCAGCGCATACACGTAGAAGAAAATGTCCTCCTTCGTGATCCCCGCATCGCCGTAATGCTCCCGGTACGAGGTCAGCGTCGCGTCCGTGACGTTATCGACGCGGCGGTACCCGTCCAGAATTACGGGGATCTGGTCGCCGATTGGCCGCGAGAAATCCAGGGACGAGGCCGTGGCCGCCCCATCCGAGGTGCTCTCCGAGGCGGTCGCCAGGTCAGCGAACAGGTCGGGTTCGCTGCTGGAGGCGGGGGAGAGGTCCTCGAACATGTTGTCCTCGAGGAGTTCGTCGCGCATGCGGTTGTGCAAGGACTCCACGAATCCGCCCAGCCAGGGTTGGCCTGGGGGTATGAATGCTTGTAGCGTGTCGTGCTTGCTGGCCCAGCCTCCCATGGCTGCGGCGATGAATTCGGGCCCGTTATCGGCGCGCAGCACCTGGGGTGTCCCATGGGTGAGGACAGCCAGGTCAAGCATTTCGATCACGTCGGCGGCTCCCATGCGCCGCTCAACGCGCAAAGCCAGGTGCTGGCGCGTGAACTCATCAATGACGTTACAGACCTTCAAGACACGCCCCTTCCAGTCCGAGTCAAACTGGAAATCAACGAGCCACACCTGTCCAGGAACGCTAGCCCTGACCAGGTGCTGTAGATGTGGCGCGGTGCGGGTCTTGTGCGCTTTGCGCGCTCGCACGCGCAGCCCCTTCGGTGCGCCCAAGCGCCGGAACGTATCACGCCCCACGACAATGCCCTCACTCTTGGCCCGCGCCCAGGCAGGTTTATAGCCCCACCGTCGATGCGTGGCGGCACAATCGTTCATCCACTGGCGCACAGGCCCATGATCACGCAGCGTTTTCGCCCCGCCCGCCGCGCGAGCCCGGCAATACGCTGACCGGGACAGCCCGGCGACGCGGCATGCAAGGCGCTGAGAAAACCCCTGGCCGATCAGGTGGTTCACAGCGTCGTGCCTGCGCGCCGGGCCTAGAAGTTTCCCTCCGCGAGCTCACGCAACGCTGCTTTCTCCAGCTCTGCTTGTCCCAGCAACTGTTTGAGGCGCGCGTTTTGCTCGCGAAACTCACGCAGTTCCTTGGCCTCACGACGACTCATCGACCCATAACGCTGGTGCCACCGACACAATGTCGCCTCGCTGATACCCAGCACGCGGCAAGCCTAGGCCGTACTCATACCCTCACCTCGCAACGCCTCGGCCTTCTCCAGCTTCACGACAATCTGCTCAGGCGTGTGCTTCGAAAACTTCCTCATGGTCATCCATTCTGCCCGGCCACAAGCAGCCGGGACTACTCAAAACAACCCTCTCAAAACAAACGATCCGAAAACCCAGACCCCTCCAAGAACCCGTCGCGGTACCCCAGAAATCGACACCGAGGAAATCAACGAACTTGGCGTTTTCTTCCCTGACGCGAACATCGTGGCATTGCGTCAGATAGAAGGCTTCCATCGCAAGCTGACCGGAATACTCGACCGACAACTCGATGAACAACAGGCTCGTTACAACGAGATTGCCGACGTGCTGGATGGACAGATCAATCAGGTTCGTACCCAGATGGCCGCCATCAGTATCTCTTCGAACCTCAACGACCAGGAGCTTGCTGATGCCGGTCGGTATAACGCGACCATTCAACGCCTCACCGCTCAGATCGACGCCTTCGAGAAGGCGCAGGCCGCCAAGATAGAAGTCAAGGTAGCGGCTGAGGAACTCGCGAACAGACGGCCAGCGCTCTTGGGAGAAATGACCGGGAAGCTCAACCAAGCGCTGGCTGATGGCAACAAGGCAATCTACGGTGACAGTCAGAACCCTCCCGAGTTCAAGCTGAAAGAGGGAAGCCAGGGTAATCAGACCTACCAGTTCGGCACACCAAGAGACAAAGGCGACGGCACCAAAGCTAAGAACCTCATCCTGTTCGATTTGTCAGTGCTTCAGCTTACGAGCCTGTCGAAAAGATCATGCTACTGTACGTGGAGAGTGAGCGGTACAGAAAGCAGGTGCTCGTTGCCTTCGACAAGCACCTGTTGTACACCGCTGCAACCCAAGCGACGGTTGAAAGCCACACGGTTTTCGAGCTTGGCGAGGGCACAGCATCACTGTACGGGCGGGCATGGAACACGATGGACGAAAGGGGCGAGGAATGAAGCTCAGCTACAACAAGCTTTGGAAACTGTTGATCGACAAAGGGATGAACAAGACCCAGCTCCAGACCATGGCAAAGATCTCGCCATCTACCATGGCGAAGCTCGGGCGAGGCGGCAACGTACAGACTGATGTGCTCGTGTGAATCTGCGAGACCCTTGTCTGCGACATCGCAGACATCGTCGAGGTTGTTGGAGGCGAAGGAGCCTAGATTATGACACGAATGCGGACTTTTGATGAGGCGACCAGGGTACAGATGCCAGCGATGATTCATCTGACCAGACTGGGGTACACCTACTTCGGTAAGGTCACCGAGGACGTGGCCGGTACCGTATATGACCCGGATACGAACATCCTCATCGAAGTGTTCAAGTCTCAGTTCGAGAAGCTCAACCCCGAGCATGCGGGCCGCGCTGACGAGGTGCTTCGTAGCATCCGACAGGAACTCGACAATGACGACCTGGGTTGGAGCTTCTACAACCGTCTGGTCAGTTCAAGCCCAGTGAAGTTGGTTGACTTCGACAATCCCGCGAACAACACGTTTCATTTCACTGCTGAGTTCACGTGCAAGAACGGGCAGGACGAGTTCCGCCCGGACATCACCCTTTTTGTGAATGGTCTCCCTCTGTGTTTTGTGGAGGTGAAGAAGCCAAACAATCGGGGTGGAATGGTTGCTGAGAGCACGCGCATGAACCGTGGGCGTTTCCCAAATCGTAAGTTCCGCCGATTCATCAACATCACGCAGTTGATGATTTTCTCCAACAACATGGAGTACGACGCGGAGGGAGGCATCACCCCGATCCAGGGTGTCTTCTACTGCACGGGCGCGCGCGGTGATACGAAGTTCTCTACATTCCGTGAAGACAACCCAGCAGGGTCAGCCGAGGCACCCTTCCATGCCCAGTTCCCCTACGCAAAGGTCGACGATGACGTCGAGCGACGGATCTTGGATGACTACAACGTTCAAGTCATTCGCACCACCCCTGAGTACGCCACGAATCTGAAAGAGAACACGCCAACGAACCGGGTGCTCACTTCGATGGTGTCCCCAGAGCGGCTGCTGTTCCTCATCAAGTACGGGATTGCCTACGTGCGAATCGACCGTGAGGTTGACGGAAAGATCGAATCCACCGATCAAAAGCACATCATGCGCTACCAACAGTTGTTCGCGTCCTTGGCGGTACGTCAACGGCTCAATGAGGGCGTCACTTCTGGGGTCATTTGGCATACGCAAGGTAGCGGCAAGACGGCTTTGTCCTACTACTTGAACAACGTTCTGACCGACTATTTCGCGGCGCATAACAAAGTGGCGAAGTTCTACTTCATCGTTGACCGTCTCGACCTTCTAGAGCAAGCATCGCAAGAGTTCGAAGCGCGCGGCTTGGAAGTGAAGACCGCGAACTCACGTGTAGAACTGATGGAACAGTTCCGCACGAATCAATCACTTGAGGGTGACTCGGGACGGCGCGAAGTGACCGTTGTGAACATCCAACGGTTCGACGAGGATAAAACCAAGATCGATGCATCTGCCTATGCGACGAACCTGCAACGAGTGTTCATCATCGATGAGGCGCACCGAGGCTACAACCCGAAAGGTAGCTTCCTGGCAAACATGCTCGAATCTGACCCCAACTCGGTCAAGATCGCGCTCACTGGCACGCCGCTACTCAAAGATGAGCGTGCATCCTGGAAAGTCTTCGGCGATTACCTGCACACCTACTACTACGACAAGTCAATCCAAGATGGCTACACCCTCAAGATCATCCGCGAGGACATCGAGACCGCCTACCGGGACAAGCTCTCTGAGATCTACGACAGCCTCGACCATCTGGTACTCAAGAAAGAGGTCAGCAAGAAGGAAATCGTCGAACACGAGCACTACGTTAAAGAACTGCTTCGCTACGTCATCACCGACTTCAAGCGCTTCCGTACGATCAACGGTGACGACAGCCTTGGCGGCATGGTGATCTGCGAGACCAGCCAACAAGCTCGGAACCTCGCCGCGTACTTCGATGAAATCCAGGCCGAACTCAACGCGACGAGCAGTAACCCGTCGAAGCTGCGCGCTGGCCTGATCCTATTCGACAGCGATGACAAAGACACCCAAAAGCAGATCATCAAAGACTTCAAGAAGAACTACACCGTAGACATCCTGATCGTCTTCAACATGCTTCTCACCGGGTTCGACGCACCCCGACTCAAACGTCTGTACCTCGGTCGAAAACTCAAAGACCACAACCTGCTCCAAGCGCTGACGCGTGTCAACCGCCCCTACAAAGACCACAAGTACGGGTACGTAGTGGACTTCGCAGACATCAAACAGAACTTTGACGAAACCAACGCGGCCTACCTCAAGGAACTCAACAAGTTCAACGACCCAGAAGAAACGGGAGAGGACGGGCGCGCCGCGATTGAACAAGTAATCGAGGATCCCGCCGCGCTCGTCGCTCAAGTACGCGAGGCCAGGAACATCCTCTTCACTTACGATCTCGATAACGCTGAGGAATTCAGCCGCCAGATAGCAGGGGTCGACGAGAAAGAGATACTCGTTGAACTCCGGAAAGCCCTGCAGTCAATCCGGGAAGGCATGAACCTCGCACGTGCCTTCGGCGATGATGACCTCAAGGCCGCGATGGAGCGAATGAACATTGAGAAGCTCCCTTCCCTGCTCTCCGAAGTTGAGAACGCCATTGGTATCCTCAACCAGAAAGAAGCGTTCACAAGCACCGATGAAACTCGACGGGTCATCAACGAGGCGATGCTCGACATTGAGTTCAAGTTCCGTCTGAAGAACGAAGAGGAACTGAACATCCTCGCCGGTGCAGGCGACAAGTTCCAAGCGAAGTGGAGGCGCGCGATTCGCGAGTTCACAGCGAACATAGATCAAGAAGACCCCGAGTTCGTTACCCTCCGCGACGCCTTCATGCATCGGTTCAAGGAGCGTGGCTTCGTCATCGACTCGATGAGCGCCTTCGACGAAGAAGACCGCGCCCTCGACCAAGTCATGAATCGCCTCATCGAGATCAAGCGACGCAACAATGCCTTGTTGCGTCGATACAACGCCGACCCGAAGTTTGTGCGTGTTCACAAACGAATTCGGGAGGAAAGTGAACGGCGCCGCAGATCAGGGCAGCCACCTATGGGGTTCGAATATGACGAGGAACTCGTCGAGTTCCTTACTGTCGTGAAGAAAGAGATTGACTACAAGATATACGAACGAGCCGACATTCTGAGAACCGATGGGTACTTCTCCCAGGTCGTGATGCAGACTCTGGCTTTAGCTCTAGCAGAACTCAACCTCAACGGTACCCGAGCCGACAAAACCTTCATGCAAGAACGCATCACCCGGCAATACCGCGACCAGTACACCGGCGCACACACGATTGCATGATGAAAGGATCAAACTTCATGAGCCAAGACATCAAGAGGGACACCGATGAACTCATCGACGCCCTCAAAGCAACCTGCCAAACGTACGGTCTGGGTAACGACGGCAACGAGTACAAGATCATCACACAGGTGTTCTTGTACAAGTTCCTCAATGACAAATTCGGCTACGAGGTCAAGAAGCTCAGCCCGGCGCTCGCCGATGCTGACCAGTGGGAAGTCGCCTACGCTCATATGGGCGAGGACGAGCGGCTCGATCTGCTTGATCTGCTCTCCCCTGACGTTCCGCGTCTGAAGCCTGAACACCTTATAGCGAACCTGTGGAACCAACAAGCCAAGGGCGAGTTTGACGCGATCTTCGACGCAATCATGCTGGACATCGCAAATGACAACATCGAAATCTTCTCGACCCAAACCACTGAGCGCACCAAGATCCCCTTGTTTGAGCGGCTCACCATCTACGTCACCGATGATGCACAACGCGCGGCTTTCGCCAGAGCGCTTATAGATAAGCTGGTGAACTTCTCGTTCGAGGATTCTTTCAAAGAGCACTACGACTTCTTCGCCGCAGTGTTCGAATACCTGATCAAGGACTACAACACCGCCGGTGGAGGCAAGTACGCCGAGTACTACACGCCGCACGCCATCGCCACCATCATGGCCAGGCTACTCGTTGGAGACGAACACGACCTCCACAACGTCGAGTGCTACGATCCGTCAGCCGGAACCGGAACGCTCCTCATGGCGCTCAGCCACGCAATCGGTGAAGACAGATGCACGATCTTTGCCCAAGACATCTCCCAGCGCAGCAACAAGATGCTCAAGCTGAACCTCATCCTCAACTCGCTGGTCTCGTCGCTGGATCACGCGGTTCAGGGTGACACGCTCACCCAGCCGTATCACAAGAGCGACGACGGATCCGAGCTTCGACAGTTCGACTATGTGGTATCGAACCCACCCTTCAAAATGGACTTCTCGGACACCCAAGAGAGACTGTCCGCGATGCCTGAACGTTTCTGGGGCGGCGTACCGAAGGTTCCCGCGAAGAAAAAAGACAAGATGGCGATCTATCCGCTATTTATCCAGCACGTCATCAACTCCCTCAAATCGGAGGGCAAAGGCGCAATCGTCGTACCCACAGGTTTCCTGACCGCCAAAAGCGGCGTCGAGAAGGACGTGCTACACCGCCTGATCGACAGCAGAATCGTCTACGGCGCAGTCAGCATGCCACCCAACGTGTTTGCCAACACCGGCACCAACGTCTCCGTACTGTTCTTCGACAAATCGGGTGACAGTGACAACGTCATCTTGATAGATGCATCCAAACTTGGTGAACTCTACAAAGAACGCGGTATCCAGAAACGTCGCCTCCGCGCAGAGGAGATCGATCAGATTGTCGAGACGTTCACCAAACAAGAAGCTGTGGACGACTTCTCCGTAATCGTCAGCTACGACGACATCAAAGAAAAGAACTATTCCCTCGCAGCAGGCCAATACTTCGATGTCAAGATCGAGTACGTCGACCTCACCCCCGAAGAGTTCCAAGCCCAAATGGCCGAATACCAAGCCGCGCTCCAAGACCTCTTCACCAAGAGCGCGAACCTGCAAGATGAAATCATGACTCAACTCGGCATGGTGAGCTATGAGTGAGTTCAAGCGGCACCGCCTTGCAGATCTCTATGAAATCAGCTCTGGTATCTCAACTACGAAGGATCAAGCTGGCCACGGCGCTCCCTTCGTAGCCTTCAAAGACATCTACAACAACTACTTCATCCCAGAGCGCCTAACTGAACTTATGGACACTACCCCTGAGCAACAGGAGAAGTTCTCGGTTCGGGAAGGCGACGTGTTTCTGACAAGAACCAGCGAGACCCTAGACGAACTCGCAATGAGTAGCGTCGCCCTCCAAGACCATCCAAACGCAACATTCAGTGGCTTCGCCAAGCGACTACGTCCGCGCGATCCGTCAAACCCAGACCCACGGTTCATGGGCTTCTTTCTACGCAGCGAGTACTTCAGAAGAATTATCAACAGCGTAACGACGATGACAACTCGAGCAAGCTTCAACGAAGCAATCTTCTCGCATGTCGAAGTTGATCTACCTGATCTAAACTCCCAAGTTCAGATCGGCGACTTACTGTACTCAATCGAACAACAGATCGAACTGAACAATCAGGTAAACGATAATTTACAGGCCATGTTGCAGACGCTCTACGGGTACTGGTTCTTGCAGTTCGACTTCCCCGACAAGAACGGTCAACCATACCGTGCGTCCGGCGGACGAATGGTATGGAATGACCAGCTCAAGCGCGAGATACCCGCCGGGTGGCGCGCAGTGACGTTGCGTGAACTTCTGAAGAAGAACCGCAAAGCATTCGATTACGGAACCGTCGAACCCACCATCGACCTCAGCGTGATGCCCACAGGATCGATTGCGTTGAACAACTTGAGCAGAAGCGATGCCTTCTCGTCGAACCTATACCAGATGAGCGAAGGTGACATCTTGTTCGGTGCCATACGACCATACTTGAAGAAGGCCGGTATCGCCCCATGCAATGGCGTAGTCGTGGGCACAGTTCATTCGTTCTCACCGGTTAGAGTGGACGACTACAACTTCGCGCTGGCAACGCTCACAAGTGAGCAGATGTTCTCTCACGCCGTTCGATCATCGACCGGCACTCGCATGCCAACAGTCAAAGCAGACGATCTTCTAGACGTGGTTGTGGCGTACTCGGAATCAGTAGCTACAGCGTTCAACCAGATTCCGGTTGCGCGATCAATCATTGAGCGTGTACAAGAGAGTTCGCGTCTTGGTGAGCTACGCGACTGGTTACTGCCGATGCTGATGAACGGTCAGGCGACGGTGGCGAGTTCAGATAAATTATCGTTTACCTGATCGTTCGTGGCGATCTGGTCATCGATGCTCACAAGTATGTGTGCGATACCGTCCTGAACATCTCGGCTTGGCACGGGTACCTTCACTTGCTCGAACGTGCTCTTGCTGAGAATCGGCGTCCGAGTCACCGAGGCTATAGAGAACAGATAGTCCTTCTTCGTCGAGAGCCAGTAATAGAGATATGAAGGATTCACCTCTGAGATGATCGACGTCACTGCGTTGATCTGTTGGTTGCTCGCACACCGATCATTCGTCATTGCGATGTTGCCTATATCCCAACCGATACAGCCAACTAGAACACTGGTGCCTTCGAGAATGCTCCCTTTGATCGACTGAAGCCCTGCTTCGGACAGCGTCTTTGCGCTCTGACCTACAGTGCGACCTGCATGAAGCTCGGTTGGGGTGATGAACGGAACGTCGCCACCGTAGTAGTCGCGACGGGAGGTGCTCGGGGTTTTGCCCGTGACCACGGTGCCTATCTCGGCCAGCGTCTTGGTCTCCACTATGTCCTGTCCGCTCTATCCGATGTATCGCCTGTGGGCGTTCTTCACGTTCGTCTGTCTTACCATCGCATACTGCAGCGTGGTGTCGATGCGTTGATGACCGAGTAGGTGTTGCAACTGCTCCACTGGCATGCCTTTGTCAATGGCCTTCGTCGCGAGCGTCCTGCGGAACTTGTGCGGGTGAACCTTCTCGATGTTCAGCGCTGCCCCCAATTGTCTCAACCTTGCTTCGATTGCGCCAATGCTTAGCCGCCTGTGTGGCACATACAGGCCGACGAACAGTGCGGGGTCATCATCGTCACGTCGGTCGAGGTACTCACGCAGGTGGATCTTGGTTCGTGCGTCGAAGTAGGCGACCCGTTCTTTGTTCCCTTTGCCCTGCACAACGCACTCCCGTTCCCCGAAGTCGATGTCTGCCCTGTTGAGCTTCACTAGCTCACCTACGCGCATGCCGGTGGAGGCCAGCATGTCGATTATCGCAAGGTCACGCGATGTTGGACATCGGTCGCGCATCGTTTCCAGTTCCTCGTCTGTGTAGGTCTCTTTGACCCTGATGGCCGCTTTGACCTTGTGGATGCGCCGAACGGGGCTTTTGACGATGTGGTCTTCATCTTCGAGCCATGCGAAGAAGCTGGAGAGGATGCGCCGTATGTTGTCGATGGTGATCTGACTTGAACCACGTTCCTGCTGATACGTGGTCAAGTAGGCGCGTAGGTCCTCGGTTCGTATCCTTGTTGCTGAGATCGAGGTGCCGTTGAGCATCGCTGTGATAGTGCGCTCGTAGTAGACGAGCGTCTTCTCAGAACAACCTTCCAAACGTTTCGCTGCAATGAAGGCGTCGAGCAGACCATCGTCATTGTCTCGCTTCTGTTGGCCTGACTCCACTTCGTAGTCTTCAATCACGCGATGCAGGGTGGATTTGAGTTGCTTGAGCTGGGCGTTGTCGAGCACGTTGAGCATGCCCTGTAGAACGTCCGCGATGAGTTGTTGCTTCATGTCGTCCTCCGTCAACGGGGAGAACGCAGGTCGGCGGCTGCTCCCGGCTTGGGTTGCCCCGCCGCCGATGGGAGCACCTCGCTCCAAACGATAATTTATCTGAACTCGCCACCGTCGCCTGACCGTTCATCAGCATCGGCAGTAACCAGTCGCGTAGCTCCTGTAGCTTCCTGTTCTCTTCCAGATTGTCGTTGCGCATTCTCATAATCGGAGAGACTGCGGATGCGTATGATTGCGCAACGGTCTCGGGCGGGATGACCGTCATCAAGCCCTTCAGTGTTTCGTGGCGGATGCCCTTGAATATGCTTCCCGTTGAGCTCTGTTCGGCCTGTTTCACAAAAGCATCGCTCATGAGATGGCAGTAGACGTACTCAGGCGTCGTAACACCGCGTCGCGGCCTGATCGAGAAAACGGATTCGTTGATCTCCCAGTCTCGTGGTTCCTCGTAGATTAGAAAGCATCGCCGAAGCGGTGCGATGCTCGCGAAGAGAATGTCTCCAACGCGCAGATCGGAGCGGCGACGCACTTTCTCCATCGCTTCCTCGTCGATGTAGTCGCATGAGGCAAAGTCCAGACCGCCATCCTTCGTCAAGTTCTTCACTGTTAGATAAGCGATCCCTTGAGTTCGGAGGCTGAAGTTCTGACGTGGGTTGAGTCCGGTGCGGATTCCGTCGAAGAGTTCTTCGTTAGCTCCGACTCGCCATCCTGCAGGTATCTCGCGCTTGAGCTGGTTGTTCCAGACCATTCGTCCGCCGGACGAGCGGTATGGTTGACCGTTCTCGTCGGGAAAGTCGAACTGCAAGAACCAGTAGCCGTAGAGCGTCTGCAGCATGGCATATAAATTATCGTTTTGCGCCGACCGAACGACCATCCACCCGGCAGTCACCGCGCAA
>UWSI01000022.1 GCA_900541895.1 uncultured Actinomyces sp. | reverse complement strand
AATCAGGCTTGCCAGTGCGGAGACGGCACCGCTACTCAGGGCGTCGACCGGCTGACGAATAGTTGTCAGCCCCGGAGAAATGTAGCCGAGGTAGCTGGAGTCGTCGTAGCCGACGATGGAAATGTCATCGGGAACCTGTAGGCCCTGGAGTGTCAGTGACTTGAAAGCGCTCAAGGCCAGTTCATCGCTGGCGCACACGATTGCGCTCACGCCTGCATCTATCAGACGTGCTGTCGCAGCCTGTGCGGTACCTAAGCCGTAGGGTGCCCATTCCACATACTGCGGCTTGAGGTCGAGCCCTGTACGGTTCGCAAAGTCAAGGGCAGAGTTGTATTTCGTGATACTGGGGTAGTGGTTTGGATTCCCCAAAAGCAAACCGATGCGCGTATGCCCCTGATTGACCAGGTGTTGAAGAGCCATTTCCGTTGCCAGGCGGTCATCTGTGCGAATGAAGTAACCCGGCAAGTCGGGATCGCCCGCATTGATGAAAACCATTGGAATTCGATGCTCAGCAAGGCGTTGATAGATCGAATAGTCGTTGCCCTTGGAGTCGTACTGGCCGGAAAGGAAGATCGCACCATCAATCTGTTCTGAAAGCACCATTGACAGCAGTGTTTCTTCGCTGGTGCCGCCAGATGTGTAGGTACACAAGAAAGGCAAAATATTGCGTGCCGTCAGTTGAGTACTTATTGCCGTGAGTAAAGATGCGAAAACGGGATTGACCAAGTTGGGGGTAACGACTGCTACATGTCGAGGCTGATTACGACCAACAGTGCTCGTAATCCCCATGCTTTTCGCAGTATTGAGCACGGCCTGGCGAGTATCGTCGGAAACGCCTGGTTTTCCGTTGAGAACGCGCGATACCGTCGCTTGGCTGACGCCGACTTCAGCGGCAACGTCTGCAAGTGTTTTCACTATTGTCTCCGTATTCCACCATTGGATTGGGTGGGAGTTACCTGAATGCCCTAAGTGTATATGAAATCGTTATTTACGTAAAGGCATGAAAGGCTTGCGCAAGACTTGCTTTCATTGTTACAGTCATGTCTGTCAGAAGGAACTGGTCATTGTGGATCGGCTCTCTGAGAGTGCATAGCTGCATAGCTTCACAGCAAGCGAACGATAATCTAAGGAAGGATTATCTCCAATGATGAAACATTCACCTGTGGCGCCCGTACTGGCAAGCGCACTGGTTGCCGCATTGGCGTTGAGCGCATGTTCCAAAGGCGCATCATCCGACAACTCCGCATCGGATGGCCGCCCCGTCGTGACCGTCCAGATCGTTAAGGACGCGCGCACCAAGCCCATGAGTGACCTGAAGTGGACGAAGGACCTTGAAACTGCATGTGGATGCAGCATCAAGTGGCTGGAGACCGCGGCATCCTCGTGGGATCAGCAAAAGAGTGCCGCTCTGGCAGCCGGCGATGTTGCCGACCTGACCATTGCGGGCTTTGATTCAAGCGATATGGCAGAATTTGGCTCGCTGTTCATGGACCTCACTCCTGAACTGGGCAACCTGCCGAACGTGAAGAAGATGTTCGATGCAGAACCCTACTCGCGGATCGTTTCTACCAACACCAAGAACCAGATCCTCGGCGTGGGTCGTTCCACCGTTCCTCTCTCGGCCAATACCGGTAGCCACATGTTCATTAACAAGGCATGGCTTGACAAGCTGGGCTTGGCAGTTCCCACCACGTGGGATGAACTCAAGACAGTGCTCAAGGCATTCAAGACCCAGGACCCCAATGGCAACGGTGTTGCTGATGAGATTCCCTTGGACTTCAACAAGCCCGGAACCAATGGATTTGAAGGCTTTAATCCCAACCTATTCTTGAGCTCCGAAGGCATTACCCTGAGCTCTGACTCCAGCTTGGGAATGTACGCCGATAAGGGCACCGTGAAGAACTACCTGACCGATGAGCGTTACAAGGACTTCGTGAAGTTCATGAACGAGCTGTGGTCGGAAGGCCTGATTGCTCAGGATGCATTCACCCACGACTGGTCCACCTACACCGGTCATGCAAAGGGTGATGGAAAGACCGCAACGGTTGGTATGTCCTGGATGTGGACCCCCTCAGATCTCTTCGGTTCTGAGCTGGGCAAGCAGTACATCACCATTCCGTCCCTGAAGGCGAAGGATGGGCAGACCACTCCGGTTGTGTGGGCATGGGGCGGCGACTCAATGGCCTATGGCGCCAACCAGATCGTTGCAAAGGCTGAGCCTGCAAATAAGGAAGCAACACTTAAGCTGCTGGATTCCTTCTACACGCCTGAGATTGGTATTCAGGCAACCTACGGTGCATTCGGTGAGTGCGTCGAAAAGGGAGCTGATGGCACCTACACGGTTCTCGAACCGGCTGATAAGAGCAAGAATGCCGGTGACTGGCAGTTCACCAACTCGCTTGCTGACCGCGCTCCCGTGTGGATCAACAGCGAATGGAAGCTGAAGCTGCCCGCAGAACACACCGAGGTCTTCCCCGTGGACGCTGTCTACAACAATGATTGGTCCAATATCGACCTCAACTCTGATGTTCTGTATGGAAACATGCCGACCACTGATGAGCAGGCAGATATCCTCTCTCGTAATGCAACCGGTATCAACCAGAACGCGATGGCGAAGTTCGCACAGTGGGTCACCAAGGGTGGTGTCGATAACGAATGGGATCAGTACGTTGCTGATCTCGAGGCAAACCACCTTGCAGAGAGCATCAAGGTCAAGCAGGACATCTACGATGCCTACAAGGCTCAGATGAAGCAGCAGGGCGTTGATCTGAACTCCATGTTCAAGACTCAGTCCGTCGACAAGTCGGCGAAGTTCACCAAGTAGTTCACGGCTGGCGTGCCCTGTGAGAATTCATAGGGCACGCCAGTTTTCTACACCTGGGTTTTCTGTATACGTCTTGAGTGCAGAATTCCCCCCCATCAACTTTCCTCCCTCCATATCTCTTTCGCATTGCTGCAATGCTGCCGCAGTGCATTTCACCCACATTGAGTTCCTGAATGAGGAAGGTAACTGATGTTCTTTGGATTTCTCCATCGAGTGTTTGGGGCGGTGGGCCATGCCTTCGGGCATATCCCTCATCTGTTCCATATGCACCATCCGTTGATCACTATTTTTGCTGGTCATCGAGTTGTGGCCATCTTCGTCACCGTGACTACGACGATCGTCATCGGTGTCGGTGGAGTGACCATTATTATTGGCCCAACAAATGGCGATACAACCCCGCAGATTCCTGGCCAAGAGCAGACCACTCCAACGCCGAAGCCAGAAAAAACTCCTACGCGCGAAGATAAAATTCGTACTTGGTGGCACGAAAATGGCGTGAAAGACGCCGAAAAGCCCCTTGCTAACAATGAGGTCCGTGAATCACCTTTCTATTCGGTATCGGTGTCGGCTGTCGACGGTACTGATTCGGACAATAGTTCGTTTACCTATATGTCGATCCCGCGCAACGGTAACCCCATGCGTTCGGACCTCAACGACGATGGTGCAAAGTTCCAAGCCGACAATCACGTGACCATGAGCTGGTCCTCGTTCGAATATGACACCGATGTCTACGTCGATGTCACTTTGCAGACTGGGGCGAAATTAACCGATGCCAATCAGGTTACTGTGCGCCCTGCCAAGGCGAATATTGAAAAGAAGCTGCTGGACGACAAGACTGTGCGTCTGTACATTCCTCAGAGTAACGACGGCTACCGTCTATCCGTAGAGTTTGCCCCCGAACTTATGGATGTGTACCGCTACCAGGGTGGGCTCACCCTTGAGGGCGGAGAAGGTCACGAATACGTGGGAACCGAGCCGAAGAACTCCATGTTGCTCTTTGCTCAGCCCTGGGCCTCGCGCGTCGATCCGACAACCATCCCCACCGAGGCCGACGGAACGATTACTTACGTGACCCCGGGTGAGGTCACCAACTTAGATACCGTCGATACCGACATTGTGTACTTCAAGGCCGGTACCTACTGGATGACGAACAAGTACTCTGCAAACCTTCCTGATCGCGTGAAGTGGGTCTACTTTGAGCCCGGTGCCTTCGTGAAGGGAGCCTTCCAATTTGGGGTCAATGAAAACATCACGAACTACAAGGTCACGGGATACGGTGTGCTCTCGAGTGAGCAGTACCTCTATGAGACTGACATGTCGAATGGATACAAGACCCTGGAGCATAAGGATGGTGCAAACTGCCATGCCACCTGCGTTAAAGCTCTGAAGTTTACCTCTACCACTCCGCATCAGGTTCTTGATCTGCAAGGCGTGACCATCAAGGAGCCGTCATACCACTCCTTCGTGGAATACGGTTTCCGACCTGCTGACCCCGAAAAGGGCAGTATGAGCGATGCTGAGTTTGCCGAGGCCGTGGCCCGTAACAGTGCGATCGAGGGGGCGAACGAGCAGTCCTTCAGTCAGCGCGTTCGTAACTACCAGCAAGTGGGATCCTGGTACTGGCAGACCGATGGAATGGAGCTGTACCCCGGATCGACGATGAAGAGCTCTTTCTTCCATACGAATGACGACGCGATGAAGCTCTACCACAGCAACGTCGATGTTTCGAATGTCGTGGTGTGGAAGAACGATAACGGCCCGGTCTTCCAGTGGGGCTGGAACTACCGCAACACTGAGAATGTGAAGGTCGATGGAACGACCGTCGTGCACAGCCTGATGAATAACTCGGGTGCAACCAACACCTGTGTATTCAACTCATCCCCGCACTGGAACGGTGGCGCCTTCGATTACTCCGATCCTTCAACGACTTTGAAGAACTGGACCATTTCCAACACCGTCGTGGAAGGAAGTGTGAACTGTGGTTTCCGTATCTACGCCCTGTCGAATATGGAGAACTTCAAGATCATTAACTTCCATGTGGATTCGTGGAATGGGCAACCTGAAGCAAATGTCGTGAGCCGTCTGACCCGTCCTGCAAATAAGGCGGGCAAGAAGGTGATGATTGGCAATGAAACCGTCGACCACAACGGTATTGAGATTCGTAACTTCAGTGTCGGTGACACCTTCGTGACGAAGGCCGGCGGAAACTGGGCATCCAATGAGCTTGGACGTTTGGATTTCGATGCAGACTGCTGGGATAACTGGAACGCCACCGCAGACGGCAAGCCTGAGAATATGCCGACGCTGAGCGTTGAAGGCCTGAAGGACCAAGACTCTTTGGACTCTCGTCATCTTTCGTTTAAGGGAACGACCGATGGCAATCGCGTTGTTGTAACGGTCAATGGAACGAACACGGAACTGCCTGTTATCGATGGTGCATTCAGCGCTGATCTCACCTTGGATCGCGCGATCAACTCGGTGCGCGTGAGCGCCTACTCACCCGAAAACACGGTAAGCCGAGCGAGCTACACTATCTACTCTTTCGGTGACAAGATTGGCACCTTGAGTGATCCCAGTGGCGATGACAACGGTGCCGGTACGGTTGTTTACCCCAAGAGTGAGAACTTCAATCCGGGCAGCTTTGACCTGCTTGAAACCTCTGTCTATCGCGATAACGATCACTACCAGTTTGTAACGCGAATGGGTGCTCCCGTGAACAACCCGTGGGGCATGAACCAGATGAGTACTCAGCGACTGAATATCTACATTCGCAGCCAGGCCAATACCTCAACTGATGTGACGCCTCTGCTAGCGGGGACGAACACCTTTGCCAATGGTGGTTGGGATTATGTTCTGATTGCTGATGGGCGTTCAGAGTCGTTGCCCTACAACATGGGTGTTTACGATAATGCGGGCAAGCTCAAGGGGGAGGTGACCTTGAAGGTTGCCGGTGACCGAATCATGATGTCCGTTGACCGCAGTGCACTCGATGGCGTGGACTTGGCAAAGGCCTCGTACCAGGTGTCGATCTATTCCTCCTCGGAAGATGGGGAAGGCGTGGGCAATGTTCGTCCGATCTATTCGGCCGAATGCTACGCGGGCGGAAAGGGATGTCCTGACTTCGTGAAGAACTTCCGCTTCGGCGGCGGAAAGGGCATCTTCACAAATGAGTCCCCGTATGACTCGGACACCACGGATTCCAATGCAATTGACATCATCTCGGGTGCAATCGAGCAGTCCAAGGCTCTGAGTGTGAACGAAGACGGCAAGGTAGTGGTTCCCTTTGTTGGCTTCGATGCGCGCCACTAGAGATAGTGAAAAGTGCGTAAGCTGGAGTTAGAAGTGGGCTTCTCAGTAAAACGCTGTGATCAGCGGGAATGATTCCGAGGAAACCCAAAATATTCAGGGGTGGGCATGAAAGTGTCCACCCCTGAATGTGTTTTGTAATACTTGCGCAAGGATTGCGTACTTGTTACGCTAAAGGGGTAGCGCATAGACGCGCCTCCAACCCCTCGCAAGAACATGCGGCAATGTTGACGACTGAGAAAGTTATTGCGATGACAAAGCAATTAAATGCTGATTTCGCTGCGACTCGCAACGCTGCGGCGAAGACCCCCTGGTGGTCGAACGCTGTGGTCTACCAGATTTATCCGCGCTCCTTTCAGGATGCAAATGGCGACGGGATCGGTGATATCCAAGGAATCACCCGGCGCCTGCCCTATGTGGCAGAACTTGGCATTGACGTAATTTGGCTGTGCCCCATGTACGTGTCGCCCCAAGATGATAACGGCTACGACATTGCCGACTACCAGAACATCGACCCCATGTTCGGCACTCTCGATGACATGGATGAACTGCTTCGCACCGCCCACAGCTTGGGCCTGAAAGTCATTATGGATTTGGTGGTTAACCACTCCTCTGATGAGCACGCGTGGTTCATCGAATCCCGTGACAAAACCAGCGACAAAGCAGACTGGTATTGGTGGATGCCCGCAAAGGAAGGGCATGTCCCTGGCGAAATCGGAGCCGAACCCAATAGCTGGGGGAGCTATTTTGGTGGATCTGCGTGGACCTATGATCCGCAGCGCGGTGAATACTATTTCCATCAGTTCTCGGCCAAACAGCCCGACCTCAATTGGGAACGACCCGAACTTCGCCAGGCGGTCTACGAGATGATGAACTGGTGGATGGACCGCGGAATTGACGGATTCCGCATGGACGTCATCAGTCAGATCTCCAAGACATTGGATAGCCGTGGAATGCTCCCCGGAACCGATGGATCCGATAAGGAAATTTACGCCGTCGGCTCCGACGGATATTCCTCGCCCTTTGATTTCTGCACGGATGGCCCGCGCTTGGATGAGTTTCTCCATGAAATGTACGAGGCCGTCTTTGCGGGTCGGGAAGGCTTCCTGACCGTCGGCGAGGGGCCGGGTATTTCCATTACCCGCGCAGCACACATCACCAACCCAGCCAGCGAAGAACTCGACATGCTCTTCCTTTTCGACCACGTTGGCATTGATGACGATGGTCCAGCAGGGAAGTGGTCCGTCGTGCCGTGGAAGGTTCGCGACCTACGCAATGTCTTCGCGGGCTACGAAGAAATTGTGCGCGACGGCGGATGGACCAGCCTCTTCTACTGCAACCACGACCAGCCCCGCGTCGTGTCGCGTTGGGGAGACGACAGTACGGAAGAACTGCGCTCTCGAAGCGCAAAGGCACTTGGCCTCGTCCTTCATATGCACAAGGGAACCCCCTACATTTACCAGGGGGAGGAACTGGGAATGACGAACGCAGGCTTTACCAGCCTCGACCAGTATCGCGACGTCGAATCCCTGAACCACTACAGGCAATATGTCGAAGAAGCGGGGATCTTGACGCATGACGAAATGATGAATGCGCTGGCTCTCAAGGGTCGCGATAATTCGCGAACTCCCATGCAATGGGATGACACAGCCTATGCAGGTTTCATCGATGAAGACGCCGGGCAGGCCCCCTGGATTTCCGTCAATGCAAACAAGGAGGTCATTAACGCAAAGCATCAGCAAGACGATCCCGATTCGGTCTACCACTTCTTCAAGCGACTCATTGAGCTGCGGCACACCAAAGACATTGTTGTTGCCGGAGACTGGGAATTAATTGCGCAAGATTCTGACTCCGTCTACGCCTTCACAAGGCACTTGGGGAATGAGAGCTTGGTCGTCGTTGCCAATCTGTCCAGTGACACCGTTGACCTGCCAACAGAAGTTGCAGAACTGGTGGGGGAGCCTCTGCGTGAGCGCGTCCTCATCACTAACCAGGATGCCGCCCTCACATGCGAGGAACTGCAGGATCGCCACCTGCGTCCGTGGACGGCCTTCGCTTACATACTCGGCTAAATTCTTGGACGAAACGAAGAGGTTGCTATGTCCACCACAGAAGTTCAGCCACGCGGCACAGAGCCGTTACGCTCCACCCCTGCCTCTAAGCAGGCCAGCACAAAAGTGAAGAAGACGCCGAAGGCTAAGGGGGCTCCCTGGTGGACTCCCGCGGGCCTCGCGAACCATTTCCGACTGTACTGGCAGTTGTGGATCATGGTTTTGCCGGCGATCATTCTGGTCCTGATCTTCAGCTACGGGCCAATGTATGGAATCCAGCTGGCTTTCCGTGACTTCGATGTCAGCAAGGGCATTACGGGCGGAAAGTGGGAAGGACTGAAGTACTTTAATCAGTTCTTCAAAGACCCGATGTTCTGGCAGATCATCCGCAATACCTTACGCATCAGCTTGTGGACCCTGGTCATGGGCTTTTTCGCCCCGATCATTCTGGCTTTGCTGATCAACCAGATCTCAAGCAAGAGAACGAAAACTTTCGTTCAGACCATTACCTACATGCCTCACTTCATCTCGACAGTGGTCATGGTCTCGATGCTCAATATCTTCCTTGCGCCAAATTCCGGTTTGATCAGTAAGTTCTTCGGAGGCGCGGACCTCATGGGAACCGCCTCTGCATTCACGCCCATCTACTGGATGAGCGAAATCTGGCAGCACGCCGGATGGAACTGCATCATCTACTTGGCTGCGCTGTCATCAATCGACACCGCGCTTTACGAGGCCGCGAAAATCGACGGTGCCGGGCGAATGCAGTTGATTCGATACATCGACATCCCGGCGATCTTGCCGACCGCGGGAATCCTTCTGATCTTGAATATGGGCTCGGTGCTGGGTGTTGGTTTTGAAAAGGTTTGGCTGATGCAGAACACGCTGAATATCCCGGCCTCTGAAGTCATCGCCACCTATACCTACCGCATCGGTATCTTGGCCCACCACTACAGCTATTCCACGGCAATCGGTTTGTTCAACAGCGTTGTGAACTTCATCTTCCTGGTGACCGCGAACAAGATTGCAAAGAAGACCAGCGACACCAGCTTGTTCTAGAACCGGCGTGAAGAAAGGACTGAATCATGTCTGCAGCAACACCTGCCGCAAAGATTTCCGGTCACACGGCCGGGAAGGGAACATCGGGGGATAGGGCAAGCGAACCGAAGCCCAAGAAGAACCTTGGCGCATTGTGGCGAACGCGCTCTGCCTCTGACTGGATCATTGATGGAATCATCGCTTTGATCATCGCGGCCATTGTTCTGGCAATTTTGTACCCGATGTGGTTCATCATTGTCGCGTCTTTCTCAGACCCGAACTTGGTATCGACCGGTAAAGTCACGGTTCTCCCCAAGGGCATTAATTTCAAGGGGTACTTGAAGATCTTGGAAGATACGCGTATCTGGATTGGCTACCGCAACACCTTGCTTTACTCGCTCTTGGGCACAGCAGTGAACCTGATCGTCACGCTTCCGGCAGCCTTCGCCCTGTCCCGTAAAGAATTCAAGCCGCGTCGCGTGATCTTGTTCTTCTTTACCTTCACGATGTTCTTCGGCGGCGGCCTGATCCCCAGCTACCTGCTGATGAAACAGCTGGGACTGCTGAACAGCATCTGGGTTTTCATCATTCCGGGGGCCTTCAGCGTATTCAATATGATCATTGCCCGCTCCTTCTTCGAGGCCTCGATCCCCGAAGAACTTCATGATGCGGCGCAGGTCGACGGACTGTCGTACTTCGGGTATTTCAACAAGATCGTGTTGCCACTGTCGACGGCGATTATCGCGGTTATTGGCCTGTACTACTTCGTCGGGCACTGGAACGATTACTTCACCGGTTTGATCTACATTCGCGACCAGAACCTGCAGCCTTTGCAAAACGTCTTGCAAAACATTTTGTTGGCGAACCAGACGCAAGTTGGCGCAGTCGGAATGACAGCAATGGATTCGCAGAACTTTGCGGATCAGATCAAGTTCGGCGTGATTATCGTTTCGACAATTCCTCTGCTGATCATCTACCCCTTCTTGCAGAAGTACTTCAACAAGGGCGTCATGATCGGCGCCGTCAAAGGCTAGAACAATGACCAGAGCTGCCCTGACCTACGAGCGTTTATGCCGCATCGTGCTGATGGTGTTTGTCGTCAACGTTGCGATGCTCGTCCACACGCTCATGGGACTGATCCTGGGAGGATTCTTCCCCTCAATCGCCGCAGCATATGCGACCTTTCGGACGTGGCTTATCGACGAGGATCAGTCGTGGCGCATTCGCCAGACATGGACGGTGTTTCACCGCGCGTGGAAAGACGAACTCACCCAGGCCAATCTCTTCGGTTGGGTGCAACTGCTCATCGGCCTCGCCCTGGCGTGGGACTACTACCTGGTGAATTGGAACGACCTGGGTGGAGTCATCGGCGTTGGCGTCTCGGGCCTTCTGCTTTTACTCAACCTTGTGTTCTGGACCGTGGCAGCGCTGTCATGGTCAGTACGTGCGAATTTCGATGAACCCCTTCCTTGGATTCTTCGTATGTCGCTGAACATGACAGTGGCCCGCCCGCTGTGCACCCTGCTTCTTCTTGCCTTCACGGTCATCATCGGCTGGACCTGGAGTCAGTGGCCGGGCGTGTTTATGGTCTTCGGTGCTGCGGTTCCGATCTTTGCTGTCCAGGCAGTCATCTATAGTTTTGGAGGGCTGCCGGGAATGAGCGTCAAGGACCGACCCTCCCCAAACCCTGCCGACGAGGCCGTCGCTGAGCGCGGGGGAGTAGTCGCTTAAGCCTGCCGAGGCCTCGGCAATGAGAGAACCCGACAACTTTCCTTCCCACTACCTTCTTCCAACCACCTAAAAACCCGTAACCCAGGAGACCCAATGTTTCCCATCCCCTCTGTGAAGGCGCAGATGAACCCCCAGACCACTTTTGTTGGGGAGCGGTGGCGAATCGGCTTCCTGACCGATGCCCTGGTCCGCCTCGAGTGGTCGGATTCTGGAGTCTTTGAAGACGAGGCGACGCAGGTCGTCCTCAACCGCAGTTTCGGGGAAACTCCAAAAGTTACCTACTCCCAGCGAGGCGGAATGCACGTGTGGGAGACCTCTTCCATCCGCCTGGTTTTTGACGGTCAGAGCTTTAGCAAAGAAGGGCTGAGCGCTGTCGTTAAGAACGCGGGAGGAGGCTTTGGGACCACGTGGCACTACGGAGATGAGGCGCATGAAAACCTCAAGGGGACCGCGCGCACTCTGGATGGTGTGAACGGGGCCTGCGAATTGGGCATGGGACTGATCAGTCGTGATGGATGGGCGGTCCTGGATGACTCGAAATCGAATCTCTTGCAGAGTGATGAAGCTGCGTGCAAGGCAGGTTGCGTGACACGTCCGCGCGGCCACTCAGAAATTGATATCTATTTCTTCAGCTACGGGAACCGTTACGCAGATGCCATTCGCGACTTCTACCGTTTGAGCGGTCCGACTCCACTTCTGCCGCGTTGGGCTTTGGGGAACTGGTGGAGCCGCTACTACCCCTATTCGCAGGATGAGTACCTCGCGCTGATGGATCGTTTCGATGCGGAAGGAATTCCATTCACAACCGCTGTTTTGGATATGGATTGGCACATCACCGATGTTGATCCACGCTTTGGCTCAGGATGGACCGGGTACTCGTGGAATCGCGAGCTAATTCCAGATCCTCAAGCTTTTACGGAAGCCCTGCATAATCGAGGCTTGCGTATTTCTGCGAATGTGCATCCCCGCGATGGAATACGTGCCTGTGAGGATGCCTATCCCAAGGCCGCCGAAACAATGGGAATTGACCCGGCCAGCGAAGAACCGGTGGAGTTCGACCTGACAGATCCGAGCTTCATTCGCGCCTATTTCGACATGCATCATGATCTGGAGACTGATGGCGTCGATTTTTGGTGGATCGATTGGCAACAGGGCGGTGTTTCGCGTCAAAAAGGTCTGGACCCGCTGTGGATCCTCAACTACCTGCACTATATGGACATGGTCGCGGCATCTTCAGAAGGTGAGGGGCAGGATCACGAGCTCCCGCTGATTCTCAGCCGTTACGCGGGCCCAGGATCGCACCGCTATCCCGTGGGCTTCTCCGGAGACACAGTTGTCAGCTGGGAATCCTTGAAATTCCAGCCCTACTTCACGTCAACGGCCTCGAATATCGGATATGGCTGGTGGAGCCACGATATTGGCGGACACATGCTGGGCGTGCGCGACGAAGAACTGGAAGCACGCTGGTACCAGCTGGGTGTATTCAGCCCGATTAACCGACTGCATTCGAGTCTGTCGCCTTTCGTGGGCAAGGAACCGTGGAATTTCCAGCAACCCGTGCGCGATATCATGCGCGATGCGCTGATCCTGCGTCACCGCCTCATTCCTTACCTACACACAATGAATTGGCGTGCCGCCAGCGAGGGCGCGCCGCTGGTGACTCCCATGTACTGGTCTCACCCAGATGAAGGGATCGCCTACGACGTGCATGAACAATTCATGTTCGGCACGCAGTTGATGGTTGCTCCCGTGGTGACCCCGCGCGATACGAACACGCGCCAGGAGCGCACGCGCATGTGGTTCCCGCGCGGCCAATGGTTCGATTTCTTTACCGGACGCCGCTACGACGCCGAAATGGATGGTGGGCTGCGCCTGAATGTTTGGCGGCCACTGGAACTTCTTCCTGTTTTTGCCCCCGCAGGCGGGATTGTCCCCCTCCAAGAGCTGGATCAGAACATTAACGATTGCGGGAATCCCCAAGCGCTGGAAATCCTTGTCTTCCCCGGTGCTGATGGACACTTCACCCTGCGTGAAGATGATGGCCGCTACCCAGGTGTCAATTGCGAGCAGCGCAGCGGCGAAGTGCGAACCAAGATCGTTTACAACGACGCCTGTGGAACGCTGACCATTCACCCCGCAAAGGGCTGCACTGATGCGCTGCCCGCGCTCCGCTCGTGGACCGTGACCATGCGAGGCATTGAGAAACCAACGCAGGTGAGTGTCAACGGAGAGTCCGCTGAGTTTACTTACGATCCTGATACCCTCAGCGCGCGCGTGACAATTCACGAGGCCGAGGCCAGCAAGGAGCTAGAAGTTTCCTTTGCGGGTGGAAAGCGTCCCACCTTTGCGGAAAACCCTGTTGAAAACGATATCTACCAGGCGCTGCTTCGCTGCGAGATGGATGCTCTGGCGAAAGATGATGCCTACGCGATGGTGCGTCGTCTAGGGCGTCGGGCACTTCCACAGCTACGCACTCTGGATAGAGGAAAAGAAGCGGGCATATTCCGCTCGGAAATGCCCGCCTCAGTGATCGAAATGATCGAGGAGATTTTGCTTCGCAGCTAGCGCTTCTTGTGTGTCATCACGGTGCTGACTCCCGCAATGATAATGAGGAGCACACCCATGATCGCCAGGGTCCCAATGGCAACCAGCGCAAGGTTTGCCGCCTTGACAAAAGCCATGGCAATCAGTGCGATAGCAGTGAAGATGATGATGCACGCCCAGAGTAGCTGCCCGATGCGCACGCCCCGATAGGGAGCTTCCTTCACGTCCTCGGCTGACCACACGTGAGCGGGGGGAACAATTGGGGTGTTTTGCGGCTCAAATGTGTGTTCCGAGGCCGGGGTAAAGTCGGGCGTCGCCCCTTCCCCCGCGCCTGCCGCGGCGCCTGTCCAGGCTGTAGAAGTGTCGGGCGCCTCGGCCTCGGTGCTGATATCGGCCTCGGTGTCAGCCTCGGCAGTAGTTTTTTGGTCCTCGATCGGAGCATCTGCGAAGGAAGGCAGCGGTTTTGTTTCATCGTCGCCAACCGGCAGGGGAGTGGTCTGGTCAAAGTCGTTTGTACTCATGACAATTCCTTTCAGTGCTGGCCGGCTGCGGGTGATTCAGAGGACGCGCTTGGTGAAGGCGACTGACTCTGGCTGGCTGATGGAGAAGTTCCCGTGGAAGGAGCGGCGCTGGGTGTGGGCGAAGGAACCGCGGAAGGCCAGGGATCCCGATCGACAGAGCTTCCCGTTTCGTCGATGTCCAGGGTGACAAGCTGGTTTGCATTGAGGTAAACAGTGATCCCCTGACCTTCCTTCCAGCTGGGAGAGGTCAGAACTGTGGGGCTATTACTGTCGAAGCCCTTCCACTTTTGGTCGCCACTGAGATCAAGATCGAAGGTAATCGGTTGCTTCTGAGCAACGATGCGAATGGACTGACCGTCGCGAACTCGGATGTTCGCGTAGGGAATCACCTGGGAGTTAACGGTGATGTCCTTGGTCAGACCATCGGGCGCATGAGAGAGGTCAAGCTCTAGATTGATGACATTGGAACCGTTGGAACTTCCAATTGTGTCTGAGCGCCAATCGGCATCGGTATCAATGTTTCCCGCCACGGATGAGTAGTGGAGCGGAGCGGCGGTGGAGTATGCCATGCCTCCCAGCAGCGCTGGAATTGCGAAGAACATGCCTAGTACCGACAAGATGGTGAGCATGACCGAGGAACGATCGCGAAGAGCGGCGATCAGGTGTGCAATGCCGACGATGAGCAGGCAGGCGGCCGCGCCAGTCAAGGCAATCTGTACGCTTCGATCAACCTGTTCCGGGGTGCTGTATCCATTTCGGTAGAGCAGGAAGAAAGTTCCTGCCAGTGCAAGGAAGACCAGCCCGTAGACGCATAAGACCAAAGCGCGGGGGACGACTCGAGAGCGGAGTGCGGGCTGCGTGACAAAGGGCGCGAAACGCTTTCCTGCGCTTTGCGGAATTGTTTGTCCCGAGGCCTGGGGCTGAGATTCACCGGGGGTGAAGGGAGTCTGGACCGGTGGAGTCTGAACGGGAGGAGTCTGAACGGAAGGAGCGTGCACAGGGGCCTGAGCCGCTGTTGTCTGTGCCGCCGAAGGCGGTGCGGGAGGGAAAGAATAGTAGTCCGAAGATGTCGGGCCACCCTGCGTACGCCAATCAGGAATTGTATCTGGCATGGTTTCTTCTCCTTGGGGAGAGGCAGGAGTAAAGGAAGATGAGGCCGCCTGGAAGGATGGCTGCGCCGGTGGTGTCGCACTCCAGTACTGACCCTGTGCGGGGCCAGTGCCAGTCTGCCTGGGCTTTGCAAGCAGGACCGCAATCACGACAATTGCGACAGGGAAGACCAGAAACAGAGGAATCCACACGAAAGCGTGAAAGATGCCGAGCGCGATTCCTGAAGTCCCACCGCCACAGACCGCTAAGAGGATTGCTCCGATGATCGCAGCATCGAAATTGCCCTTGAGCATTTCGTCAACGTGGATACGGCCATCTTTGGCCTCGGGAAGGAAAACCCACGCTAAGGCGTAGAGGGCGCACACTATGGGGAAGAAGAGCGCGGCAACAACGACGGCAATTCTGAGGGAGTTCACGTCCCATCCATAGCGCTGTGCCAAACCTTGGCACACGCCGCCGATGACGCGTGGCTCTCCACGGAAGAAGCCGGAGTAACGCAACGATTTCATGAATCCTTTGTTCATGATTCCACTGTGCCCGTATGGATGGCGAAAAGATATGGGGGGATGCCCTGATCGATCCCCGATTCTTTCCCCAGCCTTGCGCTTCCACTCCCGATTCGTGTGAAGATACAGATGTGAGCAATGAGCAGCAAGTGTGGCAATCGGGCGAGCAGAAGCCCCGTGGGTATCAGTGGAACCCACCAGAGCTGCGCGAACCCACACGTGTTCTGCATCGTTCCAGCGCGTCTTCAACCGATATGCCTCTGCCTTGGATCGGCGGGGTCTGTGCGGGAATTGCCTCGATGCTCGGGGTGTCTGCCGGAATTATTCGCTTTGCTTTCGTCGCGGCCCTACCGGCTTTGGCAGTTCCGCTTTTCCTGTATCTCTGGCTGTGGCTTACTCTTCCCGACGATCCCGGCATTGCCCAAAGCGCCCCCGAACGCCTGCGTGTTCCGCTGGCCTCGGCAGAAGAAATCGTTCGCCGCGAATACGACCAACGCAACTTGCGCATGCTCTTGGTCGGATTGGGTGCGGTGGGTCTTGCCCTTGCAATTGCCTACCTGCTTTTTACGGGAGTAGCGGGACTGCGCGATATTGCCGCAGCGGTCCTAGTCCTTGGTGGAATCGCGGCAGTTTGGACGCAGAGTACTCGCGCGCACTCATGGAAAAACCCGCTCTTCATCCTCATCACTCTGGCCGGAATGATCTTGGTTGCCAGTGGATTGGTACTGGCTTCATTCCGTGGGCAATCACCGTGGGATATGGCACGAGGTGCAATCCTGGGTGGCTCCCTGATCCTCTCCTTTGGAGTCGCGATCATTCCCCTTTGGGTGAGAACTTCCCAAGAAAACACGCGAGCGAAAGAGCGCGAGAAACGCGAAGCTGAGCGTGCTGACGTGGCCGCACACCTGCACGATTCTGTCCTCCAAACACTTACGTTGATCCGCAATAACGCCGATAATCCAAGCTCCGTGCGAGCGCTGGCCCTGGGGCAGGAACGCGAGTTGCGCTCGTGGTTGTACACGGGGCGTGAAGAAGCGGCAGATTCCCTTGCCGAGGCCCTGCGCGAGGCAATTTCGACGCTGGAGACAACTTTTGGTGTTGAAGTCGGCGTTGTGACGGTTTCCGATATACGCCCAGGTCCCGGTGAGTTGGCGATGGTCGCCGCTGCTTCCGAGGCCGTCTCCAACGCAATTCGCCATGCACGTCCGCCCGTGAGCGTCTACATGGAAGTGGGGCCGAAGTGTTCGGAGATCTTCGTTAAAGACTGTGGAGACGGCTTTGATATCTCTGCGATTCCCGAGGACCGTCACGGCGTGCGTAATTCGATTTTCGGCCGCATGGAACGAGCAGGAGGAACCGCTCAAATCCGCCATCTAGCCAGTGGAACCGAGGTCCATCTCTCCATGCCTGTAGATACACTTGAGTGACGATGCCCGCTGAAGGAGACAATTCCATGACAATTCGGATTCTGGTCATTGATGATCACGCCTTGGTACGTGCGGGCGTGCGCGCTGAGCTCGAATCCAGTGGCGCCGATTTTGACATTGTTGGCGAGGCGAGCGACGTTGAGGGAGCTATTGCGGCCTGCCACGCCCTCACGCCGGATGTCGCCCTCCTGGACGTTCACCTGCCTGGAGGAAACGGTGGCGGCGGCGCTGAGGTTGCGGCCTCGTGCGGTGACGTTGAGGGGCTCCGTTTCCTTGCGCTCTCGGTGTCAGATTCCCCCGAAGACGTTGTATCGGTCATTCGTGCGGGCGCTCGCGGATACGTCACCAAGTCGATCTCGACCCCTGAGCTTGTCGAGGCCATCCAGCGCGTTGCCGCGGGAGATGCTGCCTTTTCGCCGCGCTTGGCCGGTTTTGTTTTGGATGCTTTCGGAGGGGCGGGCGCCCCCATTGCCGCTCACGATGATGAATTGGATGTGCTGTCAGCTAGGGAGCAGGAAGTCATGCGTCTCATCGCGCGTGGATACCCCTACAAAGAGGTTGCCTCTGAGCTCTTTATTTCTATCAAAACCGTGGAAACACACGTGTCTGCCGTGCTGCGCAAGCTACAGCTATCGAATCGAAATGAGCTCACGCACTGGGCCATGCAAAGACACATCATTTAGTCTTTCAGGTGCCTTGCGGTGAAGTTCACCCGCGTGCTGGGCGCTTCATGGACAAAGATGCGGGGTAGGGGCGATACCATGAGTAGTCCTTGCACCACGATGCCTTGGGAGTGGCGATCATGCACGCAATCGGTTTCGACCGCGATCAGTATCTAGCCCTTCAATCTGAACACATTGCGCAACGTCGCCAGCAGTTCGGTGGGACCCTGTACTTGGAGTTTGGCGGCAAGCTCGTTGATGACATGCACGCCTCTCGCGTTCTTCCCGGATTCACCCCGGATAACAAGATTGTCATGCTTGCCGAGCTTGCTGACGAGGCCGAAATTGTCGTCGCCGTCAACGCCTTGGATTTCCAGCGTCGCAAGATGCGTGAAGATCTGGGAATCACCTATGAAGATGACGTCTTCCGTCACATCGATATGTTCCGCGAATACGGGCTGTACGTGGGCAATGTCGTCATCACCCGCTGGAGTGATTCCAACGACCAAGCGCATGCCTTCAAGCGCAAGCTCGAAGCCCGCGGAATCAAGGTCGCGCGTCACTATCCCATCGAGGGCTACCCCAATAACATCGATCTCATCGTTTCTGACGAAGGTTTGGGGCGTAACGAATACGTCCATACGACTCGTCCGCTGGTTATTGTTACCGCTCCCGGTCCCGGTTCAGGCAAGCTCGCAACCTGCCTCTCTCAGCTCTACCACGATCACAAGCGCGGAATGACCTCGGGATACGCGAAGTTCGAGACCTTCCCGATCTGGAATCTTCCCTTGGATCACCCCGTCAACGTCGCCTACGAAGCGGCCACTGTTGACTTGGATGATGTCAACATGATTGACCACTTCCACTTGAAGGCTCATGGCGAAACGACGGTTAACTACAACCGCGATATCGAGGCCTTCCCCGTCCTTCGTCGCCTGCTCGAGAAGATCATGGGGGCCTCTCCCTACCAGTCACCCACCGACATGGGCGTCAACATGGCGGGCTTTTGCATCAGCAATGACGAGGTCTGCCGCGAGGCCTCGAAGCAGGAAATTATTCGCCGTTGGTACAAGGCTTTGGCCTTGGAAGCGCGCGAGGATCTTCCGCCCGTACAGTCTGAGCGTGCGGCTCGCCTGATGACCGCAATAAACCTGAGCAGTGCGGACCGCCCGGTTGTTGCCCCCGCGCTTGAGCGCGCGCGTGAAACTGGATATCCCGCTGCTGCAATGGAATTGAGCGACGGACGCATTGTTACTGGAAAGACCTCGGACTTGCTGGGGCCCTGCTCTGCAATGCTTCTCAATGCGATGAAGCTCCTTGCGGGTATTGACGATGATGAGAAGTTGCTTGCCCCCGAGCAGATTGAGCCCATTCAAAAGCTCAAGACTGAGCACTTGGGCAGCCGCAATCCCCGCTTGCACACCGATGAGGTGCTGATCGCTTTGGCTGGATCCGCGCGCTCCAACGAACGTGCAGCAGCGGCCTTGAACCAGCTGTCGAAACTGGCTGGTTGCGATGTGCACTCTTCAGTTCTGCTGGGCAGCGTTGATGAAGGCATTCTTCGCCAGCTCGGTATGAATGTCACTGCCGAACCCGTTCACGCAACCAAGGGCGTCTACCACAAGCACTGAAAATGGATCAGGATCACTCACTTCCCAATCTCGGCTCTTTCCTCGATTTCGGTTCCGATCAGGCTGAGGACCTTCCCCTCTACGACCCAAGCTCCTCGAGCAACGAAATGGGCGTGGGAGCGGGTTCTTCTGTTGCTACTTCGGATCAGGGATCGCCTCAATGGGGCCAGGCGAGCGGCCACGGTAGTTGGACGCAGCACAGTGACCCTGAAAGCCTTCTCAAGGGCTTGAATGACCAGCAACGTGCGGCGGTCGAGCATCGGGGCGTTCCTTTGCTCATCATGGCCGGTGCGGGCTCTGGGAAGACACGCGTTCTGACACATCGGATTGCGTACCTGTTGGCAACCGGTCAAGCCCGTGCGGGCGAGATTTTGGCGATTACCTTCACCAATAAGGCAGCAGCTGAGATGCGCGAGCGCGTCGAGGCCCTGGTGGGCGGGGGAGCCGCGCGCAGGATGTGGGTGTCGACTTTCCACTCGGCGTGTGTGCGATTACTTCGCGCGGAATACCGTGCGGCCGGTTTGCGCTCGACTTTTAGCATCTACGATTCGCAGGACTCGCAGCGCCTGATCCAGATGGTGCTTAAGAGCGCGGATGTCGATATTAAACGATTCACGCCCAAGCTGGTTGCCGCGCGTATTTCAGACCTTAAGAACGAGCTCATTTCCTGGCAGGAATACCGAGATACCGCGCCGAATGATCCGATTTCGCGAGTTGTCGCTTCGGCCTATGAAGAATATGAGAAGCGCCTTGCCCAGTCCAATGCTTTGGACTTTGATGACCTGATTTCGCGTACGGTGCGCCTGCTCAAAGACAACCCGGCGATCGCCGAGCACTACCACCGTCGCTTCCGCCATATCTTGGTCGATGAGTATCAAGACACGAACCATGCACAGTACGTGCTGGTCCGCGAACTGGTGGGCACCGGGGACGATGGGGTGGAACCGGGGCAGCTGACGGTTGTCGGTGACTCAGACCAGTCAATCTACGCTTTCCGTGGTGCAACGATTCGCAATATCGAAGAGTTCGAGCGAGATTTTCCGGGTGCGCGGACCATTTTGCTCGAGCAAAACTATCGTTCCACCCAAAACATTTTGTCCGCTGCCAACGCGGTTATTGCTCGAAATGAAGGCCGCCGCGCAAAGAACCTGTGGACGGCATCGGGGGACGGTGCGCTGATTACGGTTGACGCAGCGGATTCGGATCGCGACGAAGCGCGTTTCATCGTTTCAGAGATGGAAAAACTGTCGGCAGCCGGGACCCGCTGGGCAGATATCGCCGTCTTCTATCGGACGAACTCACAATCACGAGCAATCGAAGAACTGTTGGTTCGCCAAGGTATTCCCTACCGAGTTGTAGGGGGTACTCGCTTCTACGAACGTGCGGAAATTAAAGACGCTTTGGCCTACCTTCAGGTGATTTCAAACCCCGACGACACTGTTGCGCTGCGGCGGATTATCAACACTCCTCGTCGTGGGATTGGCGCCAAGGCAGAAGCCGACCTCATTGCCCACAGCGACCGCTATGGAATTTCAATGGGCCTGGCCGCCCGGGATTGCTGGATTTCTCAGGGCCAAGGCCTCGGAGAAGCAGAAGGAACCGGCCTGACCTTGGCGGAACTTCCCAAGGAAGAGGCCGAGGAAGCACGAGGGGGAGTGGCCGGGCTGAGCCCGCGCGCGGCATCGGCGATCGCAGATTTTTGGGGACTGATTGAAGCCATGCGACGCGCCGAACAAGCCGGTGCAAGCGCCGCGGAGATTCTCGAAGAAGTCCTTGACCGGACGGGATATCTTGTGACTTTGCGACGTTCCCAAGACCCGCAGGATGCCTCGCGAGTGGAAAACCTTGCCGAATTGCACGCGGTTGCGTTGGACTACGTCCAGACCAGCGGTGAGGTCGGCTTGGCAGGCTTCCTTGAGCGCGTAGCCCTGGTTGCTGACTCGGATCAACTTCCCGAGGAAGAAAGCGGGAGTGGACAGGTCACGCTCATGACGGTTCACACCGCGAAGGGCCTTGAATTCCCGGTCGTCTTCGTGACCGGTATGGAGGATGGCACTTTCCCGCACCAACGCTCGCTGGGCGACCCCGAAGAATTGGCAGAAGAACGCCGTTTGGCCTATGTCGCTATCACTCGCGCCCGCAAGCAGCTTTACCTGACGCGTGCGGCTGTGCGAAGCGCGTGGGGAGCGCCCCAGGAAATGCCCCCTTCGCGATTCTTGGATGACATTCCCGTCGAGCTCTTGGACATTCGTCGATCCTTAACCTCGATGGAACGCCTGCGCGGTGGATATGGCGGCGGTTCCGGATACGGTTCGGGTGGCTATGGCGGTTACTCGGGTTCCGCTTACGGCTCTTCCTATGGGGGCAGGTCTGGGGGCTATGGCTCAGATCAGGCAGATTACGGATACTCGCGCCGCGATGACGATGGCGGTCCCGTCTTTGGCGGACGCAGTGGTGGATCCGGTAGCGGTGATGGCGGCCCGCTTGCCGGCCGAGGCCTCGGCGGGAAACGCGGCGTGCCCGCAGCGCGAACTGCAGTTTCGCGGCCAATGGGCACAAGTGCTCCGAAAAACACACTTAACCCAGAGGAAGTGCGCGTGGGCGATCGCGTCCGGCACGCAACTTTGGGTGAAGGTACGGTCATCGGCCTCGAAGGAGCGGGGGAGCGCACCATTGCTCAAGTCGCCTTCGCGTCGGCTGAAAAACGCCTGTTGCTGCGGATGGCCCCCATGGAAAAGATCTAGTCGCGGTAGGCTTAAGGAAGTTGCGCGCCACAGTTCACGTGGTAACCGCGCAAGGCAGCGCCTTCGGGCACAAAGTGAAGGGACACAATGGATCTCTACGAATACCAAGCACGGGAGTTGTTCGCTGCTCACGGCGTCCCCGTACTTGCGGGAATCGTTGCACGCACCCCAGATGAGGCCTATGAGGCAGCGCAGAAGCTGCTGGCCGACAACGACCTTCTGGTGGTCAAAGCCCAAGTGAAGATCGGCGGCCGAGGCAAGGCCGGCGGCGTAAAGCTGGCTCGCAGCGCAGAAGAAGCGCGTGAAAAGGCCGAAGCAATCTTGGGCATGGATATCAAGGGTCACACCGTCCACTCAGTCCTCATCGCTGCGGGCGCGGATATTGCCGAAGAGTTCTACTTCTCGATCCTGCTGGATCGCTCCGAGCGTCGTGAGCTTGCATTGTGCTCGGCGCAGGGCGGTATGGATATTGAGACCCTGGCACGTGAGCATCCCGAAGCTCTGGCCCGCGTTGGCCTGGACCCCAAGGTTGGCATTGATGAAGACGTTGCCGCTCAAATTCTGGGTGAGGCCGGCTTCAATCGTTCGCACGTCGAGAAGCTTGCCCCCGTTTTGATCAAGCTCTGGGATACCTACCGAGGCGAAGACGCCACCCTGGTTGAGGTCAACCCCTTGGTTCTGACCGAACAGGGCGATGTTCTGGCGTTGGATGGCAAGGTGTCACTGGATAACAACGCTGCTTTCCGTCATCCCGAACACGCGGCCTTTGCCGATAAGTCTGCGCAGGATCCTCGCGAGGCTATGGCGAAGGAAGCCGGACTGAACTACGTGCGCTTGGAAGGCCAAGTCGGCGTGATCGGTAACGGTGCCGGCCTGGTTATGTCCACCCTGGACGTTGTGGCCTTGGCCGGTGAAGAGTGGGGTGTCAAGCCCGCGAACTTCCTGGACATCGGTGGCGGTGCCTCGGCAGAGGTTATGGCCAAGGGCTTGGACGTCATCCTTGGTGATGATCAGGTTCGCTCTGTCTTCGTCAATGTTTTTGGCGGAATTACCGCGTGCGATCAAGTCGCTCGCGGAATCGTGGGTGCTTTGGAAGCCTTGGGAGATGCTGCCTCTAAGCCTCTGGTTGTCCGTTTGGACGGCAACAAGGTCGAGGAAGGCCGTGCAATCTTGGCTGCTGCCGCACACCCCCTGGTTCACATGGAAGAAACAATGGACGGCGCAGCACGCCGCGCTGCCGAACTGGCCGCGAACGCCTGAGACGGGACGGGACTGAAAACTCATGAGTATTTTTATTGATTCCTCTTCGCGCGTCATTGTTCAGGGAATGACCGGATCAGAAGGCCAAAAGCACACGACCCGTATGCTGGCAGCCGGCACAAATATCGTCGGCGGTGTAAACCCGCGCAAGGCCGGCACTTCGGTGACCTTCCACGTTGAGCCTTACGGCCCGGGCGCTGAAAATCGCGTTGCCGGTGATGTTGAGGTTCCCGTGTTTGGAAGCGTTGCACAGGCTCGCGAGGAAACCGGTGCGAATGTTTCGGTTGTTTTTGTACCCCCGGCATTCGCTAAGGGCGCTGCCATCGAAGCCATTGATGCCGGAATTGAAACCCTGGTCGTCATCACCGAAGGTATTCCCGTTCAAGACTCGACCGAATTCGTTGACTACGCGCTTGAGCGTGGCGTGCGCCTGATCGGCCCGAACTGCCCCGGAATCATTAGCCCCGGACAGTCTAATGTGGGCATTACCCCCGCCGATATCACGGGACCCGGCCGCCTTGGTCTGGTGTCTAAGTCGGGTACCTTGACCTACCAGCTCATGTACGAGCTGCGCGACCTGGGCTTTACCACCTGCATTGGTATTGGCGGTGACCCGGTTGTGGGGACCACCCACATCGATGCACTGGAAGCTTTCGAAAACGACCCCGATACCGACCTGGTTGTCATGATCGGTGAGATCGGTGGTGACGCCGAAGAACGCGCCGCAGCCTGGATCTCCGAGCATATGACCAAGCCGGTCGTCGCCTACATTGCGGGATTTACTGCCCCTGAAGGCAAGACCATGGGCCACGCGGGCGCGATCGTGTCGGGAAGCTCTGGTACGGCCTCGGCAAAGGCGAAGGCACTGGAAGCGGTTGGCGTGAAGGTTGGTCGTACCCCTTCGCAGACCGCGATTTTGGCACGTGAGGCGCTGGCTGCTCGATGAGTGAGGATCCCACCGCGCGTACGACGGTCACAACAGTCTCCGCCCGCCCGACCATCCGCGTTGCCCTTCCGCAGGGTTGGGCGCGCTCGATGCTGTCCGGGATCGAGGCGGCTCTGCTGGGTTGGGCACTGGTCGTTGTCCCGACCCTGATCGCCTACGCTGCGGTGTCCTCGAATCAGTGGATGGTGTCCACCACCTGGGAGGACGCCTTCCACTTTGCCTCAGACCTGTGGGGCGCTTCGCTTGGAGCGCGAGTGATCTCGGGCGACGTCTCTTATCGCGCAGTGCCTTTGCTGTTTGTGCTGCTTCTGATTGCCCTGACCAAGCTGCTCCTTCTGCAGGGACGGCGTTTTTCCCCTGCGTCGCAATGGATGGCAATTCCCGGTTTCACCGTGACTGCGCTGTTTTTGGCCGGTGGAATTGGTGCGCACGTGAGTGTGTGGGGCGCGCTTCCCCTGGCTATTTTGATCCCCTTGATTGCGGCCGCCTGGGAGGTCGCGCGTGCGCCCAAGAATCTTGAGCTTCGCTTTGAACTACCGAGGTGGGTCAGCGTTGGAGTGCGCACTGGCTTGCGCGCATCGTGGGCTCTGGCGATTTATGGCGGACTTTTCCTGCTGCTTTCGGTGACCCAGTCCTGGTCACAGATCCGTGGGATCGACCAGCTTTTGCTGTCGACCTCGGCGGTTGATTCGATCATGATCGTTGTCGCGCAGCTGCTCTTCATTCCGAACGCAATTGTGTGGGCACTGTCCTGGCTTTCCGGTCCCGGTTTTTACCTTGGTAGCGACGCCTTGCATTCGCCGGCTTCTGCTCCCGTTGGGCCGATCCCGGCAATTCCGCTTTTCGGTGCGACCCCCGCAAGTGCCCCCGGCAACTGGATGGTCCTTACGCTGATCGTGTTTGGCGTAGCGCTTGGTGTCTACCTGCGTCTGCGCAAGGGCAGTGAATCACTTCTTGATGACCTCTACCAAGGCGGTATTGCCGCTGTGGTCATCGCAGCCGTTTACTTGGTGACTTCCTTGGGTTCGGCTTTGGTTTTGGGAAATGGGCGCTTGGCTTACTTGGGGCCCCGCATGTCGCTTTCTGCGCTGTGCCTTTTTGCCGAGGTGGCGCTTGGGATCCTGCTGACCGTGGCGCTTTCGCACCCGGTGAGCGTGGCGTGGGCGCGTGAGCTTATGGGTGCGGGGAAAGCGCGGGTCCATGAGCGTCACCATCACGAGGCCGCAGCTGGGGCAGTTGCGCCTGCGGAACTTGCCCCTGAGACGCCCCGTGAGGACGAAGTCGCTGAGAACGTCGCTGACGAAACTCAGCCAGCGGAGGAGCCCGCTGAAGACGCCGATGCGGCTCAGGCCTCGGAAGAAGAGGACGTACCCAGCAACTAAACCAACCTGGTGTGGGGGAGTGCTCGCTACTTGGCCTCGTCGAAGAGGCTACGAAGCAGGTAGCATGGTGGGGTGACTTCAGCTGATCTTCATCCCGTTCTTGTTGTCGATTTTGGTGCGCAGTACGCCCAGCTCATTGCTCGTCGCGTGCGCGAAGCCAGCGTCTATTCGGAAATCGTCCCGCACACCATGCCGGTCGCCGAAATGCTTGCGAAAGAGCCCGCGGCAATCATCTTGTCCGGTGGTCCCTCATCCGTGTACGAAGAGGGCGCTCCTTCTATTGATCCCGCGATTTTCCAGGCCGGAGTGCCGGTTCTGGGAATCTGCTATGGCTTCCAGACCATGGCCCATGCGCTGGGCGGAACCGTGGGACGCACGGGAACCCGCGAGTACGGGCACACCGATGCGCAGGTTTCAGGCGGATCCTGCCTGTTTGACGGAACTCCCGAAGGGCAGGTCGTGTGGATGAGCCACGGCGATGCCGTTCAGGGCACGCCCGAAGGTTTCACCGTCACCGCATCGACTGCAGAGACCCCGGTTGCAGCTTTCGAATGCAGCGAGCGTCGCCTCTACGGCCTGCAGTGGCACCCCGAGGTTGGCCACTCGCAGTTCGGCCAGGATGCTCTGAAGAACTTCCTCTACAAGGGCGCGGGGATCGAGCCCACGTGGACGCCTGGCTCGATCGTTGACGAGCAAGTCGCGAAGATCCGCGAACAGATCGGCGACGCGCAGGTGATTTGCGCGCTCTCCGGCGGTGTGGACTCTTCCGTGGCCGCGGCCCTGGTTCACAAGGCTGTTGGCGATCAGCTCACCTGCTTCTTCATCGATCACGGCCTGCTGCGTGCGGGCGAACGCGAGCAGGTCGAAAACGACTACGCACGCGGCATGGGTATCCGCGTCATCACGTGTGACGAGTCCGAGCGTTTCTTGTCTGCTTTGGCGGGTGTTACCGATCCTGAGACCAAGCGCAAGATCATCGGCCGCGAATTCATTCGCTCTTTCGAGGCCGCCCAGAAGCAGGTCATCGAAGAGGTCGGCGCCGCCGGTGGCGAAGTGAAGTTCTTGGTCCAGGGCACCTTGTACCCCGACGTTGTCGAGTCTGGCGGCGGCGAGGGCGCTGCGAACATCAAGAGCCACCACAACGTGGGTGGTCTACCCGAGGACATGACCTTCGAGCTGGTCGAGCCCCTGCGCACTCTGTTCAAGGACGAGGTCCGTGCGGTTGGCCGCGAGCTCGGCTTGCCCGATTACCTGGTGAACCGCCAGCCCTTCCCGGGTCCCGGCCTGGGTATTCGCATCATCGGCGAGGTGACGCGTGAGCGCCTGGATATCCTGCGCGCTGCGGACCTGATTGCCCGCGAGGAACTCACAGCTGCTGGCCTGGACCAAGAGATCTGGCAGTGCCCGGTTGTCCTGCTGGCTGATGTTCGCTCCGTTGGCGTTCAGGGTGATGGTCGTACCTATGGTCACCCGATCGTGCTGCGTCCCGTGTCCTCTGAGGATGCGATGACGGCCGACTGGACGCGCCTGCCTTACGATGTGTTGGCTCGTATCTCCACGCGCATCACGAACTCTGTTGCCGAGGTCAACCGCGTGGTTCTGGACGTCACGTCCAAGCCGCCGGCAACCATTGAGTGGGAATGAAACTTTTCGTGTTGGTTTAAACGCGTGGGCCCGGGAGCGCTCTGGTGAGCACTCCCGGGCCTTTGAGCTAGGGATAAAAATAGGGGTTAAAGGACAAAAAGAGTTGGTGGAGGGTTAGTCCCAGTTGTTTCGGTGGGG
>UWSI01000021.1 GCA_900541895.1 uncultured Actinomyces sp. | reverse complement strand
CGTTTATGACACTCCGACCGCATCAATCAGTCTGTGATGTTTAACACAAATAACAATAGGGGAAGTTGTTTCAACTTTTCACACTCGCACTTCTCTTTAATTCCTGCTATAGCCACCTGTACGGATTTCAGTTTGTTTTTACGATGCTCTGATAGTTTCCCGCCCTGCAGGTCACAGGCAGTTTCTACTTCAAAATTCATTGCAGCCGTTTCACTGCAGCGAAACGGCTGGGGAGGAAAAACCGTCTTAATCGCACATCTGTATTGAGATTATTTGAACGAGTCTTCACTCGCTTTTTGCCCGTGTAGCGCGCATCGTCGGTTGCAGTTGCACCAAAAACTATCAAAATAGTGCGATGCTTATTCCTGTCAGGGGAATCTAGAAAAAGGAGCGTAGTGAGATGGCACTGCCAGATCTGACTCCGCAACAGCGAGCCCAGGCTCTTGAGAAGGCGACGCGCGCTCGTCGTCGGCGCGCTGAGGTGAAGGATGCGCTCAAATCGCGAAAGATTACTCTGTCTGAAGTCATCGACATGGCTGCAACAGATGATGCAATCGCGAAGATGAAAGTGCGTTCTTTGCTGGAAGCCCTGCCTCGAGTCGGTGTGAGTACTGCGGAAGCATTGATGAACGAGATCAAGATTGCGCCTTCAAGGCGTGTTCGAGGTCTTGGTCAGGTGCAGCGAGAAGAGTTGATTCGTCGCTTTGGCTGAACTTTTCAGCCAGCTGTGGCAGCATACAGGCATGTCTTCATCTACGGTTACTGTCGTTGCAGGTCCCACAGCTGTTGGTAAGGGGACTGTGATCGCGCGCTTGCGTGAACTATTTCCTGAAGTTGAGCTCTCGGTTTCGATGACAACGCGTTCTCCGCGACCGGGAGAAATCGACGGAGTGCACTACCACTTTGTCACTGAGGATCAGTTCACCCAGCTCATTGATTCCAAACAGATGCTGGAGTGGGCACTCGTTCACGGAAAATATCATTACGGAACACCGCGTGGTCCGGTAGATGATGCAGTTCGACGGGGTGTGCCTTTCCTACTCGAAATTGATGTAGCTGGTGTTCGTCAAGTTCGTGAATCGCTTCCTGATGCTCGCTTTGTTTTTATTGCGCCGCCCTCATGGGAAGTGCTTGTTTCTCGCTTGGTCGGTCGTGGTACCGAAGACCCTGCTGAACAAGAGCGTCGTTTGCGTACTGCAAAGGTAGAGCTTGCGGCTGCAGATGAGTTTGATGTCACCATCGTTAATGATGATTTGGAGCTTGCTGTCCATGAACTAGCCCATGTGATGGGTCTAGAATAGAAGCCGGTTCTTGCCAGTTACATCAGGAGAGATTTGCATGTCCGGAATTGTTGCGCAGCCCGAAGGCATCACCTACCCGCCGATTGACGACCTGCTGGAGCACGTCGATTCAAAGTATGCCTTGGTGATTTTTGCTGCCCGTCGTGCCCGCCAGATCAACTCCTACAACATCCAGCTTGAACAGAATATGATCCAGTTCGTCGGACCTGTTGTAGAAACTGAAGTCGACGAGAAACCCCTGGCGATTGCACTACGCGAAATCGATGAAGGCCTGTTGACCCTTGAGTCAGCACCCCAAGCCTGATCAGCAGCCCGCTCACATCGTTCTCGGTGTGTCAGCGGGCATTGCTGCGTATAAAGCCGTTTTCCTTTTGAGAATCCTTCAAAGAGACGGCTACCGTGTCCGTGTTGTTCCAACACCTTCTTCACTTGAGTTTGTTGGGCGAGCAACCTGGGAAGGGCTCACCCTCGAGAGCGTGAACACTGATGTTTTTCATGGTGGGGGAGCAGACCACGTCGAGTTAGCGCGGGGTTGTGCCGCTATTGTCATTGCACCCGCTACCGCTGATGTTATTGCTCGGATAGCGAATGGTCAGGCCGATGACCTTTTGACAACTACTGTTCTTGCCAGCGATTGCCCTGTAATTATTGCACCTGCCATGCACACGCAAATGTGGCATGCTGCTGCAACGCAGGAGAATATTACCCGCCTTCGAAATCGCGGATATTTCATTGTTGGCCCGGAAGATGGGGATCTTGCTTCCGGTGACCACGGGGCTGGCCGGATGAGTGAACCTGAGGTTATTGCATTCGAAGTGCGCAGAGCGTTTGGTGCATCAGGTGACCTTGCGGGAAAGAAAATTCTGATAACCGCTGGCGGTACACGTGAAGCAATTGATCCAGTTCGCTTCCTCGGTAACCGCTCGACTGGTCGACAGGGAATCGCGATTGCCCGTGAGGCCCTCAGTCGCGGTGCCGAGGTTACTTTAATTACTTCCAATATTGAAGCTGCCCTTATTCCTCCGGGTTGCAGCGTGATCGACGCACCTTCCGCTCAAGACGTTTACGACTCTGTGATGTCTCATCTTGGGCACAGTGATGCATTGGTCATGGCGGCTGCGGTTGCTGACTACCGCCCACGGGTCGCCTCGGCCTCGAAAATCAAAAAAGAAGAAAATGAATCAGCGCCGCCTCGGATCGAACTCACGGAAACGACTGATGTACTGCGCAGCGTGAGTTCGGCTCCTCACCGCCCTCGTGTGGTCCTTGGGTTTGCTGCTGAGAGCGGTGATCAAGATACCGTGCTGTCCTATGGGGCGGCGAAAGCCAAGCGTAAAGGTGCGGACTATCTTGCTGTGAATGCAGTGGGTGCCGATATTGGATTCGGTGATGTCCCAAACTATGTATACGTTCTCAACCAAGAGGGCTCCGTAGTGACACAAGGCGGGGGGACTAAGGCGGATGTTGCTCGAATCCTCATTGATCTTATTTCACAGCGGTTCGATACGATGGAGGCGTGAGCAAATTGCGTAAGTACTTTACTTCTGAATCCGTAACAGAAGGTCATCCCGATAAGGTCTGTGACCGAATTTCTGACTCGATTTTGGACGCCCTACTCGAGGCTGATCCGCATTCGCGCGTCGCTGTGGAAACAATGGTGACAACCGGTTTGGTTCATGTGGCCGGCGAGGTTTCGACCAACGCCTATGTTGAAATTCCGCAGATTGTCCGCGAACAGATCCTCGAGATCGGTTACGACTCATCCCGTATGGGATTTGACGGTGCTTCCTGTGGTGTTTCCGTGTCTATTGGTGCCCAAAGTAGTGATATCGCCGATGGCGTTGATCACTCTTTGGAGACGCGTGACGGTTCAAACGATGATCGTCGTGAGGCTCAGGGCGCGGGCGACCAGGGCATGATGTTTGGTTACGCCTCGGATGAAACTCCTGATCTGATGCCTGCTCCAATTTGGCTTGCACACAAGCTAGCGGAGCGTCTTGCTGCTGTTCGTCATCAAGGACTCGCTCACGGTCTTCGCCCTGATGGAAAGACACAGGTCACTCTTGCTTATGATGAGCAGGGCATTCCTCGCGAGATCGATACCCTTGTCATTTCGACTCAGCACGATCCTGAGCTTGGCATGAGTGAACTCGAAGAGCAGTTGCGTGAGTTGGTTGTTTCTCCTGTGCTCGAAGAGACGGGCTTGGGACTTTCAACCGAAACAATGAAGCTTCTTGTTAACCCTTCTGGGCGCTTTGTTATCGGTGGCCCTGCTGGTGATGCCGGTTTGACCGGACGCAAGATTATTGTTGATACCTACGGTGGTATGGCCCGCCACGGCGGCGGTGCTTTCTCTGGTAAAGATCCGTCAAAGGTCGACCGCTCGGCCGCATATGCAGCGCGTTGGATTGCTAAGAATATCGTTGCGGCGGGCTATGCGAAACGCTGTGAGATTCAATTGGCCTACGCAATCGGCCGCGCGCATCCAGTCGGGCTTTATGTCGAGACCTTTGGTACCGGAACCGTGAGTGATGACGTTCTTACCGATGCCATCACCCGATGCTTTGATCTTCGCCCCGCGGGAATCATCGAAGACCTTGATCTTCTCCGTCCGATTTACGCAAAAACCGCTGCTTATGGCCACTTTGGCCGTCCGATTTTCCCCTGGGAGCAGACTGATCGTGTTGCTCGACTCCAGGAAACTCTTCAATGAGTGCTGCCACCAGCGCCGCCCGCCCGACAAACCGCGGAACCGCCATCGAGATGGCAGTTTCGGGGATCATCGGTCTGTGCGCCTCCTTTGTCCTCTCGATTGAGGCATGGCAGTTGGCGGCGGATCAGGGACGAACATTTAGCTGCGACGTCTCTTCGGTTCTGTCGTGTTCGGCGGTTGCCGCTACGCCACAGGCTCGAGTACTTGGGTTCCCGAATGCCTTTTTGGGGATTTTTTTCGAGGCCGTTGTTTTGACCGTTTCCTTCGCCCTCATTGCAGGGGCACGTTTCCCGAAATGGTATTTCCTGGGTGTTGAAGCTCTCTATACCATCGGTCTGATTTTTGCATATTGGCTCTTCACACAGTCGTATTTTGTTATTCACGTGTTGTGTCCATGGTGTTTACTCATCACAATAACGACGACGCTTGTGTGGTTTGGACTTACACGAGTATGCATTTCTCAGGGAGTGCTCCCCGCACCTGCATGGTGGAGGTCTGTGATGAAGGCCGGTGGAGACTGGCTGGTAGTCGTCCTCGTTATTGCCGCTGTTCTTGCGATGATCGTTGTGCGATACGGTTCGGTACTTTTCGGTAATTGATCATTTGGTGCTCAATCGGTCTTCAAATGCCGGTTCTATGTGCTGAACTAGGTGCATGGTGATGGATGCGTTGCCCCTTCCGGGTTTTGAATCAGACCGTGACGTGCCACGGTTGATTGCGCACGTCTATGTTGATTCCGACCTTCCACACCTTGATTACCCGCTGGACTATCTTGTTCCCGTCCAATGGGAATCGATAGATCTTGCCGGATTTATCGTGCAAGTACCTCTTGCAGGGCGAAAAAGAATTGGATGGGTCGTCTCGTGTGAAAAACGCAGTGATATCAGTCCTGCAATCCGTGAAATTATCGATGTTGTTTCGACTATTTCAGTCGTTTCGCCGAAGACTTTTGAATTAGCCGCATACGTCGGCAAGCGTTTTCTCTCAACCGCTTCTACGGTCTTAGGAATTGCCGTTCCTCCAAGGCGCGCACGGGTCGAGGAAGAAGCAATGCACTCGGAACCTACACAGCTGAAGGTCACCCAGGGAGATCCCTGGGAGGCTTTTGAACTTGGCCATGCATTTCTTGGGCACGTCAGTCAGGGTGAGTACCCGCGTGCCGTATGGACATCAATTCCAGGACGATCAGAATTTGAGATCGCCCATCTCATTTCTTCTGTCCAGAAAGCTGGAAAGACGGCTCTTATTGTTGTGCCGACTTCTCGAGTTGCCGGTGAGCTATCTTCCTCCTTGTCCGCGATCTTTGATATCTCGATCCCCGTTTACAGCACGGAACAGACGGCCAGTGAGCGCTACCGTTTGTACCTTCAGGCAAAGATGGGGGTACATCGCGCGATCGTTGGAACGCGTTCGGCGGTGTGGCTTCCCATGAAGGATCTCGGGCTGATTGTTCTCTGGGGCGATGGGGATGACCATCTTCGTGAAGCGCGCGCTCCGCGCACTGATGCATTGGACGTGGCGGTTGCACGTTCGCATCTGGAACATGTTGCTCTTGCTGTTGGAGGTTATTCTCGCTCGGTCAAAGCGCAGTATCTTGTCGAACGTTCCTGGGCTATTTCTCTGACCCCGCAACGCGAGGTATTGCGTGCATCGACGGGGCGCTTTGTCGTTGCTGATTCTTTTGACCAAGAACGGCAAGGAAAATCAGCATTTACTTATCTGCCACCGGATGCATTCTCCTGTATCCGTACAGGATTGAAAGAGGGGCCCGTTCTCGTTCTTTCTGCGCATTCGGGATATATCCCTGTTGTCGGTTGTTCTCGCTGCGCAAGGCCTGCCCGTTGCGAATACTGCTCAGGACCGCTCCATTTAGAGGCTGACCATTCAATAGTGTGTTCATGGTGTGAGCGCACAACCGAGAATTGGTCATGCCTTAAATGCCAGGGGACAAGCCTAAAATGGTGGCGTCTTGGCTCTGAGCGCATCGGTGAAGAAATCGGTCGTTCTTTCCCCCAAATCCCCCTAACTGTAGCTCGGGCGGATGACGAAACGCGCCTGAGTGTGGGTCCCGAAGCTCGAATAGTTGTCGCGACTCCTGGCGTGGAGCCCAAAGCTCAGGATGGCTACGCGGCGGTGATTATCTCCTCGGCTGCAGCGCTTGCCTCGAGGCCTGAGATGTGGGCGCCAGAAGAAGCGCTGCGCAGGTGGCTGAATGCCGGCGCACTGGCCCGTCCTCACGGTCGAATATGGGTCTCTGCTGGGGTTGAACACGCGCTTGCGCAGGCGCTCATTCGATGGAGTCCCGAAGACTACATTCAGCAGCTTCTTGATGAGCGCAAGGTTCTTCGTTTCCCACCAACTGCATCAATCGTTGCAATCGACGGACCTCTTGACCAAGTAAATGCTTTTTGTCAGGATCTGCCAGCGGAGCTAATCGGTATTGTCGATGCGCCTTCGGTTGGAAAAATTGGTCATCGTCCGGACGACCGGCGCGCTCTTATTCGCTGTGCGACGGCTGATTATCCTCAGCTGGCACAAGTACTTCGCGAACGCAATGGTGTGCGTTCGGCTCGTAAACGCTATCCACTGCGCCTCACCTTGAATCCTCCTGAGCTGTTCTAGACAAGCCGATACACTATGAGCGTGCGTATTGTTTTTGCAGGTACCCCTGAGCCGGCGTTACCGACCCTTGAAGCCCTGATCTCGTCACCGCATGATGTCGTTGGTGTTATTACTCGTCCTCCAGCGAAGAGCGGTCGAGGACGTCGTCTAGTGCCATCACCCATTGCGCTGCGTGCAAGTGAAGCTGGAATCGATCTCTTTGAAACCTCCTCTCTTAAAGGTGACGAGGCCTTAGACCGCATTCGTGCGTGGAATGCTGACATCGCAGTAGTCGTTGCCTATGGCGCTTTGATTCCCCTGCGTGTGCTTGAAGCTCTTCCACATGGTTGGCTCAATCTTCACTTCTCTGATCTTCCTTTCTTCCGTGGTGCAGCTCCCGTGCAGTGGGCAATCCTTTCGGGACTGAGTGAAACTGCATCTAGCGTTTTCCAGCTAGAAGAGGGATTGGATACGGGGCCCGTTTTTTCCCGCCGGAAGGTTGAGATCACCGATCAGACCAGTGGTGAGCTCCTCGATGAAATGGCGCGTTTAGGCGCTCAGCAAGTTGTTGATGTGGTAAATGCGATTGAAGCTGGTCAAGCTCTTGCACAACCACAAGTCGTTCCTGCGGGTGTGGAACTCAGCTATGCCCGACGCTTGGAGCCCAGTGATGGTGCCATCTCCTTTGATGAGAGCGCCCACCAGACTTGGCTGAGAATCCGCGCAGTGATTCCCAGCCCAGGTGCATATACAGAGTTTCGCGGGCAGCGCCTCAAGCTAGGTAAGGTTTCTTTGACCGATGTTCCAACCCCCGCTCCCGGCCGTCTCATCGTTTCGAAGAAAAGCGTCCTTGTTGGTTGTACGGACTTCTGTCTTGAGCTTGGTCAGGTTGCTCCCGCCGGTAAGAAATGGATGGATGCAGCTGCATGGGCACGCGGTGCGCGATTGGACAGTGATGCCCGACTCGGTGAAGGGTTAGTGCTCTGATGGCAACTCACCGTTATTCCGATGGATATCGTTCCTTCCGCGAAGCAGACCCCGCGCGTCAGGTTGCCTACGAGGTCCTCACATTGGTACGCAATGAGGATGCCTACGCGAATCTGGTTCTTCCAAAAGTTCTGAAATCTTTTGAAGGACACGCGCATCTAGATCAACGTGATCGCGCTTTCGCTGTCGAACTCACCTACGGTACCCTACGCGAACAGGGATTCCTTGATTGGGTGATCTCTCGAAACTCTTCACGTCCGCTTTCCGATATTGAAGGCGGCATCATTGATATCTTGCGTCTTGGCGTTTATCAGTTGCTGCGCATGCGAGTTCCCGACCATGCCGCGGTTTCTCAAACCGTCGATCTTGCGCGGCAGTATCTCAGTGCTGGTCCAGCAAAGTTCATTAATGCTGTTTTGCGTTCTGTGATCCGTGAAGGTGAAGAGGCAAGGCAGGAAGCTTTGAATGAACTTCCGGATTCGCAGCGCCTGGCGATCGAATACTCTCATCCACAATGGATGGTCGAAGAATATAGTCGTGCGCTCGTAGCCAATGGTTGTTCCAGCGAAGAGATTGCGGAGCTTTTGGCTGCTAACAACCAGGCACCCTACGTTTCTCTTGTCGCACGCCCAAGCCTCATTGAGGTTGATGAACTTGCCGATCAATGTCTCGATTACCTGCACACTCGCATCGCTGATGGCGAGGTATCTCCCTACGCTGTTCTTCTTGAGTCCGGGGATCCTGCCCGTATCCCTGCAATCAGGCAGAGACGAGCAGCTGTTCAGGATGAGGGTTCTCAACTAGCCGGGATTTTGGCAGCTCAAGTCCCTGTCGCGGGGAAAGATCAGAACTGGCTCGACCTTTGCGCAGGTCCCGGAGGTAAAGCGGCACTGGTCGCTTCACTAGGCGTTGAACGAGGCGCTCAACTCATCGCCAACGAGGTGCACTCTCATCGAGCGCGCCTCGTCGAAAAGACCCTTGAACACCTTGATAACACTGAAGTGGTGTGCTCTGATGGAACACGCTTTGGCGGTGAGGGTACGCGTTGGGCTTTAGAGTCTTTCGACCGGGTGATTATCGATGCACCCTGTTCTGGCCTTGGATCGATGCGGCGTCGGCCGGAATCGCGTTGGCGCAGAAATCCAGATGACGTCTCGCAGCTGGTTACCCTTCAGGCGGAACTACTCGATCGAGGAATCGAATTGACCAGGCCTGGGGGAGTGATGGTTTACATCACCTGCTCGCCGGTCGTTCAGGAAACTCTTGATCAGATTTCACGCGTTCTCGCCTCGGGACGTGTCGAACTAGTGGATTTGCGTCCTGTGGCTGCGCAAATTACTCCGAAGCCCCTTAACCTTCCGCAAGCAAAAGGAATTGCTGCTCGAACAATTCAGCTATGGGAACACCGTAACGAAACTGATCTTATGTTTATCGCTGCGCTCAGAAAACTTCCAGTAGCTCAGGAGCTCTCATGACCACGCCGCTTATTTCGCCTTCGATCCTTAATTGCGATATAGCCAGACTTGAGGACGAACTGAAAAAGATTTCCAGTGCTGATATCGCTCATGTCGATGTCATGGATAATCACTTTGTCCCCAACCTCACGTGGGGTCTTCCCGTCGTCGAGGCCTGTGTAAACACTGGCATCTTGCCCATCGATGCTCACCTGATGATTGAAGATCCAGATCGGTGGGCACCTGCGTACGCTGAAGCCGGTTGTGCGTCGGTTACCTTCCATGCCGAGGCAGCTTCCGCGCCGATCCGCACCGCCCGGGAAATTCGACGTCTGGGTGCCCGCGCTGCTCTTGCACTCAAGCCTTCGACAGACATCGCACCCTACGTCGATATTTTGCCGGAGTTCGACATGATCTTGATTATGACGGTTGAACCAGGTTTTGGCGGGCAAAGTTTCCTTGAATCGATGCTTCCAAAGATCCAACGAACGCGGGACGCGATTGCCTCCGCATCTTTGGATATCTCGATTCAAGTAGATGGGGGAGTCTCGCGTAAGACTATTGAGCGCGCAGCAGATGCGGGCGCAACAAATTTTGTTGCAGGGTCGGCAATCTTTCGTGCCGACGACGCGTTTGAAGAAATCGCAACACTGCGATCTCTTGCGCAATCGCACATGCACTGAAGATGACACTGGCCTCTGTGCGTGCCAGAATAACTATGTACTTCGGGGTCGGTGTAAGTCCGAGCCGGCGGTGAAAGTCCGCGACCCGCATCATTCGATGCGGTTGAACTGGTGTGATTCCAGTACCGACAGTTAAAGCCTGGATGGGAGAAGTAGTTGAGTGGACCTAGTGTCTGCTGAGCGGCTGCATAGCTCGAAGTGCGGGAAGGATTACCGTGAGCCGTCGAGCACCTCGCCGCTTCACTGTTATCGCCCCGCTTATTGTCATCGTCTGCTCAGTATTCTTCTGGTGGGCGATCACCGCATTTAGCGGGATTCAAGCGTGGCGTCTTCCTTCGCCGTACGCCGTCCTCGCCCGAGGATACTCCCTTGTTCAACAGCCTTCGCTTTGGCTCGCTTTCGCGCGAACCGGAGTCGAGGCCCTAGTCGGTGGATTCATTGGTGTGTGCGTTGCACTTCCGTTGAGCTACCTGATTTTCCGTTTCCGTACCATCGCCGAGGCAATTGAGCCGCTTTTAGGGGCCTCGCAGGCTTTACCCGCCGTTGCCTTGGCACCATTTTTGGTCCTCTGGTTCGGCTACGGGTTGATTCCAATTTCGATGCTCTGCGCATTGATTGCTTTCTTCCCCATTCTCATCTCCTCCCTAGTTGGCTTACGCTCCTTGGATCGCCAAGTATGCGAGGCGGCACAGCTTGACGGGGCAGCAGGGATCACGATGGCAGTTAAGATCGAGATTCCACTTGCATCACCGGCGATTCTTGCCGGTATTCGCAATGGCTTTACTCTGTCCATTACCGGTGCTGTCGTCGGGGAAATGGTGATGGGAGGAAAGGGTCTGGGAATGCTCCTTTCTCAGATGCGCACGAATGTCGATACGGCGGGAATGTTTGTTGTGATCCTCCTCCTGTGTATACAGGCAGTTGTCATCTACACACTCATGTCCGCATGGGAAAAGCGCTCACGCGTGATGGTTGAAACCGACTAGGTGCGACATACTATTGGAGAGCATTATGCGTCCTATTGTTCGTGGAATTGCCGGTCTACTTACGGCAGTATTCGTGATGAGTGGTTGCTCCAGCACCTCATCATCTGACACGACCGTTATTGGTTTGACCTATGTGCCAAATGTTCAGTTCTCCGGTGTTTACCTTGCCGAGGACAATGGCGATTACTCCAAGGAAGGAGTAAAGGTCGATATCCGTCATCACGGGAATGATGAAGGAGTATTTACCGCTCTTGTGAGCGGGCAAGAACAGCTCGTGCTCGCGACGGGCGACGAAGTTGTCCAGGCCAGATCACAAGGCATGGATGTCATTTCGGTGGGCCAATACTACCGTGAGCAGCCCAATGTGATCTTGACCCGCGCCGATACCGGAATCAAGAGCGTCAGTGACTTGAAGGGGAAGAAAGTAGGAATTCCTGGAGAATACGGATCTTCATGGCTTGCCCTTCAAGCGTATTTAGCTAGTGCTCATATGACGACGTCTGATATCAGTGTTGTATCCATTGGCTATACCCAAGTTTCTGCATTGAATAATAAAGACGTTGATGCAGTTGTGGGCTTTGCAAACAACGATGCTGTTCAGCTTTCAGCTGCTGGCGTCGACGCTCGTGTTGTTGACTGTGATTGCACCATTCCTTTAGTTTCGGCTTCCCTGGTTACGACATCGACGTGGGCGAAGGAAAATCCTGAAAAGCTGAAGAAAATTCTTCACGCAACACAACAGGGGATGACAGCTGCGGTCGAGCATCCAGATCAAGCATTTGCTGCCACTGAGAAGCGCGATACTACCCTGACTGATGATAAAACGCGCTCCACAGCCACCCAGATTCTCAATGCGACGAATCTACTGATTTTGGGAGCGAATTCGAAGGTTTCATTGGAACAAGATCAAAACCGTTGGCAAGAGATGATCAACTTCATGTCGTCAAATTCGGGGCTTCTTGAGCATGAAGTCACTCTTGATCAAGTGATGACAAACGATTACATCCCACAGTCATAATTTTGCGGCTTTAAGAGAGTGATTCCCTCAGCTTGGACAGATTCGGGCTGAGGGAATCACTATTTTCGTAATTCGTAAAAAGAATACGCATTGTGTTCTCCGCGTGTATTGGTGAACAGTGTGTTTAGTAGCTGCAAGGTCTTTCGCGCACTAGGCTAAAGCGTGCATCAATTTTGTCACAAGGAGGGGGCATTGTGGAGAGCAACGATACAAGCGTGCGTATCCTCGACCTGCTCTTTGAACTCACCTATGCAGAACGCGGACGTTCGCGTTCCCAGATTCGTAGACTGACGCATTACCGAAAACTGAGCGACACTGCGTTTGATTCAGCTTTCACTCGCGATAAAGAGACTCTTAAAAAAATCGGTGTTGACATTGATGTTAAACCGCGTGGAGATGAGCTCATTTACCGCTTACATCGGTCAGATCCCGAGCTGCTTAAGCTTTCACCCGAAGAAGTTTCCTTGCTCGACCTTGCCTCGACAGCATGGAATGATCCATCAACAACCGAGCTCGCCTCTACAAAGTTACGCGCAACTTCCGTAGCAAATCGTAAGTCTTCGATTGATTTTCATCTTTCGGGCGCTGAACATGTCCTTCCATTGTTTCAAGCGATCACCTCGGCAAGCGTTGTTTCTTTTGCATATAGAAGCCCGAGGGGAACCGATAATCGCGCTGTAGAGCCATGGAATCTCCTCATTTCTGGTTCAGCAATTTATCTTCAGGGCTATGACCTTGACCGAGGCGATGAACGCAGTTTCAGACTTTCGCGTATTCTGCCTCCGATTGAGGTGCTTGGAGAGCCCGGCGATGCTTATCCCCGCCCTTCTGACCGTCCGACGATCGGTATTTCACGTCCACTTGAGCCGAGCTTCTTCGCCAGAGTAGGAAGTGAGGCGTGGAAGAGTGCACTGCGCGATGATAGCGCTATGGGGGCAGGTACGGAGCAATGGCAACGCTTCCGTGGCCACCTTGCTCCTTATAGTTTTTGGACCCATTTCATTTTGTCTCACGCCCACGATATTGTCCCGATCGAACCGAATGAGTTTGCTTCGGATTTACAGAACAAACTCCACAGTGCGCTGTTTCTGAACTGGGGCGAAAATGCCTGAAGAAGCTCCAGTTCAGGTTGCACGGATACTCGCCATGGCCTCGTGGATTATGGATAACCCCGGACAGAATGTACGTCAGATCGCTCAGCATTTTGGCCGAAGTTCACGCCAAGTTCGCCGCGATTTAGAGTACATGGGGCAAATCGGCGACTCGATGATTGATCGGTCCTATGGGCTGGATTGGGATCTGTATGAGACAGAGGGAGTGGTCGTTCTTCGCGGAAGTCAGACCCCTTCTCTCCCCAAACTTACCCCTGCCGAGGCCGCAGCTCTCCTCGTTGCCCTGCGCGCACTTGCGCCTTACCTCAGTGAGTCTGAGGATGAGGTTTTGCTCAGTGCTGGCGCAAAACTTGCCTCTCGTGCAGGCCACGAGGGGGGAGACACCCGAGGCGGCCGAGAGGTCATTCAACTTGAGCAGGAAAGCTCGAACCCTTCTGAGCTACAGGAAGAGATCAACGCTCAACACGTTATTAATCTGCGGTACGCAATCGATGAGAAGCGCGAGGTGTCTTTTGACTACCGAGGTGTTAATGACACTAATACGCGTCGCGTCTATCCGCGTGGACTCAAACACTTGAGTACCGGTTGGATTCTTGATGCATGGGATCCGATTCGGGAAACTCACAGGAGCTATCGCGTAGATCGGATGAATAATCTTGCTATCGGCGAGAAGCATGCGAGGGTATCAATTCCTTCGGAGCCCGATCCCTCGACGTTGACGCTGACTGTCTCTTCTCATGCGCGATGGATCTGCGAGGACTTCGAATGTACTTTGATTTCTGAAGATGCGCAGGCGATTACCTGTTCCTTGCCTATTTGGAACGAGAAGTGGATCCTTGCGCTGCTGTGTGACATTTCGGCCGATATTATTGAATGTCCGTCGGAGTGGATGCAGCGCGTCAGTGATTATGCTCAAAGCGCGATGGAGATTTGGGAAGAGGCCAAGATGATGAGGAGCGAGGCGTGAGCCCAAAGCGAAAGAGACGCCGCGCGAGTATGGATGCCGCTGAGCCACAAGAATCTTCTTGGGCACCAGCAGAGGGGATGGCCCGGTTTCGACAGCAGCAAAAGATTGATCGATCTTTTAGAAGCCGCTACGTAGAGGGCTTGAGCTTTACTCCTGATGACTTTCAAATCCAAGCAATGGATGCTTTAGAAGCTGGCCACAGTGTGCTAGTAGCAGCACCTACGGGTGCGGGAAAGACAGTTGTGGGTGAATTTGCTGTCGCGCTCTCGCTTTCGACGGGTTCACGTGCCTTCTACACAACGCCAATTAAGGCGTTATCGAATCAGAAGTTTACTGATTTTCAGAAGCGCTACGGCGAAGCGCGCGTTGGTCTTTTAACTGGGGACACCTCGATTAATCCTGATGCTCCCATTATCGTCATGACTACTGAGGTCCTGCGCAATATGATTTATATGGGAGCAGACCTCAGCAACTTGAGTCACGTTGTACTGGATGAAGTTCATTATCTAGCCGATCGTTTTCGTGGACCCGTCTGGGAAGAAGTGCTGATCCATCTTCCGCAGCATACAAAGGTTATTGCTCTTTCAGCGACAGTGTCGAACGCCGAAGAATTCGGAGAATGGATAGGACAAGTTCGAGGTTCTTGCGATGTCATTATTTCCGAGACCCGGCCGGTCCCTCTATTTCAACACATGCTTGTTGATGGAGAGCTCTACGACGTCTACGCGCCATCACGGCGAGGCGCTGGACGCTCTCAGCGTTTGAACCCAGAACTGCTCTATGCTTGCTCACCGCAAGGTCGACGTGCTCATCAACGGCGTTTCCGTTCGCGTCCAGCGACTGTTATTACTCTCGATCGTGCGAAGTTGCTTCCCGCAATCGTTTTTATCTTCTCGCGGGCTGGGTGTGAAGATGCTGTTCGTGAAGTGATCGCCTCGGGTGTCACTTTAACGAACCGATCGCAGGCAGAGCAGATCCGGCGTATCGCAGAGGAAGCCACAGCATTGATTCCTCCCGAAGATTATGCAGTTTTAGGTATTGACTCTTGGATTAAAGCTCTGGAACGAGGCATTGCGGCTCACCACGCGGGTTTGCTGCCCCTGATGAAAGAAACCGTTGAAAAGCTGTTCTCAATGGGACTTATTCGTCTTGTCTATGCGACAGAAACACTTGCGCTGGGAATTAACATGCCTGCGCGCTCGGTGGTTATTGAGTCACTCCAGAAATGGAATGGTGTCGAACACGTACGCTTATCTGCCGGTGAGTTTACGCAGTTATCTGGACGTGCGGGGCGACGCGGTATTGATATTGAAGGCCACGTGGTTGTCAGCGGACGTAGGGATATCGCCCCCGAGGAAGTTGCCGCTTTAGCCTCGAAACGAACATACCCACTGGTGAGCGCTTTCCATCCGACCTACAACATGGTTGTCAATCTTCTTGCGCATTCGACGCGTAAAGCGACGCGCAAGGTTTTAGACTCTTCTTTTGCACAATTCCAAGCCGATTCTTCGGTCGTCCATCTCGCCCAAAGCGCACGCGCTTTAGAACGTGAATTGGATTCCCTGGGAGAGGGAGTCGATTGTTCACGTGGGAACGCTCAAGAGTATTTCTCCATGCGTGATCGGCTCGCACGAATGGAGAAAGAAGCCTCACGAGAGCGTAGCCTCCAGCGAAAGCAGCAGGATCAGGAGGTTTTCCGTTCGCTGAAGCCCGGGCAGGTCTTCGACATTGGTACTAAGCGGAAAGCGCATCGTTACCTGCTCTTGGAGATTCAGCACTCCGCTGGCCTTCGCCCGCTGCTTCGTACTCTGGGTGCCGATGCTAGGTTGCATACTCTGAGCGTAGATGACTTTTCGGGTGCACTTGAGCTTGTTGCGCACCTTCGCGTTCCTCCCTCCGAGGCCTTACGACGTCACCGTGGACGTGAGGAATGGGCACAGCGGATCCGGACCCTTCGATCTGAGCGCGTTGGGGGAAGGAAAGCTCTTGATTCGCTGCCGATTGATGCGGAGATTTCGCAACTTCGCATGGCTATTAAGTTGCATCCCGTACATTCGTGCCCGCATCGTGAGGAGCATGCACGTGCCGGTCACACCTGGGCGCGAAAGAATGCTGAGTACGAGAAGCTTCTCAAACGAATCGATGGACGCACAAACTCGGTTGCACAACAATTTGATCGAGTATGCGAAGTTCTTGATCGAATGGGGTTTCTGAAAAACGATCTTGTGACAGATTCTGGACAACTGCTGCGTCGGATTTTTGGCGATCGTGATCTGATCGTTGTTGAAGCACTTAGACGTGGTGTGTGGGACCATCTTTCGGCCCCCGAACTCGCTGCAATTGTTTCTACTTGTGTTTATCAATCTCGAGGCGAAGAATCAGCTGCTGTTGAACCCTGGACAGCTGCATCGGACGCCTTGGCGCAGGCGTGGGAAGGAACTCTTGCGTTGTCACAGGCGGTGATATCAGTGGAGAAGAGTGTTGGGGTTCCTCAATCTCCAGAGCTCGATCCAGGGCTTGCGCAGGCAGTGATGGCATGGGCGAATGGGGCAACTTTGACGACGGCCATCTGGGGAACGTCCCTTCTTGCAGGTGATTTTGTTCGTTGGATTCGGCAGGTAGTAGATCTTCTTGACCAGATTGCCCATGTTGCCACTTCAGAAACTTCAACGGTCGCTCGTCAGGCGCGTCGACTGATTCTGAGAGGAGTTGTCTCTTGGGAAGGAGAGTAAGCGCGGGCCCTCAGAAAAGGCTAAAACGAGGCCTCAAAGGCACAGCTATTGACCTTATGCTGTGCTTCATTGCCGGCATTGGTCTGTGGGCTTCCTTTCCCGATATTTCACTTCCTCTTCTGGTAATCCCGTCATTTGCTTTAGTTCTTTCTCGTGTTGATCGGGTCGGCGCATGGCGAGCTTTTGTCTATATGCTGACTTGCGGGATGACTTTCTGGCTATTGCTTATTCCATGGACTATTCAGGCGACAGGCGGTAGCAAGTTGCCTTGGATTGCTTTGAGTTTTGTGGAAGCGTTTTTCTTCGCTGCGTGGGCCTCACTTGAGAGTGGTTTTATGCGGCTTTCGTGGGCGAACACTACTGCGGGGCAGGTGTTTGTCACTGCAGTTTCTTGGGTTGGTATTGAACAACTTCGTTCTCATTTTCCGTGGTCGGGCTTCCCGTGGGGAAATTTGGCGTACCCACAGGTTGCGACGCCTCTGGGTCGTCTTGCTCCTTGGGGTGGGGAAGTGCTTGTGAGCGCTGTAGTTGTTGTCTGCGCTGTGCTCCTACGACGAAGTTTTGATTTTTCGCGCGAGGATCGACATTGGTATTCGCGACCTTTGTGCCTCGCATCGGTGTGCGCGATAGTTATTATTCCCATGGCGCTTCCTCTGCATGCCTCTCAAGAAGAAGGATCAATCAAAGTTGCTGCGATCCAGGGAAATATTGAGCTTCCGGCCCTAGAGACTTACGCTCAGATCGGGAAGGTTACTGGAAATCATGCGCGATTAACCAGTGAGCTTGCTCAAATGGGGGAGAAGATCGACCTAGTCGTGTGGGGCGAGTCTTCAACTGACCGTGACCCCAAATATAACCGACTAATAGCAGACCTTATATCTTCCTCGGCAAAGGATATCAATGCGCCAATCCTCGTAGGGATTACACGCGTAGAAGAGGAGCGCCGATACAACTACATGGGGGTCTGGTACCCCGATTCTGGACTCAGCGAATCTTATTACGGGAAACAGATTCCGGTACCTTTTGGGGAATACATTCCGGCAAGATCACTTGTTTCACGGCTTGCAACCGAGGCGGCCCAGGTAGGAATTGACCTTGAAGCGGTGGAGAATTCATCGCGTTTTGATGTTCAGTTAGAGGATGGTCGCACTGTTCCTCTTGCACTTGGAATTTGCTTCGAAGTGGCTTATGAAGATCTCCTTGCTGAAGGTGTCAACTCTGGTGGTCAAATTATTGTGATCCCTTCCAACAACTATCACTTTGGGACCAGTGCGGAGGGTGCACAACAGGCGCAGATCTCACAATTTCGAGCGATTGAATTTGCTCGTTCGACTGTCCAAGCATCAACGACTGGGAACTCCGTCCTTGTCAGACCAGATGGTAGCCTTCTTTCTCAAAGCGGACGGATGCAATCAGCAACTCTTACTGGCGACCTGCCTCTTCGAAACTCATTCACATGGGCGGCACATTTTGCGCCGTATTCCGCTAAAATTAGCTGGGTGCTCACTGGAATTCTTCTGGTTGCACTCGTATTTCAAAACATTTCTCGTTCACATAGAAAGCGCCGCTGATGACCGACTCGATGATGTATGAAACCGGCAGGGGAGTGGTGGCGGTTATTCCCACCTATTGCGAGGTTGAGTCTCTGCCCGGCCTTCTCACACGCATTCAGCAGGTGCTCCCGGAGCTCAACATTCTTATTGTTGATGACTCTTCTCCTGATGGAACGGGAGAATGGGTCCAAGAGCGCATGAAAACTGATTCGCGCCTTCATCTGTACACCCGGCCCGCAAAGTCAGGTCTCGCAACTGCATATGTCGAGGGACTCGGACGCGCCCTTGAAATGGATTTCGACTTCCTCATCCAGATGGATGCAGATGCATCGCATCGTCCAGAGGATCTGCCCAAACTACTTGTGCGAATGGCAGGACCTGATCGACCTGATATGGTCATTGGTTCGCGGTGGGTTCCGGGTGGAAAAACGAATGGCTGGGCACCCTGGAGGGTTGCGCTGTCACGTGCAGGCAATGCGTATATCAATTTCTGGTTGGGGACTCGAATTAAGGATGCAACAGCGGGCCTGCGTGTTCACCGAGCCTCGTGGCTACGTGAGACCGGCATTCTCCAGCAGGTTTCAACGGTTGGTTTTGGGTTCCAGGTTGAAATGACGACTCTCGCTGAGTCTATGGGGGCGACGATCGTCGAAGTTCCTATTACTTTCGATGAACGAGAGCTCGGGGAATCAAAACTATCTGGTGCGATCTTTGTAGAAGAGCTGGTCATGGTGACGAAGAACGGCATTAAGCGCAAATTCTCTTCTCGTCGCTGAAAAATCCGGAAAATAATGTGTCCCCGCCAAAGTGACGGGGACACATTATGTCAAGTTACGAGGCTGTCGATCAGCCCTTACGGTAGTGGCCCTCTAGGCGCAGCTTGCCTTCGCGAAGAAGAGTGAGCTGTTCCTGAAGAACCTCGTTAAGCTCTTCAATCGAACGACGCTCAAGAAGCATGTCCCAGTGAGTACGAGCGGGTTTAGCGGGCTTTTGTTCTTCATCTTCCATTGCTTCGCCAATAAGCTCAGCCATTTGGCCACATTTGCATTCCCATGTTGCGGGCGGAGTTGCTTCGCTTGCGAAGGGAACTTCAAATTGGTGTCCGTTTGTGCACAAGTACTTTGCCGTGAATCGATCGGCAAAGACGACGCCATCTTCAGATTCCATCGACTTAGCACCGATTTGCATTCCGCGTAACGCGCGATCTGCCACCTTGATCCTCCCGCAGTAATAATCGAATAGTAGAAGTTTAGCTGATAAAAGGATGCGCAGTGTTCTGACTATGCTCTCAGCACATTAGCCCCGATCCGATAATGTACATTATGTCAAGTAATGGGAATTCAGAAGAGAGTTCACAATTCGCGGATGATGGAGCCACTCTCCCATGAATATGCGTATGAGACGTCGGCGGTTGAGCAAGTCGACGTAAAGTGATTAAGAAACTGAACGCTTCATTGCGCGACGAGCTGCAAGTTCGTCAACAAGAACGTTTTCTTCAGCGCGCTCGCTCGGAAGCTCAGCCAGAGAACCTTCGAGCTCACGCCAAACGCGACCAACAGCGATTCCAAACACACCTTGACCGCCTTGAAGAAGGTCAATGACCTCATCCGTCGAGGTGCACTCGTAGACCGATGCCCCATCGCTCATCAAGGTAATGGAGGCAAGGTCATCAACGCCGCGACGGTGAAGCTGTGTGACTGCAGTACGGACCTGCTGAAGAGAAACCCCTGCGTCAAGAAGCTTCTTGACGATCTTGAGGACAAGAATGTCCTTGAAGGAATAGAGGCGCTGAGATCCTGATCCTTTAGCCGCACGGACTGAAGGCTGAAGCAAGCCGGTGCGTGCCCAGTAATCGAGCTGACGGTAGGTAATTCCAACTGCCGCACAGGCAACAGGGCCTCGGTAACCAACATCGTCACCGTCGCGCCCCTCCAAAGGGTCACCAAAGAGCATAGGCTGACGCCCCTGCATGCTACCCAGCGGTTCTGCGCTCACGAATGCTCCTTGGTTTATGGAATGACCGAACTGAAATTAGATTACGAAGTTGAAGCTTGCCGGTCAATGAACGACACGGCGAGCCTTCAAGTTCAAGTTGAAGGTTACACCCCTCCGTCGGTCAATTGCGACAAAGCTACTCGCAACATCTCGTGATGAAGCTGCGCGAACCTCTCCCCTAGTTCGAGACGTCGGCTATTCTGCCGTTCGCGATCAATAGCACGATCACGAGGAGTCTGGGATAAGACTGTCTGATCGATCAGATCAGCGCTTCGCTCGGCGCCGTGACGCACCGAGCGCAAGGTTCGAGCGTCAACTCCTAGGGTCTCGAGCTCACGAATCTGCAAGATGACCTGAACACTTCGCGAGGGAAAATAGCCAGCAATATCGGGAGTGACCAGGCCAAGAGACACATAGCGTTCAATTGCTCCGAGCTCACATCCTGTCAGATCCGCAAGGTCTGCAGCGGGAATCGAGCGACGATTCCCCAACGACACGACTTTACCTTCCGAAGCTACGACCTGGGCTGCACGTCGACGGGAGACTTCGTGCCCAGCATCGAGCGCTCGAAGTTGATCACGAATCACGTCAAGAGGCGAATAGGAATCGCGCTGAGAAGCTAAAACATAACGGAGACGTTCAAGGTCTGCTTGCGAATACTTACGATACCCAGCAGAAGTACGTGCAGGGACAACAAGCCCTTTATCTTCAAGGAAGCGTACTTTTGACTGCGTGATTGCAGGAAACTCAGCCTTGAGGCGTTCAACCAGCTGACCGATCGAAAGCTCCGGCTCACGACTAATTCCGCGCGGCCAAGGTTCGACAATTTCTTCCGAGGCCTTGCGCTGAGCGCGCGCACTCATTGTGCGTTAGGTGAGGGCTGGTAGGTCAGGCGGTACTTGCCAATCTGTACCTCGTCTCCAGCGTGGAGCTCAACCTGCTCAACACGTTCACGATTGACATAGGTACCGTTGAGCGAGCCAGAATCGCGGACAGTATGTCCGCCATCCCGAGACAGGAACTGGCAGTGCTTGCGTGAGACAGTAACGTCGTCCAAGAAGATATCTGCACGGGGCGAACGACCTGCGTTTGTCACTTCCGCATCCAAGAGGAATCGTGCACCCGAATTAGGCCCGCGTTGAACAATGAGAAGTGCAGAGCCCGCAGGAAGAGCATTGACTGCGTCCTGATCGCGCGCGGACAAAGGCATTGGCGCGTCAGCGACTTCCTCGACAGTATTCAGGCTGAAGACCGAAGTTGCAGTCGGGTCAAACTCTTGGCTCTGGTTTTCCATTACTCGCTCCAGTTCTGAGGGACAATAGCAACAGTATAGTGTGGTGGCCTAGTGTTCGCGAAGGCTTTTAACCGATTTGCTTCGCAAATTCCGGTGACTTCGGTGTTGAAATCGAGGTGATCTTCAGGTCTTTTATCTGCGTGATTGTTACTGAAGCACCTTTGGCACGCATCTGAGCCGCGCTACCTGCTTGAATCTCTAGAGCCGTAGAAATGGTCTGTGAATCACCGATGACTTTCCATACGTATGGGCTTGTTAGGGTCTGTCCGTCTACGCTGATGACTCCCCCGTCACTGGTGAAACTTGATGAGACGGTGACGCGATGGCCGTTAATTTCAGAGGCCTCGGAGCCGGCATTTCTCAGTTCACCCAGCGCCATCACAAAATGAGTTGCACTCAGGGAATGTGAGGGATCGCTGATCACCATCTCAATCCCAGGACCATGGACGGCGACCTGCCCGGAATTAATTTTTGCCTGCTCTTCAGCTTTCTTTGCAGCATTCGCTGCGGCCTCTTCTTTTTGAGACTCGTCTTCAAGCTGACTGACCTGGGATTCGAGCTTCCCTCGTTCGACACGAAGGTTTTGTTCCTGGACAGAAAGATTGTCAAGGAGTTCGACCAGTTCTTCCTGACTGAGCGAGGTGAGCGGGTCAGTTCGTTGTGCTCGAACTTGAGTGACCAAGGCAATCCCAAGAATTAAACAGATGACAAAAAGCAAAAGATGCGTTCCCCGAGGCATTGCTAATATCGCTGCTTTGAGGCGTGTCCCCATGGGTTTTGATGAGGAGTCGTTGAGTGCCTTCTCCCCCACTTCACCCATCTGATCCTGGGCAGTCGCTTGGCTCTTCTTCGCGTGCTGTCCCATTCTTAGGCCTTAAAAATCAATCGACGGATCGAGGCAGTGTTCGAGAAAATACGAATTCCAAGAACCACAACGACTGCAGTTGTCATAGCTGAGCCAACACCCAACTGTGTCCCCAAGAACACTAATAGGCAAGCGACCACGACATTCCAGAAAAAAGACATGACAAAAACACGGTCTTGGAATGTCCCTTCAAGCCAAGCTCTGCCCGCACCCAGAAGGGCATCGAGGCCAGCAACAACAGCGACTGGTAAGAAGGGCTGAAGCCATGTGGGGACAGTTGGGTCGATGAGGACACCAACGACAATTCCAAATATCAGACCAAGAACTGCTAACACCTTAGTGCCCCTCTTCGATGGTCTCACTCCAACGAGTTGACCGGTTATCGCGTGCGTTGAGCGTCATTTCTTTAACAGACTGCGCACTTAGTTTAATTCCAGTGAGGGATTCTGCACTGGACAAGTAATCCCCCGTTGAGCCGCGAACCAACGACAATGACAAGGTATTTGCATCACCAATTGCCTCGATTGTATACGGTGAAGAAATCGGTGTTACGTCAACCAAGATCGCTGAACCTGCCGTTCGGATGAAAGAACCGGGACCAATTCTTTGGCCATTCACACTGACTGCTTCAGCCCCAGCACCCCACAGAGCATTCACAACCATTCGAATATCTTGGTCACGTACCTGTCCTTGACCGCTCTGCCGTGAAGACACTGCATTTGCTGCATCGGTAAGCGTTACTTTCAGTCCCGCTCCACTGACTTGAGTATCAGCATTTGCCAGCGCTGTCGCAGCATTCTCGTGAATACTGCTTTGTCCCTGCTGAGCTGATAGTTCTTTTACATGCGTGCGAAGTTTCGCGACTTCGTCTCTCATTTGTGTGATTTGTTGCGTTTGAGTCTGAGCATGACTCAAAAGAGAAGAATGCACATCTCCTTGAGCTTGAGCGCGTAAACCACTGATTGCAAACCCCGCACCAATGCCCAATGCGATTGCGATGAGAACCGTGACTGCTCGATGGAAAACCGAGGGAGCGCCGTAACTGGCTTTCGCGTGATAGGTCCCGTAGCCAGCATCCAAAGGGTTCTCAAGGATTGCCTTCAAGAGGGACATCGATGCAGCAGGATCATTACCTAACGACGAAGAAGACGTGTGCTGACTACTCATTGCCACTGCTTCTGTCGAGAATAAGCCCGTTCTAGGTCATCGAGTTTCTCAATGATCAGGCGTGTAAGTGCAGGTGCAACCTCCGAGTGCTTATCAAGCCAAATCTTCGCAGCCTCAATTGGATTCTCATCCAAGCTCCGACCTTCAATATCAACAGACATTGGGAAACCGTCCTCAACAAAACGAATCCCGAACCCCAGCGACGATTTCTGCCAGAATGGGAGCAGTTGAGAGAAATACTGCGTCACGTAGCCGGGGCTACTCCACGTCGAGTCGTTCAGACCCTGCAATGAAGCACTTAGGTCAAGGTTTGACATCGTCGATCCGTGACAAATTTCGTTCCACACCTGCGAACGAATATCGGCATCCGGAAGCGCCGCACGCGAGCGTATCCAGCGGGTGCGGTTCTCCCCCGTCGGAGAGGCTTCGAGCCAGGATTCCAGCTCTTTCTCGGTCACGAGGCCTCGAGCTGCGCAACCCCTGCGAAGATCCCATGCGCTTTCCTCACCCTCGATAAAAGGAAGTCGATCACTGTGACGACCGCGGGCGAGCTCAAGCACGGCCTCGGTGTAGGTCTCATCTGCGCATGCAATCCAGACGTCAACAAACAGGCGAAGGGCGGCGCGGCCTCGGTCACGGGACGCATGACGCATGAATTCAGCGAGCGTGTTCAGGATCTCGCGATCGCAACGATCTCGTGAACTGTGAGGAAGGAATGAGCGGGCGACGCGGATTGTCGCTAGCAGACGCTCAAAAATGGCATCTTCGCTTTCCTCGGTCATATGGGCAAGAGCTGCGTGAATGTATTCGCGCGGATCCAATTCACCGCCGCGAAGCGCACTAAAGAGATTGGACCAAATGACAGCGCGAGTAATAGGACGTTCAATGGTCGACACGTATGCGAGCGCAGTTCGCATCGAATGCTCATCAAAGCGAGAAATCGCATAGGTCAAATCGAGGTCATTGACGACCACCAAATCAATGTCTTGAGCACTACCAGTTTCAGTAAGCTCCAAAGGAACGTCAACAGTAGAATCGGCTTCTTCTACGCGTACGCGCAAATGGCACTTTTCGCGCAAAACACCGTTATTTGCTGTCCAGAATGAGATGTCAAGGCTGTGTGGACGAGCGAGCCCTTCCTGGTGCACATGAAGATCTGTCAGACGGCCTGCATCATCGTTTGTCCAGCTGAGTGAAAGAGTAGAGGGGCCTGTTGTGAGGAGCCACGCGTCCTTCCATTTCCCAAGATCTTCGCCACTGGCCTCTTCCAATGCTCCCAAGAGATCCTCTAGGCCGGTTGAAGAGTTGGCAAATCGCTGGAAATACAGTCGCACACCCTCGTAGAAGGTTTCTTCACCAACCCACGCAACAAGCTGCTTGAGGACAGCAGCGCCCTTCGCGTACGTAATACCGTCAAAGTTGTTTTTCGCAGCAGGAATATCAGGGATATCTGCAACGATGGGGTGCGTTGTCGGGTACTGGTCCTGGCCCAATGCCCACGCTTTACGGCCAATAGCAAATGAGGCCCACTCCCCCGCGTAAATTGTCGCCTCAGCGGCCGTCGTAGTTCCTTGGTTTTCCGCGAAGGACTCTTTGAGCCAAAGATTTTCCCACCATGCCGGAGTGACCAGATCACCGAACCACATGTGGCACATCTCGTGAAGGATTGTGTTCGCACGCTTTTGCCGCAGTGCAAACGACGGCGTATCACGGCTCAGATAGTTCTCATTGAAGGTGATACATCCAGGATTCTCCATTGCTCCCAGATTGTATTCGGGAACAAAAATCTGGTCGTAGCTTCCCCAGGGGAAGGTGTAGCCATAATGTTCGTGGTAGTGATCTAAACCGGCACGCGTGACAGATAGGATGTCATCGCTATCCATTGAACTCGCTAATGCCTGGCGGCAGAGCAAACGAAGTTGCAATGTTGCAGTATTCCCATCGCCTGCGCTTCCTTCCCAGCTCCCACCCTCAACGAGCGCCCATTGGCCAGCCACGACCGCCGTGATGTAACTCGACAAAGGCGGGGTGGTGGTGAAGTCCCACAGCGTGATGCCGTTGCCGCATTCCTTAGAGCTTCCAATCCCGTTGGAAGTCACAACCCACTCGCAAGGCGCATAGACGTGGAAAGTCCATGTGGGTTTCATATCAGGTTGATCGAAGCAGGGCCACGCGCGGTGGGCATCTTCAGGCTCAAATTGCGTGTAAAGGTAGTAGCGTCCGTCCTCGGGATCGCGATAGCGATGCAGCCCCTCCCCTGTTGTCGAAAAACGACAATCAGCTTCAACGCTAATTGTGACCTCACGGTTGGTCGGAACTGCGCTGATGTCCAGGCGTTCACCGTCGTAGGTGAATTGATCGGGTGCTAAAGGAACATCGTCAATCGAGACTACTTGGACTTCGCCAGCGACGTCGACAAAGAGCGTCGGTTCCTGACAGACAAGGGTCATGCGCGAGAGAACGCGGTACGAACTTTTCTCAGTTGCCGCTTCTTCGAGGTGAAGTGTGACATCAATGTGTCGGACTGTAACAACGGCTGAACGGTGACGTGCATCTTCACGAGTCAGGACATACATGCCCTCATTTTAGAGAAATTTTGTGTTGACGTGTCGATGAAGAAGCTTTTCGTAAAGCAAGCGGATACCCTAAAAGTTATGACTTATGCCAACGATATTCGCCCGATTACGTCACCAGTTCCGCTCTCTGAGGCACTCGAGGGGGTTCAGGAGGTTGATTGGTCACTGTGCCCCGATGCCGAACTACCCGTTTCTGGTGTCAGTGTTTCGTCGATTGATATTGACGATCATTGGGTTTTCGTTGCCATTCCTGGCCTGGTCCAGCATGGTATTCGCTTCCTCCACGCAGCCGTCGAAGCAGGTGCCTCCGCAGTTGTTACAGATCGCGAAGGATCCAAGCGTGCACGTGAGATGAACCCAGATATTCCGATTGTTGTCGTAGCGGATCCGCGTCGTGCGAGCGCAACTATCGCGGCGAATATCTATCGCCATCCGGCCTCGGCACTCAAAACGGCTGCCGTAACGGGGACAAATGGGAAGACCACAACGACTTATCTTCTTCGTTCCATCCTGCGCAGTACATTTAACGATCCTGCACTGTGCGGGACTGTTGAGATTCGTGTTGGCGGCCTCGTCATTAATTCGGAAAAAACTACTTCCGAGGCTCCCGAAGTCGAGCGAATTCTTGCTCTTGCTCGCGAAAAAGATTGCGGCGCAGCAATTGTTGAGGTGTCAGCGCATGCACTGAGTTTGAACCGTGTTGATGACATTATTTTCGACGTCGCTGCGTTTACGAATCTTCAACATGACCACCTGGATTACTACGGTGACATGGAGCATTACTTCGAGGCCAAGAAGAGTTTGTTCACTCCGGCGCACTCGCGCCGCGGTGTCGTCTGTATTGATGATGAGTGGGGCCTTCGTTTGGCTCAAGAAAGCGAAGTGCCCGTTACTACAGTTTCGGTTTTTTCCCATCGCGAGGCCGATTGGACTGTTCGGCGCATCAACTTCGATCGCGCAATCCCCGCTGTCACCTTTGATTTGGTAACCCCTCAGGGCGATGAACGCCTCATTCGGATGCCGATGCTCGGTGAAGTTAATGTTCAAAACGCCGTCGTTGCACTGGTTGCAGCACTGCAGCTGGGATGTGAGTTCGAAGCTGCAGTTTCGGCTCTCGAAGGTGCAGAACAGATTCCCGGTCGCATGACCTCCGTCAATCCCGATCCAGGCGCACAACCACTTGTCATTGTCGACTTTGCACATACCCCAGAGGGACTCGATTGGACCCTCAAATCCGTCCGCGAGTTAACTCGTGGCAAGCTCGTTTTAGTGTTTGGGACCGATGGCGATCGCGATGCGACGAAACGTGAGCCTCTAGCAGAAATCGCTGCTCAGCTAGCCGATGTTTTATGGGTCACTGATGAGAATCCGCGTACTGAAGATGCCTCGTCTATTCGCCAGCAACTCCTCAATGGAATTCGGCGTGTTCGTCCTGATTTCCATGACGTTACTGAAGTAACCACATGTCGCCGCGACGCAGTACGTCAGGCAATTCTTGCGGCAGATGAGGGAGACATCGTCGTCATTTCCGGAAAGGGTGCTGAATGGTATCAAGATATCCAGGGAATCAAGCACGTCTATAACGATGTTCCTGTCGCTCGTGAAGTGTTGGAACAAGATATTCGCGCGCGCCTGTAACGCGCTTGTCACCACCGACTACCGATAGGATAAGGACGTGACTGAAGAATACCTCGAGAACACAGAAGCCTTCGACGAAGGTCAAGCAGAGCTTCGTGCACGCGCGATGCGTGACTCCCTTGACCAGTTTGAGCTTGATGACGAAGATCTTGCCCTGCTCAACGGTGAATTCGAGAATTCTGATTCTCAGGACAGTGAATTCGGTCTTCCTGTTCTGGCAGTGATCGGGCGCCCTAACGTCGGCAAGTCAACATTGGTGAACCGCATTATCGGTAGACGTGAAGCGGTTGTTCAAGATACCCCTGGTGTTACGCGAGACCGCGTATCGTATCCTGCCGATTGGGCAGGTCGTCACTTCACTCTTGTTGATACTGGCGGCTGGGAAATTGATGTCAAGGGCATTGATCGATCGGTGGCCGAACAGGCAGAAATCGCGGTTGATCTGGCAGATGCCGTACTGTTCGTTGTCGACGCAACTGTCGGCATGACAGATACGGATGAACGTATCGTCTCTATGCTTCGTAAGAGTGGTAAACCCGTCGTTCTCGCGGCGAACAAGGTTGATTCCGCGATGCAAGAAGCTGAAGCGGCCTACCTGTGGTCACTCGGAATGGGTGAACCCTACGCGATTTCTGCACTTCACGGTCGTGGCACCGGTGATCTACTTGATGCGGTGATGGCTGTGCTTCCTGAAGTATCTTCCGTGGCTACGGTGCTGCCTTCGGGTGGTCCCCGTCGAGTTGCTCTGATCGGACGTCCGAACGTCGGTAAATCGTCGCTGCTCAACGCTCTGGCGGGTTCTGAACGTGTTGTCGTTAATGAGCTTGCCGGTACGACTCGTGATCCAGTTGATGAGCTCATTGAGCTTGACGGGCAGCAATGGTGGTTCGTCGATACCGCGGGCATTCGCCGCAAGATGCACCGAACAACGGGTGCTGACTACTATGCGTCAATTCGAACCCAAGCCGCCCTTGAAAAGGCAGAACTTGCGTTGATTCTTTTCGACGCTTCAGAGCCGCTGACAGAGCAAGATATTCGAGTTGTACAGCAGGCAGTTGATGCCGGCCGTGCGGTCGTCATCATCAACAACAAGTGGGACTTGGTTGATGAAGAACGCCAAGCTCAGCTCCGTTCAGAGCTTGAACGCGAGCTTGTTCAAGTTTCATGGGCACCGCGAATCAACGTGTCGGCAAAGACAACCTGGCATATTAACCGTTTGACACGTGCGATGGAGACTGCACTGGATAGCTGGGAAACCCGCATTCCCACAGGCCGTCTCAATGCCTTCCTGGGTGAGCTGGTTGCAGCGCATCCGCACCCCCTTCGTGGCGGGAAGCAACCTCGAATTCTCTTCGCGACTCAGGTGTCGAACATGCCTCCGCGTTTCGTCATCTTCACGACCGGGTTCTTGGATCCCGGATATCGTCGATTCATTGAGCGTCGTCTGCGCGAAGACTTTGGATTTGAAGGTTCGCCAATTCAGATCTCGGTACGTGTACGCGAGCGTCGTCGTCGTTAGTCTGACGGACATGAGTAGTGGTGTGGCCTCCCCGCCGGGGAGG
>UWSI01000020.1 GCA_900541895.1 uncultured Actinomyces sp. | reverse complement strand
CGACGCAATGCGTCGGGGCCACACCCATTAAATCTGAGGAACTGTCGTTTACTACAGCGAACGAATAACAGTGACAACCCTGCCCATGATTGTGGCGTTATCACCGGGGATCGGCGCGTAGTCCTGATTGTGTGGGAGGAGCCAGATGTGGTCGGAAGTTCTGGAAAATTCTTTGACCGTTGCCTCTCCGTCAATCATTGCAGCAACAAATTCGCCGTTGATCGCAGTGGATTGACTACGGATGACAACAAAATCGCCGTCGAGGATGCCTGCGTCCACCATGGAGTCACCGTGGACTTCAAGCATGAAGAGCTCACCGTGACCGGTCAATCGTGTTGGCAATTGGAAGATATCTTCGATTGCCTGTTCGGCGGTGATCGGAGCGCCAGCAGCGATTCGTCCGACCAAGGGAATTGCTGAGGCATCCTCATCTACGTGGCCGGTTGGAATTTCGACCGTCACGATCTCTTGGGCTGACGAGGCTTTTGTGTCCTTTTCTCCGAGAAGAGTTCTTCCAGATTCAGATACTTCGAGTGCTCGGGGAAGCCCGGGAACCTTCTGAAGGTAGCCAAGGCGTTCGAGCGTGTCGAGATGGTGCTTCACCGTCGAAGGTGAAGAAAGGCCGACGATTTGCGCGATTTCGCGTACCGAAGGAGGGAAGCCACGCCGACGCACCTCGGTGTTGATCAGGCGCAGAATTTCGATTTGCCGACCTGTCAATTCTGTGTCGCTGCTCACGATTATCCCTTCGGAACTAAAAACTGGACGGAAATGAGCGTGCTCAATGGTCCACTCACAGTGTTAAGAATACGGGAGAAAATGAGTAAATCAAACATATGTTCGAAAGTGGCTCGACATCTCCCGAAAGAATTGCTATCGTACAAGTGTTCGACGAACATCTGTACGACCGAAAGGGGAACATCGTGAGCACAATGACTGTTGCAGCGTCTCAAGAGGGGGCTCGTCGCCCGCACCTACAACTCGTCTCCGAGGAATCCCTGGCCTCTGTTTATGACATTCGTCAGGCCCCGTCGGCTCGACGTCGCCGTGAGCTCCTTCGCAATGATGATCCTTCGATGCGTCGTCGCCCTGTTATCGCTACGCGTTCGTCTCTGGGACTTCGGCGCTTGGTCAGCGGTGCTGTAGCCTTTATTGCCGCTACGGGAATTGCAGTTGGTGCGGGTCTTGCTTTACAAACTCAGCCGTACGACGGTCCGACCCGTGTGGTTTCTGTGGCAAGCGGGGATAGCGTGTGGAGTTTGGCTCAGGGAGTCTCGACCACTCGTCCACTGAAAGATGTTGTCAACGACATCGAAGAGCTCAATGATGTTCAGGGTGCATTGCACGTTGGTCAGGAAGTGCGTGTCCCGACTCGTTGATTTGCGTTTTATTCTCCCTGTCGCCGTGGTGTCTTAGTTGCGAATCTGATCGATCAACCGTAGTTTTAGAGGGTGCACTGCCCTTTCTGTCATAACCCAGATTCGCGTGTGGTTGATACACGTATTGCGGATGATGGCGCCTCGATTCGCCGGCGTAGGGAATGCACCTCATGTAAGAAACGCTTCACAACATTGGAAACTTCTTCTTTCCAAGTTGTTAAGCGCTCTGGTGTCATTGAGCCCTTCTCGCGAAATAAGGTTGTTGCTGGGGTAAGGAAAGCGTGCCAAGGGCGTCCTGTTTCCGATGATGAGTTAGCACTTTTAGCCCAACAGGTTGAAGAGCACCTTCGTACCTCCGGCGTCTCTTCTGTATCCAGCGATGAGGTTGGGAAAGCGATTCTGCCCTTCCTTCAGGATCTTGATGAGATCGCATACCTACGTTTTGCCTCCGTCTATCACGCCTTTAATTCGCTCGACGACTTCGCAGATGCGATCGATTCACTGCGTGAACGTTCTCAGGCTAAAAAGCTGACGAAGACTGCGAAAAACAAATAGGTCAGGGCTGCAGCTGAGCGAATAGCGCGTTTGCCTTTTTCAAGAAGATTCTCGCAGAAAAGGCTCGAAGAGCTTGACCTTACCTTTAGGCGTCCCACTCTTCCATGCCACGTGGCAGCTGCGTAGTTGTGACGGCATGCAGATCGTGAGTTGCGCGGGTGAGAGCAACGAAAAGATCGCCGCTTCCTTGATCAAGAATGTCACGTGGCTCGACAACGACAACGGAATCAAATTCCAACCCCTTAGATCCCGCTGCAGTCAGATAACTTACTCGCTGGTCCAAAGCGCTTGCCCCCGATTCATCCGCATGCCACAGCTGCGCCTGGGTATCAGGAACGATAACGCAAATACGGCCCTTTCCTTCGCCCTCTTCGCGGTCAAGGCGTTCCTCCAATGCGGAGACGACTTGAGAGACGCATTCCTTGAGCGTGTCCTTGTGCGTATGGGACACCTGGTAGCAGTCGGAAACGTCGCGGACGGCTTCCATCGGGTAGAGCACGGGAGTGCCGTGCTGCGCCATAACGGCCTGAGCTATTCGGGTTAACGCGCGAGGAGTCCTGTAGGAAATCGAAAGAACGAACTCTTCGCTGAACGCACGAGCAGCTGGACCAAGGGCTTGTTTCCATGATTGTGGACGTCGGTGGCCTCGTTTTTGGTCGAGATCGCCAACAACCGTCATTGAGCGACTTGGGCAGCGTCGCAAAAGGCAACGCCACGCCATAGGTGAAAGATCTTGGGCCTCGTCAATGACAATATGCCCATAGGTCCAGGAACGGTCTGCACGCGCGCGTTCAGCAAGCGGGCGGAGCGAGGGCGCCTCCTGAGTCTGGCGCATCAGCATATCTGCAGTGACAATTCCGCCGCCCAGGCCCGTTGCCTTCAATGCTTCGTTCGCACGCTCCCGTTCCTCTTTTTCTCTCTGGTCCTCGGCCCGGCGCTTCTGGGCTGAGGCGAGATCAAGCGTCCCCAAGAGCTCCTCGAGTTCGTCAATCAGTGGAATATCTGAGATGGTCAGTGGCTCCTCTTGAGCGCGGTACAAGAGGTTGAGGTCTTCGACCGACAGGGGAGTGCCTGCCTTACGGTTCGCTTGAGCCAAGAGATCAGGGCGCGACCAGAGCTTGCGAAGGAATGCGGGCGCCTGTGTGGGCATCCATGCCAAGTTAATTGCCCGACGGGCATCGACCGAGTCGCGGATCTCAGACATCCAGGTCCTCAAATCATCAGGATCGATATCTGCCGTACTGGAAGCATCCCCAGCTTCCACAATCAAACGTCCAGCAAGAAGCTCCATAAGGCCCATCGCGAAAGACTCTCGGGCAACATTGTGCGGACGGCCGCTTCGGCGCGCTCGTGAAAGAGCCTCCTGCACATCCTTGATTCGCAACGTCACGCGGCGATTCCAGACGTGAAGAACCTGATCTCGATCGGGAAGACGAGGGATCAGACGGACCGCTTCGCGCAGAATACGACTGAAAGCCGCGCGTCCTTTAATCGCAGCGATATCGACGGGATCATCGTCTTGAACGCTTAAACCGGGGACGATGTCACCGATGGTCATCTGTACCACACCGGATTCGCCGAGGGATGGAAGAACCTGCTCGATATAACGGAGGAAGGTGCGAGAGGGACCAATGATGAGCACTCCCGAACGCTCAAGTCTCTCGCGCTGCGTGTAGAGAAGATAGGCAGCGCGATGAAGGGCAACGGCAGTTTTTCCTGTGCCGGGGCCACCTTGAACCACAAGGATTCCTCGATCGCTGGCACGGATCACTCGGTCCTGTTCGCCCTGGATCGTCGCAACGATATCTCCCATTCGGCCACTACGCGCTGATGAAAGGGCAGACATCAAAGCGCCTTCACCCTGAAGGGTGAGTCCTTGATGCTGCGCCTGATCGACATCAAGAAGTTCATCTTCAACCGAAGTGACTGTGCGCCCGCGAGTCGCAATATGACGGCGGCGGACGACCCTCAAAGGCTCTTGGGCTGTCGCTTGATAGAAAGGAGCAGAAATCGGAGCTCGCCAGTCAACAAGAAGGGGAGAGGAGTGCTCATCGAGAAGAGAGATCCGACCGATGTAGTGGGTCGCGTGGTCCTTCATATCGAGGCGCCCGAATACTAAGCGTTCTTCGACGTTATCCAGTCGAGAAGACAACTCGGCAAAGTGAGTGGCCAGAGCATCGCGCTCCGTCCATCCCTGAGCGTTGCCGACCCCATGATTAGCATCGATCTTCTGACGCTGTTCGCGGTATTGAGAACGCAGTTGATCCAAGCGTGAGTACGCGCGATCAACAAATTCTTGTTCTTCAGCTACTGGGGTAGTAGCGCGAGCGGAGTCAGACATTGGGACCTTCCGGTAGAAAAAGTCTGGCGTTCTATTTTGCCCTAATTTCCAGTGATTTTCACTCTCTAAGCCGATGGCGCAAATGTGGGATTAGCCGCGCCTAGGGCGCCTCAACAATGTAGCTTTAGAATGAGTGATACGAGTTGAGACGGTTGGAAACCGAAGGAGGGGAACATGACCGAAACCCACACTCATGGGGATGGCCACCAGGGTGCCCAAACCCGTGCGCGAATTCTGGTCATGTACTTCGATGGTGCAATGGATGCAGGAGCATCCGGTCGCATGGCCACTGAACAGATGTTGCGCGCCCTTCCAACGACGCATATTGCTGACTTTGAAGCAGAAGACTTCATTAACTATCGTTCGCATCGCCCTGTGATCACAGTAAAGAACTGGGTGACGCAGGAGGTTGAGATTCCGAAGATTTCTTTGGATCTTCTGCGTGATGATCGGGGAGAATCTTTCCTTTTGCTCCATGGACCTGAACCGGACTACCGCTGGGAAGAGTTCGCTGAGCGTGTTCATAAGATCGTCAGCGATGCCGGCGTTGAGGTGGTGTTTGGAATGACCGGCGTTCCTTCAGGCGTACCGCATACGCGCCCAACTCCGGTTCACGTCCACACGACCGATGCCTCCCTTGTTCCTGCACAGCCGCATATGGCTGCAACGATGCAATTTCCCGGATCGATCGTGTCCTTCCTGCAGTGGAAACTCAAACAATCGGGGATCGATGGAATGACTCTCTTGGCGATCGTTCCTTACTACATGTCAGAGTCCGCCTATCCCGCAGCCTCCTCAGCGATTTTGCGTAAGCTCACTGAGTTCTCGGGGCTTTCCCTACCTGTCGGTGATCTGGAGCAGGGAGCAGCAGAGGATTTGGATACCTTCGCAGCCCTTGTCGATGCCAACCCGGAGGTGCAGCACACCGTTCGTGCATTGGAGGAGCACTACGACTCTTTTTCGGGAGACGGCTTGGGAATTCCGCTCAATGCTGTTCCCTCAGCTTTTAATGTCTCAAATCCTCAGGATAAAGAGGGCGATGCGAGCGGCATTACCGACGCGATCGAGGCCTACCTTGCCTCGGTGACTGATGGGGCTGCTGCCCTGGGTGACAGTGAAGAGCCGGCGCAGGCACTCGCTCCAGCGCCCTCAACTGAGGAGCTTTTGGCTCAGGCACTTGAGCGCATCGCGCAGCGCGAAAAGAAAGGCGAAGGCAGCACTGCTCCTCATGCTCCTCGTCACCGCGGTAATGCAACCTCAGCAGAGGTCTCTATGGATTCAGATGCTCATGTGGAGCAGACGACCCAGCCGCCGGCTGAAACCGAGACTGATTCTGAGGACGAAACCAAGCCGCAGGACTAGAGCGTGCTTTCCGTCCAGCCGACGGCCTCGTCAGTCAGAGGACGGGTCCCGGCACGCCACTTACTCAGTTCATTCCCGCGTAGTGGGCGGGCGGGAAGAGGAAGCTTGCGCAAGAGGCGGTCAAGCTCAACCTCATCGGTGCGACCCGGAGTGCTTTGCGCAAGGAAGACGATATTTCCTCGGCGAGCTCCACGACCAACTTTGGGATCGCACAGTGCTTGTACGTCTGCGAAGGATTCACTCATCCCAGCTAAGTCCAGACGCGCGTTGTCACCACCGCCGTGCGCACTGTTTTCAAGGAGGATCCCGTCGCTGCGGAGGACTCGTCGGCACTGAGCTGTGAACTCGGTGGTCCGCAATTGTGGGGGGACAGATTCTCCGGCAAAAGCATCGCGGACAATGACGTCGAAGGAAGAGTCTCGCAGGGTATCAATGACTTGACGTGCTTCACCAATGCGGATTTTTAGAATCGGAGAACGCGGTAAATCAAAGTGATCTCGAGCGAATTGCGCGATAGTTTGGTCAATTTCAACAACGGTGTGGCGTGAGGCGGGAAAGAGAATGGACCAAGCCCAGGGGAGCGCGCAAGCCGCGCCCCCCAGATGCAGCACGCGAATGGGGTCGTTGTTTGCGTAAGTTGCTTGCAGTGCGCAGGTCGCGTGCTGCATGTATTCGAAATCTAGGTAACTGGGATCAGAAGTATCGATACACGATGACTCCGCTCCGTTAATGAGAAGGGTCGCTCGCGGGCCATCCCAGCGGATCTCGATTGACGGGGAGTCTAGAGTAGTCATAGGGCTACTGTACGTGGGAAGGAGGATACGATGTCGAATGCTCCGCGCGACCGCCGTGGAAAACGCTATTGGGGCGATGACGATTCCCAGACGAACATTTTGCACATTGACATGGATTCCTTCTTCGCGCAGGTGGAGATTCGTGAAGACCCATCGTTGCTAGGTAAAGCCGTGATCGTCGGCGGGAGTAGCAATCGTGGTGTCGTGACCTCTGCGACCTACGAGGCTCGTGCTTTGGGCGTGCGCGCAGGAATGCCTACTGCGCGAGCACGTGCGCTGTGCCCCACTGCTGTATTCGTTCCGGGGCATTTCGAGCTCTACCGTGAGTATTCGAAGCGTGTGATGTCAGTTATTGGTCGCTTCAGCCCGCTCGTTGAGCAGGTGAGCGTTGACGAGGCCTTTGTCGACGTTCGTGGTTCGCGCTTGCGTTTCGGGAAGCCGACGCATATTGCTGGCGAGATTCGCCGCCAGATTCGAGAAGAAATCGGCCTTCCTGCTTCCGTTGGGATTGCGTCGACAAAATCGGTGGCAAAAATTGCTTCCTCGAATGCGAAACCAGATGGTGTGCTTTTAGTTCCAGCTCAGGCCACGATTGATTTCCTTCACGGCCTTCCTGTCGGTGCACTTTGGGGTGTTGGCGCTAAGAGCGCGCAGGTGCTTGAGCGTGAAGGAATTGAAACGATCGGGCAATTGGCTGAGCACCCCTTGCCGCGGCTGTCACGATTGCTCGGTGCTGCGGCGGCTCACAGTCTTCATGATTTGGCTTGGGGGATTGACCCGAGGCCGGTGACTGTGTCGCGTGAAGAAAAATCGGTGGGGATGGAACGCACTTTCGAAACCGATATTCGCGATAGAGCACTTCTCGATCAGTTCATTACGAAGGCCTCTCACGAATGTGCGAGGAGGCTTCGTGCGGGGAATTGGCTCTGTAAGCAGGTTGCAATCAAAATGCGGGGGGCGGATTTTTCAACCATTACACGTCAGCAACGCCTGAGAGTTCCCACGGATCTAGGTCGAGAAATCGCTGTGGCTGCTCACCAACTGTTTGAACGGGAAACTCTTCCAAGTGGGGGAGTGAGATTATTTGGCGTTCGCGCTGAGGGCTTAATTGCACGAGACGAGGGATTCGAAGTTGCCCTTGATCAGGATGAACGCCCTCAAGCGGCCGAGCGCGCTATGGATAAAATCCGGGGAAAATATGGTGCAGGCGCGATATCGCTTGCATCACTGCTTGAAGAAAACAAGTAGGATGGGGTTATGGCACTTTCGGATTATGAGAAGCAAGTTCTCGAAGAGATGGAGGCGCAGTTTGGTTCCCAGCCTGCCTCCTTCAATGATCATTCACGTCCGAATGCCAATGTGGAGCAGCAGCCTGCTCGTTTGTCGCCGCGTAAAGTCGCTGCTGGCGCACTGATGATCGTTGCTGGTCTCCTGGTCTTGATTGCCGCTGTGTCTCTTGGCTATTCGGTGATCTCTCTGATCGTTGGAGTAGCCGGCTTCCTCTTAATGGTCGGTGGCGCTTGGTATGCGCTCACTGCGAAGGGAAGTTCCTCGAGTTCGGGCAAAAAGCGAAGCTCCTTTATGGAACGTCAACAAGAACAGTGGGATCGGCGTTCGGACGATCGCTAAAACTTACCGCTTTGATTCCTGGTGACATCGTCACCGGGAATTTTTTTATCCCTCCCGAAGGCGCGGGGTAAACCTTCATTCCTACTTTCCAATGAGTCTCCACTTTCCGCCATCGTTGCTCGTGGAGACTCATTTTCTGCAGAAAATCGTTATTTCTGAGATTTCTGACGAGAAGCGCTGAAAATTTCCCCCACTTTCCTCCACCTCAAATTTTCGTTGGAATTAAGCGGATTTAACCCTAAATGTGCATGGAGTAGCTCTCAAAATCACACCAAATTGGCAATTTGTGGAGTAAAGTGGGGGAAGATGTCACATAGGGGAAGGTGGTGAATGATGTTCCTTGGTACCTACGAGCCAAAGCTCGACGACAAGGGACGCGTGATCCTCCCTGCCCGATTCCGAGAGGATATGGAAGGTGGGATTGTCCTCACTCGAGGGCAAGAGCACTGCATCTATGCCTTTCCTGCCCAAGAGTTTGAGCAGATGACGGTTGAGCTTCGCCGGGCTCCACTGTCCTCCAAACAGGCACGCGACTATATCCGCGTGTTGCTCTCGGGTGCGTATAAGGAGGTTCCGGACAAACAGGGAAGAATTACTCTTCCGCCGGATCTGCGCAAATACGCCGGTCTTGATCGTGAACTCACCGTCATTGGTGCGGGTTCGCGCGCGGAGATCTGGAATTCACAGGCATGGAATGACTACCTGTCCGTCCAGGAAGACGTCTTCTCGCAAACAGAAAACGAAATTATCCCAGGAATGTTCTAGTCCGCCCTTCCAGGTCTCCTCCCGTTGTTCTGACGTCACTTCCCCGATGGCAGAGCACGGTGGGGGACCTGGATGGACGGGCACCCATCACACAGAAGGAGGGCAGAAGTGTCTGTCGACCGCGATCCCGCGCAGCTGCATGTTCCTGTTCTCCTCAATGAGTGCTTGGACATGCTTGCGCCTGCAATTGAGGCTCCTGGCGCTGTTCTCATCGATGCGACTCTCGGAATGGGCGGGCACACGGAAGCGGCACTGACACGTTTCCCCCAGCTCACCGTTTTCGGTATCGATCGAGATCCTTCGGCGATCGCCCTCGCATCGAAGCGCCTTGAAGCTTTTGGCCCGCGTTTCCGTGCCTTCCACACCACTTACGACAAGATGGATGAGGTTGCTGCGCACGCCCCCTCTGGAATGGTCGATGGGATCCTCATGGATCTGGGTGTCTCTTCGCTCCAATTGGACCAAGAGGACCGAGGCTTCTCTTACTCGCATGATGCCCCGCTTGATATGCGAATGAACCCCCAGACGGGCATCAGTGCAGCACAGCTCTTGGCCTCGGCCTCGAAAGAGGAAATTACGCGGATTCTTCGTGTTTACGGGGAAGAAAAGTTCGCCTCGAAGATCGCTGGACGTATCGTCGCCACCCGAGAGAGCGAGCCTCTGACGCGCACTTCCCAGCTGGCTCAAATCGTTCGCGATTGTATTCCCGCACCGGCACGCCGTACGGGAGGTAACCCCGCAAAGCGCACCTTCCAAGCGCTGCGTATTGCGGTCAACGACGAACTGACCATTCTCGAAGCCGCGCTTCCCGCCGCACTTGCGCACCTGCGCGTTGGCGGTCGAATCGTTATCGAGTCTTACCAGTCCCTTGAAGATCGTCTGGTGAAGGACATCTTCCGTCGCGGCGCCACGGATCAGGCACCTGCTGGCGTGCCCATGATCCCAGAGGAACTTCAAGCCCGCTTGCGTCTACTGACACGTGGCGCGCAGCTGGCTGATGACACAGAAAAATCCCATAATCCGCGTTCCGCTTCTGTGCGGCTGCGCGGCGCACAGATGATACGCCCCTGGAAGGAACGACCATGAGCGGAGCCACCGCGCGCGCACGCGCGACCTCTCGTCCGGCATACGTACGTGAAGACGTACGCCCACTGCTCACAGTGGTGAAGTCTCATCAGCCTCGCCGCTCGGTCATCCCTATGACCTTTATTGCCTTGGTGATGATTGCTATCGCCATTGTTGTGCCGATGCTGATCAATACGCACATGGCTCAAACTTCCTACCAGATTCGCGAATACCAGATCCAGCTCAACGAGTTGGAGGCGCAATCGTGGACCCTGCAGACGCAGCTTCAGGAGAAGGCTTCTCCCGTCGAGCTTGAGAAGGCGGCGAAGGCACAGGGAATGGTGCACGCTGGAAAGCTCGGAACAATCCGTTTGGCCGATGGCCAAGTTGAGGGTGGTGTAGCCGCGCGATGAGCTGGTGGCAACGCATTTTCAAGGCGCCAGACACTTCGCCTCATCGTGCGAACTGGATGTCCGGTTTTCTGTTCTTGGGATTTGCGTTCTGTGTTATCCAGCTCGTCGTTATTCAGGTATTCCAAAGCCCGACCCTTGCCTCCGAGGGTGAGCGAGTGCGTACTGCCGTCAGTGAAATTGGCGCAAAACGCGGGGAAATTCTTGACGTCAACGGTGTTGTTCTGGCCGATTCGGTTCAGGCCTACCACATTGCGGTGAATCAGAAAGCGATTACGACCTACGAGCATAAAGATGACAACGGCAATGTTGTCGGCCGTGGTCCGGCTGAGGCCGCGAAACAGCTCTCTCCTCTCCTGGGTATCAGCCAAGCAGAACTGGGCGGCATGATGCTCGGGGATTCGACCTATGTCTATCTGAAAAAGAATGTCGATGCGGTCACCTATCGCGAAATCCGCAAGCTCGACATTACCGGTATTGAATGGGAAGCGGTCTTTGACCGGACCTATCCCAATGGCAATACAGCCGGACCGATCGTCGGTGCCGTCAACGCTGAAGGAGACGGCGTCTCAGGCCTGGAGGCCTATTTCAATAATTTCTTGCAGGGAACCTCCGGAGAAGAGGCTTACGAGATCTCTCCCAACGGTGCGGTGATGCCCGGTGGGAAGAAGGTCACCAAGGAACCTCAAGACGGTGGTTCGGTCCGTACGACCCTCCACGCAGATCTTCAGCACTTGGTTCAAGACGCTCTGGATGCTCGTGTTCGTAAGCACAATGCGGACTGGGGTGTCGTCGTGATTTCCGATGTCTCGACTGGTCGAATCTTGGTGCTTGCAGACTCCGGGTCTACGACACCGAACCCCTCGAAGCCTCAATCCGTAATGGGAGTCCAAGCGCCCTACGAACCCGGATCGGTGGGTAAACTCCTCACAGTGGCCTCGGCCCTAGAAAAGGGAACGACCACTCCCACGACCGCATACTCTGTTCCCTACAGCATTAGCCCCGCAGACGCGGGAGGCCCGATTTCGGACTACCACGAACACGGGACCGAAATGATGACGACCACGGGAATTCTTACCCAATCATCGAACGTTGGAACCATTGAAGTGGGCGAGCAAGTGGGGGACCGCGATCGCTACGACTTCATGACGAAGATGGGCCTGAACCAGCTCACTGGAATTGAATTGGCTGGCGAGTCCCAGGGCATCATGCGCGATTTTGATGCCATTCGAGGGCGTGACCGCTACACCATGATGTTCGGACAGTCCTACGCGATTACGGCTATCCAGCAGAATCAGTTCATTCAAGCGATCGGAAACCGCGGGGTCATGATTGCGCCGCGAATTATCGATTCGACAACTGATTCAAAGGGGCGGACCGAGAAGACTGTCTCGCCGCAACCTAAGCAAGTCATGTCCGCGGATCGTTCAAAAGAACTCATTACCATGATGGAATCCGTTGTCATGGATAAGCAAGGTACCGGTCAGCTCGCAAAGGTTGAAGGCTACCGCGTGGCAGTCAAGACAGGTACTGCTGATATTAAAGTCAATGGTGCGGATGCGGTCGTTTCGAACACTGCTGGTCTGGTCCCCGCAGAATCGCCGCGCTTGGCTATTTCGGTTGTCCTTTACAACCCGCGTGTTGCTGGTTTGTCCTCTGATGCTGCTGCACCGCTGTGGAGTGAAGTCACGACCGAGGCCGTTCGCAACCTGGGGATCCCCGCGTCTACAGAAAGTGCCCAGCTGTATCCCACGACACCCTAGTAGGCTAGTGTCCAGATCGTTGGGTAGACCCTAAGGAGAAGAATGCATAGGTCCAGTCGCTGGATCGCTCAAGCATTGGGCGCACAGCTCCACGGAAACGACGTCGAGGTCACCGGGACAGTTGAAACGGATTCACGAGAAATTCGTCAAGGCTCTCTCTTTGTGGCTCGGCGTGGGGAAAATAGCGATGGCCACAACTATCTGGACGCAGCTGAGCGTAATGGCGCGGTGGCGGCGATTGTTGAACACCTGTCTGATTCGCCTTTGACGCAGATCCTTGTCGAGGACTCGACGATCGCGCTGGGTGAATTAGCCCGGGCTTACCTTTCAGATTTGCGTTCGCACCAGAAACTGGACGTGATCGCAATGACCGGTTCGGTGGGCAAAACAACGACCAAGGACCTTCTTGCAGCGATTATGGGCGCCGATGCCCCGACTGTTGCTCCTCAGCTGTCTTTTAATAATGAGGTCGGGCTTCCTTTGACGGTTCTGCGGGCTGATGAATCGACGCGCCACCTTGTTCTGGAAATGGGAGCCTCTGGACCTGGACATATTGCATATCTGACGCGGATTGCTCCACCTGACGCCGGAATTGAACTGATGGTCGGGCATGCACACCTTGGGGGCTTCGGCTCCGTTGAAGGCGTACGCGATGCCAAGGCCGAGCTGATTCAAGGCCTCGTGCCATCGGGAATCTCGATCTTGAATTTCGACGATCCGCACGTCATGGAGATGGCCGCTCACGCACCCGGGCGAGTGGTTACCTTCTCGGCCTCGGGAAATACTCAAGCAGATAGCAGTGCCCACGCGATTTCCTTGGATGAACAGGGGAAGGCTTCTTTCGAACTCCACCTCGATGGACGAGTGCTCACGGTGCACCTGGGACTTGTTGGTATTCACCATGTCGCCAATGCGCTCGCTGCAATTACTGGTGCATGGACGCTTGGAATTGATCTTGATCAAGCCTGCGCCGCTGTTGAGGGGCGTCAGCCAGCCAGCCCACACCGAATGAGCATCCATGAACTTACCCTCAAGGGTAGGAAAGTGACTCTCATCGATGATTCGTACAATGCGAACCTTGATTCTTTCCGCGCGGGATGTAAAGCCGCTGGAGATTTGGCAGCGGGACGGCAGCTGGTCGTTGTCGCAGGTGGAATGCTTGAACTTGGTGAAGCCTCGCAAAGTACCCATGAACAGGTTGCACGCTTCTTCGATCAAGCGGGTGCTGATTGTGTTCTTGCGCTGGGGGAGGACTCACAGTACTACTTCTCTGAGCGAGGCGAGGACCACACTCACCGTCACCTGCGGAATGTTGACGAGGTACTTAGTGCATTAGACGGCATACTGGAAGATAATTCTGTTGTGTTCATCAAGGGCTCGAATGGCTCCGGTGCCTGGAAAGTCGCCGATCACCTAGTGGAGGAGGGCACTTTATGATTGGACTCATTATTGCCTTTGCAGTTGGTCTAGTCCTCTCAATTTCGCTCACCCCTCTGTTCATCCGCTACTTGGTGCACAACCATTACGGACAGTTCATTCGTCAAGATGGCCCGACGTCGCATATGACGAAGCGCGGCACCCCAACAATGGGCGGCGTCGTCATCATTTTTGCCACTGTCGTTGCATGGTTTATCGGAACCCTGATTAACGGCGGGCTTCCCTCGTGGTCGGGAATCCTTTTGGTATTCCTTTTCGTGGGAATCGGGTTCATTGGACTGCTTGATGATGCACTAAAAATCATGCATCAGCGTTCGCTTGGTCTGCACGCATGGGCAAAGATCGTCGGCCAAGTTGCTATTGCCTCGCTGTTCACGTGGGGTATTTTGACGATTCCGAATGTTCACGGTCGTACTCCGGGTATTTTTGATATTTCTCTTGCTCGCCCCCTCGGATTGACCTTCACCCAGTGGGGGATTGTCGCGGCTGTCATCCTCATTGTCGTGTGGGTGAACTTCATCGTTGCCGCCTGGTCCAACGCAGTGAACTTGACCGATGGCTTGGATGGCTTGGCCGCCGGCGCAGGTATTTTTGTTTTCGTCGCCTACACCTTCATTTCGTACTTCCAGCTGCTTCAGTCCTGCTGGGGGGACACGGTCAATGTTACCGCGTGCTACGACACCCGGGATCCTCTTTCCATCGCAATTTTCTGCTCCTCTTTGGTTGGTGCCTTGGCAGGTTTCCTATGGTGGAATGCCTCGCCCGCCCAGATCTTCATGGGCGACACCGGCTCGCAGGCCATCGGTGCGGCAGTCGCCGGTGTTTCAATCCTGACCGACACTGAGTTCCTTGCAATTTTGATTGGCGGACTCTACGTCATCACGACTCTTTCGGATGTCATCCAGATCGGCGTCTTCAAACTCACGCACAAGCGTGTTTTCAGGATGGCTCCTTTGCACCACCACTTTGAGCTCAAGGGCTGGAAAGAAATCACCATCGTCATTCGCTTCTGGCTCATCGCAGCGCTTTTCGCAGTGATGGGAGCCGGTTTCTTCTACGCAGAATGGGTGTCACGACTGTGAATTGGCAGGGCCGCTTCGCAATCCTCGGTTGGGGAGTATCCGGGAAGGCATCAGCACACGCACTTGTAAAACGCGGTGCGCAGCTATGCGCCTTTGACGGCAGAGCCCGCGAGGATGACCAGTCTGAAAACAACGCGAATATCGAGCTTGTCAGCGAGGCTGATTCTGATGCGCTCGCTCAGGTGGTCCTCGATTGGAAGCCGGATTGCATTGTTGTCTCTCCGGGAATCCCCGCTCATCATCCCATTTTTTCGGCGGCAAAAAATGCTGGTATTGAACTGATTGGCGAGGTCGAACTGGCTTGGCGTCTTCAAGAAGATTCCGAGCACGCAGGCCGACCCTGGCTTTGCGTTACTGGAACCAACGGCAAGACGACGACGGTTGGAATGTTGGGAGCGATGCTGCGAGCAGCAGGTGAGAACGCCGTCGAAGTTGGCAATATCGGCCTTCCGATTTGTGAAGCCATTGATACCGATGCAACGGTTTTCGCTGTCGAGCTCTCTTCCTTCCAGCTACATACCGTTTCGACTGTTTCTCCATTGGCTTCTGTGTGCTTGAATGTCGACGCCGATCATCTTGATTGGCATGGCAGTGCACAGGCCTATGCAGCAGATAAAGCGAAGGTTTATCACCTGACACAAAAAGCCTGTTTCTATCCCGCCTCCGATATCACCGTGGAGAACATGGTTGCCGAGGCCGATGTCGTCGAGGGAGCCCGAGCAATTGGATTGACTTTGGGGATCCCCTCAATCTCTCAGGTTGGTTGGGTTGAAGACGCGCTCGTTGAGCGTGCCTTTGTTGAGAAACGCCATATACAGGCCCAATTCTTAGCTGAAGTCGATGACCTTCGTGTTGCCTACCATGACGGTGTTACGGATGCTGCGCGTATGGATGCAACCGCTGCAGCCGGTCTTGCGCGCGCCTTTGGTGTTCCGCCAGAAGCAGTTGCACAAGGTCTTCGAAGCTTTACCCCCGCTCATCACCGACGTGCAGTAATTTCACATGCAGCTGATGTCACCTGGATTGATGACTCAAAGGCGACAAATGCCCATGCAGCCGTGGCTTCGCTGTCTGGAATTACTCCCGGCACTGCGGTTTGGATCGCGGGAGGAGATACGAAGGGCCAAGAGTTTGGCGACCTGGTTGCTCGCGTTGCTCCGCTTCTACGAGGCGTTGTTGTCATTGGCAAGGATCGCAGTGCGATTGTGAACGCGCTGCACCAGCGCGCACCTCAAATTCCCTTCGTTGAAGTCGATGGGCACGAGGACTGGATGTTCTCTGTCGTTAACGAGGCCGTGGCGTTGTCCCGCCCAGGAGATACTGTTGTGCTCGCACCGGCGTGCGCATCTTGGGATCAGTTCCGTTCCTATGCGCAACGCGGGGATGTCTTCCGCGATGCGGTTAAACGTCTTGAAGCGAATTGGGCGGCGCAATGAGCTCCCTACTGGAGCGCCTGCATATCCCGCGTTTCGAATTTGCCTCGAAAGAACGTGGAGATCGGGTGTATTCGCCTGTCGCCACCTACTATCTGATCGTTATCCCTGCGCTCATTTTGACCGTTTTCGGTTTGGTGATGGGGTTTTCAGCTTCTGCAGTGACAACGATCGCCAGTGGCGGCAGTCCCTACGCGGCATTCTTGCGTCAGCTGCTCATTATCGGTGTTTCCTTCCTGCTAGCGGCGATTTTTATCCAAAGAATCCCCTCAGCAGTGTGGTACCGCTTGGCTCCGGCTATTTATCTTGCAGCCCTGTTTTTTCAGGCACTAGTTATGACGCCGCTGGCGGCCTCGCAGGGCGGAAACACCAACTGGGTGTCGCTTCCTGGACTTGGAACATTCCAGCCCTCGGAGTTTCTGAAACTTGCGTTGATCGTTGCCTTGGCACGCTCACTGTCGCGTGAAGGCGCTCGCCGAAATGACTGGCGACAGATGGCGGTCACGGTAGGGCTTCCCATTCTTGGCGCTCTTGTTGACGTTATGCTCGGTAAGGACATGGGCACCGCGATGGTCATGGCTGCAGGAGCATTTGGCGCAATCTGGGTAGCGCGTCTTCCGCGCAAGTGGTTTGCAGTTATTTTTCTTTCCGTGATTCCAATTGTTATCTTCTTGGTCTTCCAAAACCCCACGCGAATGAAGCGAATTCTTGCAGTTCTTCCGTGGAATCGCCCCGCGCGAAACCTTTCGGCCCCCGAACAGATTGACCACGCGCTGTGGGCACTTGGCTCGGGCGGGCTAACGGGTCTTGGCCCTGGTGCATCTCGAGAAAAGTGGAACTATCTTCAGGCAGCGCATACCGACTTTATCTTGGCAATTATTGGCGAAGAATTCGGCCTTTTAGGGACGCTGACCATCGTTGCGTGTATCTGTTTGATGATTTGGGGGATGGTTCGCCTCATCCATTCGACGAACTCCTTCTTCGCAATAATTGTTAGTGGTGGCGTCGCTGCATGGATCGGCATTCAGGCGATTATTAATATTGCGTCTGTGACCGGGCTTGGTCCGGTTATTGGCGTGCCTTTGCCGCTGGTGTCTTATGGCGGTTCGTCCTACCTCTTTACGATTTCGGCTATTGCATTGGTTGCTGCTTGCGCGCGCGAGAACGCGGGTATGACTATGGGACTGAAATTTTCGTCGGGATCCTCGCGCGACCCGCGGCTTTCGCGTCGACGCCGCCGCGCAGGAAAAGCGAGCGCTGGATCTACGGAAGGAACACGATGACAAAGAAAATTGTTCTTGCAGGTGGTGGCACCGCTGGGCACGTAAACCCCTTACTGTCAACCGCATTGGAACTTCGTTCACGCGGTTATGACGTCGTTGCCCTTGGAACCTCTCAAGGGCTGGAAACAACGCTGGTTCCCGCTGCAGGTGTCGAGTTGGTGACTATTGAGCGCGTTCCGCTGCCGCGTAAACCTTCTCTGCAGTTCTTCTCTCTTCCGGGGCGTATGAAGCGCGCGATCGCGCAGTGCCGCTCCGCCCTGAGCGGAGCAGATGCGCTCGTTGGTTTCGGCGGATATGTTTCTACTCCCGCGTACCTTGCCGCGCGAAAGATGGGCCTTCCGGTCATCATCCATGAGCAGAACGCTCGTCCTGGACTTGCTAACCGAGTCGGTGCGCGCTGGGCATCGGCCTTGGGATTGACTTTCCCCTCGACTCCTTTGAAGGCGAAGCACGGAGTAACTGTGGTGACTGGTCTTCCTCTGCGTCCCGCTATTCAGGCTCTTGCCGCTGCTCGTACCACCGAAGAAGGACGTGAATCTGCGCGACGCACTGCGGCCTCGAAGTTGGGGGTCGACCCCAATATGCAGACCCTGCTCATCACCGGCGGCTCCTTGGGGGCTCTCAATGTGAACCGTGCGATGGTGAAAGTCGCCGCTGAGCTGCCCGAAGGGGTGCAGGTTGTCCACCTCACCGGCAAGGGGAAGGACCAAGAGGTTCGCGATGCGGTGAAGGCAGCTGGTGTTGCTGATCGTTGGCACGTCATTGACTACCTCTCCACAATGGAAGATGCGCTTGCCGTTGCTGATTTGGTTGTGTGTCGCTCGGGTGCGGGTACGGTTGCCGAAATGACCGCACTCGGACTGCCCTGCGTGTATGTTCCGCTTCCCATCGGTAATGGTGAGCAGAAGCTGAACGCCGCGGATCATGTTGCGCAGGGTGGTGCGCTTCTTGTTGCAGACCACGACCTGACTTCCGATTACGTTCGAGGTACGATCTTCCCCCTGCTCGGAAGCGAAAAACTTTCTGAAATGGCCATCGCATCGCGCGAACTTGCGCACCCCGATGGTGCTCAACAACTTGCTGACCTTATTGAATCGACTCTTCAAAAGAAGGACCAGAAGTGAGTACTTCCCATCGCTTCCATCTCATCGGTATCGGCGGCGCTGGAATGTCAGTGGTTGCTGAGCTTCTCAAGGATCGCGGTCTTGAGGTTTCGGGCTCTGACCAGAAGGAATCTCCCATTCTTGATCACCTCCGTGATGCAGGAATTGAGGTTTTTGTTGGTCATGATGCTGCCCATGTTCCTGCTGACGCTGTAGTTGTTGTGTCCACTGCAGTACGTGAGAGTAACCCGGAGCTGGCTGAGGCCCGTCGACGTGGGCAAAGCGTTATTCACCGTTCCCAGGCTCTGGCTCTGGCTGCAAGCGGTATGCGTTTTGTGGCAGTTGCGGGAGCACACGGGAAGACAACGACTTCAGCGATGCTCTCGATGGCACTTCGTGATGCCGGTGAAGATCCCTCGATTGCAGTCGGTGCAGTGATTCCTCAGCTGGGCTCGGGTGCCTACTTGGGCAGCGGAGATGTTTTCGTTGCCGAAGCCGATGAATCCGATGGCTCCTTCCTCAACTACACTCCATGGATCGAGATTGTCACCAATGTCGAACCTGATCACTTGGATCGCTATGGTTCGCGCGAAGCTTTTGAGCAGGTCTTCGTTGACTTTGTTGGCTGCCTGCGCCCGGGTGGAACCTTGGTGTGCTGCGGTGAAGACGGTGGAAGTGCCCGTTTGGCCCGATATGCCCGAACTCAGGGCATCGATACCGTGACCTACGCGCGCTCCGGTCATGAGAGCGCAGACTTGGGCGGAAGCGCAGATGTCATCATCGAAGAGGCTCATACTGATGGCCATACCGCTTCGGCGCTCCTGGCCTGGGGTGATGTGAAGGCTGAAATTCATCTGGCCGTTCCTGGAATTCACAATCTTCTCAATGCCTGTGCGGCGTGGATTGCAGGAGTTCGCTTGGGAACCGATGCGCAGACTATGGCTCACTCTCTTGCTGCATTTGCTGGAACTTCTCGGCGCTTCGAGTTCAAGGGGCAGGTTGGCAGCCGTCGTCTGTTTGATGATTATGCACACCATCCCACAGAGGTCGCTGCAGCATTGCAGCAGGCCCGAACTGCGGCTGGCGATGGGGAAGTGAGTGTGGTTTTCCAACCGCACCTGTATTCGCGTACTCAGGCTTTCGCCGAGCGCTTTGCCCAGGCGCTCTCGCATGCGGATCACGTCTACGTCTGCGATATTTATGGCGCACGTGAGGATCCGGTGCCCGGCGTGACTTCTCAGCTCATCACTTCGCATCTGTCTCGAGCACACTACGTTCCCGATATGCATGAGGCCGCTCGTATGGCTGCCCGCGAGCTCGGTGAGGACGGAATCTTAGTCACTATGGGTGCTGGCTCGATTACGCAGACCGGTAGCGATGTTTTGGATGAGTGGGAGTATGCGGAGCAGGGGAGCGGCCAGTGAAGCAGCCCCCGCGCCCCCGTCGTTCCCGTTTTTCTTCTCCCGAGGCCTCTTCTACACCAGAGGTTTCTTCTGAGTCCTCGCAGGGCTTTGTCGCGCCCGAGGAAGCCCCCGGGGAAGGTTCCTCTTCCGATACCGTTGCTTCTTCTCCCGAGGCCTCGGTTTCGGATCGCCCCGCGCCCTCTTTGGCTCAGGCCTCGTCGGTCGAGGAGAAGAAAGAGGCAGAACGCGCTGCGCGTAGGAAGCGAAATCGCGAATTGCGTCGGGCGAGGCGTGAGGCAAGCGCGCAGTCACCCAGTAGCGGAGAACTGCTCAACCGCCCACTGGGGCAATCGGATGCGGCTGCGATTTTGGGGTCTAGCGATGAAAGCGCAACGGCTGATTTGAATGAGAGGCGTCGTGAACGCACGCATGCGCATCGACGTTTACTCCTTACTCGAGTCGCCTCCGCCTGTGGTGCTGTCATTGTGGTGTGTGCTTTGGTGTGGGGAGTCTTCTTTTCGCCTCTTTTTGCTCTCGATATGTCTAAGGTGTCGATCGAGGGGCTTGGCGACGATACGACTACTCAAAACGAGGTGCGTGCCGCGATCGAGCCTTTCGCCTCTGTTCCACTTCCACGCCTGAAGACTTCTGCGATCGACGAGCAAATCGCGAAGGTACGTCTGGTTCGTGAGGTAAATGTCCAGCGTTCCTGGCCGCGCGGATTAACCGTTCAGATCCGTCCGCGGCAAGCGATTCTGGCGGTGAAAGACGGTTCTTCTTGGGCTCTGGTCGACGACCAAGGCGTAACGGTTTCTTCTGCTTCAACGGCTCCCGAGGGAATGGCCCCAACGACGCTTCCTGATGGTGATCAGCGCGCACAAGCTGCAGCTGATGTCGCCGCGATTTGGAGTGCGATGGGGGATGATCTGCGCTCGAATATCACGATGATCACTCACGATGGCCAAACCATTTCCATGACCTTGACCAATTCTCGAACTCTCAATTGGGGAGTAGCGAAGGACAACGAGCTCAAGGCAAAAGTTGCGGCTGTTTTGATTTCGCAGCGTCAGGCACGGAACTATGATGTCTCCTCGCCCGTGCATCCTGTCACTTCTTAAGTTAGAGAAGCGACACGCCCGCGAATTGTCTTGAAGAATTTGGGTCTTACCCCTACCTTCTTCCCGTCTACACGCAGGTCAAACATCAACCTTCTACTTGAGGTTTAAGGTTGGTGCGCAGAAAGAGGGCAAGGTTATGGTCGCACCGCAGAATCATCTGGCGGTTATCAAAGTCGTCGGAGTTGGTGGCGGCGGTGTTAACGCCGTCAATCGAATGATTGAAGTTGGCTTGAAAGGCGTTGAGTTCATTGCTGTGAACACTGACGCACAAGCTTTGCTGATGTCCGATGCAGAGACGAAGCTCGACATCGGTCGTGACCTTACCCATGGCCTTGGTGCCGGTGCAGACCCCGCAGTGGGACGACAGGCAGCTGAAGACCACATTGACGAAATTACCGAGGCCCTTGAAGGCGCGGACATGGTTTTCGTGACCGCAGGTGAAGGTGGCGGTACCGGAACCGGTGCTGCCCCCGTTGTCGCGAAGATTGCGCGCACCGCAGGTGCCCTGACCGTCGGTGTTGTCACCCGCCCCTTCTCCTTTGAAGGAAACCGCCGCGCATCCCAGGCTGATGCCGGTGTTGAGAAACTCCGTGAAGAGGTTGACACCCTGATCGTCATTCCGAACGATCGTCTGCTTCAGATCTCAGATGCCAATATCTCAGTACTCGAGGCTTTCCGTGCCGCCGATCAGGTTCTGCTTTCCGGCGTTCAAGGTATCACCGAACTGATCACCACCCCCGGTCTGATCAACGTGGACTTCAATGATGTGAAGTCCGTAATGAAGGATGCCGGTTCCGCCCTCATGGGTATTGGCTCGGCAACCGGCGAAGATCGTGCTCTTCGTGCAGTCGAGTCCGCTATCTCCTCGCCGCTCCTTGAAGCCTCGATCGATGGTGCACACGGCGTCCTCATGTTCTTCCAGGGTGGTTCCGACCTGGGCTTGCAGGAGATCTACCAGTCCTCGCTCCTGGTTCGCGAGGCCGCGCACCCCGAGGCCAACATCATCTTCGGTTCTGTTATCGATGACTCCCTCGGTGATGAAATTCGCGTGACCGTCATCGCGGCGGGCTTTGACGAGGTGGCATCCCAATCTTCTTCGGCAAGCGAGCCCGTTGTGGCCCCTCGCCCGGTCCACGCCCGTCAGGAAAAGACCGAGGCTCCAGCAGCTCCTCAGCGTCGCATCGGCGAGGTGGCCTCGGCTCACACCGCAGCTCACCGCGCAGATCCCGAATTGCCAACGCGCACCAACCAGATTCCGATTGCCCGCCAGAGCGAAGAAGAGTCGTCGAAGGAAGTTCCTTCCCTCGAAGTGCCTCGTGTCTTCGAAGAGGAGCAGCCTTCGGATGTCTTGGATATTCCTGATTTCTTGCGCTGATGAAGCACACTGACCTGCACGGTGCCCGCGTTTACTTCACTGAAGTCGGCGCGGGCGCCGACCCATATCGGGACAACTTTGGGACGCATGTTGGCGATAACGCGGAGCATGTTCATGAGCGCCGCCGTGAGCTTTCCACGCTGATTGGTCATCCCATTGTTTGGATGAATCAGACGCATTCGGTGAAGGTTGAGGCGCTCACTCCTGCGAATGCCTTTCTTTCAACACAGGAGTATCAAGGGGAAATAGGGCCCCTTGACTGCGATGGTGTCGTGATCGATTCGCGTCAGTGGGAACAACCTCCAGCCTTGGCTGTGATGACGGCAGACTGTATGCCGATCTTGCTGAGCAGCGGAAACGGAGTCATCGGCGCAGTTCACGCCGGACGCGTGGGATTCCTCGGAGGGATTCTTGACCGTTCATGCGAGGTCTTTGCTTCTTTTGGCGTGGACACCGCTGATATTCAGATGCTCATTGGACCGTCTATCTGCGGCCAATGCTATGAAGTCCCGACTTCAATGAAAGAACAGAGTGCGCTTATTGCTCCCGAGATAGCATCGCGCACATCATGGGGGAGTGACGCTCTAGATCTTCCCGGTGCGGCATTGGCATGGGCCTCGGAGCGAGGGATTTCGGCCTCGTGGATCAATGAATGCACACTGGAAAATCCCTTATATCATTCCTATCGTCGAGACCCAGGTTGTGGGCGTTTCGCATCAGTAATTGCGACATGCCGACAGGCTTAAGCGTGTGAATCGCTCCGGCGCATTACCTTGTGCTCAGGTCCCATTACATAGAGGAGAGCATGATGTCAGGCTTCGGAGCAAAAGCACGCCAATTCATGGGTTGGTACACCCCGGAAGAGGTCGATGAGAGCACCTTAGACTTCCTTCCCGAAGAAGTTGAGGAGACAGAAGTGGCTCACATTACTCCCGCATCGAATGTCACGCCCATTCACCGCGAGGAGCGCCGCAGCGTTCAGCAGGCGGATCTCTCGCGTATCGTCACTGTGCGTCCGTTGAACTACAACGATGCGCCGGCAATCGCCGAGCCCTACCGTGATGGTGTTCCTGTCATCATGAATCTTTCTGAGGTCTCAGATAAGGACGCGCAGCGTTTCATTGACTTCGCTGTCGGCTTGACCTATGGCCTTCAGGGCGTATTCGAACGCGTCACCGATCGCGTTTTCCTTCTTTCGCCTCACAGTGTTGAGGTAACCGGCGACGTGACCGGGTCGACCCGTTCGGCGACTTCGCTCTTCGGACGCTGATCATGATCTCCCAGTGGTTGGGGGGAGCGATTGCTCTTCTTGCGGGTCTGTACATGCTCGTGTTGATCGCGCGCATGATTTTTGATTGGATTCGCTTCTTCTCTCCACTGTGGCGGCCGTCAGGGATCATTCTGCCCATCGCGAATCTGGTCTATGCATTGACTGATCCCCCTCTTTCTTTCCTGCGCAGGATTATTCCGCCGCTGCGTCTTGGAGGGAACGTTGCCATCGATCTGGGATTTATGATCCTGTTCTTGGCGACGATCATTGTTGAAAACCTCGGGGTTTTCGTTCGCAGCTTGGGCTTTTAGCTCTGGCTTTTGGCAGTAACCTCGGTGCTATCGCGGTTGCATGTCAGCTGAGTAATAAGTGAAATATGGGGAAATTGGTGTTATTGTGACGCTAGTTCCGCTATTATTCCAGTGTGTAGTTCGGGTCATCCTCATCGGTGATCCGGTGACGCAAGCGTGCGAGCGTCACACAACAAGTACCGAGAGGTAAACAAATGGCTCTGCTCACAACCGAAGATGTGTTGGAAAAAACCTTCAACATCGTGAAGTTCCGTGAAGGATATGACCAGGTCGAGGTTGACGACTTCCTCGATGAGGTTGTCTCCACGATCTATACTCTCCAGGCTGAGAACCAGAACCTGCGCGAAGAGCTTGAGGCTGCTGAGCGTCGTGTCGCTGAGCTGTCCGGTGGCGAGGCCCCCAGCTACAAGCCTGCAGAAGAGACTGCTGCTCCTGTCGTTGAAGAGCCCGTTGCATCCGAGCCTTCCGTCACCGAGACCGCTGTTGCTGCCCCCGCAGTTGCTGTTGCTCCCGAGAGTGCGGAGTCTGCAACCTCGATGCTTGCACTGGCACAGCGCGTCCACGACGAGTACGTTCGCGATGGCCGCGAAGAATCCGATCGCATCATCGCCGACGCAAACGCAAAGCGCGACGAAATTATTGCTGACGCACAGAACCAGCACCAGAACATTCTTTCTCAGCTGGATCAGGAGCGTGCACTGCTCGAAGGCAAGATCAACGAACTGCGTTCCTTCGAGTCTGAGTACCGTGCCAACCTGCGCGAGCACCTGGAAGGTTTGCTCCAGGAAGTGAACGCCGGAACTCAGAACTGATTTCGGATCAAGATCTCTATGACGGTGGCGCCTTTGCGGCGCCACCGTCATAATTCTTTATGTGAAGAAAAATAATCGCAGCATGCTCGTCTGGGCGTACATCATTGCCTTAATCGCATTGGTAACGGATCAGGCTTCAAAGTTTTGGGCACTGAAGAATCTGAGTGATGGACAGCAACGCCCGCTCCTTGGGTCCTTCCTTCGACTGGAACTCACTGCGAATCCCGGCGCAGCCTTCTCCTTGGGCTCACATACGACAATCATCTTCACCTGTATCGCCTGCGTTGTTGTTACTGCGATTGTCATGTATCTTCCGCGCGTTGACTCACGCCTGCTTGCCTTCGGATGTGCCCTGCTCCTTGGCGGTGCGGCTGGTAACTTGATCGATCGTTTTATTCAGGAACCCCAATGGGGAAGCGGCCACGTCGTCGACTTCATCGGATATGGGACTTGGTTCATTGGTAACGTTGCCGATATTTGGATTGTCTGCGCGGTCGTGATCCTGCTGATTGCAAGCTTTGCCGGTAACAAACATTCGGTGCGCTGAATATGTCCGATACTCGTTTGATGCCCGTGCCCGATGCTTTGGTCGGAGAGCGCGTCGACGCAGCGCTCTCGCGCATTCTTGGTCTCTCGCGCTCGCGTTGTAGTGAGCTCATCCTTGATGGGAATGTGACGATTAACGGTACTCCCGCATCTAAATCAGACAGACTTGGAGAGAGCGACCTTTTAGAAATTACGATTCCTGAACCGGAAACTCCTGTAACTCCTGTAGTTGGGATGGATATTCTCTACGACGATGACGATATTGTCGTTGTCAACAAGCCGGTCGGTGTTGCGGCGCACTCGGGTCCGGGTTGGACAGGACCTACCGTTGTTGGCAACCTCGCGGCAGCGGGATATCGAATCACCACTCATGGTCCAGTTGAGCGTCAAGGAATCGTTCATCGACTGGATGTAGGAACCTCGGGCGCAATGATGGTGGCCAAGTCCGAACTCGCCTATTCGGTGATGAAGCGCGCCTTCAAGGAACGGACTGTACGCAAGATCTACCATGCGGTGGTTGCCGGACATCCAGACCCGGCCTCGGGAACGATTGACGCACCGATTGGACGCCACCCCTCACGCGAATGGCGCATGGCGGTGATCGATGGGGGAAAGCGCGCGGTGACGCACTACGATACCCTCGAGCTCATGCCGGGGGCCGCGCTCTTGGATGTGCACCTGGAGACGGGACGTACTCACCAGATTCGCGTGCATATGGCTGCTATCGGCCATCCCTGTGTCGGTGATGTCTTCTATGGGGCTGACCCGACGAAAGCAGAACAATTGGGCTTGGATCGTCAGTGGCTGCACGCGGTTGAGCTGGGATTCACGCATCCGCGAACTCAACTTCCCGTGACGGTACGGGCCCCTTATCCGGATGACCTCAATCACGCTTTGGAGATTTTGCGTCACGCCTAAGCATTTTCCTTCACGCTTCGCCCAGTGTGCTGGCTCAAGAAACACTAGACTGACACCATGGCACCAGCGGACTCTTTCGTGCATCTGCACAATCACTCGGAATACTCGATGCTCGATGGAGCAGCACGAATCAAGCCGATGGTTGCAGAAGCTGCAAGGCTGGGACAGCCCGCAATTGGCCTGACCGATCACGGCTACCTCTTCGGTGCTTATGAGTTTTACGACGCTGCGACAAAGGCTGGTATCAAGCCCATCATTGGCTTGGAAGCCTATGTCACTCCGGGTACTTCACGTTTCGATCGTCAAAAGGTGACGTGGGGTGAGCCGTGGCAACGCAGCGACGACGTATCAGCCTCGGGTTCCTATAACCACCTCACCTTGCTTGCATACTCAACAGAGGGAATGCACAACCTTTTCCGCTTGGGAAGTTACGCCTCGGTCGATGGGCAATTCGGTAAGTGGCCTCGTGCTGATAAGGAACTGCTTGAACGCTTCCACAAGGGGCTGATTGTTTTCACCGGTTGCCCTTCGGGTGCGGTGCAGACACGTATGCGTTTGGGGCAATGGGACGAGGCCGTGGCTGAGGCCGCAGAGCTGCGCGACATTTTCGGACCTGAGAATTTCTACGTGGAAGTTATGGACCACGGGATTGAATTCGAGAGGCGTACGCAAAAACAGCTCCTCGAACTTGCGAAGCTCATGGACGCACCGCTGGTCGCTACTAACGACGCGCACTACGTCAAGAAGGAAGACCGCGGAATTCAGGACGCGCTGCTGTGTATTAACTCGGGTTCGCGAATCTCTGATCCGGATCGCTTTAAGTTCGATGGAGACGGTTACTACATCCGTTCTTCCGAAGAGATGCGCTCGATTTGGAAGGAACTGCCAGAAGCCTGCAATTCAACGCTGGAAATTGCAGAGCGATGCGACGTCCACTTCAGGACCACCGCAGAGGGCGCCTCGTACATGCCTGACTTCCCGGTTCCGGAAGGTGAAGATAAGACCTCGTGGTTCATCAAAGAAGTTGAAAAGGGCCTTCAGGAGCGTTTCCCCAAAGGCATTCCCGATGATGTGCGCAAGCAGGCCGAATACGAGGAAGGCGTCATCATCAAGATGGGCTTCCCGGGCTACTTCCTCACCGTTGCGGACTACATCAACTGGGCAAAGAGCCAGGGGATTCGCGTGGGGCCCGGTCGTGGTTCGGGTGCTGGATCCATGGTTGCCTACGCCATGAAGATTACCGAACTCAATCCGCTCAACCACGGACTGATCTTCGAACGTTTCTTGAACCCCGAGCGTATTTCAATGCCTGACTTCGACGTTGACTTTGACGAACGTCGTCGCGATGAGGTCATCGAGTACGTTAAACGAAAGTACGGCGAAGACCGCATTTCACAGGTGGTCACTTACGGTCGAATTAAGACCAAACAGGCCCTGAAGGATTCTGCGCGAATCTTGGGACGTGACTTCAAGGTGGGGGAGCAGCTGACGAAAGCGCTGCCTCCTTCGGTCATGGGCAAGGACATCTCGGTCGCGGGTATCTTCGATGAGAAGGATAAACGCTACGCCGAAGCTGCGGAGTTCCGTAAGTACTACGAAGAGAACCCCGATGTCCACGAGGTTGTTCAGTACGCGCTGGGGCTTGAAGGGCTGACCCGTCAATGGGGTGTCCACGCATGTGCGGTCATCATGTCATCGCACACGCTGACGGACATCATCCCCATCATGAAACGTCCTCAAGACGGGGCGATCATCACCCAATTCGACTACCCGACCTGTGAAGGTCTGGGACTTCTCAAGATGGACTTCTTGGGGCTGCGTAACCTGACGGTTATTTCTGATGCTCTTGAAAACATTAAACTCAATGGCAAGCAAGATCCCGATCTAGACCATGTGCCGCTAGATGATCCGGCAACATATGAGTTACTGGGCCGCGGCGATACCTTGGGCGTTTTCCAGCTTGATGGTGGCGGTATGCGTGACCTTCTCAAGCTGATGAAACCGGATAACTTCGAAGATATCTCCGCTGTGGGTGCGCTCTATCGCCCCGGTCCTATGGGTGCAAACTCGCACACAAACTACGCTCTGCGTAAGAACGGGCGCCAGGAGATCACTCCGATCCACCCCGAACTCGCAGAGCCTTTGAAGGACATTCTGGGAACGACCTACGGTCTGATTGTTTATCAAGAGCAAGTTATGCAGATTGCCCAGAAACTTGCGGGCTACTCTCTTGGCCAAGCAGATATCTTGCGTAAGGCCATGGGTAAGAAGAAGAAGGAAGTTCTGGACCAACAGTTCAAGGGCTTCCGGCAGGGCATGCTTGATAACGGCTATTCCGAAGAATCAATTAAGGCCCTGTGGGATGTGGTCGTTCCCTTCTCGGCCTACGCATTTAACAAAGCCCACTCTGCAGCTTACGGTCTGGTGTCGTATTGGACTGCCTACCTCAAAGCAAACTATCCCACCGAGTACATGGCCGCCCTCTTGACCTCGACGAAGGACAATAAGGACAGGCGTGCGCTCTATCTGGCGGAGTGCCGCCACATGGGAATTACTGTTCTTCCCCCCGATGTCAATGCCTCGATGGGTACCTTTGCCCCTGATGGTAAGGACATTCGCTTTGGTCTGAACGCTATTCAGAATGTTGGTGCGAACGTTGTCGACGCGATTGTCGAGACGCGTCACGAGAAAGGCAAGTTCACCACCTTCCAAGATTTCTTGGACAAAGTTCCTCAGGTGGTTTGCAATAAGCGAACGATTCAGTCACTCGTACGCGCAGGTGCTTTCGACTCGCTGGGTTACACGCGCCGCGCTCTTCTGTCGCGCTGTGACGAGGCCGTAGATGCGGTGATCGACGTCAAGCGTAACGAAGCGATCGGGCAGTTTGACCTCTTTGGAGGAATGGGTATGGGGGAGGACTCAGGTTCTTCTCTGGCTATTGAAATCCCGGATCTTCCTGAGTTTGACCGTCGTCAAAAGCTCGCCGAGGAACGCGAGATGCTCGGCCTCTACGTTTCGGACCACCCCCTGCGCGGGCTTGAAGGTGCCTTGGAACGCCATCAAGACGTTGAAATCGCGCAGATTGTCGGCGGCGATGAGAGCATGGTCGATCGCACTGTCAAAATTGCAGGCTTGGTTTCATCGGTTCAGACCAAAGTTACGAAGCAGGGGAATCCCTGGGCAATTGCGACGATCGAAGACCTGAGCGGTTCGGTCGAGGTGCTCTTCTTCCCGCGCGCCTATGAGACAGTGCAAACCTTCCTAGCTCCTGACCTTGTTGTTCAGATTGAGGGTCGTGTCAACACTCGCGATGAACAAGTGTCAATCTATGGCCAGTCGATGAACATCCTCGAACTGCGCGAAGACGGAAATGTTCCCCTTGACTTGGAACTGGCTGCTTCGCGCTGCACTCCTGAGCTTTTGCGTGAGTTGAAGGAAGTGCTGGAGACCTTCCCGGGCTCCTCACCCGTACGTTTGCACTTGCGTGAACCTGGACGGGTGACAATTGTCGAGTTGGATTCTTCCCTGCGCGTCACCCAATCGGGTCCATTCTTTAGCCACGTGAAGGCGGTTGTTGGCGCTGACGGGGTGCTGACCTCGCACTGAGGCCTGCGCTCGGGCAGGATTTGCGGCCTCGGGAAAGCAAGCGAGGCGCGAGCTGAGGGCGTTGGCCTCGTCTGTTAGTCGACGACGCGAACTTTAGCGGCGAAGACTCCCTGTGGCGTACGAAGCTCGACGAGCTCGCCATCTTCTAGGGCGTGCCCGCGGCGGGGTTCCACTTCGCCGTTGGCACTCACGTCACC
>UWSI01000019.1 GCA_900541895.1 uncultured Actinomyces sp. | reverse complement strand
GAACACTCTGTTGAATAACAAAAGGAGCCCCGGAAATCCGGGGCTCCTTTACTCTGAGCGGGTGACGGGAATCGAACCCGCACCATCAGCTTGGAAGGCTGAGGTTCTACCATTGAACTACACCCGCGTGCGGATCGATATTACCTGATTATTTCTGCGATTGCGAAATTTAGGGTGAAGTCCCGTATTATTGGACGCGCAGACATTCGTCTCACGGGGTGTAGCGCAGCTTGGTAGCGCATCTGCTTTGGGAGCAGAGGGTCGCAGGTTCAAATCCTGTCACCCCGACTTTTTATTGCCAACGCCCTTGTGGCCTCGTAGATGAAGCCATTTGAGCGGTAAGTGAAAGTACACCGCGCTGGCGACGGGAGCCGGCGGAAAATGTGAAAGCGCACAGCCAGCTAGCAGCTTTGGCGTGAGCTGTTGTAGGCTAGTTCAGTTGAAATACGCGCATTTTGCGCCCAAGAAAAGACCTGGAGAATCCACGTGAAGAGCACTGTTGAGACCCTCGAGCCCACAAAGGTTCGTCTGACTGTTGAAATCCCCGTTGAGGAACTGAAGTCAGAGATGGACAAGGCGTACAAGAGCATCGCCAATCAGGTGTCCATTCCCGGCTTCCGTAAGGGTCACGTTCCCGCTCGCATCATCGACCAGCGTTTCGGCCGTGCAGCCGTCATCGAGCAGGTTGTGAATGAGGTTCTTCCCGGTCAGTACTCCGCTGCTGTTTCCGAGAACGAACTGCGTCCCATGTCCCAGCCCGAGGTTGAGGTCACCGAGATCCCCTCGACCACCGGTGAACTGACCGGCCAGCTGGTTTTCACCGCTCAGGTTGACGTCGTTCCCGCATTCGATATCCCCGAATACGGCAAGGACACCGTCATCGAGGTTGATCCCGTTGAGGTTACCGACGAAGACGTTCAGGAAGAGCTTGACGCACTGCGTGGACGTTTTGCATCCCTGAAGACCATCAAGCGTCAGGCTAAGACCGGCGACTTCGCGACCATCGATCTGGTTGCCACCATCAATGGTGAAGAGGTTGACTCCGTTTCTGACGTTTCCTACGAAATTGGCTCGGGCACCATGCTCGATGGTCAGGACACCGCCCTGCGTAAGACCCACGCAGGCGATGTCGTGACCTTCACCTCGACCCTCAAGGGTGGCGAGCATGAAGGTGAAGAGGCCGAGGTGGCCATCACCGTCAAGTCCGTCAAGGAGCGCGAGCTTCCCGAGGCCGACGATGATTTCGCTCAGATGGTTTCCGAGTTCGACACCATCGACGAGCTGAAGGAAGACCTCAAGAAGCAGGCCGCACAGACCAAGCAGTCCCAGCAGGCACTGCAGGCACGCGATCGCTTGGTTGAGAACCTTCTGTCCCGCACCGAAATTCTTCTTCCCGAGTCGGTCATTGAGCACGAGCTCAGCCACCGCGTTGCAGAAGATGCTTCCGCAAAGGCAAAGAAGGAAGCCCGCGAGGCTATCGAGAAGGAATACCGCACCGAGATCCTGGCTGAAGAACTCGCCAAGAAGAACGAGGTTCAGGTCGGACAGCAGGAGCTCTTCGATTACGCGATCCAGATGTCTCAGAACTACGGCATGGACATCAACCGCCTGTTCTCTGATCCCCAGCAGATCTCCGCTGTTGTCGCCGATCTTGGTCGTGCAAAGGCCCTGATCGAGGTCCTCAGCGAGGTTACCGTTAAGGACACCGCAGGCAACGACGTCGACCTCTCCGAGTTCCTCGGTAAGGGCGACGAGGAAGCAGCTGCCGAGGCCGCAGCCGAGACCGTTGCAGAGGTCGAGAAGGCCGGCGAAGAGCTCGCCGACGAGAAGTGAGCGAGCTCGAGCGTCGCTGAGATTTCCGCCTCGCGGAATTCATGACTGAGGTGTGGGCCGAAACCTTTTGGTTTCGGCCCACACTACATATGAGCCTTGGTTCTGACCTTTTCCATGCGCCCTGAGCGAAAAGGCTGCTTTTAGAGCGCCAAGTCTTCGATGAACCGATAAGTTTGGACCCAGTGAGGTTTCATGAGTGGAACCGGACCCTCAATGTGTAAGGAGAGCGTGAATGGCTATTCAAGCCTCGGGCGGAAATGAAACGCCCATGGGACTGGGAGATTCGGTCTACCAGCGCCTGCTGAAAGAGCGCATCATCTGGCTCGGTGGCGAAGTGCGAGACGACAACGCAAACGCGATCTGTGCGCAGCTCCTTTTGTTGGCTGCAGAAGATCCCGAACGCGATATCTACTTGTACATTAACTCTCCTGGTGGTTCCGTGACCGCCGGTATGGCTATTTACGACACCATGCAGTATGTGAAGCCTGATGTTGTCACTGTTGGTATGGGCCTTGCAGCATCGATGGCGCAGTTCCTGCTGACTGCAGGCGCTCCTGGAAAGCGCTACATCACCCCGCACGCTCGTGTTTTGCTCCACCAGCCTTTGGGAGGCGCGGGCGGTAGCGCAACGGATATTCGCATTAATGCGGATCTGATCTTGGGTATGAAGAAGGAACTGGCTCAGATCACCGCCTCGCGTACCGGTAAGTCTGTCGAGCAGGTTGAGGCAGATGGCGATCGTGACCACTGGTTCACCGCTCAAGAAGCACTGGAATACGGCTTTGTCGACCAGGTTATCGACAGCCCGCAGGAAATTGGCAACCGTGGAGGAGAAAACTGATGAGCACTCAGCCCTATTTCGACGCAGTTGCCCGCCAAATGCCTCAGGCGCGATACGTTCTTCCCAACTTTGAAGAGCGCACTGCCTATGGCTTCAAGCGCCAGGACCCTTACGCGAAGCTTTTTGAAGACCGCATTGTCTTCTTGGGCGTGCAGGTTGATGACGCCAGTGCGGATGACATCATGGCTCAGCTGTTGGTTCTTGAATCTCAAGATCCCGATTCGCTGATCACGATGTACATCAATTCCCCCGGCGGCTCATTCACCGCAATGACCGCGATCTACGACACGATGCAGTACATCAAGCCGCAGGTCCAGACCGTCTGCTTGGGCCAAGCAGCATCTGCCGCTGCAGTCCTCTTGGCCGCCGGCTCTCCCGGTAAGCGCCTTGCTCTTCCCAACGCTCGCGTGCTCATCCACCAGCCCGCGATGGAAGGAATGCAGGGACAGGCCTCGGATATCCAGATTATTGCGGATGAAATTGACCGCATGCGTCTGTGGCTCGAAGAGACACTCTCTGCTCACTCGGGTAAGCCAGTCGAGGAAGTTCGCCGCGATATTGAGCGCGATAAGATCCTGACTGCCGCTCAGGCCGAGGAATACGGTTTGATCGACCAAGTTTTGGCTTCTCGTAAAGCGCAGAATTAGTTGACAGCTGTGCGACTGTAAACAGTTGCTGTTTATAGTAAGCGGGAGAGGGCGTTTTGGTGCTCTCTCCCGTTCCTATTAAATGACCGGTCTTACACTACGGATTCCGCGCGTCAATTCGCTGTAAGGGACCGTGTGAATTAGGCTAGATTCCAGTAAAAGCCCACTTTTTGGGATAGTTTTCAGGAGGCGCAGGTGAGTCGTTTAGCCGACGGAGCAGAGGCCCTGAAGTGCTCGTTCTGTGGAAAGAGCCAGAAACAGGTCCGCAAGCTCATTGGTGGATCCGGTGTCTACATCTGCAACGAGTGCGTCGACCTGTGCAATGAAATCATCGCCGAGGACTCCGAGCCGACAAGCCAGCCTTCTTCTCTCCCGCTCCCCAAGCCTCGTGAAATCTTTGAATTCCTCGATTCTTGGGTAATCGGCCAGGACCGCGCGAAGCGTGCGCTTTCGGTGGCCGTGTACAACCACTACAAGCGCGTCCGCTCGCGTGAAGCTGGCAATGAAGAAGATATGTATGGCACGAAGTCAAATATCTTGCTTCTCGGTCCCACGGGTACTGGTAAGACTCACTTGGCTCGTTGCTTGGCGCGTCTGCTTGATGTGCCTTTCGCAATTGTTGATGCGACAGCTCTGACCGAGGCCGGTTACGTCGGTGAAGATGTTGAAAATATTTTGCTTCGCCTGATTCAAGAAGCCGGCGGAGATATTAAGAAGGCCGAACGAGGCATTATCTACGTCGACGAGATTGACAAGATCGGACGTAAGGGTGAAAACGCCTCCATCACGCGTGACGTTTCTGGTGAAGGTGTGCAGCAGGCTCTTCTGAAGATCATCGAAGGTACTGTTGCTTCGGTTCCCCCGCAGGGCGGACGTAAGCACCCGCACCAGCAGTTCTTGGAGATCGATACCTCTGGAATCCTCTTCATTGCTGCGGGAGCATTCGCGGGGATTGAAGACATCGTGAAGGCTCGTTTGGGACAGCGTTCGACCGGTTTTGGATCCGAGCTAAAGTCTGCTGCCGAGATGGGTGACCTCTATGAATCTGTCACCGCAGAAGACCTTCACAAATTCGGTATGATTCCGGAATTTATTGGTCGTCTTCCCGTGCTGACCTCGACTAAAGAACTTTCTGAGGAAGATCTGGTTCGAGTGTTGACCGAGCCGACGAATTGCTTGGTCTCGCAATACCAGCACCTCTTTGAACTTGATGGAATTACCTTGGAGTTCACTCACGAGGCCTTGCTTGCCATTGCGGAGCTGGCGAACAAGCGTAAGACAGGGGCGCGAGGCCTTTCTTCCGTTATGGAAGCAACTTTGTCGGATTTGATGTTTGACCTTCCCTCGCGTGATGACATTGCCCGCGTGGTCGTCACGCGCGACCTGGTGGAGGGCTTGGGTGAGGCCGAGCTGCATCCCGAATGCTCCTCGGAAGGAAAGCGCAGCGCCTGAGCCTTCCCGCTAGACTTCTGATCAGTCCATACACACCAGGAGGATTGCATGCAGGATCGTGACGAGGCCCAGGTGGCTGCATCAGCCGACCGCGCGGTAAGCGGTGTGCCCGCCGAGCTGGCGGAGGCTCGCGCAACGATCGATAACATCGATGCTGCTCTCGTTCACATTCTCGCCGAGCGTTTCCGCTGTACGCAGCGCGTTGGCTACATCAAAGCACGTCTGGATCTGCCTCCCGCTGACCCGGATCGCGAGGCTCGCCAGGTTGAGCGCCTACGTGCCCTGGCCGCTTCCTCTGGCCTTGATCCCGATTTCGCGGAGAAGTTCCTGGGCTTCATGGTTCGTGAGGTCATCCGACACCACGAGGATATCAAAGCCGAATACGACGAAGGTTCGCGCCTCTGAGCTGTGCTATCTCAATTTTGCGCACGATTCTCTTGTGACTCTTTCAGCTTTCGACATTAGCTTGTCCATATTCCGCGGTCTTGACGATTCATGCTTGTGAGCGGCTTTGGGGGATCACATACGAGAATGTGTATGAGTTCCGACTGTGGCCGCTGCGCAGGAATGAACGATGGCCGCCCGGATTCGTGCGAGCGCGGTGGGCAGGGTGTGCGGCGTTTTAGCAGCTCGGTGCCACTTGCGTCGGCTAGACTGTCATGAGCGACCGTGAGGCGTTTCGGGACGGGATGTGATGGTTAATTTAGGCGATATCGCAAAAGCAACGGGATACTCCAAGGCCACCGTGTCTCGTGTCCTGTCGGGCGATCTGAGCTTCGCCGCGAAGGAATCGACACGCCACCGAATCATCCAGGTCGCCAACGAGCTCGGCTATGCGCTGCGCACCTCCCGCGCCGGAATTCCCATGACTGTCGCCGTGCTAGAGAACTTCGATGCTTCGCATGGGCCGCGGGACGCTTATTTCTCTGACGTGCGTGAGGCTCTGCGAGAGCGCGCCGCAGAGAACATGATGAGCCTGACATTCTTTCCCGACGTACGCGCGCTGATCGAGGCAGGCGAGGAGTTCTCCGGTTTCGTTTCTTTGGGTCCCGCGCCGATGCAGCGCGCCGATCTTGCCGCGCTGCATGAGGTGCTGCCTCACGGTGTCTTCATCGATATCAACCCTGCGCCCGCGCTCTTTCACTCCCTGCGACCCGACCTGCAACAGACTGTCATTGACGCGATCTACGCGCTACGCGAGCAGGGCCGCAAGCGCATCGCCTTTATCGGCGGCGACGGACACATGATGGGTTTGCACGTGTTCGCCCAGGATCCCCGCACCGTGGCTTTCGATGAGTGGACGCGGCTGCTGCATATGGACGTCGATGGGCTCGTTTACGCAAGCGGAGCTTTCACCGTGGAGAACGGCCGCCGGCAGGCCGAGGAACTCCTCGACGCCGCCGGCGACGAGCTGCCCGACGCGATCCTCGTTGCTGCCGATAGCCTCGCGGTTGGAGTCCTTCAGACCCTGTTCGCTCGCAAGGTCCGCGTGCCCGACCAAGTGGCCGTCCTGTCCATCGACAACCTAGAGATATGTGAGTACACTGCTCCGCCACTGAGCTCGTATGCGATCGAGAGCTCCGAGCTTGCCGAGACTGCTCTCATGCTCCTGTCCGACTCAATCGTGGGTCGTTTTCAGCATAAGCACCACATTCTGCTGTCGACACGCCTGGTCGCGCGCCAGAGCTTTGTACCCGCGCAGGAGGAGCCTGATTCCTGACCCGTCTGCCTCAGATGAGGGACAGTCTCACGTCGAGCACCTGCTTGCCACTGGCGTCGACCTGGAACTCGTCGTGGACCGGGGAGCCCCAGGAATTATCGCCGCCCACGCCCATCTGCGCGCTGAGTAGGCGCAGGTAGGTCGCCGAGCGAGAGTCGGGTGCGGGCAGCTCCCACCAGTGGGCAGCCTGCTCGATTTGGGCTGAAGAATAGGGCAGGAGCGATACGCCAAGGTCGCCGCATGCCTCGACGCGCAGGCCGTGGCCATCGGCGTCGCTCGCCTCACACCAGCGAACTCCCGGGTGGTAGCCACACTCCTGGGGTACTGCGTAGGGTGCGATACCCCTCGCAGCGCTGGTCTCCCACACTCCCAGCGTCGCCCCATCCAAGCGGTCTGCGTAGGCCTCGACGGGGCCGAGGCCGTAGAAGCGCAGGTGATCGATCGTCGCCGGGAGAGCCCACTCTATGCCGAAGCAGGGCATCGTCGGGAGGCCCTGCGTACCCGGGTAGGTTGCGGTCAAGCGGATCGTACCGTCGCTGCGCAGCTCGTAGCGGACCGGAACGATCACCTCATTCACTCCCGCGAGCTTGTACTCGTAGGTTACGACGACATTGCCCTGACCTTCTTCGACGTTGGTGGCCACGCAGCGCGCATAGGCGCCCGCCGTTGTCCAACACGCACGATCGAATCCGTGACCGCACCCCCGGTCGTTGTCCGTAAGCGGACGGAAGGTAGTTAGGCGCGGCGGGTGCAGCACCGTGGCAGTCTCCCCGTGCTTCCACTGGACGATACCGCCCGCCGTTCGAGACAGCAATGCCTCGTTGTGCCCCTCATGCATACCGATGTTCCAACGCCCCACCGTAAAGGAGGCTCCGCCCGTGGGTGCACTTTCCGTTAGCTTGGGGCGCGAGTAGACGGTCTGTCCGACGGAGACGATGTGCCCGGCACCGCACCAGGGGGTATCGGTGGAGACGAGGAGTGCCCCCTCAAGGACGATCTCGCGCTGGGTGTCGGCCAGTAGCTCGCGCGGCCAGTTAACTGGGACCTCAGCGCACTCGTCATAAGCAGTTACGGTCGGGTATGTTGTCTCCCATGCGACTTCGCCGTCTGCGAGGACGCGGGCGCGGATGCTCAGATCCGCCAAGGGAACGGGCAGGTTTACCGCGGCGACCTCCACGCCCGTATCGGTCGGGACCAGCGTCACCGGAGCGTAGAGGGCTTTGACAGCCTGCGTCTGGGGCTTTGGTGCTCGGTCTGCGAAGAGAATGCCGTCGCAGGAGAACTCCCAGTCGCAGGGGCGATCCTCGAAGTCGCCGCCGTAGGCCAGGAATTCGCCTCCCGAGCTGGCTGTATCCTCGTGGTAGAGTGCCTGATCGACCAGGTCCCAGATGAAGCCACCGCCGTAGGCGGGGTAGCGCTCCAGAGCTGTGTACAGCTGCAGTCCACCCACCGAGTTACCCATCGAGTGCATGTACTCGCACGAAAGGTAGGGCTTCGTTGGGTTATCCCGCAGATAGTCCTCGATTGCGTCAGGCAGCGCGTACATGCGAGACTCAATGTCCGAGACATCGTCGAACTCGCGATCCCAGGTCACGCCCTCGTAGTGGACCGGGCGCGCAGGATTGAGCTCGTGTGCCCGGCGGTACATAGAACGGAAGACCTCGCCGCCGAAGGACTCGTTGCCCAGTGACCAGATCAGCACGGACGGATGGTTAAAGTCCTGGCGTACCATCGACTCCAAGCGATCCACGCAGGCTCCCTCCCACTCCATCTTCGAACCCGGGATTGTCGTAGCGGGGGTTGGGATATCGCCGGGCGTGCACCACGAGCCGTGCGTCTCTAGGTTCGTTTCATCGATGACGTAAAGACCGTACTCGTCGCACAGATCCAAAAAACGCGTGTCGTTGGGGTAGTGGCTGGTACGGATCGCGTTGATATTGAGCTGCTTGCACAGCTTAACGTCCGTAATCATGGTATCCAGCGTCATCGTTCTGCCCGTGCGAGCGTCGAACTCGTGGCGGTTTACGCCTCGGAAGATCAGTCGCTTTCCGTTGAGTAAGAAAACAGAGTCGGCAATCTCGAAACGTCGGAAGCCCACACGCTGATTCACTTGCTCCACGGTGCCTTGTTCATCCGCGAGGGTCAGCGTCAGCGTGTAGAGGGACGGAGACTCCGCGCTCCATGGGCGCACGTTCGCCAGCCTCGCATCCAGGTCAAGGCGCTCGGCGCTCGCGAGACCATCGTGTCGCCAGACAACCTGCCCGTCCGGGGCACTCAGCTCTGCGGTGATCATCGTGGCTTCGAGTGCACCCTCGATGTGAACGGCGACGGTGAGTATGCCCTCTCCGGTTGCCGCATCGTAGTCTGCGTCCGTCTCAAGGTTTTCCACGTGGGCTGCGGGCAGTGCTACGAGGGTGACGGAGCGGAAGAGGCCGTGAAAGCGCCAGGAGTCTTGGCCCTCGAGCCATGAGGCACTGGAGTGCTCGTAGCACACGACGACGATGTCATGTTTGTCCTTATGGTTATCCAACGCCTCGGTGATGTCGAATTCGCTGGCTGTGTAGCCATCCTCGCAGTAGCCGACGAAGGTATCGTCCACCCAGATGTAGATGGCGGTTGCGAAGCCATTGAAGCGCACTCGCACGCTGCCGTGTGCCTTCAGTGTCTGTGCTACAGCCTCGTCAAGGGCGAAGGAGCGGCGGTAGACGGCGACGCGGCAGTCGCGGGGTGCGGCCGGAGCCTGAGGGTCCTCGTGCCCGTCCCATGGCATCTGGATGTTGACGTAGGCCGGCGGCCACAGCCCCTGAGTCTCAAGTGTGGAGGGTACGAGGATGGAATGAACATCGCCCTGATCAAATGCGTCGGTGGGGGAGTTGAGGGAGACGGCCATCCCTGAGGTAAGAGCCACCTCCCAAGTGCCGTCTAGGCTCTGACTGGGCGCGGTGGAGCTGTGTGTAGAGCGGGCGCGAAGTCGATTGAAAGCGAATGCCTGCGAATCGTGGAGCCAAGCATGGTCAGGAGCGTGGGTGAGAGCGGTGTGGGACATGGCGACCTCTGAACGTGCGACATTGCGGTGGAGCGAACTTGCTCTGACGCTAGGGTAACCCCCTTTCTCTTCTGTGTGCAATAAGGTAACCGTACGGGGGCCTGTAATTGAGAACTCCATTGCATTGGTTGGGTAAATACGTTAACTTAGGTGTGTCAAGGCAGGAGTTGCTTCGAAGGAGAGGGACCATGTCGCACGAACGGGGTGTGCACAAGAGCTGGGTATCGCGAATCTGCTACGCGATCGGAAATCTGGGACAGGCTGCGTACTACAATGCCCTCTCGACATTCTTTGTCACCTACTACGTGGCGCAGACTCTGTTCCGTAACTACGAGCACTCCGAAGCTAAGGCAATGATCGCCATCATTGCGGCCCTCGTCTTCATCATCCGAATCGTTGAGATTTTCATCGACCCACTCCTGGGAAACCTGGTGGATAACACCACCTCGCGCTGGGGGCGCTTCAAGCCGTGGCAGGTCATCGGTGGTGTTGGATCGTCCATCCTGCTCTTCGCGATCTTCACGGGCCTCTTTGGCCTCGTCAATGTCAACAAGGGTGTCTTCATCGTCGTCTTCATCGTCGTCTTCGTGGTGCTCGACGTCCTCTACTCACTGCGCGACATCTCCTACTGGGGCATGATCCCTGCTCTGTCTTCCTCTTCGCAGGAGCGCAGTGTCTACACTGCCCTCGGCACCTTCACGGGCTCCATTGGCTACAATGGCGTCACCGCGATTGTCGTCCCCGTGGTTGGCTTCTTTAGCGCCATAGCTGGAGCGGGTTCGGAGAGTCAGGCCGGCTGGACCGGTTTTGGCGCAGTCATCGCTGGCCTCAGCATTGTCACCTGTCTGGCTGTCGCCTTCGGCGCCCGCGAGGAAGAGAGTGTCCTGCGTAATTCGGGTGAGAAATCGAACCCCCTGCAGGCTTTCCGCGCCATTTGGCGCAATGACCAGCTCCTGTGGGTGTCCCTGTCCTATGTCTTGTATTCCATTGCCAACGTTGCGACCACAGGCTTTATGTTCTACCTCTTCAAGTTTGTGTTGCGCCTACCTGATAAATACTCAATAGTCGGTATTATCGCCTTTGTTGTCGGCTTGGCCGTCACGCCCCTGTACCCGATGATCAACCGCCGCGTACCGCGCCGCTACCTCTATCTCGGAGGTATGGTGCTTATGATCGCTGCGTACATCCTCTTCATCCTCTTCTCGACGAACCTCACGATCGTCTTTATCGCTTTGGTCCTGTTCTACCTGCCCGCCACCTGTATTCAGATGACCGCGATCGTCACGATCACGGACTCCGTCGAGTATGGCCAGTGGAAGACTGGCAAGCGCAACGAGGCTGTTACCCTCTCGGTGCGACCCATGCTCGACAAGATTGCGGGTGCTCTGTCCAACTCCATTGTCGGTTTCGTCGCCATCGCCGCTGCTATGACCAACGACGTCGACCCTGACCTGTTGACGAGCGCCAACATTGAGACTTTCAAGACCGCCGCGTTCTACGTACCCCTCACGGTGATTGTCCTGTCCTTCATCGTATTCGCCCGCAAGGTTACCCTGACTGAGGAGAAGCATGGTGAGATCGTTTCTCTCCTGGAGGAGAGCATAGTCCGCTCTGACGCCAAGGAAAGCTGAGTTTTCTTGCCCCGCCGGGGGTGAGTGACGGGGAGGGACGGGCCCGGGAAACGTGCAGGCGTTCTCTGGGAGCCAAACGGGGACATATCTGCATGCAATTTCTTGCCGAGGCTCTGCTCCTCTTCTTCCTTGGCGGATGCGTGGGATGTGTGATTGGCACGGCGGTCACATGGGGAATGTGTCTCGCATACGGATGGCCCGTCACTATCGCGTGGTACGTCATCGCCGCTGGCCTCGGGGCTCCATTGGTCATTGGAGCAATTGCAGGTCTCTACCCGGCCCTACGGGCGGCACATACACCGCCAACTGCTGCATTGGCCTCGCAATAAAAGAAAACCCGGTGCATCGTCGTGGTGAGCGATGTACCGGGTTTTTCTTTGCGGCTAGTCTTGCTTAGCCGTTTTGAACGGGACCTCCGTAGATGTCGTCAATAACGTTGGCGTAGCGTTCAAGCACAGCCTTTCGCTTGACCTTGAGTGAAGGGGTGAGGAGTCCATTCGCCTCGGTGAAATCGCTTGTGAGGACGTGGATCTTTCGAATCGATTCTGCACGTGAAACATGTTCATTCGCACGCTCAACGGCACGTTCCAGAGCTGAAAGCACCTCGATATTCGTGGCTGCCTCGCTGATTGACATGGGAGGCAATCCGTGGTTTTTGAGCCACAATTGAAGCATTTCCGGGTCGAGAGTGATGAGTGCCGAAATGAAGGGACGCTTATCGCCCACAACAATCACCTGTGAGATCAAAGGATGCCCACGCAAGGGGTCTTCCAGTGATGCTGGTGCGACGTTCTTCCCACCAGCAGTGACAATAATGTCTTTAGCGCGACCCGTAATTCGGACGTAGCCATCGCGGTCAAGCGAACCTAAATCACCGCTCTTAAACCAACCGTCCTCGGTAAAGGCCTCGGCAGTGGCCTCGGGATTGTTGTGGTAGCCGCGGAAAACCGATGGCCCCTTAATAAGGATTTCTCCTTCTTCGGAGATACGCACCGAAAGGGGAGGAAGTGCTGGTCCGACGGTGCCAATCTTTGACAAGCGGGGTGTATTCACGGAAAGAGGACCCACAGTTTCTGTCAGGCCGTAGCCTTCCAAAACGGGAAGTCCAAGTCCGGTGTAGAAATGGGCAAGTCTTTGCGATAGGGGAGCACCGCCGGAGATGATGTAGTGAGCGTTGCCGCCGACAAGCTGCAGAATCTTTGAATAAACCAAGCGAGTAGCGGCAGCGTGCTGCATCTTTAGGCGGCGTGAGGGACCTTCGGGAGTTTCAAGTGCCTGCGAGTATTCGACAGCCACGTTCGCAGCCCAGCGGAAAATTTTTTGCTTTCCACCGCGACCAGCTTTCGCATCGGCAGAGTTGTAAATCTTTTCAAGGACACGAGGAACAACAAGCAGATAAGAAGGCTTGAAAGTCGCTAGGTCCGAGAGCAGATTCTTGATATCAGGGGTGTGGCCAAGGATTCCTTCGCCACTGAGCTGGAATACCTGGAGGAAGCGCGCGAAAACATGGGCGAGGGGAAGGAAAAGGAGCAAACGTGAATCTTGCCCCATGGCAATTTCAGGCATCCATGCGTGGGAGTTGAGCGCGAGCTCAGTGAAATTGCCGTGGGTGATTTCAGTGCCCTTCGGGCGTCCCGTTGTCCCCGATGTGTAAACAATCGTTGCCAGGGTATCGGTAGTCAGTGCTTGAGTTCGGGCTGCAACAGACGCGCGTGGCACTGTGATACCCGCATCTCGGATAGTCTGCATTGCTTCCGCGTCAAGAGAGAGCACTGTGATGTCATCTTTACCAAGGCGGTGACATGCATCTAGTACCAGTTCACGCTGGGTGACTGTTTCCGTCACTACGGCGCGAACGTCTGCATCTTTGATGATGTACTCAATCTGCTCACCCGAGGCCGTTTCATAAATCGGAACGGGGAGTAACCCCGCGGTCCATGCGGCAAAGTCTAGGAGCGTCCACTCGTAGCGTGTTCGTGACATGATCGCGATTGCATCACCATAGTTAAGCCCCAGACCGATGAGCCCAGCTGCGGTGGTCTGGACGTCTTCGTAGAACTCTGCGGCAGTCATGTTCTGCCATGTTGATCCCATTTCGAGCTTGCGTGCAATCAGCGGGCGTCGGGGTGCGCGCTGAACGCGCTTGGCTAATAGATGAGGGATTGTTGTGTGCTCGTCATTACGAACCAGGACGGGCGCATGCCATTCTAAGGCGTGGGTTTCGCCGTCGATAACGTCTTCGTTACCTGAGGCTGGTTCTGCGGGCAAAGCGTTGGTGTTCTCGGCTGGAAGTTCCGGGTGTGCGGGTGTTTCAGACATGCCTTCAGTCTACGTGTCCAGAAGCGTGAGAATGGTGTTCTTTCCAACGAGATCCCCATGATGTTTTATGTCCTGCTGAGATTGCGCGCTTCTGTTGCGTAGCAATTTTCTTCACGAGGCTCTGTTGGGTAATCCATCCCAGGAGATGAGGAGTGGTGAGATCCTCGTCCACGACCGCGAGCGCCCAGGGATTATCGTCTGCGCTCATGCGAGAAAGGATCAGGGAGGGACGAGCTGACATGGGGAGTGAACAAGACGTGTCTAGCGCAAGAGAGGAGATTCGTGTGTGTGGGGGGAGTCCGCGTGAAAGGAAAGAGCTGAATTCATGTGCAGTGAGCATGCCCAAGTAACGGGGCTGATCACGATAGCGGTCTGTTGCGGCGATGACAGGAAGAGACGGGGCAGAGGCTGCTTGGAAATACTCCTGCGCCTGTAGAAGCGTCATGTCATCTGTCAATACTTGGCTTGGCTTTGTCATGAGTTGACCTGCGCTTTGGCGGCCAAGCAGGGTGTCGTCGACGGGTTCGTGGAGGACGTCACCTCGGCGACGAAGCTTCTCTGTGTAGATCGTTGAACGGGTGAAAAGTCGCGAAGTGAAGGTGGCAATGATGACAGCGAGCATCATTGGTAAAACCAAAGAATATTGACCGGTCATCTCGACGATGATGAGAACCGCGGTCATTGGTGCGCGTGCTGCTCCAGCAAAAGCTGCTCCCATTCCGATGACGCCAAAGATCGCGCTTTGAGAAACTGCCCAAGGGGAAACAAGTTGGCCGAAGACCATCCCCGTCATTGCTCCCATAAAGAGCGTTGGGGCAAAAATTCCTCCTGATCCGCCGATACCGATGGTGTATGAGGTATAGAGAATTCTTCCGACTAATAGAAGAGCGAGGAAAGGTATCGAGTAAGAGCCAAAAATCGCAGAAATTTCGATGGGGTAGCCCGAACCGTACATGTAAGGAAAAGCGATGAGTGCTGCTCCCAAAGCAATGCTCAAGACCCCTGCGCGGCACCAGTTGGGGAGGGGAATATGTGACCAGAAAGCATCAATCCAGTCCTCACTGAGATAAAGGAACTTTGAGAAAGCAAGTCCGACAAGTCCCGCGATGACACCGAGGATGGCGACCCACGTGATATCGGGAAGTGACTGCAAGGGGAAAGTCTCGCCTAAATCAATGAGGGGATGATCGCCAACGGCGGCCCGCGTGACCAATGAGGCAAGGACAGAGGAAACGACAACGTAGCCAAAGGCCTCGGCAGTGAATTGGGTGAGGATTACCTCCAAAGCAAAGAAAGCGCCGGCTAGGGGAGCATGGAAAGTCGCTGCGATTCCCGCCCCGCTACCGCAGGCCGCTAAAAGGATCACTCGTTCCTTGGGAAGATGCAGGAGTGAAGCAAACGAGGAACCTAAAGAGGCGCCAATCTGGACGATTGGGCCCTCTCGCCCTGCAGAACCGCCTCCTCCGATGGTGAGGGCAGAAGCGAGTAGTTTGACAACTGCGACTTTTGCGGGGATATATCCCCCTTTTTTCTGGACGGCCAGCATAACCTCGGGAATCCCGTGCCCCTTTGCAGAAGGGGCAAAATGTGAGATGAGCGGGCCGTAAATGAAAGCCGAGATTACGGGAGCAATGAGGAGGAATATCCAGGCCGGAATATTGAGTCGTCCGTGTGCCTGGCCGATGTGCTGCGTGTAGTCCCAGTACCCGGTAGTGACCCAGGTCCACGCGCCAATCATGAGATTGAAGAGGACTGCTGCGGATCCGGCAAATGTGCCAACGATTGCTGCGGCAATAGCAAGTGCACTTCTATGCACGGTGCATATGCGGCCGATGCGCGAAGCGAAGGTGTCTGGGGCTGAATTCTGAGGATCGCTCACTTAGACATAGTAGGTCCGCCGACCTGCAGCTGAGTGGGACTTGGGTGTTTATGGATCACTAAAAGATTCTCTGTGATGGAGATCATAGGTAGAAAAGCTGGATTCCTGTCGTACTTGGGACTGCTGACACCGCGAATTAGTCCTTCGAGGCAATAGGCTTGAGGAGTAACGATCATCAGGTCGTTGCGGCGATGGATAGCCGCACGAAATAACTGAAGGAGTGCCCACAATGGCAGAACCTCGTATTGTCACCGTCACCGGTGCAGCCGGACACATCGGTTACGCCCTTCTTTTCCGCATCGCTTCGGGAGCCGTGTTCGGTCCGGATACTCCCGTTAAGCTCAACCTGCTGGAGATCCCCCAGGGCGTGAAAGCCGCTGAGGGTACCGCAATGGAGCTTGATGACTGTGCATTCCCCCTGCTCGCAGGCGTGGATATCTATGATGACCCCAAGGCTGCATTCCAGGGCACCAACGCTGCCTTCCTGGTTGGTGCGATGCCTCGCCGTGCAGGCATGGAGCGCGCTGACCTCCTCGAGGCCAACGCCGGTATCTTTGGCCCTCAGGGCAAGGCCATTAACGACGGCGCCGCTGAAGACGTGCGCGTCCTGGTCGTTGGCAACCCGGCCAATACCAACGCCACCATCGCCGCTCACGCAGCAGGCGACGTTCCCGCATCGCGCTTCACCGCCATGATGCGTCTGGACCACAACCGTGCAATCTCGCAGCTGGCACACAAGACCGGTGCTGCTGTGGCTGACGTGAAGAACCTGGTTGTTTGGGGTAACCACTCCGCCGACCAGTACCCCGATGTCTCCTACGCGACCGTTGGCGGACAGGCTGCTTCCGGCCTTGTTGACGAGGCCTGGCTCTCGGATTACTTCCGTCCGACCGTTGCCAAGCGTGGTGCGGCGATCATCGAGGCTCGTGGTGCATCTTCGGCCGCCTCCGCAGCAAACGCTGCAATTGACCACATGCACGACTGGGTTCTGGGAACCCCCGCGTGGTGGTTCCCCCCCGCCGCCATCATGACTGATGGAGAGCACTATGGTGTTCCCGCCGGCCTGTGCTTCGGCTTGCCCGTCACCTCTGATGGTGGCGAGTGGCAGGTTGTCGAGGGCCTGGAGGTTTCTGAGGCAACTCGCGCTGGCATCGAGCACAACATTGCTGCACTGCAGGATGAATACAACACCGTGAAGCAGCTTGGCTTCATCAAGTGAAGTTCGCTGAAATTTACGGTTTGATCAAGAGCTGCTTCGCCTGACTTTCTTGGTCTAACTGCATGAGGGGCGCCGCATTGCGGCGCCCCTTTTGTTGAGTGAGGCGCATGTTTTCATGCCTAATTTTGGTTGTATAACGCACTGCTGTACGGGGGTGTTAGTTGGCTTTTGGCCTCGATGACAAAGCCTCCCACGTCACGCACCCGCAGAAGAAAATTCCTGCCGCTAAAGCAATGCATCCGCCCGTTGATAGCTCAAGAATGAGGGAAATTGCGAAACCACAGGCAGAAATTACAAGAGCTGCGAGCGCTGAAGCGACCATTAAGACTCCGGGTCGGGCAATAAAACGCATCAAACCGGCACTTGGTGCAATAAGCAATGCCAAGGGAAGCAGTGTGCCCACCGCGGGAATCATCACGATGAGACAAACCGTGATAAGAGCAGAGATAAGCGCGTCGGTGAGCACAAAGGCGCCGGGGGAGGAACGAAAGGCTGCTCGGTATCCCTGTGCGTCGAAAGACAAGAGAAGAATGTGGCGTCCGCGCAAGGTAAGAATACATAGCGCGCAGACCAATGCCATGCCTGCAAGCGCAATATCCACCGGGGTAACGGTCATGATTGAGCCCGTGAGGAAACTCGAAATCTGCAAGGGCAGGGGAGCAAACCACTTCGAGAGGAAATAGCCCAAGGCAAAACTGAAGGTCAAGACGACCCCGGCAGCAGCGCTGCCCGAGACTCCTGGGATTCGTGCCAAAGCGCTCATCAATGCAGAAAGCGGCAAGCACAAACCCAGTGCGCCCAAGAAAACACAGAGGGCAAGAATGCTGTGATCCCTAGTGAAAACAGATGCACACACGACACCGATCACCGCACCCGGAAAGGCTCCGTGCGTGATCGACTCAGCAAAGAACACGCGCCCGCGCAGGACAGTCATCGTCCCAACGATTCCGGAGAGAATTCCTAGCAGCGCCAGCTCGCACAGAGGAAGGAGAAGGATCGCTAACATGTCCGAACTCGCTTTCGTGCTCTGTACAGTCCGACGATGACTGCGCACAGAGCCACTTGGGTCAGAGCAACCGAGGCTTGAGGTGAAGTAGGCCTGGAAAGGGGAACCAGGAGAGTTACCATCCCCAGCGCCCCACCTGCGCAGGAAAGAAGTACCGAATAAGCCAGCATCTGCCTCGGTGAAGAGGAAAGAAGTCGGGCGGCGAGTGCGGGGACAATGAGGTACCCCACGACCAAAAGAACACCGATTGCCGAGGCCCCCGCGACGACGATTGCGCACATCGCGGCGTTGAGGCAGGCATCGCACAGCCTCGTGGGTACTCGCGCGGCGAGTGCTCCCGCACTGTCAAAGGCGCACATGAGCTGAGCGCGCCACGAAAGAACGACTAGGACGCAGGCAAAAAGGCAAAAGATGAGGGAAATCGCCATGCGCTGGGGAGTAACTTCCAGAAGGCGGCCAAACATCAGCGCTTCCATTTGGCCCGACATATCGCCCTTCTTGAGGGAAATAATGACGCCGAGCGCGAAGAAAGAGGTCAGGACAACTGCTGCGGCGGCCTCGTGTGCGCGGCGGCGCATCGCCCAGGTTAATGCGGCAGCAACGAATATCGCGCAGATTCCCCCGCCCGCGGGGATCCAATCGATACCGCCGAAAACCGCGCCAACGACGATCCCCGGGAAGATCGAATGGACCGAGGCCTCGGCACCGAATTGCCAGTTGCGAAGATTCACCAAGGTCCCAACCGCGCCCGATGCAATCCCGAAGAGTACAAGGAAGAGTAGGGGGCGAAGGAAAAATGGAGACTGCCACAGGGGCGGAGCGCTTACGATCGCGTTAAACATTGTTAATCCCGCCGAAAGCTTCATTGATGATTTCCGGACGGAAAACCTGGGAGGTTGGCCCGTAGGCAACTTGGCGTCCAGCCACGATGAGGCTCTCATCGCAGACCTCAGTTGCGACCCGATAGTCATGGGTTGAAATCATGAACGCGGTTCCCTGAGCTTTTGCTTGGTTGATGAGCGAGAGAAGAGCTTCGCGGTTGGGCTCATCCAAACCGTTGAAGGGTTCGTCAAGCAATACCATGCGAGGCTTGGCGACCAAGGCGCGCGCGACCAGAACGCGCTGGCGTTGGCCGCCGGAAAGGGTCCCAAAGCGCTCGCGGGCACGCTCGACTAAGCCAATCTGTTCTAATGCTGCACTGACCGCTTCTTTCTGTTCACGACTGAGTGGACGTAGAAGTTTTGTCTTGGGGTACATTCCCATTTCGACGACCTGACGAACGTTGATTGGGAAGCTCAAGTCGATATCACTGTTTTGTGGGACGTAGCCGAGGAAATCCAGCGGGCAGCTCACTTCTCCAGATATGACTTGAGCGCTTCCCAAGAGCGCTCGCATGAGCGTTGTCTTTCCCGATCCATTTGGACCGATCAAAGCAAGGGCATGTCCGGGGCTGAGCGAGAGGGTGATTCCCGTCAGGACCGGTGTCTGGGAGTAGCCGATGCTGGCATTTTTGGCTGAGAAGACAGTGGCGCCAACATCGCGGCCCTCGTCAGGGTCTGAAAGCATATGAGCATCTGCGTTCATAATGATCGCTTAATGCTTGAGCTCCGAAGGCAGGGGAGCGATCGTTCCGTCCCAGGCTTGTGTCATGGTTGTGACGTTATGGATGATCGAGCCGATGTAGGTTTCGCCTTCACTGCCCACGGGTCCAAGGGAATCTCCGTAGAGCGCGTCATCGCCGATGATGGCTTTGACTCCCGCGGCGCGTGCAATCGTTTCAATTGACTTCGAGTTATTGGAGTTCTCTGCGAAAATCGCGCTCGCTCCAGATTTCTTCACTTCCTCGCTTGCCTTTGCGATGTGGTCAGCGGTTGCATCCTGCTGTTCGTTGAAATCAGAAAGTGCTGCACCGATGAAATGAATGCCGTAGCGTTTCGACAAATATCCGAAGGCGTCGTGGGAGCTAAAAAGGACGCGCTTATCGGTGGGAACGCTATCAAAGCTGGCCTTTGCCCACGCGTCGAGGGAATCGATACGCTTTGCGTATTCTTCGCTTGCCGCGCTGTATGCCTCGGCGTGATCCGGGTCCGCTGCTGAGAGGAACTCTCCGATGTTGCGGACCTGCAGTGCAGCGTTCGCTGGAGAGGTCCAGACGTGAGGATCGTATGCGAACTCCGGCTCGCTTTCTCCTTCTTCTGGCGGGAAAGGCCAGGGTGCAACCTCGACTGTATGACTGCCTCGGGAAACCGAGTAGGGAAGCAGTTTGTCTCTTTGTGGGCGGTTCTGCGGATCTTCGATATCGCGTGCGCTAAGAACACCCGAGGTCACCGCCATCGTTCCTTTGAAGCCCGAGGCGCTCACTGCCTGATCGAGGAAATGCTCGAGGTCTACTCCAGAGACAAGAAAAACTTTCGCTTGCGTAAGGGCTTGCAGTTGCTGGGGAGTCATTTCGTGCTCGTGTGCCGAGGCATTGGGCGCAAGTAGGCACGTGAGTTGCACTTTTGTGCTGGCTTGCTCGGCTGGGGCCCCTATATGAGATTGCGTTCCCGCGGCATCAGTTTTATCGAGCGAGATGGAGTTTTGTACCGAGGGCTGCTGCGCAATTTGGGTGACATAGTCGCAGATCTGGGTGGTGCTTGCGACGAGGGAGAGTGGGGTGGAGCCTGACTGTGAAGATGCAGTTGAGCACGAGGCGATCGAGGTCGCGCCCAGTAGGCAGGCTGCTGTGGCGGTAAGGAATGAACGCGAGTGAACGGCGGACATTGAAGTTCCTCTTCATTGGGGTGTTATCTAATTATGGCTTTCTTCGCCAAAAAGTTCGTTTAGCCGAACTTTGAGAAAGATTATCGTAATTAAGAAAATTTAGCTAGGCCTTAGTTCCTACGAAATGGACGATTTTGGACGAAACCTCGGAAGTGGCCTCGTCGTGGGGTAAAGTAAAGGCAAAATTCGGGGACTACCCGGCTCACGACTTTGCAAGGACTCGCAATGGATACGCTCAATGACCTCCCACTGCGCCAGCTCGATCCTGAAATCCAGGCGGTTTTGGATAGCGAATTGGAACGCCAGCAGCACACGCTGGAAATGATCGCCTCGGAAAACTTCGTTCCGCGTGCGGTACTTGAGGCGCAAGGCTCTGTCCTCACAAACAAGTACGCGGAGGGCTACCCGGGCCGTCGCTACTACGGTGGATGCGAGTTCGTTGATGTTGCGGAATCTCTGGCGATTTCACGCGCAAAGGAAGTCTTCCAAGGCGCGGATTACGTTAATGTTCAGCCTCACTCGGGTGCCCAGGCAAACGCGGCCGCTCTCATGGCAATGGCGAATGTCGGCGATACTCTCCTCGGCCTTTCCCTTGCCCACGGCGGCCACCTCACTCATGGAATGCACCTGAACTTTTCGGGCAAGAATTATCATGCTGTTGGCTACGAGGTTGATCCTCAGACGATGCGTATTGAACCCGAAAAAGTTCGCGAGGCTGCACTGCGCGAACGCCCGCGAGTCTTGATCGCGGGATGGTCGGCTTATCCGCGTCATTTGGACTTTGCAGCATTCCGCGAAATTGCCGACGAGGTCGGAGCTGTGTTGTGGGTTGATATGGCCCACTTCGCGGGCTTAGTTGCCGCTGGTTTGCATCCCTCACCGGTTCCTCACGCAGATATTGTGACCACGACTGTCCATAAGACTTTGGGCGGCCCTCGCTCGGGAATGATCCTGTCCTCGCGGGGAGAGCAATGGGGCAAGAAGCTGGATAGTGCGGTCTTCCCCGGCCAGCAGGGTGGTCCGTTGATGCATGTTGTTGCTGCGAAAGCAATTGCGATGAAGGTTGCTCAGACCGAGGAATTCCGGGATCGCCAGCAGCGAACGCTGGACGGTGCTCAGGCCATTGCGCAGCGTCTATTAGCTCCCGATGCTCAGGCCGCGGGGATTCGCTTGGTGACGGGTGGTACCGATGTGCACCTCGTTCTGGTTGATCTAGTGAACTCTTCGCTGGATGGACAGCAAGCTGAGGACCTTCTCCATGAGGTTGGTATTACGGTCAATCGCAATGCCGTGCCTTTCGATCCTCGCCCGCCTAGGGTGACTTCGGGCCTTCGTGTTGGAACTCCCGCGCTTGCGACGCGTGGGTTTAGCGTTGCTGATTTCGAAGAGGTCGGTGACATTATTGCTACGGCTCTGATTCAAGGGGCCAGTGGACAGGTGGAAGTTGAGGCTCTGCGTGCGCGAGTGCGTGCTCTGACGGATGCCCATCCTCTCTATGCGGGGCTGAATCAATGAGGGCTCCGTGGGAAGGCGATGCTCGTGTTCTGGACGGCACAGCATGTGCGGCTCAGATCAAAGATGAACTTCGTGCAAGGGTTGAAGTTTTGCGCGCTCGCGGAGTTGTTCCAGGGCTTGGAACGATCTTGGTTGGCGAGGATCCGGGGTCCGTTGCCTACGTTGCTGGAAAGCATCGGGACTGTGCCGAGGTTGGAATTGAATCGATTCGCGTGGATCTTCCTGCTCACGCCAGTGAGGATCAGATTCTCGAGGCCGTGGCTGGTCTGAATGCAGGTCCTGCCTGTACGGGGTTCATAGTTCAGCTTCCTCTGCCGCGTGGAGTAGACACGAACCGTGTCCTCGAGGCTGTGGATCCTGACAAGGACGCCGATGGTCTTCATCCGACAAATCTCGGCCGATTGGTGCTGCGGGGGAGTGAAGCTATTACCTCTCCTCTGCCGTGTACGCCGCGTGCTGTCATTGAGTTAATTCAGCGCAATGGGATCGATCTTAATGGTGCTGATGTGTGCGTTGTTGGACGTGGAGTTACTGTCGGTCGTTCAATTGGCCTGCTTCTCACGCGTAAAGACATCAATGCGACGGTGACAATCTGCCATACCGGAACGCGGGATCTGGCAGTGCATACGCGGGCGGCGGATGTCGTTGTTGCGGCCACGGGTTATGCGGGCTTAATTACTGCGGATATGGTCCGTCCCGGTGCTGTTGTGTTGGATGTGGGCGTTTCTCGCGTCGTCGATCCGGAAAGTGGGAAGGCGCGCCTGATGGGCGACGTTGCAGACGGTGTTGACCGCGTCGCAGGCTGGCTCTCGCCGAATCCTGGGGGAGTGGGGCCAATGACGCGCGCGCTTTTGCTGATGAACGTCGTCGAGGCTGCGGAGCGTGGCATAAGCGCGTGAGTTTCTACCTGGATAGATGAAAATCGTCAAGCTTTCATTATTGCTTTTATTAAAGCCTAGCTTTGTGGAAGCTTGACTATTTTTCTTTATCGCTGTCATTAAACTTGTGCTAAATTTACTCAATTCTTAGCGGTTGCGTTAGCGGGTTTGTTTGCGCTTTCTCTGAAAAGGTCAGTTTGAAGCGAAAAATCTATCTTTTCCGGGCTTTAGCTTGGGTTGCATTGTGCTACAGCCGCTACGCTGTTGCTTATGTTGACGTTTAATGTGTACAGAATCTACTAGAAGTATTCTTTTCTCTATCTTTAAAATGAGGTTACTTAACAGCATCTAACAATTTGTTTTGAGCCTTGCATTTTTTAGGGTATACGTGTAGCTTTCCTGTGAGCAGGGTTACAACCTGTTTTCCGGTACCAAGGTGGTTGCCGGTGTTTTCTATGAATTGTCAGGAAGGACAAGTCATGCCAGTTAACTTGAGTGGACGCCATTTCCTCAAGCTCCTCGATTTCACTTCTGATGAAGTTCGCTACCTCATCGACCTCTCGAGCCAGTTCAAGGCACTGAAGCTTACTGGGACGCCCCACCGTTACCTCGAAGGCAAGAACATTGTTCTGCTGTTTGAGAAGACTTCTACGCGTACTCGTTGCGCATTCGAGGTCGCCGGTATGGACCTTGGTATGGGCGTCACCTACCTGGATCCGGGTAGCTCTCAGATGGGCAAGAAGGAATCCATCGAAGACACCGCACGTGTCCTCGGCCGTATGTACGACGGTATTGAATACCGTGGTTTCGCTCAGGAGATCGTTGAGGATCTTGCGGCGAATGCTGGCGTTCCCGTGTGGAACGGTCTGACCACCGAGTTCCACCCGACTCAGATGATTGCCGATATGCTCACCGTTCAGGAGAACTTCCCCCAGGGAATCAAGGGCCTGAAGTTCGTGTTCATGGGCGATGCTCGTAACAATGTTGCTAACTCGCTGATGGTTGTTTGTTCCAAGCTTGGTCTGCACTTCGTTGCATGTGGTCCGAAGGACCTTATGCCCGCTGACGAGCTTGTTGCACAGTGCCGTGAGATCGCCGAGGAGACCGGCGCAAGCATTACGCTAACCGATGACCCGGTTGAAGCATGCACTGGCGCTCATGTGGTCTACACCGACATCTGGGTCTCCATGGGTGAGCCGGCGGATTTGTGGGAGAAGCGCATTAAGGAGCTCAGCCCCTACCGCGTGACCGAGAAGCTCATGGCCCTGACCGATTCTGAGTCGATCTTCATGCACTGCCTGCCCTCTTTCCACGACACCAAGACCACAATCGGTGCAGATATTGCCGAGCGTTTCGGTGTTACCGAGATGGAAGTTGAGGATGCAGTGTTTGAGTCCTCGAAGTCCCGTGTCTTTGATGAGGCGGAAAACCGCATGCACACCATCAAGGCCGTGATGTACGCAACCTTGAAGTGAGGTTGTTGTGGGACAGCGACTTGTAATTGCGCTTGGGGGTAATGCCCTTGGCAATACCCCCGCTGAGCAACTTGAACTGATCAAGGAGACTGCTCGGACAATTGTTGATCTCGTTGAGCTCGGCAATGATGTGATCGTTACGCATGGTAACGGTCCCCAGGTCGGAATGATCAAGGTTGCAACCGATAACTCGGCAACTAAGGTTGGCGGCACTCCCAGTATTCCGTTCCCGGAATGTGGTGCAATGTCGCAGGGCTACATTGGTTACCATCTCCAGCAGGCGATTGATAATGAACTTTCTGTTCGTTCTATCGACCGTCACTGTGCCTCAGTTGTGACACAGACTGAGGTCAACGCAGATGATCCTGCGTTCTCTAAGCCCTCAAAGCCCGTGGGTGCCTTCTTCACCGAAGAAGAGGCCAAGGCTCTGATGGAAGAGACGGGGAACACTTACGTTGAGGATGCCGGTCGTGGATGGCGTTGGGTGGTTGCCTCCCCGCTGCCGACTCGGATCGTGGAGATTCCCGTTGTTAAGTCATTGATCGATGCTGGTCATATCGTTGTTGCCGTTGGTGGTGGCGGTATTCCGGTTGTGTCGACCGATGAGGGGCTCAGTGGTGTTCCTGCGGTGATCGATAAGGATCGCTCGGCAGCACTGCTGGCACAGGAAGTTAATGCTGATCTTCTGGTTGTTCTGACCGCGGTTGATCAGGTTGCAATTAACTTCAATAAGCCGGATCAAGAAAATCTGGCAACGATGACGCTCGCAGATTGCCGTCGTTACATCGATGAAGGCCAGTTTGCGCCTGGTTCAATGCTCCCGAAGGTTGAGGCCTGCATGGGATTTGTTGAGGGCAGTGCTGGAAAGAGCGCCCTGATTACCTCGCTGAAGCGCGCAAAGGAAGCGCTTGCGGGCGAAACGGGTACTCGCATTCTCGCGGAGTAGTGCTCACGTGTGTTGCTGCCTCCACTTGACGAAAGCAGAGTGGAGGCAGCAATGCGTTGCAAATTTTTATACCTACAGTGTTGTAAAGGACATTGGAGTCTGTAATGACATCAACAGCAGTTGCGGATCCGCAAGCTACTCCGCAAACAGAAGCGCCAAAGCGGCGTTTTAAACTACATGTGCCTTCTGCATTCACCATCCTCTTCGTTCTTACCGTGATTGCTGTTGCGGCAACTTGGATGGTCCCAGCAGGTTCTTACTCTAAGCTGGCGTTCGATTCTTCGAGCCAGACACTTCAGGTCACCTCTCCTCAAGGTGAAGTCGAGAGTCTTCCCGCAACACAGGAACAACTCGATAAACTCAACGTCAAGATTGGCATTGAAAAGTTCACTGGCGGATCTCTGAAAAAACCAATTTCGATTCCCGGAACCTACCAGCGTCTTGATTCGACTCCCCAAGGAATTGCAGATATCACCCAAAGCATGGTGACCGGTACAGTTGAAGCTGCCGACATCATTGTCTTCATCCTTGTTCTTGGTGGTTTGATCGGCGTTGTCAATGCCACTGGTGCCTTTGAGGCCGGCCTTCTAGCACTAACAAAGAAGACGAAGGGACGCGAGTTCGCGCTCGTCTTCATGGTCTCACTCCTGATGGTCCTCGGTGGAACAAGCTGCGGCCTTGAAGAAGAGGCGGTGGCGTTCTATCCAATCCTTGTTCCAGTCTTCTTAGCGCTAGGATATGACTCGATCATCTGTGTCGGTGCCATCTTCCTAGCGGGCTCGATGGGAACAACCTTCTCGACCATCAATCCCTTCTCGGTGGTCATCGCGTCTAATGCTGCTGGCATTGTCTTTACTGAAGGCTTGGTTTGGCGTGTTGCTGGATGCGTCGTCGGCGCCGCAGTCGTCATTAGCTACTTGTGGTGGTACGCAAGGAAGATTAAGGCTAATCCTGCAGCATCCTACACTTGGGAAGATCACGAAGCATTCAACGCTCAGTGGGCCCTGAAGGGCAATAATGAAGGCTTCGAGTTTAACTGGCAGAAGAAGCTCATTCTTGTCCTCTTTGTTGCAGCATTCCCGATCATGGTGTGGGGTGTTATGAGCCAGGGCTGGTGGTTCCCGACCATGGCCGCATCCTTCCTTGCAATCACGATTGTTATTATGATCCTTTCACTGTTCGGCAAGAGCCGTCTGAACGAAAAGGCTCTGGTTGATGCATTCACCGAAGGTTCGTCGAGCTTGGTGGGTGTCTCCCTGATCATCGGTCTTGCTCGTGGTATCAACTACGTCATGGAGCAAGGCAAGATCTCCGATACGCTCCTGTACTATTCCTCGAATATGGTTGAAGGTATGAGCGGCCCGCTGTTCATCTTGGCGATGCTCGTAATCTTCTTCTTCCTTGGATTCATCGTCCCGTCCTCTTCGGGCCTTGCCGTTCTGTCGATGCCAATTTTCGCCCCTCTGGCCGATACCGTTGGCATGCCTCGTTGGATCATCGTTTGTGCTTATCAATGGGGGCAGTACGCGATGCTCTTCCTCGCTCCGACCGGCCTGGTTATGGCAACGCTGCAGATGCTCGACATGAAGTACTCTCACTGGCTCAAGTTCGTCTGGCCAATGGTTGCTTTCGTCTTCGGCTTCGGTGGCCTCATGCTTGTCGCTCAGGTTTTGACCGCCTGAGAGGCTGAGCAGATACCCTACGCTTGGCCTGAGGCAACCCGGTAATTTTCCCGGTTGTGTGGTGTGGGCAATGGGTAACTCCCTCGACTTTGGGGGAAAAGGAGAAAGAAGAAGACTCGGGGTCTGTGTTCGGTGTTGCGACGACACAGGCCCCGAGTCCGTTCTATAGCAATGCTGCGCTTCAATGAAGATATGCCGCACGAAGTACGTTTCTCGTTCGCCAAAGGTCAATTCGATTGCTCTTGTGAACCATTAGGTATGGGCCATGATAATTCTGAGAAATTTGATAATGAACGGATTGCGTTCTCGTTCAACACTCAACACGTCTGAGACGCAACACTTATCTGTTTCCGATTCGGTCCCTGACCATGAACGCAACGATTTGGTTCGTAAGTTAAATCGGTGACATATGCAGATGATCGCAATTGGTGCTATCGCCATCATCGGTACTCTGATTCCGCTCACTGACCCGAATCTGTTGCGCAGCAGTGAATCAGATATCGCATACTCGCCCTTCACCTTGGTCTTCGATCGTTTGGGCATTGCAGCGGCTGCGGCCGTGATGAACGCGGTTATTTTGACGTCTATTCTTTCGGCGGGTAACTCGGGGCTCTATGCTTCTTCGCGAATGCTGCACTCGATGGCTCTCATTGGTCAAGCCCCCCGCGTTTTCTGTCACGTGACGAAGAGGGGAGTCCCGCTCAATGCAATGCTCGCCACTGCCGCTGTTTCTGCTCTTGGCTTCTGCACGGCGCTGGTTGGTGAGGGAACGGCATACACCTGGTTGGTGAGTATCGTCGGCGTCTCGGGAATCTTTATGTGGCTAGGTATTGCGGCGTGTCATATTCGCTTCCGTCGCGCCTACCTTCTTCAGGGGTACAAGCTCGAGGACCTGCCGTATCGCGCCCCCTTCTTTCCCTTCGGACCGATTTTGGCTTTCGGTATGTGCCTCATCGTTTTGCTTGGCCAAAACTATGAGGCGATCTTCCTTGGCCAGATGTGGGAGATCATTTCGGCATACATTGGTGTTCCGCTCTTCTTGGGAGTCTGGCTGGGGTATCACCTCATCAAGAAGGATCGCATGACGCCGCTGGCGGAGCTTGATGTTCGGGGGGTAACTCGCGAGCAGATCGAAGAGGATATCGAGCGCACCAAGCACTACGACGACTGAATCGATACAAACTAGCGCCGAGGTCTGAAATCCATATGGGGTTCCGAGGCCTCGGCGCTCGCGTTATTCAGTTTTCCGCGCCCGCTAGCTTCAACGCGTGAATTGATTGCCGAGGCCTGGGGTTGCTTGGGCAAGTCGTCAGCGTCCTCCCTCGGTCCAGCGTCCGTTCGGGTTACCGTTAGACCAGTGACCATCCTTGTAAATCTCGTTACCGCTGTTGTCCCAGCAGCGGTTAGGGTCGTGTCCGAGAGTCCCAGAACAAGTCCATCCCAAGCTTGGGTCCTCGGTCTGAGTTTCAACCCAATAAGACTGACCGGACGAGGAAGCTCCACTCTGAGAACCGCCAGCGGAACCGGTCGCTCGTGAGGCAGAGCCTCCACTGTTTGAATGCGAACGGGCAGAGGAAACTCCGGTCGCGCGAGAACCACCGGCGTTAGATGAAGCAGCTGCGGCCTGTGCGGCCTGTTCAGCTTCCCACTGGGTGTATGAGTCACGAACCTGATTCGACTTCTCACCCAAAGCATTCACGGAATCGGTGAGCTTCTTTTCCTCATCGAGGTTCCACTTGCGGTCATCGCCCACGTGCGAGCGGTTCTTCACAGCTTCGCGTGCTTCGACAATAGTCTTAGCGGTGTCGTCGATGCTGGACTGTAGGCCGTCGCGGGTCGCATTGTCCTTGACTTTCCCATCGGTTTCACTCATGAGATTCTTCGCGTCGTTAAGCGCTTGGTTTGCCTTGTTAGCGGCTTCATCGAGCTTCTTAATGGTGAGGTCGTCGAGTTCACCTGCGATGGGGGCTAGAGCAGCGTTGAGCTTGCTGGTGGAGGCCTTAGCTTGGTCGAGGACCTTCTTCAAGGATTCGATCTTTTCGTTACTGGCCTTCGCGTTGTTGGGAGCCTCAGCCAGAGCGGTAACAGTCGCGTCCGAATCCGCGTAAATAGACTTGAGTGTGGTGACGTTCTCTGACTCAAGGACGTATTCGCCAGCCAAGGCAATGGAAGCCTGTACGGACTCGCGGGCAGCGGTGAAGTCGCTATCCGCAGCGACTAATTGAGCTTGAACATCTTTAACGGCCGCGGCAGTCGAATGCGCGGTAAAGGCATAAGCGCCGCTTGATGCAATCGCGATGATTGCCACCCCTGAGAAGACAAGGATTCCTCGTTTCCGACGGGGTGAGGCCGTTGCTTGCTGGTCACGTGAAGGGGTGGAAACGGGATCTGTTGAATCAAGATCAGTGGAAGAAATCGAGCGCACGGGCGGATATCTTTCAAATTGAATACTGCGTGTGTCGGGATATTTTCAGTGTACGCTCAGCAGTTTTTGATGTGGTGGACTTGCTGTGTGATTTCTTCCCCTTCCTGAAGTTCAAGGATTCAGCCGCCCGCTCTATTTCCTATGTCGCGGTTTTGTCTGATTCTGAGTTCTTCGTCGCCCAGGAATGACTTTATCGAGAATCCATATGATGGCGCTTTGGACGAAAGAAACCTCTGTCACGATGTAGGCAATGGTCATAAGTGTGGGGAGAAAGAAGAATGTGATAGCGACATTGGACAGGTGAAAGCTGCACTCTGATGCGCAAAACAAGAGTGCTTTCGCGTGTGTCAACGAATAGATGCTCAGTGCGGTGTAGGGGAGGATCCCTCATTTATTAACAATGTTCTGCTTCTTTTGGGTGGAATAGTCTGTTTCTTTAAGGGCCCACAAAATAACATACTTAAAGACTGCAATACTCAGAAAGCCAATGAAAATTACCACGAGTGCGATGCGGGAATCGTGGGATAGGGATGATGGCCAGAACGCGGACGAATTCATGATTCAAGAATAATTTGCTCTCGCAGTATAAGGTTTTCCTAGTTCTCGTCTTGGGGTGGGAGTGTTTGGCCTGGTGGTAGGTGTTTTTTGGCGTTGTCGAGCAGGTTGGGGTCGGGTGTGAAGCAGAAAGTGATGGTTTCTGGCGAGTTGCCCCAGCGTGAAAGAGTGATGCCGATGAGTTCGAAGGTCCCGGTGCCTGGTATTGTGACAGGCTCTCCTTCCACAAGGTCTCCTCCGTATGAGGGCAAGCCCACATGCTCGGGCCAACCGCCTCCGATGTTTGCCTTCATCTGTCCATTTTCAATTCGTGCATCGTTGAGTATGAAGCTGGGAAATTGGCTTCCTCGGACTGGACGGAAAATGGTATTGGAATGTACTGCGACTGTTTGGCAGGGTTGTGACATGGGTTCCTTCACTTCGTAATGCTGTGTGCATCCGCCAAGTAATAGTGGGATTGTGAGAGTACTGCTCAGAAGCAGGGCTGTTGGATATCTATTGATCATTAAGGAATTTCTCCGATCGTGATATAACCAAAATACTTCTCAAATTCACTCCACGACATCGAGAACTCACCGTGATCCGTAGGCGTTTGCGATAACGACAACCGGTTTTCTCCGTGTGGATTTATGAGTGTTACAGATGTTTCATTCGCGCTTTTAATCATGTACGAATGCCGTGCATAGAGATCGATTCGGCTTGGGTGTCCATCAATTGATACTTCTGCCGGTTGGGAATTCTCATTCCCAAATATCGGTGCGTACACCGTTGCTGTAGTTACCGGCTTTCCCGACTGGAGTGCGTCTACAACTTCTTGGCGTTCCTGAGCATCGTAGCTCAGGCCTGACCCGAAAATGCTCTTGATTGACGCCTCTTGATAATTGACTAAATGGCTTCCGCGTCCCGTGACTCGCAGCAGTCCTTGGCCGTTAGTGTTGGAAGTGATGCCTTCCCCGTTGAGAAAGGAACTCTCGTTGACGCCTCCAGGTGTGAGCTGGGCATATGCTTTTTCGTAGATGCTAACGATACTGGCGGATCCTCCGGAGTTTGCTCCATTCGCATAGGTCTCGCGTACCAGCACGAGTGAATAACTGCCTGCTGAGGGGAGTAGCGGATTGTCATAGATTCGCACCATGTATCCATCTACTTGACCTGAAGAATTGAAATGTTGAGTTACTCCCTTCGCCAACTGTTCCTGTCCTTTTGGGGTGTTCATAAGTGCAAGAATTGCCGAAATAAAGTAGCAGTCACCAATCGCTCCCTGTCGCACTTGGTGAAGGTTGTAGTTTCCGCTCTTCAAAAGGGACAGTTCTGTGTTGATTCGGGAGATATCCGCTTCATCGAGGCGCTGTGTACGTGAGGGGTCATTAGCTGTTCCTGCTACGGATCTATCGCGCGAGACAGGCTCGAGCCTCAATGCCTCATGCAATGCTTGTGACAGAATCTCTGCCGCCCATTTCAAAGATTCAATGCGGACGTAGTAATCATGGGCGATCGATTCGGATTCGTGCGAAAAGCTCGCGTAAATGACCGGACGCTCTTTCTTCGAAGCAGCCTCATAGATTCGGTCCATTTCTGCCAGTCGGGGGAGCAATCGATTGTGGACGTAGTGTTTGGCGCTTGCGACTTCGCGCGCATACCCGGCAATATCGGATGCAGCTGCTTCAAGCCCCTCATACAGGTGTGCGAAACGATATTGTTGTCTATTCGCTGACTCTTCAAAGGCTTCGCGAGAACGACCGGCCCATATCGTTGTTTTCTGTATCGTTGTACGGAACTCGTCGCCGACGATCTGCACTACTTCCGCTTGGTCATGAATTCGAGCCGCAAGGTGATCTATTGCCGGAAGATCACCTGGGATGTCCCCGGCGTGTGAAGAGAAAACTCCCATGGCAGCCATCCCCAATCGGTCTTCATCGACTAGTTCGCACGCTACCTCTTTAAGCGCAAGTTTCAAGACACTTTTCATAAATTGTCATCGAAGTGTGATCAAGCTGTAACAGGTGTGTAAGAAGAGTGATTCTGTGTTGCTCGACACAAAAAATCCCTAAAAAAGTCCAAAAAATTAAGACACGCCCTTAAAAGTCGCGGAAAAACTGACAAAAGTGCCATTTATTCCTTAATCTGTTCCCTGAAGCCACCGAAGTGGCATCCATAACCGACAAGAATGAGGTTTTTCAATGTCCGTCAACCGCACTGAACTTGTTGCCAAGATCGCCGAGCGCGCCAACATCTCGAAGGTCCACGCTGACGCCGCCCTTGCTGCGTTCCAGGATGTCCTGGTCGAGTCCCTGTCCAAGGGTGAGACCGTCAAGGTGACCGGCCTGCTCTCCGTCGAGCGCGTCGAGCGTGCAGCACGCACCGGCCGCAACCCCCGCACTGGCGAAGAGATCAAGATCCCCGCAGGCTTCGGCGTCAAGCTCTCCGCTGGCTCCACCCTGAAGAAGGCTGTCGCCAAGTGAACTCAGCCTTGCGCTGAAAAACACTGAAACTTCGATGCGTTTCCTGCATCGATATTTTCACTCTCGTGTGTGCCCCGGTCCCCCGACCGGGGCACACACGCATCTCAACGTCGGGACATGAGTTAGCTCGCTTGGCAACGGAGCTGGGTGTAAGCTGAAGACGCACAAACTGTACACACAGGCGTGTTCGTTGCTTGGCCTCGAAACCCCATACTCTTGCGGCCAGAGCTCTGCCCGCGCCTCGCGATCCCAACATCAATGAGGAGTTCCAATGCGGATTGCCATCTTGCCCACGCCCGAAGATATTGCCGTCGTCGCAGCCGATCGCATTCAAAGTCTTCTGGAGCGCAAGCCTTCTGCAGTACTTGGTCTTGCGACGGGCTCGACTCCGCTGCCCCTGTACGATGAGCTGACCAAGCGTTACGAGGCCGGCGAAATTTCTTTCGCGCACACTCAGTCTTTCAACCTTGACGAATACGTTGGCCTGCCCGAAGACCATCCCGAGGGCTACGCGAACTTCATTCATCGTTTCCTCGTTGATCGCGTTGATTTCCCCAAGGGGGCGGCACACGGCCCTAACGTCTGGACCGGTGATAATGACCAGGCCGCGGCTGACTACGACAAGGCGATCCGCGATGCCGGCGGCATCGACCTCCAGATTCTGGGAATCGGTGCAGACGGACACATCGGCTTCAATGAGCCCGGTGGATCCTTCGCCTCGCGCACCCACGTCGATGTTCTTACCGAACAGACTCGTCGCGATAACGCTCGTTTCTTTGATGGCGATATTACGAAGGTTCCTACCCACTGCATCACCCAGGGCCTGGGAACCATTATGGAGTCCGGAGAAGCCCTGCTGATTGCAACCGGCGCGGGAAAGGCCGAGGCCGTGCGTCAGCTGGTTGAGGGTGCGATTTCCGCCCGTTGGCCCGCCACCATTTTGCAGATGCATCCCAATGCCATTGTCCTGCTGGATGAGCCCGCAGCTCAGGGCTTGGAACTCGCGGATTTCTACCGCGAGGTGTGGGCTAAGCATCAAGCGTGATTCCCGTGTTCGCGGCCGTTTCTGATCAACATCGGAAGCGGCCGCGTCCTACAATAGGGGACATGTCTTTTCTTGATGAACCCCAGGGACCTTCTGCGCCTCAAGGCCCGCAAACCCAGTCGTCGACAGGCTTGCTTGAGCGCACCGAGGTTGAACAAGAGAAGAGCCCCGGAGATGGCGATCGCTTCGCGCACTTTGTCCGCCGTGATAAGGCCGACTCTTCAATGATCACCGGCCAGCCGGTGGTTGCACTGTGTGGAAAAGTCTGGATCCCCACTCGAGACGCCTCGAAATACCCCGTCTGCCCGACCTGCAAGGAATTGCGTGATTCTATGGGTAAGAACGGTAGGAATTGGCCATTTTCTGATGGAAACGGCCAGGGAGGTTCCGCGGAGTGAGTCCCACTGCGCAGGGGCCATCGCACGCATCTTCTTCCGCAGCCACTTCTCTTCCTCCTGCTTTCCCACGCCGAGCCCCCTGGGGAACAGCCGGAAGTCTACGTGCGTGGCAGGCTGCAGCCTTGGAACAATACATGGCGGCTTCACCGCAAGACTTTCTTGCGGTTGCTACCCCCGGCGCGGGTAAAACGACCTTTGCCCTGCGTATTGCCGTCGAGCTCATGGGCGCTGGAATCGTTGAAAAAGTTACGGTCGTATGCCCGACCGAGCACCTCAAAAGCCAATGGGCCGAGGCCGCTGGGCGCGTTGGGATCCACATCGATCCCGCGTTCTCGAACTCTCAAGGCATGGCGGGTTCACACTTTGACGGCGTGGCTGTGACTTACGCGCAGGTTGCCTCGAATCCTATGGTTCACGCCGCCCGCACGCGCCTCCACCGCACCTTGGTGATCCTTGACGAGATTCACCATGCGGGTGACGCGCTTTCGTGGGGCGATGGTGTTCGTGAAGCCTTTGACGAGGCCACGCGTCGCCTTGCGCTGACCGGTACCCCTTTCCGCTCTGACACTTCTGCCATTCCTTTTGTGCGCTACGAAGAAGACGATGAGGGGATCAAGCGCTCTAAAGCCGACTTTACCTACGGCTATGGCGATGCCCTGCGTGACTTCGTTGTTCGTCCGGTCCTCTTCATGTCCTATTCGGGACAGATGTCGTGGCGAACGAACGCGGGCGATATTTACACCGCGCGTCTGGGTGAGCCCCTCACCAAAGACCTGATGAAGCAAGCATGGCGAACCGCACTCGACCCGAAGGGGGAGTGGATCAGCGCAGTGCTGCAAGCAGCCGATCAGCGCTTGGAGGAAGTGCGGCGCCAGGTTCCCGACGCCGGCGGCTTGGTGATTGCGGCCGATCAGGATAAAGCCCGCGCATATGCGCGCCAACTACGAGCAATTACGGGGCAACGTCCAACCGTTGTTCTCTCCGACGACGCAGATGCATCTGAGCGCATTGACGAATTCCGTCAATCGACCGATAAATGGATGGTCGCTGTGCGCATGGTCTCCGAAGGCGTGGACGTTCCTCGCCTGAGTGTGGGGGTGTACGCAACCAACGCCTCGACTTCTCTTTTCTTTGCGCAAGCGGTTGGGCGTTTTGTGCGCGCCAGGCGCCGAGGCGAAACTGCGACGGTCTTCATTCCCTCCGTCTTGCCCCTGCTGAATTTGGCCGGGGAGATGGAAGTCCAGCGCGATCACGCACTGAACCGGCCTCCCTCGAAAGAGGGGGACATGTGGAACCCTGAAGATGCCATGGTTGCTCAGGCGAATAAGAGCGAGAGCGCCTCGAGTGATCTACTCAATCAGTTCGAGGCTTTGGGTGCGGATGCGCAATTTGATTCCGTGCTTTTTGATGGTGCCGCGTGGGGGACCGAGGCCGATGTGGGTTCTGTCGAGGAACAAGAATATTTGGGCATTCCGGGCCTCCTAGAACCCGAACAAGTGACCACTCTGCTTCGAGCACGCCAAGAAGAACAGTTGGCGACTCAGCGGCGTGAGGCGAGTGCACGGCGGGCACGTGAAGAAAATGCCAATATCCCGGCACACCGACTGCGTGCAGCTAAGCGCAAGGAGCTTTCTCGCTTGGTGTCCTCGTGGTCGAGGCGTTCGGGACAACCTCACGCAAGTATTCACGCAGAACTGCGACGTAGAGCTGGTGGACCAGAAGTCGCCCAAGCAACAACGGAGCAGATCGAAGCCCGTATTGCGCTATTGCGTGAGTGGTTTGTCGGCCGCGGGTAGGAGTTTATTCGAGGTTGGTTAACTAAGAGACGATATACGGCTGTGGGGGCTGCGGTGAAAGGATTCACCGCAGCCCCCA
>UWSI01000018.1 GCA_900541895.1 uncultured Actinomyces sp. | reverse complement strand
GTTGGAACACTGTTCCAACCCCCCCTCTCTCTTTTTTCACCCACCCACACAACACACACGCCAGCCACACGCGCAGCACCGGTTACACCCGCATCCACACACACGCGCGGCTACCAGGCAAACACAACACACAACAGTGCTCCACCCTCAGCGCTGTGCGCGCCGCAGCGTTAGAGTCAAGGTATGACTGAAGTTTCGGATTTTTCGTCCTGCAATTTGGATGAGCTGAACGCAAGAGAAGTTCTTGCTGAACTTTTCAGTGGCGCTCATACTGCATACAGCTTTACTGATGAGCCAGTTAGCGATCAACAGCTTCACGCCGCTTACGATTTGGCTCAGTGGGCTCCCACCGGAGTGAACGGCCAGCCGCTTCGCGTTGCAATCGTTCGCAGTGGAGCGGCAAAGCAGAACCTGTTGAATGCCCTTCCCCGTGGTAACAGGGAGCAAGCTCAAGGTGCGCCTTTAGTGTTGGTGTGCGGTTCAAAGCTGGATTTCCATCATGATCTTCCTTCACTTCACCCGCGTGGTGAACGCTATGAACAGCTGCTCGCAGCTAATGGCGAGATGCGCACACTTATGGCTCATACTTCGGCCACGATCCAAATCGCGTATTTGATTCTTGCTCTTCGTGCGCAGGGCTTGGAAACCGGGCCTATGAATCCCGATGATGCCCAACTTCTTCATGACTATTTTTTCCCTGGTGAAGATATCGACCCAATTTTGGTCATTAACGTGGGTTATGCAGGTACCGATGCTTACCAGGAACGTGGACCGCGCGTGGGGTACGATGAGGTGTTTCGCGAACCTCAGGTTAACGCCTGATCCTATAAGGAGGACGCCATGGCTGATGAAGCACGAGTTCGTAAAGTGCAAGATCGCATTCAAGAAACTGTTGCTTCCCTTCTGGGACGACGCATCAAAGATCCGCGTCTGGGCTTCGTAACGATTACCGATGTTCGGGTGACTGGCGACCTTCAACATGCCTCGATTTTCTACACGGTCCTTGGTGGTGAAGAAGAGCGCGCAGCGACGGCTCGTGCTTTTGAATCTGCAAAGGGTTTGATTCGCAGTGAGGTCGGTAAAGCACTAGGAATTCGCCTTACCCCAAGTATTGAGTTCATCCCTGATGCTCTTCCTGAAACAGTTGCTTCCTTGGAGAGTGCGCTCGCATCTGCGCGGGCTCATGATGAAGAGGTTGCTCGCCAGGCAGAGGGTGCGCAGTACGCGGGTGAAGCCGACCCCTATCGCAAGTCTGAAGAGGAAGAAGAGCAGGACGAACGTTAATGACCGCTGCCTCCACTGATGCTGTTTCGGGGCTGCTGATTGTTGATAAACCTCAAGGGATTACCAGCCACGACGTTGTTTCGCGTACCCGTCGTTTAGCTCATACACGCCGAGTTGGTCACGCGGGCACATTGGATCCAATGGCGACGGGGGTGCTTGTCCTTGGAATCAACAAAGCAACAAGACTGCTCACGTGGATTACTGATCATTCCAAACGATATGAAGCGCAGGTGCGTTTTGGCGTCGAGACGACAACTGAAGACGCGGAAGGTGAAGTAACGACGGCCAGAGGGTGCGAGGGCCTCGGCAATGAAGAAATTGAAGCGGCGCTTTCTCGTTTCCGTGGAACTATTTCTCAGGTTCCCTCTGCAGTGAGCGCTATTAAGGTCAACGGAAAACGCGCCTATGCAAGGGTCCGTGCAGGTGAGGACGTCAAACTCGAGCCTCGAGAAGTAGAAATTTCTCTCTTGGAAGCACAAGGCCAGCCTCGCTCTCACCGGGTGGAGTACGTTGTGGAGGGCAAGAGCGCTTACGTCGATTGCGTTGACCTCAATGTGGTCGTTGAGTGCTCGGCGGGAACCTATATTCGTGCTCTTGCGCGTGATCTTGGAAATGCGTTGGGTTGCGGCGCTCATTTGATCTCTTTACGCCGCACTCGAGTTGGTGAGTTTTCAATTGACTGTGCCCACACCTTGCAGTCCTTGGACGAGGCCGCGGCGCTAAGTGGGGGAGAGGCTCCTCTTCCGCTGACCTCCCTGAGCGAAGCCGCGCGGGAAATGTTCCCTTGCCTTCTTCTCTCCGAGGCCGAGGCCGGTGCTTTCTCGCACGGGCAAGCTCCGCGTCGTGAGGCCAGCGAAGTCGTTCGTTTCGTTGAGGAGTATTTCCCGGGAACTCAGCCCGGTGAGCAGGGGCCAATTGCTGCCTATCGGGGTGATGGCGAAGTACTCGGACTTCTTAAGATTATTGACAATCGTTTCGCAACAGTTCTTGTTTTCTAGAAAGTAACCACAGTGGAGATTTGGCGTTCCTTAGACGAGATTCCTAAGGGATTGAGTTCAGTTGTAACGATCGGCAACTTTGATGGGATGCACGAAGGGCATCGCAAGGTGATTTCTGCTGCTGTCACCGATGCGCGTGCAATGAAGGTTCAGGCTATTGCTTGTACGTTCGATCCCCATCCACGTCAGGTGCACAATCCGGATAGCCCTCTGAAGCTGATCTCCCCTTTGCGTGACCGCTTGGACGCCATGGCTGCTGCCGGGTTAAATGCAACCTTCGTTATTCACTACGACGAATCCGTTTACACTTTGACCCCCCGTGAATTCGTTGAAAAATATGTGGTTGGCGCACTGGGGGCTACTGAAGTCGTTGTCGGCAAGGACTTCCGATTTGGTCGTCACAATTCAGGTGATCTAGAGACACTCTCGGCACTTGGAGAGGAATTCGGCTTTACCGTTACCTCGGTGGATGATGTCACTGCTCCCGAAGGACGGCGCTGGTCATCATCGTGGGTTCGCCAGCTTCTAGAAGAGGGCGATGTTTCAGGGGCCGCTCGCGTGTTGGGGCATCTTCACCGAATCCGCGGGACGGTTGAGCACGGCTATAAGCGTGGGCGTGAGTTGGGATTCCCCACCGCAAACCTCTGCAATGACATCGAAGGTGTTGTTCCCGGAGATGGGGTTTATGCCGGTTGGCTCGTACGCCATATCGGTGATAGTGGGGCAGCTGAATTCCTGCCTGCAGCCATTTCGGTGGGAACGAACCCGCAGTTTGACGGTGAAGTGCGAACCGTTGAAGCTCACGTCTTGGGGCGCAGTGACTTGAACCTCTACGGTGAAAATGTCTCCATCATGTTTGTGAGCCGTATTCGGCCTATGGAATCCTTTGAATCCTTGGACGCATTGCTGTCTCAAATGGATGAGGATCTCAGAATTAGCGCCTACGTTCTTGGTGTTGGAGTACCCACCCGAGTGGATCCCAAGGCGGTAACTGCACGTTAAGCGCCTCGTACTTCATTCTTCGGGTTGACGCTCGTGCTGCAGATCACGACTAAAGCCTGAAGATGGGATGCTAAACTAGCCTAAGCCGTCATGTCGGCCACGGATTGTATGCACAGGGAACGCCCTGTGGCTCCGTGCAACGAGTTATAAGGAGAAGCCTGTGCCACTGAGCAAGGACGTCAAGGATCAGATCATCGCCGAGTACGCCACCCACGAAGGTGACACCGGCTCCCCCGAGGTTCAGATTGCGCTGCTGACCCAGCGAATCAAGGACCTGACCGAGCACTTCAAGACTCACAAGCATGATCACCACTCTCGTCGTGGTCTGCTGCTGCTGGTTGGTCGTCGTCGTCGCCTTCTTGGCTACCTCGCCGAGATCGACATTGAGCGTTACCGCTCGCTGATCGAACGACTGGGCCTGCGCCGCTGATTTTAGTCCGGCTCGATTCCATGTTGGAATCGAGCCGGATCACTACGTGTGGGCGAAGTGCACACGCGATAACTCAATACTTTGGATAGGGCGTAATCGTGCGCGGTTTTCGACAGTGGTTTACGGCTTCTCTGGCGCCTACGGATGTGGGAAGAGCCGGACAAAAGCCGTGGACTTCGATCGAAGGCCGATACGAACGCCGAAGTAGTGTGAAATAGATCAGTTCAAGGAGAACACACATATGATGGAAGGCGAAGATATCGTCTCAGCAGAGGCGATCATCGACAATGGCCGTTTCGGTAAGCGCGTCGTGCGTTTTGAAACGGGCCGCCTCGCCAAGCAGGCCGCAGGTGCGGCCATGGCCTACCTCGATGATGAAACCGCGGTTCTGTCCGCGACCACCGCGGGCAAGCAGCCCAAGGATCAGTTTGACTTTTTCCCGCTGACCGTTGACGTTGAAGAACGTTCCTACGCGGCCGGCCGTATCCCGGGATCATTCTTCCGTCGCGAAGGCCGTCCCGGAACCGAAGCAATCCTGGCAGCACGTCTGATCGACCGTCCGCTGCGCCCTGGCTTCAAGAAGGGCCTGCGCAACGAGGTTCAGGTTGTCGCAACCGTTCTGGCTGCACACCCCAACGATGCATATGACGTCTTGGCAATAAATGCCGCCTCGATGTCGACCCAGATCGCGGGTCTTCCCTTCTCTGGCCCCATCGCTGGTACCCGTCTGGCCCTCATTGACGGCCAGTGGGTGGCATTCCCGCGCTGGTCAGAGATGGAACGCTCCGTCTTCAATATCGTTGTCGCCGGTCGTATTGTGACCACCGAAGACGGTTCTGAAGATATCGCTATCATGATGGTTGAGGCCGGCGGTGGCGAAAACGAATGGGATCTCATTCAGGCAGGCGCCGTTGCGCCGACCGAAGATGTTGTGGCTGACGGCCTTGAGGCCGCAAAGCCCTTCATTCGTGCACTGTGCGAAGCGCAGATGAAGGTTGCGGAGGTTGCCTCCAAGGAAACCGCTGAATTCCCGATCTTCCTGGATTACTCCGATGAGCAGTACGCAGCAGTTGAGCAGTGGGTTGGCGATAAGCTTGCCAAGGCGCTTCTCACTGAAGGTAAGCTCGCCCGTGAAGAGGCAGTCGACCAGGTCAAGGCCGATATGCTCGAAGCGCTGTCCGAGCAGTTCCCTGAGGGAGAAAAGGAACTCAAGGCTGCATTCCGTTCTCTGGAGAAGCAGACCATTCGTAACCGCACCCTGCGCGAAGAAATCCGTATGGACGGCCGTTCGCTGCGCACCATCCGCTCTCTGAGCGCCGAGGTCGAGGTTCTTCCTCGAGTCCACGGTTCGGCCCTCTTCCAGCGTGGTGAAACCCAGATTCTGGGCGTGACGACCCTGGCTATGCTCCGTATGGAGCAGCAGCTGGATAACCTTTCGCCCATCACGGCGAAGCGCTACATGCACCAGTACAACTTCCCGCCTTACTCGACTGGCGAAACCGGTCGCGTGGGTTCGCCCAAGCGCCGCGAAATTGGCCACGGCGACCTTGCAGAGCGCGCTCTCAAGCCCGTGATTCCCTCGCGTGAAGAGTTTCCCTACGCAATCCGCCAGGTCTCCGAGACCATGGGCTCCAACGGCTCCTCTTCGATGGGTTCCGTGTGTGCATCGACTCTGTCGCTGCTCCAGGCTGGCGTGCCGCTGCGCGCTCCCGTCGCAGGCATCGCGATGGGCCTCATGACCGGTGAAGTTGATGGCAAGCAGAAGGCCGTGACCCTGACCGATATCCTCGGTGCTGAAGACGGCTTCGGCGATATGGACTTCAAGGTCGCCGGTACCCGCGAGTTCATCACCGCCCTGCAGCTTGACACCAAGCTCGATGGCATCGACTCCCAGGTGCTGCGTGGCGCGCTGGCGCAGGCCCGCGACGCGCGTCTGCAGATCCTTGATCTGATGGAGCAGGCAATCGACGCCCCCGATGAGATGAGCCCCTACGCTCCTCGCATCATCACGGTCCAGGTCCCCGTCGACAAGATCGGTGAGGTCATTGGCCCCAAGGGCAAGATGATCAACCAGATCCAGGAAGACACCGGCGCCGAACTCACCATTGAGGACGACGGAACTGTCTACATTGGCGCATCGACCGGCGAGGCTGCAGAAGCAGCACGCGCGATGGTCAACCAGATTGCCAACCCGCAGATGCCCGAGGTAGGGGAGCGCTTCGTGGGAACCGTCGTGAAGACGACCTCCTTCGGTGCTTTTGTTTCCCTGACCCCCGGCAAGGACGGCCTGCTGCACATCTCGCAGGTTCGTCGTCTGGTCGGCGGTAAGCGCATTGACTCTGTCGATGATGTCCTTCAGGTTGGCCAGCAGGTCGAGGTTGAGATCCACGAGATTGGCGACCGCGGCAAGCTCAGCCTTTACGCCGTCGTCGATGGCGAAACTGGCGAGCTCGAGGCCAGCGATGAACAGCCTCGCCGTCGCGAGCGTTCAGAGCGCCCTGAGCGTCGTGAACGCCGTGAGCGTCGTCCCCGTACGCGCACACGCCGTCGTCGCGATGATGACGAGGCCCAGGCATCTGAGGGCTCCGACGAGGAGTGACCTCGCGCTGAGGGCGCGTTAGACAACGCGTACTCACAACTTTTATGACGTGTGGGGCGAAGGAATTCCTTCGCCCCACACGTCAAATTTATGCCTTTGCAACAGCATGTTCTTCGCCTTCAAGGTGTCATCTCAGTTATCTGAAAAAAGCAGTAATTATCGACGAATACCGTCGGAAAAGATTTGATTCTTTGGGCCTAAAGACCCCCCGTTTTCATGTGAGGCCATTGATAGCGTTGAGGACGTGGCAGCGATTATTGCCTGTGACATATCGTGTTTTGGCACTGATGTATGTCTGCAGAAATTCACCGCCCCCAGTGGCGGGATGCTGCACGAACAAGCCGCAATTATGGACGAATGTAGTCCAGGATACGTGCGGTCTCACCCTAGTCCGATGAACTCTATTCTTCAGTGATAGAAAGGTCTTTCACATGTTGGGTTCTGCAGAGAGGAAAGCGAGCGACCTGAGCGCAGGTCACCGCATCTTCCTTCTGATCTTGGTCTCTATCGGTAGCTCGATCATTTACACTCCTGCCTATCTTCAGTACGTCTTCGAAGAACCACTGGGTAAGGCCCTCATCGCCTCGGGTGGTGCTACGACCGAAAACGTTGCCACCACGCTGGGTACGCTTCTGAGCGCATACGCTATGACCGCGCTTGTGTGCTATCTCCCCTCCGGTATTGTGGCGGATATCGTTCGCGTTCGGACCCTTTCGTGGGTCGGTTTCGGTCTGACTGCACTGCTCACCTTCTGGTACGCAATGTTCCCCTCGCTGACCACCATTCGCTTCCTTTTTGTCGCAATGGGCATCACAACCATCCTCATTTGGTGGGGTATCCGTTACAAGCTTGTGCGCCTGATCTCTGATGAAAACGGCTACTCGCGCAACATCGGTCTTTCTTACGCCTTCTATGGCCTTGCGGGTCTGATCCTGGGCTTCTTCAACTCGTGGCTGGTTGCCCACCTCGCATCGCGTGGTGACATCATCCCCATGCGTACCCTGCTCTTCATCTTGGGTGGCCTGATCATGGTTCTCGCCGTCCTCTCCTTCTTCTTCATCCCGAAGTTCGAAGGCGAAATTGGCTCCACCGAAGGCGGTTTCTCGGTGAAGCAAATCGGTCAGGTCTTGGCGAATCCTGTCGTCTGGCTGGCAGCTGCCACCTTATTCTTCGTCTACTTCTTCTACACCGGCGTCAACCAAACCACCGGCTACATGAACAAGGTCATGATGCTTGCTCCCGCAGTGGTCACCATGGTTGCAACCGTCCGTACCTACGGTATTTCGCTGGTCTCGGCTCCTTTCTTCGGATGGCTTGCTGAGAAGGTCGGCTCTCCTTCGCGTGTCATTGCAGTTGCGTCACTGTTGGTTGCAGTGCTTTTCGCTGGATTCGCCGTCCTGCCCTCGGGCGCGAATGCTATCCTCACCGCTGGATTGGTGATTCTCTTGGCGTTTATTGCCAACGGTGTCTTCGGTATTGTTTCCTCGCAGCTCACTGAAGGCAAGGTTGCTCCCGCGGTCTTTGGTACGGCCTCGGGCCTGCTCTCGGTCATCGGCTTCCTTCCCGATACCTTCTCCTACACCTGGTTTGGCTCAATTCGCGACGCCGCAGGTGACGCACAAGAATCGGCGTTCCATCAGATCTTCATGATTCTTGGCGGTGCAGCCCTTCTGGCCGCGGTTTGTGCGATCGCCCTGGTTGTGGTGATTCGTATTCGCGCGAAGAAGAACGTCGAGGCCTGAAAACCACGTACTGAGGAAGGAGGACGTAGTGGCACACAAGCTTGATGTTCCCAGTATGTGGAGCGAGCAGATGGGCGCCGTCGTTGCCAAGCAAAACGAGCTGGCAAAAGACGCGTACTCGACCGATCAGAGTATTGAAGAGATGCGACAGGCCTATCGCAGTGAACGTCGTTTCTGGAACGAGGGCGGTCCGCATGTGGAAAGCGCGGAAGACCGAATGGTGCCGACGCGCCACGGGAGTATCCCGGTGCGCCGCTACGTCCCCCAGGCCTCGGAAGAAGATAACAACAAATCTGCTCGTCCCCTGATTGTTTATATTCACGGTGGCGGCTGGTTGATCGGCGATGTCGATACCCATGATCGCATCACGCGGACGATTGCCTCGCTCACGGGGGCCATCGTTGTTTCGGTGGGCTATACGCTCTCTCCGGAAGCTCAATACCCGCAGCCGATCGAAGAAATTTCCGATGCCACTGACTACATTGTCCAGCACGCCCAGGAGTGGGGAATTGATCCTCGAGATGTCTCCTTCTCGGGGGACAGTGCGGGTGCAAATATGGCATTCGGTGCGTTGCTCTACCTTCGTGATCACCATAAAGCTGTGAACGCGCGGAGTATGCTGCTTTTCTACGGAGCATACGGGTTGCGTGACTCTCGATCGATGCGACTGCTGGGCGGCCCCTGGGATGGTCTTACCGAAGCCGATTACGCGTACTATCTCAAGGCCTACCTTGGAGATCTTGAAAAGATTCGCGAACCATACGTGAATATTTTGGATAACGATCTGTCTTCGCAAGTCCCTCCCTGTTTCATCGTGGCCGCAGGCTTGGATCCTCTCAAAGACGATTCCGAGGCGCTTCACGAACTGCTTGATATCGCGGGCGTGGATAACGAATTCGTTGTCTATCCGAAGGTCATCCATGCATTCCTTCATCACTCTCGGATGTTGGATGACACGATGGATGCGATGCGGCGGGCAGCTGACTTCTTCCATAACCACAAAATCTAAGAAACTCACACATTTCACATCACCGACGATAGGAAGTAAAAATGGACTTTTCACTGAGCGAAGACCAGCAATTGATGGTCGATGGATTCACCGAATTGATGGAGTCGCGTAACTGGGAGAAGTACTTCCAGGAATGCGATGAACGCTCCGAATACCCCCAGGAATGGGTTTCGGCAATTTGCGAGCTCGGCTTTGACCAGATCCTCCTTCCCGAGGAGAACGGCGGTCTGGGTGCCGATTGGGTGACGCTTACCGCCGCTTACGAGGCACTTGGTCGCGCCGGTGGCCCCACCTACGTTCTCTACCAGCTTCCCTGCTGGGATACCGTTCTGCGTGAGGGCACCGAGGAACAGAAGGAAAAGATCCTTTCCTTCGTGGGCACCGGTAAGCAGATGCTCAACTACGCAATGACCGAGCCGAGTGCAGGATCCTCCTGGGATGATATGCGCACGACCTACACCCGCAAGGACGGCAAGGTCTACCTGAACGGTCACAAGACCTTTATTACTTCTTCCAAGTACGTGCCCTACCTGGTTGTTATGGCTCGCGATAGCGACAACATGGACACCTACACCGAGTGGTTTGTCGATATGTCCCTGCCGGGCATTACCAAGGAACCCCTGCACAAGCTGGGACTGCGCATGGACTCTTGCTGCGATATCTACTTCGATAACGTCGAACTTCGCGAAGAAGACCTCTTCGGAACCGAAGGAAATGGATTCCGTCGCGGAGTTGCCGATTTCGATCTTGAGCGTTTCCTTGTTGCTCTGACCAACTACGGCCAGGCTTACTGCGCTTTCGAAGATGCTGCGCGCTACGCCAACCAACGTGTCCAGGGTGGGCAGGCAATTGCCCGTCACCAGCTCATCCAGCTCAAGTTTGCTGACATGAAGGTTGCGCTCACCAATATGCGCAACATGCTCTACGAAATCGCCTGGAAGCACGATAACGGTCTGCTTGGTCGTGGTGACTGCTCGATGGCGAAGTACTACTGCGCACACGCAGCATTTGAAGTCGTCGACAATGCCCTGCAGGTTCTTGCAGGCGTCGGTATTACCGGCGAACACCGCGTCCAGCGTATGTTCCGCGACCTGCGCGTTGACCGTGTCAGCGGTGGTACTGACGAAATGATGATCCTTACCGCAGGCCGTGCAGCTCTGAAGGAATACCGCTGATCGGCGGGAGGTGTATCTGATGTCATTACCCGTTGATAAGCCGTCCTACGGTAACCTCGACGGCCTGAAGGTCGTTTACTCGGCAGTGGAGATTGCCGTTCCTACCGCGTGCGAAATCATGTCGGAGTGGGGTGCCGATATCACTTGGATTGAGAACACCTACAGTGGTGACTCTGTGCGTGATACCGAGTTCGTCAAGGAAATGGAACGACGCAATCAGCGCTCCATCTCGATGAATCCTTTCACGGATGAAGGAAAAGAGATTATCCGTGCGCTTGTTAAGGACGCGGATATCTTCATCGAGTCCTCGAAGGGTCCGGTATGGGCACGAAAGGGAATCACCGATGAGTTCCTGTGGGAGGTCAACCCTCGCCTAGTCATTGTGCATGTTTCCGGTTTCGGTCATGTTGGTGATCCCAAGCGTGTTCACTCCGCGGCATACGATCTGACCGTCCAGGATTATTCGGGTTACGTGTACCAGAATGGTACCCCTGAAGAAGCAATGACGGCAGCTCCCTACACTGGCGACTACTTCAACTCGCTCATGGTGATTTCCTCTGCCTTGGCTGCGGTATTCCGTGCTCAGCGCACCGGAGAAGGTGAGTCGATCGACGTCGCAATGTATGAAACGATGCTGCGCGTCGGCGCCTACTACATGATCGACTACATGAATAAGGGAGTGCTCTACCCGCGTGCGGGTGCACGCCATCAGAACCTGTGCGCAATCGGCCAGTACAAGACCAAGGACGGAATCCTGGGCCTGTGCTGCTACGGTGTTCCTCAGAACAAGTACCTGCTTGAGGTCATTGGTCTGGGGGATCTGTGGGGAACAGAAGAGTACCCCGAGGACACCTCAGCGCTGTGGCTTGACGGCCCCAAGGCCTCGTTGATCGAACAAAAACTGGAAGAGTACCTGCTCACCCAGAATGTCGACGATGTTGAGGCAGATTTTGTTGCCCACAAGATCGCGGCTCAGAAGTGCTTGGATTTCGACGACCTCTTGGCCGAAGAACACACGAAACTGCGCGGAAACTTCATGGAGTGGGAGAACCGCGAAGGAGAGACGATCAAGGGCCTCAATACGGTTCCTCGTTTCGCGCATCGTCCCGGTGGCTTCTGGCGTCCAATGCCCGCATTGGGTGAAGACACTCGAGATGTCCTCCACCGCAGTGGTTTCTCGGATGAGGATATCGAGCGTTTCAAGGCCTCCGGTTCCATCAAGTTCGCCGAAGAGGACTGATTCGTGACCATTCGGGATGAGATTCACTCGCGCACGAATCTGCGCGACATCTGGGAGGATGCGGTTCATGCAGCCCCAGAACGCAGCTTCCTCATTTTTGAGGATGTGTGCGCTGGTGTGCGCGTGGAACGCACCTACCGTCAGACAGATGAACAAGTGAATCGATATGCGAATGCCCTTCTTAAGCTGGGCTTTCGCAGCGGTGACCGCATTGCACTCTACTTGCCCAATAGCATCGAGTTCATCGAATGCTTCTTGGCGATCGCGAAGATCGGTGCGATCATCGTTCCCCTAGATACGAAGGGAACTTCTTTTGAACTTGCGGGGCTGATCGATGCCAGTGGCGCTCGCGCGGTGATTTGTACCCGGGGGTGCTCGCTCACCCTTGACGAGGCCGTGCTGGCCTCGGGAGCTCAGGTGCTCTTGGTGGGAAGCGACGCAGGTGAGGAGGAAGGTTCTCTAGCTGCTCTCAGCCGGACTTGCTCGCCACAACTGGATTACGATCCGCAGCTTGAAGCACTGAGTCTTCTGGAAATTATGTTCACCTCTGGGACGACCTCATCTCCTAAAGGCGTCATGATCACGCATGCCAATGCCGTATTTTCAGGAAAATATGTCAATTGGGAACTGGCGATGACCAGTGATGATCGCTATGCGACATCCATGGTTGCCAGTCACGTGAACTTCCAGCTCTCAGCCTTCATTCCAGTCATTACCGCCGGAGCGACTCTGATTCTTCTCAGTCGATACAGCGCGCATCGTTTCTGGAAATCGGTGTGTCAGACCCGAGCGACTTTGGTCCAGGGGATGGCACTGATTGTCATGACCTTGCTTGCTCAACCCGTGGATCCAGAAGAACAGAACCACTGCGTGCGTCAGATGCACTATTTCCTGATCTTGTCTGATGAAGATAAAGAACGCTTTGAAAAGCGTTTTGCTGTTCCACTACTGAATAACTATGGGTCGACCGAGACCTTGGTTGGAGTTGTCACCGATCCGCCCGTGGGGGAGCGGCGGTGGCCTTCTGTGGGACAAGTTGGTCCGGACTACGAACTCAAGATTTGCGATGAATCTGGAGCGGAAGTGCCACAGGGGCGTAATGGTGAAATCTGCATTCGCGGCGAGATGGGAATCTCGCTCATGCAGGGGTACTGGAAGCGCCCAGATGCGACTGGGGAGGCAGTCATTGATGGGTGGTATCACACCGGTGACTGGGGATACGTTGACCCTGATGGATGGCTTTTCTTCGTCGATCGGCGGCATGACCTCATCAAGCGTAACGGTGAGTCGGTGGCCTCGGGTGAAATTGAAAATCTTCTACGCCAAATCCCCGAAGTGAGTGACGCGGCGGTTGTTGGAGTTCGCAACCCTATTCGCGGGCAAGATATTCATGCCTTCCTTACCCTCTACCCGGGTAAGGACCTGAGCCCTGACAGTGTGTTGGAGTTTTGCCGCCAACGACTGTCCTCCTTCAAAGTTCCCAACGAGGTACGAATCATTGATGAGCTGCCTCGCGGTGAATACGGCAAAGTCAACAAAGAATTACTCAAAACCCTGTGAAAGGAACAGGCATGGCAATCAATACGGATATGGTCGGACAGACCTTCGGTCCTTTCGTCCGCGACTACACTTTCCGTGATCTTGAGCTCTTTGCTCTTGGTTGCGGTGCAGGTATCGATGGCAAGGATGGCCTCGAATACCTCAACGAGCACGACGAACGTAATCCTCAGCTCAAGGTTCTGCCCATGTTTGGTGCGATGCTCATCGTGGATTCCGAGGTCACTCGCACTATTGACTACGGCTACAACTATGCGGGCTCCCTGCACTGGGGCTTCGATATCCGCTTCCATCAGCCGATCACCAAGATGAGCGATCACTTGGAAACCATGGTTCGCCTTGAAGGGCTCTATGACCGTGGTGAGGGCCGTGGTCTGCTCGCTCAGCATATTGGTGACACCTACGATTCGGACGGCAACCTGCTTTTCACGAACGAATCTTGGGACTGCCTGATTTACGACGGCGGTTGGGGTGGGCCCAAGCCTCCCAAGGACATCGTTGAGATGCCAGAGCGTGAGGCTGATATCGAGGTTGTTGAGCGTATTCCTGAGAACCAGGCCTTGATCTACCGTCTGTCGGGAGACTACCACCCGCAGCACATCGACTGGGATTATGCAGCTGAGAACGGTGAGCCTCGTCCCATTCTTCACGCAATCTCTTACGCGGGTGTTGTTATGCGTCATGCAATTAACGCTTTTGTTCCCGGAGAACCCGAGCGCATCACCCGTTTCAAGACCCGTATTACTTCGCCGGTTCTACCTGGTAGCACTCTGAAGACGAAGCTGTGGAAGGTCGCGGAAGGCGAGCTTCGTTTCCAACTGGTAGACGAGGATGCCGATGTGACCGGTGCGAAGCCTCACCTGAACTGGGGGATTATCGAATACCGCTGAAGTAACCTTGAAAGCATAGATGCATGATCACACGATGATCCGCGGCTCTGCTATCGAGGTGTTAGAGGAGATACACGCAGTGAAAAAGGAAGTAACAGATCTCGAAGATCTGGATATGTCGGGTGTGCTATGGCGCATCATCGCATTTTCCAGTGGTGGTCCGTTCCTTGAAGGCTATGTTCTAGGAATTATTGGCGTGGCGCTTTCACGCCTGGGTACCGATATCGAGATCAGTAATTCCATGTCGGGCTTGCTGGGAATTGCTGCGTTGGTTGGGCTTTTCTTGGGAGCTGCGGTCGGAGGATGGGTGACGGACCTCATTGGTCGTCACAAGATGTTTATTCTCGACCTGATTGTCATTGTCGTTTTGTCGGCACTGTGTGCCGTCGTTACGTCTCCTCTGCAATTGGTGGTTCTGCGCTTCCTCATCGGTGTGGCAATCGGCGCCGATTATCCGATTGCCACATCGATGATCGCGGAGTTTTCACCCCGCAAATATCGTGCAATGTCGATGGGCATGATCGCTGCCGCATGGTACCTTGGCGCCAATGCCGCGGCTCTTGTTGGCTACGCTCTTTACGAGACTCCTCACGGCTGGCGGTGGATGCTTGCATCGTCTGCGATTCCGGCAGTACTCATCCTTATCGGACGTTGGGATATCCCAGAATCTCCCAGGTGGTTGGCATCGAAGGGCCGTCAAGAAGAGGCCGATCATGTTGTCATGAAACTCTTCGGTGAAAATGTCCGCCTTCCTGCGCAAGAGATTGCTGAAAAAACCGAGTTTAAGAAGATCTTCAGCGGTGTTTATCTGCGTCGAGTGATCTTCGTTGGTGTGATTTGGCTCTGCCAGGCAATTCCAATGTTTGCTCTCTACACCTATGGCCCGACAATCGTTGGTTCCATCGGCCTGGGAGAGGGACGCAATTCGCTGATTGGCGAACTTGTTATCGGCACCTTCTTCATGCTCGGTACATTCCCCGCAATGTACTTGGCTGAACGCGTAGGGCGTCGCCCGCTCATCATCTGGTGTTTCTTCGGTATGACGATTGCGCTTGGGCTGATCGGTTTCTTCCCACAGGGGGGAATCGTTCTGATTTCCATCTGCTTCATCGCCTACGCACTTCTTGCTGGCGGTCCGGGCAACCTCGAGTGGCTCTATCCCAACGAGCTCTTCCCAACCTCCATTCGTGCCTCGGCAATGGGCGTTGCTATGGCTCTGAGCCGAATCGGCACCGTCTACTCAATGTTCGTCCTTCCGGCATTTATCGCCGATTACGGGATCTCTGCGACCATGCTTGCCGGTGCCCTCATTTCAGCTCTTGGATTTGGTGTTTCCTTCGCTTGGGCCCCCGAAACCAAGGGACTGAGTTTGGACGTTACAGGATCAGCGGACTTCAAGGGGCGCTAAACGATGTATCGCATTGATTCAGTGGTTGTGAGCGCGTACCGCACGAATTGCTACGCGCTAACGAATGAAGGCGGGACGATTATTGTCGACCCGGGCGACCAGGCGAACTTCCTCCAGCAATGGACACAGGACTTGGATGTCGTTGGTATTGTGCTCACCCACTGTCATTGCGACCACATTGGGGCAGTTAATGAGCTTGTCGCTCAACACGGGTGCTGGGTTGCCTGTGGAGCTGCAGACGTTGCTGGAACGCGCGACTTACACCTGTCTGGATTCGATGCCGAAGGTGTCGACTACGTCGTAGATCACGTTGATCGACCTTTGAAGGAAGGCGATGCCATTGAGTGGGGGAGCGATTGCCTTGAGGTGATCGATACCCCGGGACACACCCAGGGACATATCTGTCTGATTGATCGTGCCAATTCGATCCTCTTCAGTGGTGACATGCTATTTGCTGGAACGATTGGACGGACCGATTTCCCTGGGGGAGACCAAGCACTTATGGCCACTTCCTGCGCGAAGCTCGCAGAGGTTACTCAGGATCTTCGCGTACTTCCCGGGCACGGTCCCGCCACCACTTTGGCAGCAGAAAAGGCGCAGCTCATGCACTGGGCACGCGTTCTTTGCCCGCCTGAAATGGTTCAGGACACTGCGCGTAATGACGGATTGAGATTGCTATGAAGCTGATCGTCAATCAAAGCTTCAAGGTAACGCGGAACCTTCAGCATGAAGCAGTCGATGTAGTCATCGGGCAGGCAGAAGGTTCGCATCAGAACCGAGCCTTCAACCGCGTCAAGCAGGCGGGTAACCGACAATGTGTCCTTAATCTGCCCCGCGCTCTTGAACTCCCACAAGCGCGTGCGAATTGCACCCAAGGGGGTAATGAAAATCTGGTTGTGAATCAGTGCGATCGTCGGATCGTTTGTTTCACCGGCCTCGACGAACAGACGACGAACTGCCCGACGATTCGGGCCAAGGTACTCGCGAAGGCGGAATTCGGCCTCGTTCATCAAAACTTCCCGCGCGCTATTCCCGTGTGGGCCAGGGCAACGAACCAATCGCGCGAAGGCGTCCTTCAGGAGGTCATCGCGGGTTTCCCAGCGTGTGTAAATGCTGGATTTGCCCACTCCGGCAGCGCTGGCGACCTTGGTCAAGTTGAAAGCAGCCCAGCCGACCTCTCCGTAGAGTGTCAGGGCGCTTTCGATGATCTTGGCTTCGACCACTTCATTGCGTGGCCGACCAACTTTGGGCGCGTCTTGTCGAGGATTCGGCACGACCTGCACCTTTCTTTCATAGCTGCTGGTAAGCGCCATATTACTCGCACCTTGCGGGTTAATGCGTGCGCTTTTCGGGAGCTGAGAAAACTTGGGGAGACTTCCCTGTATCTATCCGAAAACAACACTCAAGAGAGAAGGACACGATGAGTATCGTTGTCGCGTATAAGTACGCTGCGAACCCGCAGGATACAACCGTGGGTTCTGATGGTGTCGTTGACTGGTCGCGTGCGAAGGCTGCGGTGAGTGAATACGACCCTGTTGCCATTCAGGTGGCGCGCACTGTTGCAGATGCTAAGGGCGAAGAGCTCGTTGGCATTTCCGTAGGAGACGCACAGGTGTCCTCCTCGATGGCAAAAAAGGCTGCTCTTTCGCGCGGATTCGACCGTGCGTTGGTCGTCGCCGATGATGCCGTTCGTGATCTGAACGCCACTGCGGTTGCAGGAGCGCTTGCCGCTCTGGTTCGCAAGGTTGAAGGCGCGAATATCCTCTTTACCGGTGACTCTTCGATTGATGAGTCTGCCAAGATGATGTCTGCTCTGGTCGCGGGTTACCTGGGATGGCCCTGCTTCCAGGAGGTTTCCGCGGTCGAGGCCAACGCAGATGGGTGGACCATCACGCAGGCTACCGCGTCTGGCACCCGAACGATTGCTGTTGAGGGCCCTGTCGTCGTTGCCGTGACGACAGATGCTGCGACCGTCAAGGTTCCCGGCATGAAGGATGTTCTGCAGGCTGGAAAGAAGCCGATGGACACCGTTGCTCTTGCTGATCTGGGCATCGAGCCGATTTCCGTTGAGGTCACCGGTCGTCTGCGTCCGGTTGCTCAGGAACGTAAGAAGGAAATTCTCAGTGGTGACGACGCCGCTGTGAAGCTGGTTGAGGCGCTGCGTAGCGCTGGTGTGCTCTGAGAAAGGACTTGGACAATGACTAACGCATGGATCATTACGACATCGAATCAGATTGCGTCCCTGGTTGAGGCCGCGCGCGCGATCGGTCCCGTTACCGTCATCGCTCTTGGCGACGAGGCCACCGGCATCGCTGGCGTTGACCGCGTTGTGACCATCGGTCGTGGAAGCAACGCGCCTCTTGAGGCTTTTGCCCCCGCGGTGAGCGCTGTGTTGGAAGGCGCTGGCGCAGATATTATCTTTGCCGCGAACCGTCCTGTTGAGCGTGTCCTCGCCGGTGCTGTTGCCGCGCGCCTTGGCCTTCCCTTCATCAACGGTGCGCTCCGCGTTTCCGCTGGCGAGGCCGAACTTTCGCGTTTTGGTGGCCTGACACAGGAAAGCATTTCCTTCACCGGTGGTGCTGTTGTCGTCCTCGAAGGTGGAGCCCCCGTTGAGGGTGCGGAAGTTGCGCCCGAGGCCGGTTCGGAAGAACACTACGAGGCAAGCGTGAGCGCCGTGGAGCCCGCTGGCTCGGGCCCCGCCAACCTTGCTGCTGCACGTCGCATCGTCGCAGCCGGTCGTGGCTTCAAGGCCGAGGAAGATCTGCAGATTGCCCGCGACCTAGCCGCAGCGCTGGGCGCCGAGCTGGCGTGCTCCCGTCCTTTGGCTGAGGGAACCGCATGGCTGTCCAAGGACCGCTATGTGGGTGTTTCCGGCATGCACGTTGCTCCGGATCTGTACCTTGCCGCCGGTATTTCCGGTCAGGTTCAGCACACCTCGGGCATGTCCGATTCGAAGGTCGTCGTTGCCGTCAATAGTGATGCCAATGCTCCGATCTTTGAGGTTGCTGACTACGGAATTGTGGGCGACCTCTATGATGTCCTGCCTGCGATCACCGCAGCACTTTCCTGAGGAAGAGTATGTCTGAAGAAGTAGAGGTCGATTTCGAGGTCATCGTCATCGGTGGGGGTGTAGCCGGTTGTGTCGCCGCCTACACTCTTGCCGGACAAGGACACGAGGTCCTTCTCATTGAGCGTGCGATGGAACCCGGTTCCAAGAATCTCTCGGGTGGTGTTTTCTACTGCCGAGTAATGGAACAGGTCTTCCCGGACTTCATTCATGAAGCTCCTGTAGAACGCCGAATCACACGTAATATCGTCAGCCTGCTCAATGAAAAGTCTGCCGTCAACATTGACTACTGGGATCAGCGTCTCGCTGAGCCCGCCAATGCAGTCACAGTGTTGCGTGCAAAGCTTGATTTGTGGCTGAGCGAGAAGTGCGAGGAAGCCGGTGTCACCGTGATGCCGGGTGTGAAGGTTGACTCACTCATCATCGAAAACGGACAGGTCGTTGGTGTTCGTGCCGGAGAAGATGAGCTGCGCTCCCACGTTGTGGTTGCCGCAGATGGGGTGAACTCTTTCATTGCCCAGCAGGCGGGAATCCGCGCTAAAGAGCCGAAGAAGCACCTTGCAGTGGGTGTGAAGTCGGTGATCGCTCTTCCCGAGAAGGTCCTTGAAGATCGCTTCAATGTGCGCGATAACTGCGGTGCAGCATACGCCATGGTTGGGGATGCGACGCAGGGTGTTGCAGGTGGAGCTTTCATGTACACCAATAAAGATTCCGTCTCTATTGGTGTTGTCATGCGTCTGGATGATTTGGAAGCATCGGGCTTGTCCTCTTCGGATGTCCATGATCACCTGCTCACTCATCCGGCAATTGCTCCTCTTCTTGAAGACGGCGAATTGCTTGAGTATGGGTGCCACCTGACCATCGAAGATGGGCCTCAGATGGTGACCCACGATCTCACCCGTCCAGGTTTGGTGATTATTGGTGATGCAGCTGGATTCACTCTTAACACTGGTTTGACCATTCGAGGGATGGATCTTGCTGCGGGTTCTGCGCTCGCGGCTTCAACGGCGGTTCATGCTGCCCTTGAATCCGGTGATTTCTCTCAGGCAGCGATGGATCGTTACCTCAGTGAGTTGAAATCTTCCTTCGTCGGGCAGGACATGCAGACCTACGCGAAGGCTCCTGCTTTCCTTGAGCGTCCCCGTATGTACAAGGACTATGGACGCCTTGCTGCAGAGGTTTTCTACGGAGTCTTCAACCATGATCTTCGCCCGCGTCGCCACATCATGAAGGTCGCGATGGATGCGTTCAAGGCTTCTGGCCTGCGTTTGCGTGATCTCATCAGTGACGGCTTGGCAGGTATCAAGGCATTGTGAGGCAGGAGGAACAATGAGCACATTGAAAATTGAGAGTGTTCCCGCGCGTCTTTCGCGTAACACTTACAACCTTGACGAAGAAGAATCTCATATCGAGGTCGACCAGGAGCGCGCTCGTGCTACCGGCGCCGGCAAGCTCTTGGAGCGAATCTGCCCAGCACATGTGTACTCGGTAGAAGAGGACGGGAGTGTCGGGGTGGAATATGCCGCATGCCTCGAGTGCGGTACCTGCTTGGCTCTTGCCCCTGAAGGTGTTCTGAAGTGGCACTATCCCAGGAGCGGTTTCGGAATCATGTTCCGGGAAGGCTAAGAGCTTCTCCTTGAAGTGGTGGGTTGAAAGAGTTTGCTTTCAACCCACCACTTTTGTTTCATCTCTTGAATTCATGATTGCCGCAATGCAATCGGCGATATTTCCGCGGGTGAGGGAGTGGCCCTCTGCAGAAGCACTTCCTACGCGTAGTGGACGCCATTCAAGTGACGCCGTCCTTCGCTCTCCATGGAGTTTTCTGGTACCAAGAGCATTCAGATGAACCTCGAATATAGGAAGAGTCCGAGGTACTGGAATGCTTTGAGCTATCGGAAACAATCGATGCCTATCGGTATCTGTATCCGTCCGCGCCGCATGTGCTTCGGCGTCGATGTATGTACACGAGGGAAAATGAGCACTTCGACATATGAGGAGAGAATGTAGGTGTGATCGTTTCGCGCGCATGACAAGCTCTGTGAAATCTTCTACACACAGGTCTTTGGCGGAGTCATGAGCGGGGGAGAGGAGCAATGCTTCCATGCCGTTTTGCCCGAGTTCCTGGGCAAAAGGGAGAAGGAAAGAACAGGCAGCGTGTTCCACTTCTTTGCGCGCGCCTAAAAGACCAACACCAACAATGTTTTGATATCCCAAGCGAAGTGCTTGAGCAGAAGGGTCGACGGCATATCCCAATACTCTAGCCGCCTGGTGAACTCGCTGGGTTAAGTGCTCGCTGACTTTGACCTTTCCTCTGAGGACGTGCGAAACGGTTCCGACAGATACTCCAGCTAGACGCGCAACGTCGGAAATCGTCGGTGTCGTGGACATAAAAGCCTCCTCTCCTGTGGCCTTTACTGTGCCGCAACCGCCCTTCTTTCCACTCTAGGAAGCAGAAACTGTGGAAACACGCCGGGTATCGTGCATCCTGTGGATCAATCACACTGCGGGTGCAAAGTTCACCTATTAAGCTGTGACTACTTGGAGCGAGGAGGAAGAATGCTTCGACGTTTGACAGACGCAATTGTCTGCGCAGTGCTTTTGGTTTTGGATATTCTGGCGTGGCTGATCGTCAGCACATTCTCAAGTCTTGATCATTCGGAGCCAGGTCGAATTGCCTCGGTCTCTCTCAGTGCCTTGATTATCGTTGCTGCTCCAGCACTTGCGACCTGTATGGTCGCTGCGATCGCACGACTGGTGACCAGCACTTCGGCTCGTGTTTTCTATTCGTGGAGTCTTTTCGTCAGTGCTGTGGCCGGAGTGTTCAGCTATCTGACGGCTATGGTGTCCTCCTTCCAAGGAATGGAAGTTGGCCTGCGCTGGATGGCTTGTTTCTTTGCAGTTCAAGCGATCGTCAGCCTTATTCTCCTTATCGTTGGCTTGACCGGTGGAATTCCTCGAACGGCTGAGGAAGCACGCGCTCTGCATCAGGCGACGCACCCAACTGCTTTGTCTTCGACTCAGAAGAAGTCATCTTCGGCAAGCTCCACTTCTTCTCACGAGGCCACAACTTCCGCCTCAGCAAAGACTCCAGCTGCCGCTGGCATGGCTTCCCCGACTGCAGGCAAGACTGCCACCGCCGCTCAGGGCACAGAAGGACATCAGGCAAGCGCGTCCTCGGCAACGGAAAAAGAGACACATTAATGACAACTGAGGGTTTCCGCCAGCTTCCGCTGGAAACAATGCATGGCGTTGAAGAATGGGAGGACTCGGGGGCGCTTGTTCAACGAAGCGTTCTGCCTAATGGCCTTCGGATCATTACTCAAAAGGTGCCGGCAACACGTTCACTGGCGCTGAGCTGGTGGGTTGGGGCTGGTTCGCGAGATGAGGATGAGGTGAGTGCCGGATCGACCCACTTCCTTGAACACCTCCTCTTCAAAGGAACCGCGCAGAGAAGTGCCTTTGATATCGCCGAAGCATTTGATGCGGTTGGCGGTGAGTCCAATGCGGAAACCGGAAAAGAACACACAAACTATTGGGCGCGTGTACTGAGCGAAGACGCGCCAATGGCCGTTGAAGTATTGGGAGACATGATTTCTGCCTCCCTGATCGATCCAGAAGAGTTTGAGATCGAACGCGGGGTCATCCTCGATGAGCTCGCGATGTCAGAAGACAATCCTCTCGAGGTTGTCCACGAGGCTTTCCAATTGGCAGTGTTTGGCGATAACTCTTTGGGACGTCCGGTTGGTGGAAGTGCCCAAACGATTCGCGCCGTTGAACGGGACCATGTGTGGGACTACTATCGCCGGGTTTACGCGCCCTCCTCGCTGATTGTTGCCGCAGCAGGGGATGTGAACCACGATGAACTTGTCGAGCAAGTACAGCGCTCCTTGCATCCTACGTGGGCAAAAGAATTAGAGGAGCAGCGAGTTCCGCGTCCGAGGCGTTCGACGCAGGGATCGTGGTCGTCCGCTTGTGAACCGGTCCGCTCAACGCGCCACCGTCATATTGAACAATCACATGTCATTGTTGGTGGCCCATCGATGCGTGCCGGTGACGATCGACGTCCCGTGATGTCGGTTTTGCTTTCTATTCTGGGCGGCTCGATGTCTTCGCGACTCTTCCAAGAGATCCGCGAGAAGCGTGGCTTGGCCTATACGACATATGCCTTCGATTCCCCCTATTCGGATGCGGGAGCCTGGGGAATGTATGCCGGGACAGCACCAGAACGAGCTTCCGAGGTTGAAAAGCTCATGCAGGCGGAGCTTGAAAAGCTGGCCGCAACTGGCCCGCGCGAAGACGAGCTTGCTCGCGTTCGCGGGCAGCTGCGCGGAGGTATGGCACTGGGGTTGGAAGATACGCTTTCTCGCATGTCCCGCTTGGGACGCGCTGAGCTGAGTGGTCGTTACTTCAGTGTTGATGCTGCGCTTGCTCGAATCGAAGCGGTTCAAGCTGAAGATGTTCGTGGTCTTGCGCAGGAGCTTGCGAGGCGATGCGTCTTCACTGCTGAAGTGGTGCCGGAGGATCGTGCGTGACTAAACGAAGCGTTCGCCCAGCAACTTCCAGTGATGCCGCTGCCATTGCTGCAATGGCCCAAGAATTCTTCACTGAAGTCTTTAATGCCTGTGCGCTGCCTGCAGCGCATCCGCTTCGTGCACAGGTTCTGACGCAGACACGTCAGATGTGGGAAGAAACTCTTGCTGGAAACAGGCCAACGCAGGGGCAGACCTTGGTTGCTCTTGAAGAAGAGACTCCCGTTGGTTTCATCGCATATTCGCATGCCCCCGCTCTGGAACTTGAGCAGCCGCCAGGACGCGTCATTCCAGAAGGGCAAGAAATCAGCAGCCTCTACGTGCACCGTAGTTTTAGGCGTATCGGACATGCATCGCGTCTGCTAGCAGCTCTTGTGGATACCCTCCACCCGGAGTCAATGCGGTTGTGGGTTGCACCAGAAGATACCCTGACTATTCGCTTCATCCAAGGATGCGGATTTTCTCCCGCGGGGATGCGTCGTCACTTTGTTTTCGACTCGGAAATCCCCGCGGCTCGGGATGAACACCTGTGGTGGGCATTGCATTCTTAAAACGGTCACATCAGGCCTCTGAAGGCTAGACGTGGCACACTTATTGCATGATGCCTCTTTACGACAACCTGCCTGAACCTGCGCCTCTGAAGAAGGGGAATCTCAGGATTGTCCCGCTGGGTGGCCTGGGTGAGGTCGGCCGCAATATGAATGTTTTGGAATTTGGTGACAAACTCCTGGTTGTCGACTGCGGCGTTCTTTTCCCTGAAGAGTCTCAGCCTGGGGTCGACCTGATTCTGCCCGATTTTTCGTGGATTGAAGACCGTCTTGACGACATCGTCGGCATGGTTTTGACTCATGGGCATGAAGACCACATCGGCGCGGTTCCATATCTGCTCAAACTCCGCGAAGATATTCCGATTTATGGGTCCGACCTGACTTTAGCTTTTGTTGAGCCCAAGCTCCGTGAGCACCGACTTTCTGCCGAAAACCTTCATGTTGTCGAAGAAGGAGACCGCCAAGCAATTGGTCCCTTCGATTGCGAGTTCGTTGCGGTTACCCACTCGATTCCAGACGCACTTGCTGTTTTCGTTCGCACCCCCGCAGGTAAAGTCCTGATCACTGGTGACTTCAAGATGGACCAGCTGCCTCTTGACCACCGCTTGACAGACCTTCGCTCTTTCGCGCGTTTTGGTGAAGAAGGCGTGGACTTGTTCATGGTGGACTCAACGAATGCCGAAGTGCCCGGCTTCGTTACCCCAGAACGCGAGATCGGCCCGGTCTTGGATCAAGTTTTTGCCGAGGCAACAGGTCAGATCATTGTCGCTTCTTTTGCTTCGCATGTTCACCGTGTCCAGCAGGTCATCAACGCAGCTGCACATCATGGTCGCAGTGTTGCCTTGGTTGGCCGTTCTATGGAACGGAATATGCGTATCGCTCAGGAGAAGGGGTACCTCACAATTCCTGAGGGACTCATTGTCGATTCCAATGAGATTTCCCTGCTTCCTCCCAATCAGAGGGTGTACATGGCAACTGGGTCTCAAGGAGAGCCAATGGCCGCCCTTTCTCGAATTTCGCAGGGATCGCATCGCTTTGTCAGTATTGAACCCGGCGATACGGTGATTTTCGCGTCTTCCTTGATTCCGGGTAACGAGAACTCGGTGTACCGCGTCATTAACGACCTCACGCGTTTGGGTGCAAAGGTTGTTCACCAAGCGAATGCTAAGGTTCACGTTTCCGGCCACGCGGCCTCGGGAGAACTGATCTACTGCTACAACATTGTTCAGCCGAAGAACGTCATGCCGATCCACGGGGAGATTCGCCACTTGGTTGCCAATGGTCAATTGGCAGTACTCACCGGCGTCAAGCCGGAAGACGTTGTTCTTGCTGAAGATGGCGTTGTCGTCGATCTCGAAGATGGACATGCCAGAGTCGTCGGTGCGGTTCCGTGTGAGTACATCTACGTTGACGGTTCCTCTATCGGAGAGATCTCCGAAGATGAATTGGCCACTCGACGCACCCTCGGATCTGAAGGCTTTGTGAGCGTTTACGCGGTTGTTGAGGGTGAGTCGGGGATGGTTCTTGCACCGCCGACAATTCGCGCAATTGGGATGGCCGAAGATTCCTCAGTTTTTGACGAGATTCTTCCCGACGTCACCGCAGCCCTCGAAGAGGCCGCTTCCGGCGGAAATGTTGATGCACACGTCCTTCAGCAGGCGATGCGTCGCGTTATTGGTCGCTGGGTTGGCCGTCATTTGCGTCGACGCCCCATGATTGTTCCAGTTGTCGTCCTGCAATAGTGGGTGGGACTTGAGTACACCGATAGAGACACGAGCGTAAGGTACGGTAGAAGCATGACCGGGCGTTTTATCTCGACCTATTCGATTGTGCTCTCTCTTCCCATGCGTATTTATCAGCTGCCAGAACGGGGAGGCTCCGTTCACGCAGCTGCAGCAACCTCGCTTCCAGCGGGTGGTTTCACGGCTTTGTCTGCTGTGTCAAAGCTCGGTGTCTATACCGCGACCGCTTCGCCCCTGGGGACCGGTCCCAATTCGTATATGGTTCGTCAACTCCTCCATGAAGCACGAGTGAAGGTTCTTCTTCCCGAACTTGTCGGTGACATTGGCGTTGCGATTCAGCTGGTCGAAGCCGATGGTTCGATGACCTCGATTGTCACTACGGGGGTGGAATCAGAACCTTCGCGTGAATCCTTGGATGCCTTGGAGATCCGCGAAGGGGATCTAGTTCATGTATCGGGCTCAGATCTGGCGAATCCAACAAGTGCAGAAATCCTCACTGGATGGGCCGTGAATCTTCCCGAAGGCGTTACCCTGGTAGTTTCCGTTTCCCCTGCTGTCGCTCAGGTCCCAGTGTCCGTATGGCCACGTTTACTGGGGCGCGCGGACGTTGTCTCAATGAATATTCGCGAGGCCGCGACTCTGTCTGACATTCTTGCTCCCTATGAGCACGGAACTGGAGTTCGCGGAGTCATGCGTCCGGACGCGGTCTTCGTTCGTCGTCTGGGCGTTATGGGCTGTGAACTGCAACTTCATGCTGATGAACCCAGGATTTCGATCCCCGCGTATGAATCCGCGACGGTTGATACCGCCGGGGTGGGGGATACCCACATCGCCACTATGTGTGCGGCACTTCTTCTGGGATATGATTTTGTTGAAGCAGCACGAATGGCGAATGCGGCTGCTGCGATCACCATTTCTCATGAGTCGGCTCTTCCTGTTCCAAGCTGGGAGCAGATCCGAGAAGTTATGAAGAACGGGCATGTGTGACGCACTCGGAAGAGGCTTTCGCGGCGTGCCTAAGCCTTTTCGCGGGTATGCGGCGGTAGCGTTTTTCCTACCATGGCACGAAAATCCCCATCTTCAGTATCTTCGAAATCTTCTTCACGAGCCGGGAAGTCCACTGCGACCCCGGGGCTTCTCGCGCGCGTATTTTCCGGGATCGGACGCGGTATTCTTGCGATGATTCGAGCATGGCGCGCGACCGATGCTCAGGTGAAACGCGATGCGCTTGCGTTCATTGTCGTGGCGGTTGCCGTTCTGGTCGCACTGCGTGAGTGGTTTGGTATTTCGGGGCAAGCGGGGGATTTCATTCACCTGTGTGCAGCGGGCTTTGTTGGGATTTTCTCCGTCGTTTTGCCCATTATTTTGGTCGCCTTCTCTGTCGAGCTAGTTCGTGTCCGCTCAGGAAATTCAGCCTTGCCTCACCGCGTCGCAGGTAGCCTTGGTGTTGTCCTTTCTTTGACCGGTCTTGTTCATGTCAGCAAAGGTAACCCCGCTTTTGACTCTGCTATCTCGATCGAGAATGCGGGTGGAATCCTCGGTTGGTTTATTGCTCGGCCTCTGGTTCTCATGCTGTCGTCGTGGGGTGCGGCGGCACTCTTGATTCTTCTTTTCCTCTACTCGATCCTTTTAGGGACGCGTACGCAGGTTGCGCAGGTTCCGACCTTGGTCCGTGAATGTGTTGACCGTCTTGCTAAGCGGACGAGGCCAGAGGAAAGCGATCCGGCAGCGCGAGCGCGTGAAGAGGCGCGTCGTTCCCTTGCTGCTGGCGATGATCCTTTCTTGGATTCCTATGACGGCGATGAACACTTCCGCAGGGCAGTGGAATCTGAGCCCCAAGAAGATGTTCCTTCCCGGGTGGATACGCAGCGCACTCGGGTGATGCCTGCCTCAGCGCCGCATGTTCCCGAGGGACAGCCCGCTTCCTCGGCGATGGATGCGCCAACGGAGGCAATGCAGGTTCCTGCTCTTTCGGTCACCGAAAATATCGAGGACCAGGCCGACCCTGAGCCGCCTGCTCATACTGAAGAGCCTGCAGGTGGATTCCAAGCGGAACTGGATGAGAACCTCTCCTATACGCTTCCTTCAAGCGAGCTTCTTGTGCGCGGTGCTCCCCATAAGACTCGCTCGGCGGTCAATGATCAAGTCGTGCAGGCGTTGCGTCAGGTCTTCGCAGAATTCAATGTTGATGCCCAAGTGACTGGCTTCTCTCGCGGCCCAACAGTGACACGTTACGAAGTGACCTTGGGGCCAGGAGTGAAGGTTGATCGCCTGACAAACCTTTCGAAGAATATTGCCTACGCTGTGGCCTCGGCAGACGTGCGAATTCTCGCCCCGATTCCCGGAAAATCGGCAATCGGTATTGAGATTCCGAACTCGGACCGAGAAACTGTCGCGCTGGGAGATGTTCTTCGCTCTGGCGCTGCTCAGCGTAACCAACATCCCCTAGTTGTCGGTGTTGGTAAGGATGTTGAAGGCGGCTACGTCGTTACCAACCTGGCGAAGACCCCGCACCTTCTGGTTGCTGGCCAGACTGGTTCCGGTAAGTCGTCATTCGTGAATTCGATGATTACCTCGATCATGATGCGTGCGACGCCCTCGCAGGTTCGCATGATCCTGGTCGATCCCAAGCGAGTCGAATTGACGATCTACGAGGGTATTCCGCACCTGATTTCCCCGATCATCACCGATCCGAAGAAGGCCGCTGAAGCGCTTGAATGGGTCGTGAAGGAAATGGATGCGCGCTACGACGATCTTGCGACATATGGCTTTAAGCATGTTGATGATTTCAACAAGGCTGTGTCTGCAGGCCAAGTGAAGGCTCTTCCGGGTCTTAATCGTGAATTGCGACCCTATCCCTACTTGCTGGTCGTTGTCGATGAGCTCGCGGACCTGATGATGGTTGCCCCCCGCGATGTTGAAGCTTCGGTTCAGCGTATTACCCAGCTTGCGCGCGCAGCTGGTATTCACCTCGTCCTTGCAACTCAGCGTCCTTCCGTTGATGTTGTCACCGGTTTGATTAAAGCGAATATTCCTTCGCGTTTGGCATTTGCGACCTCATCTTTGGCTGACTCTCGAGTGATTTTGGATCAGCCTGGTGCGGAGAAGCTCATCGGTCAAGGTGACGCCTTGTACCTTCCTTCTGGCGCAAGTAAACCGATGCGTGTTCAAGGTGCCTGGGTTACTGAATCTGAAATTCATTCGATCGTTTCCCACGTTAAAGAACAGATGCAGGCTCAGTACCGTCCGGATGTTCTTGCCCCCGCAAAGACCGCAAAGGTTGCCGAGGACATTGGTGACGATCTTGATGATCTCTTGGCCGCAGCTGAGCTGGTTATTTCAACTCAGCTGGGTTCGACCTCGATGCTGCAGCGAAAGCTTCGCGTTGGTTTTGCGCGAGCAGGGCGTCTGATGGACCTCCTGGAATCGCGTGAGATTGTTGGGCCTTCTGAAGGCTCGAAGGCGCGCCAGGTATTGGTAGCTCCCGAACAGCTCCCCGAAATTTTGGCCATGCTCAGGGGAGAGAGCGCCCCTGAACCCGCGCCCGCACCTACTCAGCAACAGGAAGTTTCTTCGTCGAATTTTGCTGACCAGTCGTCTAAGGCTCCTTCAAACGGGTACGATGGGGATACAGCTTCCTCGGATCCTTACTCCGGACATGATTTTGGTGGTCGGACCGACTGGGTCGATGAAGAGCCTGAAGAGAATGAAGACGCCTGGCAGTTGACCGGGCGCTAAGAAGCAAAGGGGCAGGTCGTGGCTACTCACGTGTCGCGTGTTGAACGCTATACGAAGGTCTCTACGATCAATGTGCCCAATGCGCTGACGCTTTTTCGCCTGCTCCTAGTCCCCGTATTCATCTACTTAAAGTTTGTGGACACATGGAGTGCACAGTGGTGGGCTTTGCTGGTGTTTTGCGTCGCCGCTGCAACCGATCAGCTTGACGGAAAGATCGCGCGCGCCTACGGTTTGGTCACCGACTTTGGTCGTGTCGTCGATCCTCTTGCAGATAAGGCTCTCACCCTCAGTGCGTTCATTATTCTGAGCATTCAGGGTGTTCTCCCGTGGTGGTTCACGATTCTCGTGGCAATCCGAGAATTGGGAATCACTGTCATGCGCGCATTCTTCCTGCGGCGGGGGATTGTGGTTTCGGCCTCGCAGTCCGGAAAAATAAAGACCGTTCTTCAGGTCTTGGCTATTTTCCTTCTCTTGATTCCGTGGGATTATTTCTACGTTCTCAATCCTGCCAATCGCGGGTGGGCGTCGGTTGCCTTAATGTCGGCTTTGTGTGTTGCGGGTGCCGCGCTTGCTGCGACTCTCTGGTCGGGTATTGCGTATGTGCGTGAGGGCCTCATTCTTGCCCGTGAGGTTCGTGATCCTGAGCCTCAAAGCGAGGCGTAACTACAGTTGCGCCTTGAGCACAAAGTTGAGCGACATAGACGCAAGTTCTAAATCCCTCGTGTATGGTGGGAATAGGCAGGGTCGTTCAGACGTTAGGAAGAACATGATGAAGAAGCAGAAGAACAATATCCCGAGTTCTGTGCGTCCACTGAATGAGCTGGCCATGCAGAAGGCGCTGGCGGCGGGTTATCGTCAAGCTATGAATCGCCCCGCCCATGATCGCGCAGCCGCTCCGTTGCTGCGTACTGAAATCGGCGATGTTCTGCGTGAGATTCGCCGTAAGCAGGGGCGTACTTTGCGAGAAGTTTCTTCCGAGGCGCAAGTCTCCTTGGGTTATCTTTCCGAGGTTGAGCGTGGGCAGAAGGAAGCGTCATCTGAACTTCTTGACGCGATTAGTGAGGCCCTGGGCGTGCCGCTGTGGTACATCCTGCGTGAGGTTTCTGAGCGTATGGCTGTCTTGGATGGAACTGTTGTTCCGGACACTGTTCCTGAGAATCTGGTCCCGGTGACCCTGATCTCGTGACTCTTTCTGAATTTTGGGATGCCGTCGATGACGTCTATGGGGCTACCCTTGGACGCTCATTGACGGCTGACCTATATTTACCTTCACTGCGGGGAACCTGTGTGGAGGCCCTTGATAGGGGAGTTTCGCCAGATATGGTCTGGTCTGAGTTGCTTCGTGAAAGTGATGCAGACGAGGCCGTGCGCTGGGTTCATCGTCTTGATGCGAAAGAGCGTGAGAAGAATCGTCGTTCGAAGCGTTCCTAATGGCGTGTCGACATGCATCGAACATTTGTTCCATTTATTCTGTGGAAGAAGTGAAGTGTGATCAGTTTTTCCACAGATATGGAAAAGTGGTCGCAAATGCCTGTGGTCGAGCATATCTTCACTGAGTAGTCCCCGGAGAGGGGATCTGCTGCATAGACCAGATGAACAGTGGCCGGAGAGGCTTCGACGAAAGGTATCACCATGGCAGTAGCTCGTAAGGGTTCCTCTTCATCAGCGAATGGGGACCGAAATAAGGCTTTAGAGCTCGCGCTCTCACAGATCGATAAGCAGTTTGGTAAGGGCTCTGTCATGCGACTGGGAGATGATTCTCGTCCCCCGGTGCAGGTGATCCCCACTGGTTCTCTAGCCCTTGATGTCGCTCTTGGAATTGGCGGTTTGCCTCGGGGGCGCGTCATTGAGATCTATGGCCCTGAATCATCCGGTAAGACGACCGTTGCGCTTCATGCAGTTGCCAGCGCGCAAAAAGCAGGCGGAAACGCCGCATTTATCGACGCTGAACACGCACTTGATCCCGTCTATGCGCGTGCCCTAGGTGTCGACACGGATAACCTCTTGGTCTCCCAACCTGATACCGGCGAGCAGGCGCTGGAAATCGCCGACATGCTGATTCGTTCGGGCGGTATTGACATCATTGTCATCGACTCTGTCGCTGCACTTGTTCCCAAGGCTGAAATCGAAGGCGAAATGGGCGACTCTCATGTTGGTCTGCAAGCCCGCTTGATGAGTCAGGCCCTGCGTAAAATCACCGGTGCTCTCTCGGCGACCGGGACAACTGCAATCTTCATTAACCAGCTTCGTGAAAAGATCGGTGTCTTCTTCGGTAACCCTGAAACCACAACCGGCGGTAAGGCTCTGAAGTTCTACGCCTCCGTCCGCATTGATGTTCGCCGAATTGAAACCCTGAAGGAAGCTGGAGCTCCCGTCGGTAACCGCACCCGTGCAAAGATCGTCAAGAACAAGATGGCGCCGCCTTTCAAGCAGGCAGAGTTCGATATTGTCTACGGTAAGGGCATCTCCCGCGAAGGGTCGATTATCGACATGGGCGTGGAAACCGGCATCATCCGTAAGTCTGGCTCTTGGTTTACCTATGGTGATGATCAGCTTGGGCAAGGCAAGGAAAATGTTCGCCAGTTCCTCTCGGATAATCCCGAATTGGCCAATGAAATTGAACAGAAGATCTTGGTTTCTTTGGGAATCGGCGTGCAAGATGGCGAACTGACAGAGCCGGTTACATCAGATATCGATGACTCACTCGAGGATGCTGGCTTCTAGTCAATGGTCCGTTATTACGACCCAGAGACCACATCGGAAGAGGATGTTCGTCCGCGCGCGCGCACTAAGAGCCCGGCTGAGCGCCAGGCTCTTATGCGCCAGCGCAATGCTGCTCTAGAAGGACAAGCTGCATTCGAGGCCGCCCGTGAGGTAGCCCTTCGTCAGCTCGATGTTCGTGCCCGTTCACGAAGCGAGTTAGAAAGCGCAATAACCAGTCGGGGTTTCTCTTCTGAGGTGGCCGCCTCTGTTATCGAACGCCTTACTCAGTTGGGGTTGGTAGATGACCTTGCCTTTGCGCGTGCCTTTTCTCGGGGACGTTTTGAGGCAGGTGGGAAAACAGGTTCCGCACTTCGCGTCGATCTTCAACGGAAGGGGATCTCCCCGGAGATCATCGATACCGTGCTCTCAGAAATCGGCGCCGATGAACAATTTGAGCGGGCTTTAAACCTTGCTCAGAAGAAGATGCGTTCGATGCCAAATTGCGATGATCAGGTTGCGCGTCGACGTATTTTCTCGATGCTTGGGCGCAAAGGATATTCTCCTCAGGTTTGTATACGCGTGCTTGAGGCAATCGTTGAAGGCAGGGATGATGAGTACTGAAGATGCTCTTTGTCAGGAACTGATTACTGGTTTAAGCAATGAGGGCCTCACTGTTGCTGTCGCAGAGTCCTTAACCGGTGGTCTTTTGTGCGCGGCTTTCGTTCATGTTCCGGGTGCCTCACATGCTGTACGTGGGGGAGTCTGCACCTACGCGACGGATACGAAGCATTCGGTTTTGAAGGTGAGCGATCAACGCCTTGCGCAGACGGGTCCCGTTGATGATGAAGTTGCTCGGCAAATGGCACACGGTGTTCGCACACTAATGGGTGCGGATTTTGGTTTGTCAACGACGGGAGTCGCGGGGCCGGGACCTGCTGATGGACATCCTGCTGGAACGGTCTATGTTGCTTGCGCGTGGGAGGGCGGTTCGCGTGTACGTCGTCTTGATCTGAGTGGAGATCGCGACCAGGTCCGGCAGGGCGCAGTGATCGCCGCACTCGAACTATTCAGGGAAGTACTGAAAGCGACACCAAATATCCATACGCGCTAGAATTCAACGACGATGAGTGTTGAAATGATGGACTTCCCGCGAACCTACGCGGTGCGCACCCTTGGGTGCCAGATGAATGAGCATGATTCCGAACGTATTTCGGGCCTCTTAGAGAAGGCGGGTTTAGTCCCTGTCGACCGCGTTCCTGCCGCAGCAGCGCGCGCAACTGACGCCGGAGACATGGGTGCAGACGTCATTGTTATCAACACTTGCTCCGTCCGTGAGAATGCCGCGACGCGTCTATTTGGAAACCTCGGGCAGCTTGCGGCAGTCAAGCGTGAACGCCCTGGAATGCAGATTGCAGTGGGCGGTTGCCTTGCCCAACAGATGCGTGACGGGATCATCGAAAAAGCTCCCTGGGTAGATGCAGTTTTCGGTACCCACAACATCGATGTCCTTCCCGCGCTTCTTCGCCGTGCAGAGCACAATCGTGAGGCGGCTGTCGAAATCGAAGAATCCCTGAAGGTTTTTCCTTCAACACTTCCCACTCACCGTGAAAGTGCATACGCGGCGTGGGTTTCAATCTCAGTTGGCTGTAATAACACCTGCACCTTCTGCATTGTTCCTCATCTTCGTGGAAAAGAACGTGATCGCCGTCCCGGTGAAATTCTTGAAGAAGTGCAAGCTGTTGTCGATGAGGGCGCAATTGAAATTACCCTTCTGGGACAAAACGTTAACTCGTACGGCGTGAGCTTCGGTCAGCGCGGTGCTTTCGCTGATCTTCTGCGAACCGTAGGCAAGATTGACGGTTTGGAACGCGTGCGTTTTACAAGTCCACACCCGGCGGCCTTTACTGATGACGTGATTGAGGCGATGGCCGAGACTTCAACGGTCATGCCCTCTTTGCACATGCCGCTTCAGTCGGGTTCGGACGCGGTCCTGCGTCAAATGCGCCGCTCCTACCGCCGTGATCGTTTCATGGGAATTCTTTCGAGAGTACGCGCTGCAATTCCCGACGCAGCAATTACCACGGACATCATCGTCGGATTCCCTGGTGAGACTGAAGAAGACTTCCAGCAGACTCTCGAAGTTGTTGAAGAAGCACGCTTCAGTTCCGCCTTCACCTTCCTGTATTCTCCGCGTCCCGGTACCCCGGCAGCTGACCGAGAGGATCAGGTGCCACAGGACGTTGCTCTTGAACGCTACAAGCGCCTATTGGCTCTGCAAGAACGCATTTGTGCCGAGGATAATGCAGCACTTGTTGGAAATGAAGTTGAGGTGCTTGTCGCCGCAGGAGAAGGTCGGAAAGACGGAGCAACCCACCGTATTTCTGGACGAGCGCGTGATAACCGTCTGGTTCACGTCGCCCTTCCCCTGGGAATGAGTGAAGCCGATCGTCCGCGTCCTGGTGACATGCTTCGCGCTCGTGTCACGCACGGCGCTCCTCACCATCTCATTGCTGATTCAGCATTGGAAGATGGCGGTCTCTTTGAACTTCGTCGGACTCGTGCGGGAGATGCTTGGCAAAAGCGTCAAGCGCACGAAGAAGATTCGAAGATCTCCCTTGGTATGCCTCGCATCCGTATCGGGGCTCCGAATGGAAATGCCTGATACTGCATCTTTGCCTCGCCTAGCTCAGCCATCGCAACTGATCCTTGCGGTGGTGGGGCCCACGGCCTCGGGAAAAAGTGATCTTGCCTTAGACCTTGCACAGAGCCTACCCGCGGATATGGGGGCACACGCAGGGGAGCTGGTTTCTGCAGATGCGCTTCAGCTGTATCGCGGAATGGATATCGGTACGGCGAAAACTCCGATTGAGGAGCGCCGCGGAATTCCTCATCATCAAATTGATGTCTTGGAGATTAGTGACGAGGCTTCTGTCGCCTCCTACCAGCGATACGCTCGCGCCGATATCGCACAGATTCACGCTCGCTCGAATCTTGCAGTTGTTGCTGGAGGTTCGGGGCTTTACCAGCGGGCGCTTTTGGACCAGATTGACTTTCCCGGGACAGATCCTCAGCTTCGGAAACGTCTTGAGGAAGAGTCTTGCCAACCCGGGGGAGTGGCCGCTCTTTTTCATCGACTCGAGGAATTGGATCCGGTGTCTGCGCAGCGCATTGACGCACACAATGCACGCAGAATTATTCGAGCGCTTGAAGTCATTGAGCTGACGGGGAAACCCTACTCTTCGTCGATGCCGCAGTACATGTATGCGGCACCCACCGTCATGCTTGCGCTTCGTTGGCCGATGGAGGAGCTTGATCAACGCATTGCGCAGCGCACTCGCTTGATGTTTGACCAGGGGCTTGTTGAGGAAACACGGGAACTAGACCGATTGGGGCTTCGACATACAAAGACTGCCGCCAAGGCAACCGGTTATGCGCAGGCTCTTGCTGTTATTGACGGTGATATGACGATCCCCGAGGCCATTGATTCTGTTGCTTTGGCAACGCGTCAGTTGGCTCGTAGGCAGGTCAAGTGGCTGCGCCGCGACCCCAGAATCGTGTGGATCGATCGTAGCGTCGATGGGGCCACCACCAGTGCCGAGGCGGCGTTACAGACTGCCCGTCGGGTTGTGTTGTCAGCACTTCAATAGAGACATTTTAGATTGTTCCTTAGGCTCCCGTATTCTGTTTTCTGTTCAAGAGAAAGGGAGGCGAGATGGCTGTCAATAAGGGGTGTTGTTGGTGTTTAGGCCATTGCTCCCGATGGGCAGCTTACGGCGCGTTCCTCTTGGGGGCAGGTGGTTACGGCATCTCTTGGCGCAAATGTTAATGTGAGGGTATATCCAGACAAGAATGTCGAAAAAATGGACTGCTCGAACTGTGCCGCAGAGCGATCACTACCGGTTTTCTGGCCTTGGCACGTGAGAAATGGCCGCAGGCAACCGGGAATCAGCTTCTTCAGCTTCTGGTCCGAACTGGCATGAATTCCGGGAACTCGTGGAATGAACGAACAGGATTCGGGCCAACGAATCTTGAAGCGATGCTGAGCACTGACCCCACTCAATTCCCGGATGAAAATCCACTTCCTGATAAGAAAAAATTAGGGAAGGACACTGAAGGGTCTACTGGATTTGGCTCTAGTCAAGGTGGTTCGGTCCCTCTTCCTCAAGAGGTTGCAGATTACGCTGATGGCATCAAGTTCCCACTAAGCCTGCAGGATGAAGATCCCAACTATGTCTATCGTGGCCTTGATGATTCCGCGGCTTCCCCGGGCGGCGACTATATTTCGTCTCCAGTCCACTTGGGCACAAGCCCGCGCTTCCACAAGAAAAAGAAGTAGGCGTTTAGTGATCTGAAAATGAGTGGGTGGGGGAAACCCTGGGTTTCCC